>NZ_JALPRG010000004.1:0-620718 GCF_030464945.1 Paraburkholderia sp. CHISQ3
GATCGAACGTCTGAAGGCTGGAATCCGCGCCAAGGTTGAACATCCGTTCCGTGTCCTCAAGCTGCAGTTTGGCTACACAAAAACACGGTACCGTGGGTTGATGAAGAACACGGCCCAGATCACGACGCTGTTTGCGCTGGCCAACCTGTGGATGGCGCGCAAGGCTTTGCATAAGATCTGAAACGGCCGGTTGCTGAGGCCCACAGCCTCCGCAGCCGGGGACCGGAACGGTTCAGCAGCCGCGACGCCCATGCCAGCAGACTCTAATCACGCATGGGATTTAATCAGCAAAACGATCGGCACTCAGAAAACGAGTTCTGCAGACCTTCCCTAGAAACGCTGCACGGATCAAAAGCCATGCGAAGTGCATTGCGGTTCAATTCGAACTAACGATGGATCAGGCGGATTGCGAATTGCGTCGCAGTATGTCTGCCACTGTCTGTATTTTGCGGCAGCGTCGCGCGCGGCTTGCTGCGTGGCCTCCCGGAGTCTGTCGTCTTGGGGCACGACTTCCTGCGGCGTGACTTGCTGCCCCGTAGCCGGCGGCGGTAGTAATTTCATTCGGCCGAGGACCGCCATACGATCAAGGTCTTGCTGAGAAGGACGGATCTCCGTGGTTGTTTGGGCTCCGGTTGCGAGGCTGGCGAGCGTAAAGGCGACGACAAGCGTGACGTGAGCCAATCTCATATGATCGCGTCCTGCGGTGAATGAGCAGGAACACATCGTAGCTGACGAATGAACTTTAACCACTGCTATTGCATGTGCAAACGACCGTGGAAAGGCCGTGTCCGTTAAGTGTTAGAGGTACAAGTTTAGGGGCGCGCTTCGCGCGCCCTGCCGCTGCGGCCCACGGGCTCGCTTGCGGCATGGCGCCCGCGCGCCTCACTCACAAGCCACAGCGGTTCACCAACGCCCTACAACAGCGGCTTTGTAGTGAGGGGTTGCCCGCCGAGCCGCAATGCCTTCGTTTCCTTGCCCGCGTTACTACCCGCTACTCGGTCCGGCGGGCCGCGCTGAGCCGCGCGATAACCGCCCGTACTTCGCAGACGCACCGCAGCCATCTTTCGCTCCGATCACGTGCCGGACACTCCTGACGCTAGACGCTAAAACTCAAGTGCGGGGATCTCCACGGGTGAACTTCCGTCGCTGTATCCCGGAGACAGCGAGCAGGGCAATCGTAGCCACCTAGCCGGGATAGAGCGCGACTGCTTACTCAGCACGTCCCCTGGCAAGCCCTCGACGTACTGAATCAACGCTTCCGCTGCAGGTCGCTCAAAACATTCCACCGCACCGCGTACCTGCGTCGTCCGAATATCTTCTAGACGCCCCATTCCGAATCGAGCGCGAGGCGACTCGACAAAATAGCCATATCCCAACCCGTAAAGAACAGTCTCGCTGGAGACGGCGAGCGCTTCCGACGCGATCGTGAGAAGAGCAAGGAATACGCAGAGTTTTCGCATCAACGTCCCATGGTTACCGGAGGAAACTGCCCGCGTTTTCATCATTGCGAGGTATGCCCTGGGCCGCCATGAAGCGCAAACGCGACCGGTATGGTGTAGGACTCGCGAGACGGTTTCCCATCAACCATCAAGGGATCGCACGTCATGCCTGTGAATTCGGCCATCGCGGCCTGGTCAAGAAGAGGGTATCCACTGCTCCGAACGATCTTGAGTTCCTCAACGATGCCCATCGGATCCAGGGAGATTCTCACCTTAACAACTCCCTGCTCACCCGCATGCTGCGACGCAGTCGGGTACATCGCTCGATTTACAATACATTTGCGACCGTCAGGGTGCACCCATGTCTGTTTACTGGCTACCTGTAGCTTCTGTTCCGGACGACTCTGAGCTACATCCTGAATCGTTGCCTGGGGAGGCGACGAACATGCCCCCATCACGAGAGCAGCGAGCACGACGACGATGCGATATTTCATGATTGATTTTCCTGCCGGTTTTTCCGCAAAACCAGAACACTACCCGAACGGAACCCGTCGTTTGGCACAACCGGCGTAAGATCTCGCAGCTGTCCAGTGGATCTCTGGATTCAACCCTGCCCTGACTGTGCCGACCTTCATGGTCGACCAGCGACGACCGACGCACACAAACATCTCACAAATGCTGGCAGGGACACGAACAACCATCGCGTCCTTGAAGAACACTACAGCTGCAAGCGTTGCGACGCAGCGTTCGCACGCATCACGACGGGTGAGCTTCGAAAACAGATATAGATACTTCTAAACGCGGCGCAGCATTGACTCGCGCCGGGGCATCGTTGCATAACCACCAATGAAAAAGCCCCGCATCGCGGGGCCATCTCATCTACAAGCACACTCACAATCACTTGCACTCCAGGCGCATCACCGGATTGTTCGATGAGTCAACCTTTAACGGTCCGCTAGAACACCGCGAAATCCCATCTGGAAGTTTCTTCGACAGAAGCACCAACCATTTCCCGTAGCTGCACGACGCCCAGTACGACTGCCTACCATGATCGCCGGATAAGTCCCAGGTCACCGCGCCTCTCTTGCCCTCTTCGGGCTGCAAATCCCCCCTGTCAGCCGGCGGTCCGTCCGTTACGATCAAGCCATCAACCCAAAGCCCGTCAGCACGCTGCGACACAGACCAACCGTCCGGAGCACCCTTGACATCAGCTACAGCCGAAACCATCGCCGGACAGACTAATTCATAAGCACGAGCTGCAGGCACAGACGCCGCGAGGACGGTCAAAGCCAGCAATTTCACCTGAACCGATCTACCATTCACGCCGTTCCCCCTTACTCGACTATGAAGTACGCGTCAGCATTATTACTTGGGTCAACGTAGGTTCCGTTTTCGAGTTTTCCCTTCGGACATATTCTTCGCGACGAAATGGTCGGCTTGGTGGTATCGCCGGTCCACTGATCCATTACCACGATGCATGCCCCCTCCTTTCATGCAGGCACAAATCACCCCCGGTTAGTTCGCTTTTGTAGACCATTCTTCCGATCGCGCCGCATCCGAATTTCTCAGACCGTTAAAATCGCGCCGCGCGTCACATAACCAGCGACACACACAGGGAGAGCGCCACACCATGTACAAACCCATCATCTATGGTGTGCCCATCATCGCGGCCTGGCTATCCGGCAAGACAGCCTATGAAGCTGGATGGACCGCAACCGGCCTCATCATCATCACGGCCGCCGCCCTCGCTACCTGCGCTTACGCATTCCTCATCTGGCACTAGCCCGCCCTGCCGCTCACATAGGCGGGGTTTACCCAGTGGGATCACGTTGTCGAAGGAAACCGTGCGGCATCTGATGACGGATGCCGGCTTATGGATCCCACGCCGGCAACGTCCACCGAAGATCTACCCGCCGCGGGTACGGCGCGCGCGCCGGGGCGAACTGGTCCAGATAGATGGCAGCGATCACCCGTGGTTCGACCAGCACCATCACAACGTCAAGTCTTGCACCGGCGCCCTGCCCGGTCGAAAACGTTCAGGAACACCACGATCGCGCTCGCAAACGTCGAGTTGATATTTGTACCCGAATCACACGACAGGTCGGCGAAAGTTGCAATTTGGATCGTTGACGCTGTCTAGGGGCAACTGTAGGATTCTTGAGCATTGAACCGCTCCGTGAATTTCGAATTTTCCGTGGAGCGTGCGGATAAATCAGTTCGGCCTTGTACAGGCCATTGATCGCCCAGGCCAGTGCATTGCCCCAGTTGTTACCGACGGATGGCTTGATGCCGGCCGCGGCTAGTCGTTCGTTGTATTGATGTATTGAGGTCTCCTATCGGAGTGTTGGATCAACGTACTTCCGTTGTGGTGTTGTAAAGCGTGCATCTGGGACGACGTCTGTGGTCATCGATGAACTCACGCGCCAGCCGACCATGCGCAGGACGAAGATGTCGATCGCGAACGCGACATAGCGCCCGTCCCGCCACGTCGAAACGTAGGTGAAATCTGAAACCCGGAGCTGGTTCGGCCGGTCAGTCTTGCCCTGTTAGGGATGCTCGCCGCAAAGCTCTTGCACTACGCGTATGGCCCGTTCGCGAACTTCAGCAGAAAACTTGTTCGATTTATTCATGGCTCCATTCGAGCCTCCGCCAGATCGGGGGCGGTTCGTCTTGATTGCTATTTAAACTTCAGAGTGCGGGATTATAAAATGCTCACAATCGGGTTTAGTGGTGGAATAAATAACGTCCATGATGTGATGTATCCGCATGATACTCAACTGGGGCACGACTCGGCGGCTGTTCTTGTAGAAGACGGAGTGGTAGTCGCGGCCATAGAACAGGAGCGACTGGATCGCATCAAGCATTCCAACAAACGCTCTTCGCAGGCGATACGTGCCTGTCTGGATATCCACGGAGTGCGCGCTTCCGATGTCGATGCATTTGCATATTATAACGATGAATCATTCACCGATTTCATTATAAGAGACATGTATTTGCACAACGGAAAATTGCCGCCCATGAAATCAATAAGGGCATTTTTCCGTGACAATCTGAGTGCGGATCTCGATGTTGATATCGACAGCGATAAAATACATTTTGTGGATCATCACCAGTGTCATGCTGTCAGCGCGCTTGCGATGTCGACGTTCGATACAGGCCTGATCATAACATTAGACGGATTCGGAAATTATGATTCGGGGACCGTGTATTTAAGCAACGACCGTCAGCTGCAAAAGATTCACAGCTATTCACGATCCCAATCGCTTGGACTCTTCTACGATCATGTCATCAAGTTGCTTGGTTATAGAATGTTCGATGAATATAAGGTGATGGGTCTTGCGCCGTACGGAAATCCAGATCGCTTCAAACCAATATTCGATCAATTTTATTCCCTGAAGCCGGATGGCGAGTACGACCTTAATTTCTTTGAAATCCCCCATGCAATTCTCGAGGCGCTAGGTCCGGGCGCGGCGCCGCGGCAGAAAGGTGAAGCCTTTACGCAAGAGCACAAAGACATTGCCGCTGCGTTGCAGGATGTACTCGAGACTATCGGCCTTCATATAGCCCGCCACTTCCAGCAGCACACCGGGATGCGAAATCTCGCTCTCGCAGGCGGCGTGGCGCATAACTGCAGCATGAATGGGAAGTTGTTATATGAGGGAATGTTTGACGAGATCTTCGTACAACCGGCCGCGCACGATGCGGGTTGCGCGCTGGGAGCTGCCCTCGAAATCGATCGAAATTCTCGGACGGAAAGCAGACAAACGATTTTGCCGCATGTTTTTCTAGGAAAGGATATTGGACCTCACGAAGAAATCAAGAATGAGGTTTCGCTTTGGAGTGCATTTGCCGATGTTGTCGAGCTTACCGATCGCTCGAAAGAAGTTGCGTCCCTGATCGCTGATGGAGCGGTGATCGGATGGGTTCAGGGGCGCTCGGAATTCGGTCCACGTTCTTTGGGTAATAGAAGTATTCTGGCCGATCCCCGCCCGGAAGAGAACAAACGGATTATCAATGCCATAGTCAAGAAACGAGAGGCGTATCGTCCGTTCGCACCTTCCGTGCTGGAAGAGTACGTGGCGGAATATTTCGAAGTGGGAAAAGCTCAGGTAAATTTCCCATATATGACGTTCGTGCTTCGAACAAGGCGGTCGTCGCCTCGGCTTGGTGCGGTGACCCATATTGACGGGACCGCAAGGGTTCAAACCGTTTCCAAATCGACCAATATGCGTTTTTGGGAATTGATCAATGCGTTCCGCGAGAAAACGGGTGTTGCGGTCCTGTTGAATACCTCTTTTAACAACAACGCCGAACCGATCATCGATTCCGTTCAAGATGCATTCGCATGTTTTTTTACCACCGAACTGAACTACCTTGTGGTCGATAACTATCTGATTGCGAGAAAGCCGACCTGGCGAAACCGCTTTGGTGAGTTCACTGTTGCAATTCCCGGCCACATATATCTCAAGAAGGCCCAGTCCTACGCCGGCAGTTCCACCGCCGTTCCGGTTCTTTCCCTCGTCAATATGGTGACTGCCGAAGAACAATCGCTTTCCCAGGACGCGCACGCGTTACTGGAACTCGCGGATGGCGAAGCCACAATCGATGAGTTGATCGAGCGAAGTGAGCGAAGTGCAACGCGAGAAAGCTTGATAGCTGAATTCGATGCCCTCTGGTCCCTACGAATGATCAATCTACGCCCGAAGGCGGCGGCCAGAAAATAGCCAGTGCGATTCCCAAAGACAACGTCACGCCGTTGAAACCAGCGCGGAGGAGCGCGTAGCGGAAGATGCACAGCCGCTTACCGTGATCCTTCGCGTTGTTTCTTCTCAAGGCGCTCGTAGCCTGTGATCCGCGACTCCGTTACCAGTAGTAACGACCAGCCAATCTCCAGAACGTAAGACCAGCGACGCCACCAGCCAACCCGAAATATCGAGCTGCCGTCAGTAGCTCCTGAAGTACGGTAAGCGGCGTATCGCCATCGGGACTGGAGTACTGGTTAGGTACGTCGATAAATGCAGTATTCACCCATATCACCAGCATCACTACGGCTATCCCCGCAACCGCGTAGAAGACCCAGCAACGAATCGCGAATGCCCGTGCAATCATCGAAAGAAGCGCACAGGGAATTGCCATAGTCGCGAGCCCGATTACCCATATCAGGACGAACTCGATTCCCGTCATGGTTAGCAGGTCGACAGCCTTGTGCTGCAGACTAAAATTCGTCGCGCTCTCGAAACTCGTGATCCTGCTCAGTTCGATCGCCGCAACTACCGTTAGGGCCCCTGCAGTCACGCTGGCGAAGTAGCTACCGACGACACGCTCCCACGATGCTCCCGATATCAATCCATCCCGTTCCATGTAGTCTCACTTCACGTTTTCAGTACGCTTCTTCTCGACGCCGCATATCGTGTCCGGCTGGCATCCGGCTGGCACCTGTATGGCAGTTCTAGGCGTCGATAACCACATTCCCTTTGAACGGTGCGGCCCTTCCACTCAATATCGCGAGGCAGGCCAACATTGACAGACATCAATCGCGCCATCGTCTTTCCCCCGCGGATCTTCCCGGCCGACGTTCAACACTGTGAACACCACTACCGCTTCGGCGTCTTTGTCCAATGGTACGCGCCGATCTACTTCGCGTCCGCAGCAACCGCCCGATAAACCGAAACATCACTGGACTGAATCGCTTCGGTGACGACATAGGTCGATCCCGAAGCAATGTCGATGTCCCACTGTTTATCGGCTTGCGACGCGTGCGCATTGAATGCGCCATCCGGAACGGCGTCCATCCGGTTGTAGCGATACAACTTGTACGCTACGTCCGGCTTGAGACCAGAAACTTCCACCTTCAGGATCAACGGCATGGATGCCGGGCGCAGACCGGAGCCGGGCTTGATGTCGGGTTTCTCGTAGTTGCGGTTAACAGTCAAGCGAACAGGCACCGTTTCATTGTCCCGATCGATAACACCGGTGATCGCAATGCCGTAGTTCGTGCCGTTATTGGGCAGCGAATACACGGAGCCTGTCGGCGCATTGGCTTGTGCACGGTTTTTCTGGAAGTCGTCGAACGAGTAACTGAAAACGTAGCCCGGTTTGCCCTTCGGGGTCCAGTGACCGTCGTCGTTGAAGGTGATGACGTCATCGCCAAAGTAGGTGGCGGGACGCGTCAGTGGATGTTTCGACGCAATACCGGTGACAGGCACGACATGGTCGTACTCCGGATCGCCCGCATTGGGATTGCTGGAACCAGCAAACAGATACCGATTGGTATAAATAGCAATGATCACAGGGTAACCGGCCAGCACATTCTGCTTAACCCACGCGAGAAAGCTGTTGGTGTCGGTCTCGGCCGCTGCATCCCACTCGATCGCTTTGAGATGCATCTGCGTGGCAGCGTACGCATCGTTTACGCCTGGCAGCAACTGGCTGTTCTCCTTGTACTGCGGCGTATTTTTGCTGGCGATCGCGCGTGCGTCGTACTGGGAGATATATTGCCCATAGTAAAGCCCCGCCGAAATCATCGAGACTTCACCGCAATAGCCATAGTTTCCCTCCCATTGCAGGCGCGGCGGTATGGCGAGTCCCTTGCTGTATGCCGCTGACGTCTTCGACGTTTTTGCTGCTGACGCTACGTTGCCAGGTGAGTCGCCACCACAGGCCGACAGGGGCAGGCAGATCATCAATACCCAGAGTGCCTTCCGTGATGAAACGGCACCCTGCATCGGCTTTCCATCGTATATGCGGGAATATTTCTTCGATGTGACTTGCATAGGGGTCTCATTGTTGGCAACCCGCTTCCCGGGTCAGGACTCCCCGCTCGTGAATGGTTGTTTTATAGGCATGAATCGACAGTCGTTCGAAATATAGAGGTGATGGATTCCGACGATTGTTGAATTTTGTGAGCGTTGTGCGATATTTCGTGCGCCCATCGCAACCGATGCCAATTTTTTGACGACGTGTCGAATTCGAGTCCCGCCGTTCGTCGTGATAGTGAAAGCCGGGCCATCCCCGGCACACCACCAGGGCAAGGAGAAAGCAATGAGAAAGTTGATCCTGACGATGTCCGTATCGCTCGACTGCTTTGTCAGCGGTGCCAATGGCGACATCAAGTGGGTATTTACCGGTGACGAGGAAGCGGTGGCGTGGAGGGTGGAGAACTTGTGGAACGCGAGTCTCCTGATCATGGGCAGCAGCTCCTTTCGGAGCATGGCTACCTTTTGGCCCACTTCCACCATGGTGTTCGCGCCGCCGATGAACCAGATCCCCAAGGCGGTCTTTTCAAAACAGGGACCGGCGATCCTGAAGGCGGCCGACACGACCATAGAACCCGGAGAGGCCCAGGCGCAAACCGGACAATTTCAACCCGGTGCGGAAAGCTGGGCACAGGCCTACGTGGCCAGCGGCGACCTGGCCGACGAGATCAACCGGCTGAAGGCTGAGGACGGCAAGCCGATCATCGCCCTCGGAGGCGCGGCCTTCGCGCGTAGCCTCATTGCGCAGAACCTGGTCGATGAATACGCCCTGCTCGTTCATCCAGTTGCGTTGGGCAAAGGCGTGCCGATCTTCTCAGATTTGCCCGCACCGAGACCGCTCACGTTGGTCAGCTCGAAAACTTTTCCGCTCGGTTCGGTGGCGCAGGTTTATCGGCCGGCTTGATGCTGTCCAACTACGACCGATCACCCCTACCCGCGCCACCGATCAGAGCAAACCTCTACGTACAGACGTACGCGACAGGTGCATCACGCGAAGCACCCCTCAAGGCGTAATCGCGACTGATTGCGTGTTGCTCGCCGCCGCAAACGGACTCCCCGGAATGACGGTCGCGACGCCAGTGGTTGTATTGATACTGGAGCCGTACACGCCCCCGCCAGAGGACGAGACATAGAGGAATTTCCCCGACGTGGAAATCGCCATGCCGTCGATACTGCTCGCCGACGTAAAGGGACTACCGGGAATGATCGTGAGTGCTCCGCCTGAGCCGATGGTGTAGGCATAAACGCCCCCTCCTAGTTCGCCGTCAGCGTACGCCACCGTTCCGGCAGGATTGATCTGGATGGTCGAGGACCGCGTACTGCTTACGAGACCGATCGACGTCAGTGTTCCCGTCGTCTGATCGATCGACCAGCCGGAAATACCGCTGTCGGCATCCGCCGTATAGACGAGGGTTCCCGCAGGATTGACCGCAATCGAAAAGGGATGAGCCCCGCCCGGAAACGTAGTAGCCATCGGAGTCAATGCACCGGTCGTAGCGTCGATCGTGTAACCCTGAACGTTCGCGTCGTTGTAGTTTCCGACGTACACGAACCTGCTGCTGGGATCGACCACGATCGAGTATGGCGAATTACCGGTAGTGACCGTCGCTCCCGGAATCGGGGTGAGCGCCCCGGTGCCGGCATTGATCGAATAGCCCGACACACTGTTGCTGTTGAGATTGGTCAGGTAGACGAATTTCCCGGACGGAGCGACCGCGATTGCGTGCGGATCGGCACCCGTGCCAAACGGGCCGCTGGGCAGTGGGGTCAATGCACCGGTGACGGGATCGATCGCGAACCCGGCCACCGCGTTGCTGCCTGCCAACGTGACGTACGCGAACGCTCCCGTCGGGGTAATCGCGATACCGCTGGGATCACCCGCTCTCGGAAACGGGCTTCCCACGACAGGGGTCAGCGCCCCTGTCGTCTGATCGACAGAGTACCCATAGACTTTGTCGGCCGACTCGACTGCATAGACGAACTGGGCCGGCACACAGGTCACGCTCACCGACGTCACGTTGGCCGCACTGACGGTATCGCTGCCCTTCGTCACCGTGCAGGTTTCGCCCGCGGGTTGAGTAGAGACCGTCACGTTGTACGCCGCACCACCCAGCAACTGCGTGACAAAAACGAAACTGCCGTTGGTCGCCACCGTCAGCGTGTCCGAGCCGTTGTCCTGAAGCGCCACCGATGCGCCGGTACGCAACCCCGACACCGTCCCGCCGATCGAATACGTCGGGTTCGGGCTGCATGTCACTGTCACGCCCGTCACGTTGGCCGCGATCTGCGTACCGCTCGCGCTGCTAACCACACACGTCTCGCCCGCAGGCTGCGTCCCTACCGTCACGTTCCAGGAGGCGCCGCCTTGCAGCGCCGTGGGAAACGTAAACGCGCCGTTGGCCGCAACGGTCGTCGCATCCGAGCCGTTGTCGAGCAGCGTCACCGATGCACCGGTACCGAGACCGGATACCGTTCCACCGACGGTATAGGTTTTCGGCGCATTCACCGTACACACCACGCTGACGTTCGCGACATTGGCGTTGTTCACGGTGCCAAGCGCCTGGCTCGCGGTACAGGTCTCGCCCGTAGGCTGCGTGCCGACCGTCACGTCATAAGCCGCGGCATTGACAAGCGACACCGGGAAGACAAACGAACCGTTAGCCGACACGGTGACCGTGTCCGACCCGTTATTCTTGAGCGTGACTGATGCACCGGCAGTCAGCCCCGCCACATTGCCGCCAATCGTGTACTGCGCCGCCGGGATCGCGCTGCAACTCACCGAAATCGAGGTGACGTTACCTGCGTTGACAGTTCCAGTGCCGTTCGCGACGGTACACGTCTCGCCCGCGGGCTGACTGGCCAGCGTAATGGAGTACGTCGCACCATTGGCGAGAGACGTCGGAAACTGAAAACCCCCGTTCGCATTGAGCGTGACGGTGTCCTTCCCGTTATTGATGAGCGTGATCGCTGCGCCGCCTGGATTCAGTCCGGTGATATTCCCGGCGACGAGATAGGTCTGCGCCGGCGTGCTCACCGGGGTGCTAGTCACACTCCCTCCCCCGTGACAAGCAGCAAGACCCAAAGAAAAGGCTGCAAGGACTGCAAGAACCGGATATCTGGACATTGTTGTCGGCATCCACGAAAGGAGCGGGTCTGCCGGTGTCATGTGCTCCGGCAGATACCCGAAAGTCGGCTGTGCCCGATCGGCGACAACCGCGACTCACCTCGTACGTGGCTACTCTTCTTGTTTTGTCGGCGCAGCGTTAGCCGCACGGGAATTCCTATGCTTTGCAGATTTCCAGCAACGGAGTGTATGCCATTCCTGCGGTCTTACAAGGTCTTTCCCGATACCCGACATGTCGAGAAACGACCGCCCAATAAAAACGGCCGATCTCGCGATCAGCCGTTCTACTTCGATACAGGAAAGACCACTAAGGTCTATCGCCAGCGCCCACTATCTGAGATCGAAACGATCGAGATTCATCACCTTGTCCCAGGCCGCGACGAAGTCACGAACGAACTTCTCCTGCGCATCCGAGCTTCCATAAACCTCGGCCAACGCCCGCAGCTGTGAGTTCGAACCGAAGATCAGATCGACCCGCGTGCCCGTCCATTTCACCGCACCCGTGGCACGATCGCGACCTTCAAACACGTCGTTGGCATCCGACACCGGCTTCCACTCCGTGCTCATGTCGAGCAGGTTCGTGAAGAAGTCGTTAGTGAGCGTCCCGGGTCGCTTCGTAAAGACACCGTGTTGCGTCTGTCCGTAGTTGGTATTCAACACGCGCAGCCCGCCGACCAGCACGGTCAGTTCCGGCGCGGTCAACGTCAGCAGTTGCGCCTTGTCGACGAGCAGCGACTCAACCGATACCGTGGATTTGCCCTTCACGTAATTGCGGAAACCGTCTGCAAACGGTTCAAGCACCGAGAAGGCTTCCACATCGGTTTGCTGCTGCGACGCGTCCATGCGTCCCGGTGCAAACGGAACCGTCACCGCGTGGCCGGCGTTTTTCGCGGCCTGCTCGACGCCCGCACTGCCGGCCAGCACGATCACATCGGCAAGCGAGACTTTCTTGCCGCCGGACTGCGCACCGTTGAACGCCTTCTGGATTCCTTCTAGCGTCTCCAGCGTCTTTGCCAACTGAGCCGGCTGGTTGATTTCCCAATCCTTCTGTGGTGCGAGGCGAATGCGGCCACCGTTAGCGCCGCCGCGCTTGTCCGAACCGCGGAACGTCGATGCCGCCGTCCAGGCGGTCGACACCAGTTCCGACACAGACAACCCAGACGCGAGGATCTTGCCCTTCAACGCAACGATGTCCTGCTCATCGATCAACACATGATCGAGCGCGGGAATCGGGTCTTGCCACAGCAGTTCTTCAGCCGGCACTTCCGGGCCGAGATAACGCGCGAGCGGACCCATGTCGCGATGCGTCAGCTTGAACCATGCGCGCGCAAATGCATCGGCGAACTGCTCCGGGTGCTCGTGGAAACGCCGGGAGATTTTTTCGTACGCGGGATCGAATCGCAACGAGAGATCGGTGGTCAGCATGGACGGCGTGCGACGCTTCGCCGGGTCGAACGGGTCTGGCAAGGTATCGACCCCTGCACCGCCCTTCGGCGTCCATTGATGCGCGCCCGCCGGGCTCTTCGTCAGTTCCCATTCGTAGCCGAACAGGTTGTGGAAGAACTCGTTGCCCCACTTCGTCGGCGTGCTGGTCCAGATCACTTCCAGACCGCTCGAGATCGCGTCCTTGCCCGCGCCAGTGCCGAAGTCGCTCTTCCAGCCGAGACCCTGCTGCTCGATAGGTGCGCCTTCCGGCTCAGGCCCAACGTGCGACGCGGGACCAGCGCCGTGCGTTTTACCGAACGTGTGACCGCCGGCGATCAGCGCGACCGTTTCTTCATCGTTCATCGCCATGCGCGCAAACGTCTCGCGAATATCGACGGCTGCTGCGAGCGGATCGGGATTGCCGTTCGGGCCTTCCGGATTGACGTAGATCAGCCCCATCTGCACGGCGCCGAGCGGATTCTCCAGATCGCGCACGCCCGTGTAGCGCTTGTCGCCGCCGAGCCACGTCGTTTCGGCGCCCCAGTAGACGGCTTCATCCGGTTCCCACACGTCTTCGCGGCCGCCGGCAAAACCAAACGTCTTGAAGCCCATCGACTCGAGCGCGACGTTACCCGTCAGCACAATCAGGTCGGCCCACGAGATTTTCTGGCCATATTTCTGCTTGACCGGCCAGATCAACCGGCGCGCCTTGTCGAGGCTGACGTTGTCGGGCCAGCTATTGAGCGGTGCAAAGCGCTGCTGGCCGGAGCCCGCACCGCCGCGGCCATCGCCGGTGCGATAGGTGCCGGCGCTGTGCCATGCCATGCGGATAAAAAACGGCCCGTAGTGGCCGAAGTCGGCTGGCCACCAGGTCTGCGAGTCCGTCATTACCGCGAGCAGGTCCTTCTTCACTGCTGCGAGGTCGAGGCTCTTGAACTGCTCGGCGTAGTTGAAACCCTGGTCCAATGGGTCGGACAGCGATGAATTCGTGCGCAGGAGTTTCAGTGGCAACTCATTGGGCCACCACTCGCGGTTCGTCGTGCCGCCGCCAGCGGTGAATTTGAAAGGGCATTTTGCTTCAGTCGACATACGTCTCCTCCGTTGATCATGCGTGGCCAGTCGGCCGCATTGAGCGCTCGCACGACGCGGCCGCTCAATGCGGCAACTCTTACATCCTAATGGCCCTCATCTTAGGGTGGAAATAGGTTTATTTCATGGCGACGCTACAGAAAAGCTAAGGACAGCGCCGCGTAGACGGGTTCGCGGTGCCTCGAATTGCAACTGTGTGTTCTAGCTTCGGCAACAAATCTCTGCGGCAATTCTCGGTTGTATCACTATAATGCCTAGGCAACTATTGATTAGGCACTTCGAAAATGACCGAAATCGTTCCTCCCTCGTCCGCGATCGGCGACTACGAGCTGGGTGAAAACGTGGGTTACCTGGTTGGCCGGGTGACCTCGGCACTGACGCACCTCGTCACGCAGCGCACCCTCGCCGAACTCGACATTACGGCCACTCAGGGACGCACGCTGTACATGGTCGCCAGCGGCCGATGCGTCCTCGCCGTCGAGCTCGCACGGGAGTTCGGTACCGACGCCAGTGCGGTCACGCGCCTGATCGATCGCCTTGCGCAACGCGAGCTGCTGACCCGGGAACGCAGCACGACGGACCGGCGCGTCGTCCGGCTCGCGGTGACACCGGACGGCCAGGCTATTGCGGCGCGGATGCCCGCCATTTTCAACGACGTGCTCGACCGGATGCTGTCCGGCTTCACGCCCGAGGAAGTCGGATTTCTAAAAAACATGCTGCGCCGCCTGCTCGCCAACCACGCTCAATCGATCGGGATAAATCATGTTACAGCAACCAATTTTGATAGAAATTCGTAAGAATTTAATTGCCATGTCCACTATTAAGCAACGCTTTCATACGCGAGATCCGGCGACGCGGCGTCTTTCGCTATCCGCGGCCGGGCTGTCGCGCCGGATGGTTCTCGCGGCTGCAATGACGGCTCTCGCCCTCACAGGGTGCGCGAATTACATCGGTATCAAGAGCGACAAGCAGATCGTGTCGCCGGCGCAGGTCGAGTCGACGCAGAGCCTGCCCGCCGAGGGCGGTCAATGGCCATCGCTCGACTGGGCGAATCAGTTCGGCGATCCACAACTGCCGAAGCTGATCGCCGAAGCGCTCGAGGGCAGCCCGTCGATCGCACAGGCCCAGGCGCGTCTTGCCAAGGCTTCGTCGTATATCGAAAGCACGCGTTCAGCGCTGTCGCCGAAGGTCGATGCGAGCTATTCGTGGAATCGCGAGCTATTTTCGACCAACGGGCTCTACCCGCCTCCTTACGGCGGCACCTGGTATAGCGAGAACAACGCGCTCGCCAGCGCGTCGTGGGATCTCGACCTGTGGGGCAAGAATCGTCAGCGGCTTGGCCAGGCTGTGTCGCAGGCTAAGGCTGCTGAAGCCGACGTGCAACAGGCTCGCGTGACGTTGGCCGCATCGGTGGCCAGTACCTACAACCAGTTGGCGCAGCTGTATGCGTTGCGCGATATCGCCCAGCGTGAAATCCGCAATCGCGAAGACATCAGCGGGATCACCAACGGCCGCGTCAGCGCCGGTCTCGACACCGATGTCGAGAAGCAGACCGCGGTCGGCAACATCGCGACGACGCGTTCGAACCTGAGCGACCTCGACGGCCAGATCACGACTACCCGCTATCAACTCGGCGCGCTGCTCGGCAAGGGTCCCGATCGCGGCTTGCAGATTGCCGAGCCGGTGCTGAGCACCGGTGCGACAGTTGCACTGCCGGACAACCTGCCCGCCGACCTCGTGTCGCGTCGCCCGGACATCGTCGCGGCGCGCTGGCAGGTCGAAGCGGCCATGCATGACGTGAAAGAGGCGAAGGCTGAGTTCTTCCCGGACATCAATCTCTCCGCGGGTTTCGGTTTCGATGCATTCGGCTGGGGGCGCTTCCTGACTTCCGCGAGCCGCCAGGCGCAGTTCGGCCCGGCCGTGCATCTGCCGATCTTCGACGCGGGCGAGTTGCGCTCGCAACTGAAGGGTCGCTATGCCGACTTCGATCTCGATGTCGCGAACTACAACCAGACCTTGATCAACGCGCTGACCGATGCGGCAACCCAGGTGTCGTCGATCCGTTCGATCGATCAACAGATGGGCGACGCGCAGCGCGCACTCGATGCCACGACCAAGGCGTACCAGCTCGCCACGATCCGCTACAAGGCCGGACTGACAGAACAGTTGCAGGTACTGAGCGCCGATCAAAACCGCCTTGCCGCCGAACAGACGGTGACCACACTCAAGATGACCCGCCGCGATATGCAGATCGGCCTCATCAAGGCGCTCGGCGGCGGTTTCGATGCAACGCAGAGCGGTCTCGTGGTGCCGGGCGATGGCCCGGTCGCGGCGGCAAATACGCCCCAGCGCGCAGCGAACTGAAGCCGAATTTTCTTCCCAACGAACGACACAGATTGAAAGCGTACGGAGTCCACCATGAACACCCCGCAACAAGTTGCCGCCGACACTCAACCGGCCACCAACAACGGCAAACGCCAACGCATGACGGTGTTACTCGTCATCGTGATCCTGATCGCCGCGATTGCGTACGGTCTGTACTACTTCCTCGTCGCCCGCTTCCATGAAGACACCGACGATGCCTACGTGAACGGCAACGTCGTACAGATCACGCCGCAGGTGACCGGCACGGTAATCGCGGTGAACGCGGACAACACGCAGACCGTCAAGGCCGGCGATCCGATCGTCGTACTCGATCCCGCCGATGCGCGCGTCGCGCTCCAGCAGTCGGAAGCGAACCTGGGGCAGACGGTGCGTCAGGTACGTGGTCTCTTCGCCAACGACGATCAATACCTCGCCCAGGTCGCCGTCCGCCAGTCGGATCTGTCGCGTGCGCAGGACGATCTGCGGCGTCGGTTGACGGTTGCCGGTACGGGCGCCGTATCGCAGGAAGACATCTCGCACGCCCGCGATGCTGTGAAAAGCGCGGAAGCCGCGCTCGACGCCGCGCAGCAGCAACTCGCTGCAAACCGCGCGTTGACGGCCAATACAACGATCGCGGGTCATCCGGATGTGCAGGCCGCGGCCGCGAGAGTGCGCGACGCGTACCTCGCGAACGCACGCAACACGTTGCCCGCGCCGGTCACCGGCTATGTCGCGCAACGCTCGGTACAGGTAGGCCAGCGTGTGTCGCCGGGCACGCCGCTGATGGGCGTCGTGCCGTTGAACGGTGTGTGGATCGACGCGAACTTCAAGGAAGTGCAACTGAAGCACATCCGCATCGGCCAGCCGGTTGAACTGACTGCGGATGCGTATGGATCATCGGTGGTGTTTCACGGCAAAGTGGTCGGCTTCTCAGCCGGCACCGGCTCGGCGTTCTCGCTGTTGCCTGCACAGAACGCGACCGGCAACTGGATCAAGGTCGTGCAGCGCCTGCCGGTGCGTATCGCGATCGATCCGCAGGAACTCGAGCAGCACCCGCTGCGCATTGGCCTGTCGATGCAGGTCGACGTGAATATCAAGGACGACTCGGGCAGCGAACTGGCGAGCGCAAAGAACACCGTGTATCAGACCAGCGTGTTCGAGAACTACGGCGACGAGGCCGACGCGGAGATCGCCCGCATCATCGCCGAAAACGCAGGGACGAACGGTGCCGCGCAAAAGGTGGTCGCTCATGCGGCAAAGACCGGTTCGAAGGTGATGTAAGCAACCTCGACATCGACCTCAACATCGACACCCTACGAGACTTCCCATGGCTCAGGCTCATGCACCCGCTCAGGCACCCGCCGCACCTCCCCCACTGCAAGGCGGCAAGCTCGTGCTTGCCACAATCGCCGTTGCACTGGCCACGTTCATGACCGTGCTCGACTCGTCGATTGCCAACGTGGCGATTCCGAACATCTCCGGCGACCTCGGCGTATCCGTCGACGAAGGCACGTGGGTCATCACCATGTTCGCCGCCGCCAACGCCGTATCGATTCCGCTGACCGGCTGGCTCACGCAGCGCATCGGTCAGGTCAAGCTGTTCGTCGGCGCGATCCTCGCATTCGTGCTCGCGTCGTGGCTGTGCGGCATGGCGCCGACGTTGCCGATCCTGCTCGGCGCACGCGTGCTGCAAGGCGTCGTAGCCGGCCCGCTGATTCCGCTGTCGCAGGCTATTTTGCTCGGCTCGTATCCGAAACATAAATCGGCGACGGCGCTATCGCTGTGGGCCATGACCGCCACCGTCGGCCCGATCGCGGGGCCGCTGCTCGGCGGCTGGATCACCGACAGCTACAACTGGTCATGGATCTTCTATATCAACATCCCCGTCGGCATTTTTGCGGCCGGCGTGACATGGTCGATCTACCGCAGCCGCGAGACGCAAACCCGCAAGCTGCCGATCGATGTGGTCGGACTCGGTCTGCTAATCGCGTGGGTCGCGTCGTTGCAAGTGATGCTCGACAAGGGCAAGGACCTCGACTGGTTCAATTCGACGACCATCGTCGTGCTCGCCATCGTTGCGCTGATCAGCTTTGCGTTCTTCGTGATGTGGGAGCTAACCGAAGAGAATCCGATCGTCGATCTGCGGCTCTTCGGGCAGCGCAACTTCCTGGGCGGAACGATTGCGATCTCGATTGCGTATGCGGTCTTTTTCGGCAATCTCGTGTTGCTGCCGCAGTGGATGCAGGAGTATCTGAACTACCGCTCCGTCGATGCAGGGTTAGTCACCGCGCCGCTCGGCATTTTCGCGGTACTGCTAGCACCAGCGATGGGTCGCATCATGGGGCGCCTCGATGCACGCGTTATTGCAACACTTGCGTTCTCCGGGTTTGCGGGTGTCTTCTTCATGCGTTCGCAATATCTGACCGACATCGATACATGGCATCTCGTACTGCCGACGCTGCTGCAAGGTATCCCGATGGCGTTGTTCTTCGTGCCGCTGACCGCCATCATCCTGTCCGGCCAACCGGCTCATCGCATTCCCGCGGCCGCAGGGCTGTCGAATTTCGCGCGGGTGTTTTGCGGTGCAGTCGGTACGTCGCTCGCGAGTAACGAGTGGAACAACCGGACTGTGTTGCATCACACGCGGCTCACCGAGCAGGCTAACGCCAACAATCCGCTGTTTAACCACTGGATCGATTCGACTCAATCGCTGCTGCATCTGAATGTGCAGTCCGCGCACGCGCTGTTCGATTCCACCGTGAACAATCAGTCTGCGATGCTCGGACTCGACGACGTGTTCTACATCTCGGCGGTGATCTTCATCGTGATCATTCCGTTGATCTGGATCACGCGACCGGCGAAAGGCGGTGGCGGCGCCGATGCGGCGGCCGGTGCGCATTGAACGCGTACAAGGCACGCGGTGACGATTGATCACTTCACCGCGAAAACGGTTGACGGCGCGAATGCTGTGTTCGGGTCCTGTCCGTTCCAGGACGCAACCCACGCATCGTTCGGCGTTGATCCCATGACGAAATCGAGCTTTCCGCCAGCACGCATTTCATCGTGCGTGACGTACGGACGATGCAACGCGGTGCCATTGAGCGTGACCGATTGCACGAAACGGTTGCTCGTCGACGGCGCTTCGCCATTCGCGGTGTGCGCCGTAATCGTGAACGAGTGCGACTGGCCAAACGTCAGCGCGTTGCCGTTGGCAGTGGCGTTCGCAACAGGAATGCTGATTGCCGCCTCGGCGAACAGGGGCGTGCCGAAGTAGTACACCCCGCCGACGGGATTGAGTGAATAGATACCCATCGCCGACAGGACGTACCACGCCGACAACTGGCCGAAGTCGTCATTGCCAGGAATGGCCGACGCCCGAACCCTGCGCGGATCGCCCTGCGCGACCTTCAGACTGGCCGCACTCAGGTCCGCAGTGTCGCGTGCCGTCAGGGTGAGCGAGTACATGTCGTCCATCACGGTACGAACGACATCCTGCGTTTTCGACGGGCGGCCGACGACATCGTATAGATAGGGAATTTCATTGGCCGGTTCATTGCCCGCCACGAACTCGCCGATACGGCCAGTCAGATCCGGGAAGCCCTGCCCGTTGAGAAAGCTGAGCGGGTTGTTCGCAGCAAACGTTTTGTCGAGTTGCGCCTCGACCTGACTCTTGCCGCCGAGCAGCGCGATGAGGCCGGGGAAATCATGGAATACGTTCCACGTATCGATCCATGAGTTCGCCTCGGAGTAGTCGGTTTTTTCCGCGGCGGTGGGATCGAAACCAGACGACCAGTCCCCGGAACTGCTCTTCGGCGTCGCGAATATCCAGCCGTTAAGTTTGGCTGGGTTGTAGACATGAGCGTAGCTAAGGCTTCGTTTCAGATAAGTCTGGTAAGCGGACGCGTCCTTGCCGGCTGCCTTGCCGACCGCAGCCGTGGCCCAGTCGTCGAATGAATAGTCCTGAGTCGTGGACACAGACGCGTTGTCACCGGAAAAAACGTACCCGCTGTTCCGATACTCGTCGAACCCGTGCGCGCTCGCGCTTTGCGTCGTGGTCAACGCAGTCCAGATGTCATCGATGTTTGCGGTCGTGATCCCTTTCAGATAAGCATCGGCGATCATCGGGATTGCGGGATGGCCTGCCATCGTGAACGTTTCCGTTTGCGCCAGTGGCCAGACCGGCAATTCGCCCTTACCGTTCTGTTTGAACTGCGTCAGCAACGACTTCACCCAGCCATCGACTCTTTCCGGCTGAACCAGGGTCATCAACGGTGACTGGGCGCGAAACGTATCCCATAGCGAGAACGAAGAAGAATAGTCGAACCCGGGATTGGCGTGTTTGCTCGTGATTGGCGGATTGGTGTTGCTGTTATTGGTCGAGTCCGTGCCGACGTAGCTGCCATCGGCATTGTTATAGAGCGTCGGCCCCAGCATCGCGTGATAGAGCGAGGTATAGAACATGGTCCTCTGATCCGCAGTCCCGCCCTTTACCTGGACGCGATTGAGTGCAGTAGCCCACGTGTGTTGAGCGGCGTCTTTCACCTGGTCGAACGTCTGCTTACCCACTTCCGTGGCGAGGTTGGCTGCCGCATCGGCCATGCTGGACGGCGAGATACCGACATTGACCGTGACGACTGCATTCGATGCTCCTGCGGCTGTGACAAACGTCAGATATGCCGTGCTGCCGTCCGCGCTGTATTGAACGTTGGGATCGAATGGCTGCGAAAAATGCGCCGTAAAGTAAGTGGGTTTATTGACCGCCCAGTTGTTGGTGATTTGCCAACCGGAGATCGTCTGGTTGTCGACGACCTGGATCTTGCCGCTCTGCAGCGAACCGCCAATCGGATTGGCGATGCTCACAATCATGCTGCACTTTTGCGTCGTCGCGCTCGGGGAATAGGTATAGCGATGTACGCCTGCATGCGACGTCGCAGTCATTTCCGCGAGAATCGTGGCGCCTTGCACGTTCCAGGGCGGGTTCCCGGTCCCCTTCGGCGACATGCGAACGCTGTAGTATCCCGGTGCCGCGCTCTCGTCTGCGTGACTGAACTGCGCGTTGTAGGTGACCGACGTGCCGTTGATTTTGGCTAACGTGGCTTTGTCGACAGGCGCAAGCGTCGGCAGAAAATTCACCTCTCCACCCGAACCAATCCCCGCACCTGAAAGATGCGTATGCGCGAATCCGCTGATATAGGGATCGTCGTACTGATAACCGGAGGTGCGATCCCAGTCGTACGGCAAGGCGCTAGGTCCGCCAGTCGTATCGGGCCCCAGCTGAACCATGCCAAACGGAACGGTGGCACCGGGATAGACATGCCCGTGCCCACGAATTCCACTGCTCCAGTCTGCTGAAATGTCGAGATTTCCCGTGCCGATCATGGGATCGACGCTCTTGAGAACCAGCATCGGATCGACGCTCTGAGCGATCGGTCCGGGAGCGACACTCGCAGGGCTTGCGTCGTTCACCGGCGTTGCTGCTCCGTTCGAACTGGGGGCGGTTGGCGCCTGGGCGAGTGGCGCACTATTCACCGATGTGCGCGAGACGGGATTCAAATCACCGCCGCATGAGACAACGCTGGCGCAGACCCCCAGCAGCGTGCCCGTCAGTTTCCATGTGTTGTGCATAATCCTCGCTCCCTGAGACCGTCGCTATCTTTTTTCTCCCGTGCCCGGGCTGTTTATCGTTGCAAAAGATATTGCGTCTATGGCTTCAATTGACCGGCGACTGATGATTCGATCAGACGTCCGTAGCATTTATACAGGGGGGAGAATGTCTGAATAAACGTGGGCATACCACGGGAGACTTCCCTAATTTTTAGTGTGTTTAGATAAACATGAGATCGATTGGCACAATCACGCTAGCGACGTCAGGGCGATCCGGTCGCTAGCACGTAGGAATCCTGCTGATGGGATCAGCAGTTTCGATGAAGATGTGGTGGATTTTTAACGAATCACGGCCATGTCACGCTATCGTTCGATATGCATCATGAGTCGCGAACGATAGCGTGTGCGCTTCACTACCGCGGATCGAAATCGAACTCGAGCCGGATGCCGCCCGGCTCATACACCATCGTGTGCCGCTTCGGTCCCTGCCGCAGATTCTCCGGAGCAAACTCGACGACGACACCGGGCCATGCCGATACGCGCCGGAAAATTTCTTCGAGCGCTGCTTCGCTGCCGACCTTCATCGCAAGATGATGCAGACCGACGTTACTTTTACGGTCGAACTCCACGCGGCCCTGCTGGTTCTGCACTTCCCACAGCGTCAGCACGGTGTGTCCGTCGGACACGAAAGCAGCTGGGTACTCGGGTCGCTCCGCAACCTGGTTCCAGCCGAGACAATCGACAAAGAAATCGCGCGTGACTTTGAGATCGCGAACTGTCAGCCCGATATGATCGACGCCGAGTGTCAGAGGTGTGTTCGTCATGATGGAAATCTCACGAGATGATAGAGGTTGCAGTCGATCTGCTTTCTTGCCTGCAGATCGTCCTTGACGCCATCAACGTTCCGACATTTCGGCGATCAATTCGGCCATCAGTTTTCCAGCCGGCATGGTGCGGGCCAGCGGCGCACCTTGCCCCGCCCATTGAGCGCCATAGCCGAACTCGCCGACCGCCTTGCCAGCAGCGTTCAACGACTTCCCCGCGTCATAGACGATCGGATAAGCTGGCACGTCGTTCGGCGCGACGTTTTCGCCAAATGCGGTGAAGCGGTTAGCAAGGCAGCGCGCCGGCCGTCCTGAGATGACCCGCGTCATCACCGTGTGCTGTGCTGCGCTACTGAACAGCGCGGCCCGGTATCCCGCGTCTGCTGCGGACTCGTCCGTGCCCACAAAAGCCGTACCGAGTTGCGCTGCGCTCGCGCCGAGCCGCAGCGCCGCCGCGATGCCCGCACCGTCCATGATTCCACCGGCAGCGATCACAGGCACGTCGAGTTCGCGCGAAAGTATCCGCACGAGCGCCATCGTCCCGAGCTGCTCGTCGGCGCCATCCGGGTCGTACATGCCGCGGTGGCCCCCTGCTTCATAACCCTGAGCCACTACGGCGTCGACGCCGGCCGCCACCGCAAGACGCGCCTCACGCAGATTCGTCGCGGAGCCAAGCAGCACGATGCCGGCTTCGCGCAATGCCTGAATCCATCCGCGCGACGGCACGCCGAAATGAAAACTCACGACCTTCGGCCGCGTCTCGAGTAGAACCTTGAACATCTCTTCATCCACAAGAAAGCTCTTGTAGATCTCGCGAATCGCAGCTGGTGGTTCTGCCTTCACCCGCTCGAATTCCGGACGCAGCCGCTCGAGCCACGCGGTCTCGCGTGCAGCGTCGGCCTGCGCCGGTCGATGGCAAAACATATTGACGTGCAACGACCGGCTGGAACGCTCGCGCACCGCGGCAATCATTTCGCGGGCACTTGCCGGGGTCGCGGCACCCAGGCCGAGCGAACCGAGTCCCCCCGCGTTGGACACGGCCGCCGCCATCGCGGGCGTCGAGATCCCGGCCATCGGTGCCTGGATGATCGGCCATTCGATATCGAGCAGTTCGAGTAGCGGTTGCGACGATGAAGATGCCATGACAAAGCTCCTGAATATCTGTCGTTTAGTGGGCGCTGCGCGACTGAACCCATTGATTCAACGCAGCACACAGCACCAATAATGAACCGGTTACGAAGAACACCTGGTGCAGGCCGACATGCGCGCCGATCTGTCCGCCGATCAACGGACCGACCACCTGTCCGGTGAACTGGGCCGATTGCAGATACCCGAGTGCCTTGCCCGTGCTCCGTTCAGGCACCGTCTGCCGCATCAGCTTTGCGATCGCGGGAAGCAGCCCGGCGATCGTCATGCCCATCAGCCCGCGTAACGCAGCGAGTTGCCACCAGTGTGTCACGAATGCCTGCGGCACCATCACGAGTCCGGTTGCGAGCAGACAGCCGATGATCACCTTCCAGCTACCGACCCGATCCGCCAGCGCCCCGAGCCGCGCGGCGGTCAACAGGCTGCCGAACGCCGAAGCGGCCATCACGATGCCGGCGGTGCGCGCAACGTGATCGTTTGCCACGCCGAGCTGCCCGATGAACACCGTGATGATCGGTTCGATCGACATGTTGGCGAGCAGCACCATCATCGCGGTTACCAGCAGCGCGCCGATGCGGTTGCGATCGGCCGTGCTCATCGGTGCGCTCGTCTTCGGCGCCTTGCTCTTCGCATCGAACTGGCGGTCGAAGTCCTCGCGAATCAGAAAGATCGTCGCCGCAGCGGCCACCGCAATCATCGCCCCGCCGACAAAAAACGTTCCGCGAATCCCGACCCACGTCGGCAGAAAACCGCCCACCAGCGGGCCAACGAGGTTGCCTGTCAGCGCACCGGTCGACAGTATGCCGAGCGCCCAGCCGGCCCGCTCGCGCGGCGCCTGCGTGCCGATCATCACGATCGCCGCCGATGCGTATCCACCGACCAGGCCCGCAGCGAGCCGCAGCACGACCAGTTCGACGACGTTGTGCGCGACCCCGATCAGCGACATCACGACGGCCATGCCGATGGCTGCGCGAATCAGCATCGGTTTGCGCCCATAGCGATCGGCCAGGTGTCCCCACACGGGCGCCGTGACGGCAGTGCCAAAGAACGTCGCACCAAACGCTACCCCCGACCACTGGATCACGGCGGACGGCGACGTCACGCCGAGTTGCTGCACATACAGCGGCAGAAACGGCAGCAACATGCTGAGACTGACCAGCGTCGTGAAGGAACCGAAGACACAGACAGCGAGATTGCGCCGCCAGTGCGTGACATTGCGCTCCGCATAGCCCGGTCGACTGGCAGGCGTCCCCAGACCGTATGCGGGTTGATCGGCTTGAGTTGACATGTCCTTTACCTTGCCGACTGGAACGCGGCGGCTATCGATACGAATTACGTGAAATCGGTGGAACGGGACAGCGGCTCCCACGCCTTGATCTCGTTTCCGAGCGAACGCAGTCGTGCCTTGACCCGCTGCAACGCATCGCTGCCGAGCAACAGATGCGTGGGAGGATCGTCGGATTCGACGATCTCGAGCAGCACCTTCGCGGCCCGCACCGGATCGCCGCTCTGATGACCGCTGTATTGCCGCCGACGTTCGCGCACCGGATCGAACACCGCGTCGTAGTCCGCGATGAAACGTCCCGAGCGCACCATCGAGCGCCCGGCCCATTCGGTGCGAAACGAACCCGGTGCGATCGCAGTGACCTTGATGCCCAGTCCCTCGACTTCGGCACTCAGCGCTTCGCTGATGCCCTCCAGCGCAAACTTGCTGCCGCTGTAGAACGAGATACCCGGCATGCTGATATAGCCCGCCATCGAGGTGATGTTGATAATGTGACCGCTGCGTCGCTGACGCATCGCCGGCAGCACGGCCTTGATCATCGCCACCGCACCGAACACATTGACCTCGAACTGCCGGATCAACTCCGTCATCGGCGATTCTTCGAGAATGCCTTCGTGACCGTAGCCCGCGTTGTTGACGAGCACGTCGATAGGACCGATTTCCGTTTCGATCTGCCGCACCATCGGTTCGATCGCATCGAAACGCGTGACGTCGATGATCACGGCTTTCGCGCGCTCCCGATGCAGCGCTTCGAACTCGATCCGGTCGTCCTCGCGGCGCACCGTGCCGACCACCGTATGTCCCACCGCCAACGCCGCTTCGGCGAAAGCCCGACCGAAACCGGCGCTCGCACCGGTGATCAGAAAGGTTTTCGTTGTGGATTCGCCCATTGCGTACTCCTGGTTGCTGCGCGATCGTGTGGCGGTATCGGCCGGTTATCGGTCGGTTTCGGCCGGCTAGAAGCGCCACGGCCCGGAGATCGCTCCCGGGCCGTGGCAGGCACGCTAGCCGGCCTGTTCCTTGCGAATGGCCGTCGTCGTCCGGCCGCCGAAACCCCAGTTATCCGTGTCGACTTCCTCGATCACGATGTGGGTCCACTCGGGCGGTTTGTGCAACACACGCTCGAGCGTATCGGTGACTTCCTTGATGACCTGAGCCTTCTGCTCCGCGGTCACACCCTCGCGGGTGATACGAATGCTGACGAATGGCATGATTCGACTCCGTTCGGTTGTTTCCGCTGTTCAAGCGGGATGGATTCTGAAACGCGCACGCGACTGCCTGAAATGAATTCTATTGATACTGATGGAAGCGATAAACGGGTGTTGGTACACTTCTCTTGATACATGGTGTAAAGAGTGCCCTCCAACTCGACGCGACCTGGCGTCTTTCCGAAGAGTCATGAAACGATATTTCGACGATCTCCAGCTAGGAAGCATTGAGTTGTTCTGCCTTGCCGCCGAAGCAGGCAGCTTCACGTCCGCCGCTCTCGCCGGTGGCGTCACGCCGGCCGCGGTCAGCCGATCGATCGCGCGGCTCGAAAAGCGCCTCGGCGTGCGTCTTTTTGTGCGTTCGACCCGCAGCATCCGGCTCACTGAAAGCGGCAAGTCCTACTACGAGGAATGCAGTCAGGCGCTGAACCAGCTCGTCGAGGCGGAGCGCAACGTCACGGGCGAACAGGCGCAACCGGGCGGCACGCTGCGCATCACTGCGCCGACCACCTACGGTCATCACCGCCTGCTGCCGATGCTCCCGGCCTTTCGCGCGAAGTACCCGTTGATCAAGCTCGAAGTGCACGTGGGAAACCGCAACGTCGATCTGCACGACGAGAACTACGATCTCGCCATTCGTGTGCGCGCACAACCGGACTCGACGATGATCGTCCGGCTGCTCGAAGATGCGCCGCTCGTGATGGTCGCGAGCCCCGCCTACTTGAAGCGCGCGGGCGTACCGCGTACGCTCGCCGAGCTCGAACAGCACGAGTGCATCCAGTTCGATCTGCCCAGCAGCGGGCGGCGGATTTCATGGCTGTTCAACGAGGATGGGCACGAGAAGGAAATGTCGTTGAACGGCAACTATTCGTGCTCGGAAGACGTACTCGCCGGTGTGACGCTCGCGAAGGCGGGTGCCGGGTTGTTTCAGGCGTACCGGTTCGTCGTCGAGAAAGATCTGGCCGATGGGACGCTCGTTGAGGTGCTGCAGCCGTTTGGCGGTCGCTCGCGGCCTTATAGCCTGCTCTACCCGCACGGACGTTTATTGCCTCTGCGGGTGCGGGCGTTCATTGACTTCATGATGGAAGAGATCGGCCGTTTGCAGGCTGCGGCGGGTACTTCTCCGGTCAAGGCGAGGCGCGCGAAACCGGAGACGTCGACCAAGCCGGCAGCTTCGCGCCGCTAGCTCGTTTCTCGTCTCCTGGTTGTCAGTGCTTGACGAGTTCCTGACCGACCGCGTAAAGCTCGCATGGCGTGTTGCTGTGTTGCGAGCAGGCTGCCAGCGCCTGTTCGGAGGCATCCTTGCCGACGCGCCACGCCCAATGTCCATCGGTCGACAAGGCGAACGCCCGGGGCGGCGCCATCCACAGAAACCGTCGATAACCCGCGCGTCCATCTTCCTTCAGATACGGTACTGCGCGCACATCCTCCACGTCCGGTCCGTGGGTGTCGGCGCGCAGATCGGAGCGAACGTCGAACGGTAGTCCGAGCGAGCGAAAGAACTTCGCGACTGCGGGCAGCCATATCGATGTGCCCGCGTATGAACCGAACATGGCGTGAGCGTCGCTTTCGAAGGTGCCGAAGTCGATCAACTGCGCATGGCCTCCTGCCCCTGTATAGGCCGACAGCATCTGTTGTACGAGCGGTGGCGGGAACAGCGAGTCGTTATCGCCGTACATCCACAACGAAGGCACACGCGTTTCCTTGCCGTAACTGCCGAACGCGTTGATCAGATTGCGCTGCGACCCCGGGCAGTTCTCAAAGTGAAGGCCACCCGCGAAGTTGACGAGACCGAGTACGCCGGGTGGATTGCGCGCGCCTAATGCCATCGTGGCGAGCCCGCCGTGCGACTGGCCCATTACGACGATGCGTGTCGCGTCGATGTAGGGCAAGGTCCGGGCATACGCAATCGCTGCCAGCACATCGTCGGCCTGAGCAAGTCCGTTGTCCTCGACGTTGCAGCTGCTGTCAAGATAGAAGCCGCCCGAGCCCGCAAAACCCTGGCGCATGGGGACGATCACCGCGTAACCACGCCTGACGAATTCGAGTGCCTGTCCGTAGTAAGCCGATGCCTGCTGGAAATGCGGGTTGCCCAGGTCTTTGCCGTGGTTGATGACGACGAGTGGGAACGGACCATCGCCGGTGGGCGCGTAAATCTGCGTCTGCAGTTCGACGTGGAACAGGCCGTGACCTTTGGGCACCATCACCGATTCGTCGCGCAGGCTTGCTGCGGTTGCCGAGTGAAAGGCTGTTGTCAGGGCGAGTATTAGAGTCGACAGGGTAATCGACAGAACGGAACGGCTGTGTGACGCGAAACGCTTGTGCAAGCAGGTGGCGGTGGTGCAGGGTTCCATGTGCATCCCGGGACAAATCACGTAACGTGCCCAGTTAAACAGAGAATCCAGCGGAAACCCGTCGCGCCGATGAAATAAAGTCCGCAGGCGATCTAATCGGATTGAACAAGGCGCGTCACCGCCGTGCGCGAAAGCAACGAGGGAACCGCACCTCCGTGCGGTTCCCCAATCGCAAACCATACCGATCAATTCAGCTTCATCACCTCAACCACATTCGCCTTCGGCACCACCGGCATATTCACAGCCGTGTGATCCAGATCGAGCGTCACCTGAGCAGTGCCGTTGAAGCCTTCGAGCTTCAGAGCGATCTTGCTACCCGGTAACACCGTGAAGTCCCGCGGCATCATCTCCAGCGCGAAGCTGTAGTTCGTGCCAGGCACAATCGGCTGCGGATGCTCGAGGCCCTTGTAGAACTGCGGATTAGCCCACCCATAAGTCACGTTGTTACCATCCACAGACAGCGTCGCCTTAACGTCCGTCACAGCCGGCGAGAATTTCCCGGTCACGACAATCATGATCGTGCCGGCATACCGTGTTGCATTGGCGAGCGGCGCGCTCGTATACGTCACGGTGTTCTTGCTATCGAAGCTCACAGCATGGCTGTCGACGCCTTCCGACGGATTCGACGTGAACAACCCACCAGTCGTGCCATCCCCGCGCAGGTAATACGGCGTCGTCGTCGTAGTCGGCCACGCGCTTTCCTTCACGATCAGCTCTCCCGTCGGAATACAGTCTCTCGGGTTGTGTCCGTCCTTGCAGTGTCCGGTTAACGTGTTGCCATTGTTGTCCGGATTGCTGCTCGTGTCGGAACCACCGGTCGGCTGATCGCCTGCCGGAGTTTCGCGTGCATAAGTCGGTTGGGTTTCTACACCGTTATTCACACCGAACAGATAGCGCGAATACCAGAGCAGCACTTCTTTTGCCCACTCCTTCTGCCAGACCGGATCATCGTGGTTACGGCTATGCAACCAGAGCTGAACGGGTTTCTTCAACTTGTACAACGTGTCGTACAGCTGCACGCCGTTCTTCGTCTTGACGTTGTTGTCGTCCTGCCCCTGCGTGACCAGAGTCGCCGCCTTGATCTGATCGACGTGCTTCAGGGTATTGCGCGCTTTCCAGAAGTCGTTATAGGCGAGCGTCGCGTCGTCGGACTCGGTAGAAAGCGTTTGATAGAACGATGCACATGCCTTGGCGGTACGGGTCGATTGCTCCGCCGCGAGGTAGTCGGTGAGCCCAATCGTGCCGATCACGTCGGAGATCACACCGTTGTAGCGGAAGTAATCGTAGCCGTTGCTGATTCCCTCCACCGGTACGATCGCCTCGAGACCAGGAACGCCGGTAATCGCGACCATCGACGGCAAAGTGCCGCCATAGGAAATGCCTTCCATCGCGACGTGCCCCGTCGACCAGCTCGCAGCCAGCGGATTTCCCTTGTCGTCGAAACCGGGCGCCGACTTGTCGCCGGTGAGCCAGCGAACCACAGCGGCCATCGCCTGGCCTTCAGTCGAATCCATCACCGACCAGCAACCATCGGAGAGATTGGTACCAAGAGAGTCCGCATAAATGACGGTGAATCCCATGCGGATATATTCCTCTTCGCCGAGGAACGGCTCGCGTTCGTTCGCCGCATAGTCCGGGTCCGCGTAGTAGACCGACGGTCGAACAATCACCGGCGTCTTCAGTCCTTCATCGACTTCCGCAGGCTGCACGATGCGCAGCGCGATGCGATCCTTCTTGCCGTCGTGATCGGTATCGAACGGCGTTTCCACCGTCACGCTGTATTTCTTCGGCGCGCGCATCGATAGCCACGGCAAGACCATGCCGTCGTCCACCGTCGGGCCGTCATGGCCCGGATAGAGCGTGTTCAGCGCAGGATAGGTAATGCCGGTCGGCGAGCTCGCAAACTGCGCGCCGACGCCGGCGGTCGGCACAGGCGGCTTGAACGGTGCGGGGTCCGGTGTCGTCGTGATGGTTTGCGGCGGCGTAGCGGCAGCCTTGCTGGCTACACTCGATACGTCATGCCCGCCTCCGCACGCAGTCAGTGACATCAGGGTGATCAGCATCGACGCGGCGGTTTTCCGCGTCAGCCGCAATGGCAGCCATTCCGCATGATTCATACGCTCTCCGGTTGTTTTCGTTGGTTCTGGCGCCTGCGACTCCCCTCCTCTTTGTCACTCCTGACGAGCGCACTGGGATCGGGTCTTCACGGGCGATGCGTGTAAAGACGTCCGGGCACTCATCCAGGGCCAGTCGGAAAACTAAATATTTCTCAAGCGCTGCTGCGAACGATGCGGATTGAGAGTCAGGCAAAAAAATCTTTGGCACTCGACTGGTCTCCTTTCATTTCGCATTCGTCTTTAGTACAGGACCGCAAGGATCGGCTACTGGAGAAGCCGGTCGTTGCACGCGCATCGATCGTCGCGCGGCCCCTGCTTAAAACTACTCAACATAACTTAGAGGTTCTGGAATGGTCGACAGGATTCCAATGCGCCCGGGTACCGGCACACGAGAGACAACGAATAAAGACCGGGGTATTCAAGCTTCATCAAGACAACGCATGCGACTGCCGTTCGCACTGTTGCTGACGACGATGCTGATAGCCGCGTGCGGCGGGGACGTCGGCTCATCGACATCGACCGCGTCCACGCAACCCGGCGCGCCGGCGAGCGCTGCACCGCCCAGCACGCCGTCCACACCCAGCACACCGGAGCAGTCTTTAGCCGCCGACCAGCCGTACAGCGATCCACTCAGCTACTCCTCCGCGGCGGATGCTTCGTTGACCGCTCCCGTAGCCGAGCGCGCAGCCGTAGTCCATCGTCGTCTCAAGTTGAATGACGGCTCGACGCTGACCTACACCGGCACCACCGGGCATCTGACCGCCAGCGACGCCAACGGTAAAGCCGAGGCTTCCGTGTTCTATGTCGCCTACACGGCCGATGGCAAGCCGCCAGGCAGCCGCCCTGTGACGTTCCTCTTCAACGGCGGTCCAGTCAGCGCAACCGTCTGGCTGCACCTGGGGTCATGGGGACCGAAGCGCATCGTTACCCACGTACCCGATGCCAGCACGAAATCGTTCCCGCTCGTCGACAGTCCCGACACTCTGCTCAGCGACAGCGATCTGGTTTTCATCGACGCGATCGGCGTGGGCTATTCCGAAGCCATCGCGCCGAATACCAACCAGACGTTCTGGGGCGTGGACGAGGACGCGCGACTGTTCCGCGATTTCATCACGCGTTACATCGCGGTGAATAAGCGGCAGACGTCGCCGAAGTATCTCTACGGCGAATCGTATGCGGGGATCCGCACACCGGTGCTGGCGAACATGCTGGAAACCGCCGGTGTCGATCTCGCGGGGGTCGTGCTGAATTCGCCGATCATGAACTACAACACCGCGTGCGATACCGGTTACGGCACCGACTGCACCGGCTTTCTGCCCAGCTTCGGCGCGGTGTCCACCTACTACGGCGTAAGCAGCAAGCCCTCGACCACCACGCTGCCTACCTACATTCAGCAACTGCAAGGCTTCGCCTCGGGCTCGTATCAGCCCGCCGTCAAGTCGTTCCTCGCGAGCAAGACACCACCATCGGGCAGCCTGCTCGCGCAACTGACCGGCTACACGGGCTTCGCATCGCAGGTCTGGCTCGACAACTTCAACATGGACCCCGGTACGTATCGCTCGAAAATCAAACCGGGCTATGCCGTCGACGTCAACGACGGCCGGCTCAATGCACTCACGGGTGGCGCTCCGACCAGCTACTACGACAACGCGTTCTCCGACCAGATCAAGACGTACCTGCCGCAAGGGCTGGGCTACAGCGTGAAGACGGACTACTCGATGTCCGCGGGCGACACCTGGGACTGGCAGCACGACGGCCTGCCGCAGCCCGATTCGGTACCTGACCTTGCCTCCGCCATCGCGCAGAACCCGCAGCTGAAAGTACTGGTCATGCATGGTTATCACGATCTCAACTGTCCGTACTTCCAGACCGAAATGGAACTGGGCCGGATGGGCAATGTGCCGAATCTGCGCGTGCGGCTCTTCGAAGGCGGGCATATGACGTACCTCAACGAAAGCTCGCGCGCACCGATGAAGACCGAACTGCATACGTTCTACAACGCGACCGGCACCGCCGTTCGTTGATCCGGCTATCGAAGCGCGAGGCGACCTCTTCGACGTCGTCTCGCGCCGGCAAAACAGATTCGAACAAGGAGCACTCAGTGAAGAATTCTCGTGGTGTGTGGGCGTCGATCGCGATGATCGGCGCCATGGTTTGTGTTCCTCAGTGGGCGCAAGCAGGTAGCGACGACAGTGCTGCATCGGCACCGGATAGCGCACAAAGTCCGGCGCGCTCGCCCGAACAGATTCACGTGCAGCCGGGTGTACCGCGCTCCAGCCAGCCCGCATTGTCGGGCAGGGCGCTGGATGCGCATGTTCTGACGCAATTGAAGCAACGCTTCGACGCCGCCGATACGGACCACACCGGTCGAATCAGCGTCGACCAGGCCCGCAGCGCGGGATGGGGTTATCTGGTCAATCACTTCGGCCAGATCGACAAGGCCGGCCGCGGCACCGTCAGCTTCGACGAAATCGCCAACTACATGCGCGGCATGGGTGCCCGGATGTAATTGTCAGGGCTCCGAACTCACACAGTTGACACACGAGTGAAAATTTCCGGAGCCCGACTGGTCCCCTTTCATTTCGCATTCGTCTTTAGAACAAGATCGCAAGGACCGGTTATCGGAGAGCCGGTCCTTGCACGAACATCGATCGGCGTACGGCTCATCAAACGCGTGTCACAGATCACATCGCGTAGAAGCCGCGTACAACTACTCAACATAACTTAGAGGTTCTGGAATGGTCGACAGACTTATTCATTACGCTCGCTATGGATGTGCATTCGGTCTGCTCGTTTCGCTGCTCAGCGCATGCGGTGGCGACAACAAGATCGCGAGTAATCCGGCATCGAATCAGGCGGCAGGCAGCCCACAGCAACCCGGCCCTGCCGCGCCCGCTCCGGCCAGTACGCCCGCGGTGGCAGCCGATCAGGCCTATGCGGATCCGAATCAGTACAGCACCGATCCCGATGACGGGTTGCCTGCAAACAGTGCCTTCGATCAGGCCGCCGTCACGCATCACACGATGACGCTCAACGGCAAGACCGTGAGCTACACGGCGACGGCGGGTCATTTGACAGCGATCGCACCGAATGCCGATGCATCCAAACCGGCCGATAAAGAGGTGTCGTTCTTCTATGTCGCGTACACACAGGACAACCAGCCACTCGGCAAGCGTCCGGTCACGTTCTTCTGGAACGGCGGACCGGGCTCGTCGACGATCTGGTTGCATCTGGGTTCGTGGGGGCCGAAAACGTTTCAGGTCGACGAGGCCAGCTTTACGCCTGAACAGTTGCAAACGCAGCCCAAGAGTTTCCCTATGGTCGACAACGACGTGAGCATGCTCGACGACAGCGATCTGGTTTTTGTCGATGCACCGGGCACCGGTTTTTCGGAAGCGATCGCGCCGCACAAGAACAGCGAGTTCTGGGGTGTCGACGAGGATACCAAGGCCTTCCGCGACTTCATTACGCGCTATATCGCGGTCAACAAACGGCAGACTTCGCCGAAGTATCTGTACGGCGAATCGTATGGCGGCATCCGTACGCCGATCGTCGCGGACCTGCTCGAGCAGGCAGGTAGCCCAGGGCAAGGCGGTCCGGCATTGACGGGCGTGATACTGAATTCGCCGATCCTGAGCTACAAGACCAACTGCGAACGCTCCAGCAGTTTCTCGTGCGAAGGGTTCATCCCGAGTTATGGTGCCGTCGCCTTCTCGAAGAAAGTTGCGACCGACCCGCTGGCCGGCACACTTGCACTGCCCGACTACGTCAACCAGGTGCGCTTGTTCTCGGCACAGTACTGGGTTCCGTCCCTGTCGCCGTATCTTCAGAACACTGCTAGCGGCAAATGGAAACCGAAGGACCCGAGCTCGTTTCCTCAAGACCAGCAAACCCTGTTCGGTCTGCTGGCTGCAAAGACCGGACTCAGCACCGCGAACTGGGCAGCCAGCTTCAATATGCAACCGCAGAAATTCGAATCGAGCATGATCACCAAGCTCGGTTTGGGTAACGACGCTTCGCATATGGACCGGTACAACGGTATGGTCACTATCCCGCAGAGCGCGACCTACGATGCGCAGAGCTACAACGATCTCGCCTTCCAGAACCAGATCAAGGACTTTCTGCCGAACTTCCTGAAGTACACGAGCAAAACGGCGTACGCGGTGGAGCCCGATGATCCCTACTGGGGATGGGACTGGAATCACGGTAGCGACAAGTCGAATCACCCGACCTCGTTACCGGATCTGACCGATGCACTCACACTCGATCCGAAGCTGAAAGTGGTCGTATTCCACGGGTATCACGATCTCGCTTGCCCGCTTCATCAGAGCGAGCTCGATCTCGGCGGAGCCGATCTGGCCGCGACCGTGCCCGTCAAGGCATTCCCCGGTGGCCACATGATCTACCTGACGAAGGACTCGCGACACCCGATGAAGCAGGCAATCGACACATTCTTTAGTTCGGCGTCGACAGTGGCGCTTCAGGACTGACTTCGACAGCATTCACTTCGATTGAAATGAGGCAGCAATGAAAACTCTTTGCTTAAAAGTGCTTCTGGCCGCAGTCGGTCTGACTTCTGTTGCGGCAGCGCTAGCGAATCCGTATGTGAACGTGGGCGCTACCGGTGTCGAGGCCGAAGCGCCGATGCGGTTGCTCAAGGTAGGTGACCGGATCGGCACACCGCCCCCCGACCCTGTGGGCACAGCAGTCCCCGAAGCCGAGGGACAAACGTTGCGCGATCAGGTTCTCGCCAACATGAAGCAGCGTTTCGACGCGGCCGCGGACCCGTCAACCCACCTTCTCTCGCTCGCTGACGCAAAGCGTTCGGGTTGGGGCTATATCGCGGATCACTTCAGCGCGATCGATCGCTCGGGTAGCGGTTATGTGAGCTTCGACGACCTCAAGCGTTACCTCAAGGCCAAAAAGGGTGCGGCGTTCGCAAATTCGTAGCCGCTAGTCGGCCACTAATCGCACAGTCCGGCGCATCGCTGCGTGGCAATACGCAAACGACGCGCCGGCCTTCGCTCTCATCCTTCGATCAGATGTGTGCCGTGCGTGATCGCGGCACCCGCGCGCAACGCTGCGGCGATAAAGGTCACTTCGGCCAGTTCGGCCTCGGTTGCGCCTGCCTTGAGCGCAGCGCCACGATGAATCTCGAGGCAGTAAGGACATTGCGTCGTCAACGCGACGGCCAGTGCGATCAGTTCCTTGTACTTGCGCGGCACCGCGCCATCGGCCAGCGCCGCCTTGTCGAATGCAACAAACGCATCCCACGCGCTCGACGCCTTCGCACCCAGTGCGGGCAATTTCGTCATGTTCTTCATGTCGTACATGTGTCGTTCCTCCTGCTGTCGCCTAGTGAAATGCCATGCCGCAATGGCCATGGCGCTTTGTCTCCCCTACGCAGCTAAAGACGGCTGCTTACTGGTCATTTTCAATTTCGGGCTGTTCCGTACGAGCGTGCATTCCGACCGCTTGCCGGGAGCCTGCAACGCTTAACCGACAATCGTCTTTCGCTCTGTGCGCACGCACACATTGCACGCTAGCCGGCGCTGCGATTACCGGCCGTGACCAACCTTGCAGCGTCGACCGGCCCGGTGGCCCGGCACCTGACAATTATTTCTCCGTTGTTACCGCGTAACTGCGGGAAAAAGACCCGTAACCCGCATCCGCAGTGGGTTGCCTAGCATCGTCGCACGCTGCCCGCCCCCTGCCCTGACGATCGCCGATGAACCTCTCACGCCCCTTCATCGAACGCCCTGTTGCGACGACGCTCCTTGCACTGGGCGTCGCGCTAGCAGGTGTGTTTGCTTTCGTCAGACTACCGGTCGCGCCGCTACCTCAGATCGACTTTCCGACTATCTCCGTGCAGGCCAGTCTGCCCGGCGCGAGTCCCGATACCGTCGCAAACAGCGTGGCAAGTCCGCTGGAACGGCACCTCGGCACGATTGCCGACGTCACCGAAATGACCTCGCAAAGCTCCGTCGGCTCTGCGCGTGTGACGCTGCAGTTTGGGCTCGATCGCGATATCGACGGCGCGGCGCGCGATGTCCAGGCCGCGATCAACGCAGCGCGTGCGGACTTGCCCGCGAGCCTGAAAAGCAATCCGACGTATCACAAGGTCAATCCCGCCGATGCGCCGATCCTGATTCTTGCGCTCACCTCGCACACGTTGCCGCGCGCGAAACTCTACGATCTCGCCTCGACAATACTTGCGCAATCGCTGTCGCAGTTGCCGGGCATCGGCGAAGTCGACGTCAATGGATCGGCTAACCCTGCGGTGCGCGTCGAGTTGAATCCGACTGCGCTCTATCACTACGGCATCGGGCTCGAAGACGTGCGCGCGGCGCTCGCATCCGCGAATGCGAATAGCCCCAAGGGCGCCATCGAAAGCGAAGGCGAGCGCTACCAGATCTACGACAACGATCAGGCGCGTGCCGCTGCCCAGTACAAGGATCTGATCATCGCGTACCGCAACGGCGCGGGCGTCAAACTGTCGGACATGGCCGAGATCGTCGATTCGGTCGAAGACCTGCGTAACCTCGGCCTTGCGCGCAACAATCAGCCCGCGGTGCTGGTCATGCTGTACCGCCAGCCGGGCGCCAACATCATCGACACCGTTGATAACGTGCGCACGCTGATCCGTCAGCTCAAGCCAGCGTTGCCCGCGGACGTCGACGTGGTCGAAGCGTCGGACCGCTCGACCACGATCCGCGCATCGCTGCACGACACCGAAGCAACCCTGCTGATCGCAGTCGGGCTGGTGATACTCGTCGTGTTCGTCTTTCTCGGCAACGGACGCGCCGCGCTGATTCCGACCGCGGCCGTGCCGGTGTCGATTGTCGGCACGTTTGCGTTCATGTACCTGTTCGGCTACTCGATCGACAATCTGTCGTTGATGGCACTGACCATCGCAACCGGTTTCGTCGTCGACGATGCGATCGTCGTGCTGGAGAATATCGCCCGTCATATGGAAGCCGGCATGTCGCGCATGCAGGCCGCACTACTCGGTGCGCGCGAAGTGGGCTTCACCGTGCTGTCGATTTCGATCTCGCTGATCGCAGTGTTCATTCCGATCCTGTTGATGGGCGGCATCATCGGTCGGCTGTTTCGCGAATTTGCGATCACGCTGTCGCTTGCGATCGTCGTGTCGCTCGTGGTGTCGCTGACTGTCACGCCGGTGATGTGCTCACGCCTGTTGCGCACGCGCGGCACACGGCCTGCCGGTCGGGTTGGTCGGGTTGGCCGGTTTTTCGCGCGACCGTTAGAGGCGTTGTACGACGGCTATGCGCGCTCGCTCGACTGGTCGTTGCAGCACCCGCGGCTCTTGTTGAGTGTGCTCGTAGCGACTATCGCGCTGAATGTTTATCTGTACGCCGCGATTCCGAAGGGTTTCTTTCCGCAAGAAGACACGGGGCGCCTGATCGGGGGTATTCAGGCCGATCAAAGCATCTCGTTCCAGGCGATGGAGCCGAAGCTCAGGCAGATCATGCGGATCATCGGTGGCGATCCGGCGGTGGACAATGTCGTCGGGTTTACCGGCGGCAGGCAAACCAATACCGGTTCGGTGTACGTCGCGCTCAAGCCATTGTTGGAGCGTCGCGAGACCGCCGACCAGGTGATTGCACGCCTGCGTCCGCAACTGAATGCGGTGCCCGGCGGCCGGCTCTATCTTCAGGCCGTGCAGGATATTCGCGTCGGCGGCAGGCAGAGCAACGCGCAGTATCAGTTCACCCTGCTCGGCGACTCGCGCGCGGAACTGTACCAATGGGCGCCGCGGCTCGCACAGGCACTGCAAGGCGTGCCCGAACTCGAGGACGTCAACTCGGACCAGCAACAGGCGGGACTCGAGGCCGATGTCGATATCGATCGATCGACGGCTGCACGGCTCGGTATCACGCCCGCGCAGATCGACAACACGCTCTATGACGCTTATGGTCAGCGGCTCGTATCGACTATCTACAATCCGCTCAATCAGTACTACGTCGTCATGGAGGTCGCGCCGCGGTACTGGCAGCATCCGGAGACGCTAAACGACCTGTACGTGAGTACGTCGGCGGGTAGTCCGAGTGGCACGCAGTCGACCAATGCCGTTGCCGGCACGGTTGGCACTACGACCACCACGGGCACCACCGCGACCGCTGCCACAGTCGCCGCCGATTCCGCACGCAATCTCGCGATCAATTCGCTCGCGGCGAGCGGCCATTCAAGCGCGTCTGCCGGCACCTCGGTCAGTACCGCGATCGAAACGATGATCCCGTTCAGCGCGTTTGCACACTTTGCGCCGGGACACACGCCGCTCGGCGTGAACCACCAGGGCAGCTTCGTCGCCACTACGATCTCGTTCAACCTGCCGCCCGGTGAACCGCTGTCGGTTGCCGTGGCGGCGATCGACCGGACGATGGCCGAGTTGCGCATGCCCGCGTCGATACACGGTAGTTTTGCGGGCACGGCGCGCACGTATCAACAATCGCTTTCCGACGAACCTCTATTGATCCTCGCCGCGCTGGCCGCGGTGTATATCGTCCTCGGCATGCTGTACGAGAGCTACGCGCATCCGCTGACTATCCTGTCCACGCTACCTTCGGCAGGCGTCGGCGCGCTGCTCGCGTTGATGCTGTTTCGCGTCGAGTTCACGGTCATGGCTTTGATCGGCGTGATTCTGCTGATCGGCATCGTCAAGAAGAACGCGATCATGATGGTGGACTTCGCAATCGATGCCTCGCGCGAGGGACTATCGTCGCGCGACGCGATCTATCAGGCGAGCCTGATGCGCTTCCGGCCGATCATGATGACGACCTGCGCGGCGCTGCTCGGTGCGTTGCCGCTTGCGCTGGGACATGGTGAAGGCGCAGATCTGCGCCGGCCGCTGGGCATTTCGATTGTTGGCGGTTTGATTGTGAGCCAGTTGCTGACGCTCTATACGACGCCGATCGTGTATTTGTATGTGGAGCGGTTGCGACTCAGGTTGCAGATGCGTCGTCGCGTCGCACGGTCGGAAGCGGGCACGCCGGGTTGAGATTCGCCGAACGCTTGTCAACGGGTAGGGAGAAGACCTGCTAACCCGTACGTTGCTCCTGCCTGCGCGCCATCGCGGGGCTCACCGCATGGACGGGATCGAAGCCGAAGAATTCCAGCACATGACGCGCCACTACGTCGCGGTCGTTGTCCGCGCAGATCATGTGATAGCTGTTCTCCAGCACGACACTGCGCGCATCCGGTAGCGCGGCCTGCAGGAATTCTGCCGAACGCAGGCTCGTCAGTTCGTCTTCACGCGCATGCATGACGAGCGTCGGACACGGTGTTGCCGGCGCGGCCGTGCGCACCCAGTCGCGCATCCGGTCGACCTGGCGCACGCACGCGAGCGGTACCCACGGGTAGTGGAAATTGTCGCCGCGTTCGAACTTCTTCTTCACGATCGCGCGGATCAGCGGGTTCTTGATGCCGAACGGTTCGCCCTCGTCCACGCGCATGCGCGCCGCGGCGCCCGGTGCGAGATACAACAGGTGGCGCAGCCCGCGGTACCAGGGGGTGGACCAGCCGTCGATGTACACGGGCGCCGCCAGCAACGCGAGCCTGCCGCGTGCGTGCTGCACGCGATGACACAGCAGCAGTGCAACGAGCGCACCCATGCACATGCCCGCCACATGCAGCGTGTCGTACTGCGCCTCGAGCTCGCGATACTGTTGCGTGACTGCATCGAGCCAGGCCTCCGCGCGCACGTCGACCAGGTCTTCGGGACGCGTGCCATGTCCCGGCAACGTGATCATGTGCGCGTCGCCGCCTGCCCGCCGCACCGCCTTGTGCAGCGTACCCAGATCGTATTGCGTCCCGCCGAGCCCGTGGATCAGCAAAACGCCGGTGCGGCCGGTCATGATGATCGTGCGCTCCGTGACTTACTGATCCGCCGCCGCGTACTGGCGCGCGCGCTCGATCTGCCAGATACCGGCGACCACCGTGACGTCGAGGTTCGAATCGAGCAGCGGTTCGCCATGATCGATGACGACGCGCGTATCGCCGCCCGGCAACACGATGCGCAACGACACCGCGGCACGGTTCTCGTCAACCGCCGCCACGCGCCAGTGGTGGCGCAACGTCTTGTGATCGTCGGGATGAACGTGTGCAAGTACGTCCGGCACGCTCGCCAGCGATTCCGCGTTGGCGCCCACACCAAACACGCGCTGCACGTCGCCGCTCCAGTCGATCCGGCCCGACTGGGGGTCGAGCACATAAGCCACCTGGCCGGCACCCGCGAGCGCGAGTTCCATGTTGTTTTGCACGATCGCCGCGCGCTCGTATGCGCGCTCTGGGTTGGTCTTCAACGTGCTGACGGTCAACACCAGCAGCGACGTGATAGCCAGATACAGTTGCGCTTCCAGCAGCGAACGGCCGTGATGTTCGTCGAGCAGTGCGAACGGGCCATTGCCCTGCGCCGTCTGGAGGATGACGATCAATGCCAGCACGAGCACCGACAACGAACCGATACGCCCGCCCAGCAGCACCGTGATCACGACGGTCAGGAACATCGGCAGGTAGGTCATCGCGTAACCTGCGCCGAGGCCGAACTTCTCCGTGCTGTCGCCGTTGAAGATCATGACCGAGCCGACTGCGAGCAGCACGAACGTCACGACGCCAAGCACCACATCGAACCGTTCGTGATCGCCCGAGCGGTGTGCGCGAAAGCGCGCCCACGATGCGAGCACCGGGGTGATCAGCAGTACGCCGACGAAGTCCGACGCGGCCCATACGAAGCCGACCTGCCAGAACGATGCTCCCTTCAGGATCGCGTACCAGCCCGCCCCGCCGAGCGCCCCGAGCACTCCCGCAATGAGCCCGGACAGAATCACGGAGCGCAGGAAATACAGCCCTTCGAGCGAGAAGCGCACGCGCTGCACGAGCCAGACGGCAAGCGCCGCCGCACCGACCTCGTCGATCGCAAACAGCAACGCGTTGAACAGATTGCCCCGCTCGATGGCGCTCAGCACCAGTTGCGCGACGAGGAACGCAACGCCAATTGCGGGCCACTCCCGCACGGGCCGCAGCATGAATGCGCCGACCGCGATGCCGGCGGGCAACCAGATATAACCGGTCTGCTGGACCAGGCCGTTGAACAGGTGCGAGATGTAGCCGCCGGCGAGATACAGCACGGCCCACAGCAACGCGGCCGCGAGTCCTGGTCTGGAGCGTGAGGTTTCCATCGCGATGTCCTGAAGGGTAATCGTGCGCAGCGTACTCGGAGTACCCGGCGTACTTTGGCGTGTCAGCATACTCCGCGCGCCCTTCGCGCGGAACCTGGATTGATCAAGGAGGCGCCTGCAGTGCGCCCGCTATTGCCTGCCGGTAAACGTTAGGGGCGACGCCATGCCAGCGCTTGAACGCCTGCGAGAACGTCGACGCATCGCTAAAGCCGAGCTGCGCCGCAATGTCCGCGATGCTGAGCCGCTGTTCCTTGAGCAGCACTTCGGCGCTCGCGCGACGCGATTCCTCGAGCAGCATCCTGAACGACGTGCCCTCGTCCTTCAAGCGACGCTTCAGCGTACGTTCGCTCACGTTGACGACGCGAGCCATCGCAGCGAGATCGGGCGGAGGTCGCCCGGGCACGTTGAGGTACTGCTGGACGATCGTCGAGAGATCGGACCGTGCGCGTCGGCGCGCAATCAGGTCGGCGCACATCTGCTCGCACTGCGCGGCCGTGGTCGGATTGGCATGCGGCAGTCGCCGGTCGAGATACTCGAGCCGGAATGCGACGCTGTTCGACGGCGCCGCGTAATGCAGCGGCGCGCCGAGTACGCTTCGCACCTTGTGGCCGCGAACCGGCTCCGCCTTGAAAGTCATCCGTTCGATCCGGAAGTCCGGGCCAGCGACTTCCGCGAGCAGCGTAGTCGCGGCAGCCATGTCGCCTTCCACGAGGAAGCGTGTCAGTTCGCGCTCCAGATCCGGTTCGCCGAACGTGATGACGCCGAGGTCGTTTTCTTCGTGATACGCGATCATCGTGAAGGCGAACGTCAGCGGCAGGAAGCGCAAGGCGAGCTGCAACGCATCGCGCATCGTCGCGCTGCTGATCAGACCGAAACCCCACACGCCATACGCGGAGAAGTGATATCGCAGGCCGAGTTCGACGCCGAGTTGCGGCGGCGCGCCGGTCAGCTTCAGCAGGTTGCGGATCACCTGCAATTCCTGTTCGGCGAACAGCGCGGCATTCGGGTCAGCGAGTTGCTCGGGCGAGAGACCGCTACCACCGAGGATGTCCGCGGTGGAGAAGCCCAGCCAGCATCCGTAGTCGAAGAGCATACGGGTGCGCGCCGGGCCACGTGTGAAGTCCCAGAAGCTCATCGGGAGATACCCTTAGAGAACACTATCTGGCCCAAATACTAATGCAGTTGTCCCGTCGCACCATTGGGGGATTCCTACTACGGCGGCACCATGATCGCCAATTGCGCCTACGGACGGTATGCGCAGCGCATCGCTGCGGACGATCAAACGGTTCACCAGAAGGATCGACATGAAGAGCTTTAAAGGGAAAGTGGCGGCGTTGACCGGTGCGGGCTCGGGCATGGGCCGCAGTCTCGCCGTCGAACTGGCGCGGCGCGGTTGCGATCTCGCGTTGAGCGACATCAACGAAGCCGGGCTCGCCGAGACGCTGAAGGCGTGCTCCACGTATGGCGTACACGTGACCACGCAACGGCTCGACGTCGCCGATCGCGCGGCGGTATTCGCGTGGACGGCGCGGTCAGCGCAAACGCACGGGCGCATCAATCTGATTTTCAACAACGCAGGCGTAGCGCTGGCCGCCCCCGCCGAGACCGCGAAAATCGAAGACTTCGAATGGATCATGGGCATCAACTTCTGGGGCGTGGTGCACGGTACGCAGGCGTTCCTGCCGTACTTGCGCGCGTCGGGAGAGGGTCATGTCATCAACACCTCGAGCCTGTTCGGCCTGATCGCGATGCCCACGCAGAGCACCTACAACGCGAGCAAGTTCGCGGTGCGCGGGTATACCGAAGCGCTGCGCATGGAGCTTGAACTCGAGGGCGCTCCTGTAAGCGCGACCTGCGTCCATCCGGGCGGTGTCGCGACCAACATCGCGACGGCATCGCGCGTCGACGACAGCATCAAGAAGCTGACGGGACAGGATGCGGACGCTCACCGGCGTCAGGCCAACCGGTTGATCAACGCGACGCAGCCCGACGATGCCGCACGCCAGATACTCGCCGGCGTCGAACGCAACGCGCGACGCGTGCTGATCGGCCAGGACGCACGACGCGTGGACCTCATCGCGCGCGTGCTGGGTTCCGCGTACCAGCGGTACGTGCTGCGCTTTCACCGCAAGCTGATGAAGCGCCGCGGCCAGTCTCACACGGCGCGTCCCGCGTCGACCGCTCTTCCCTCCCGCAAGGACATCGCATGACGCCCGCTACCCTGGAGCGTACCGCTTCATCGCAGGACCAACGGCAACGCGCAGCGCGCACGACCAGCAGCGAAACCGACTACGACGTGCTGATCGTCGGTGCGGGATTGTCGGGCGTCGCAGCGGCCCATTACCTGCAGACCCAATGCCCGTCGGCCCGCTTCACGATCCTCGAAAGCCGCCAGACGATGGGCGGCACGTGGGACCTGTTTCGCTACCCCGGCGTGCGCTCCGATTCGGACATGTTCACGCTCGGTTATAGCTTCCGTCCGTGGGCCGGCGACAAGGCAATTACCGAGGGCGGGCTGATCCTCGATTACATCAAGGACACTGCGCACGCGCTGGGTATCGATTCGTCGATCCGTTTCGGCCACCGCGTGGTCGGCGCCGACTGGAACTCGTCGGAGGCGCGCTGGACCGTGCGCGTGCAGCGCAGCGATGCAACCGGCACATCGGCCGCCGACGAAATCCGCTACACCTGCTCGTTTCTCTATATGTGCAGCGGCTACTACGACTATGAGGAAGGACATGCGCCGCGCTGGGCCGATATGGAGAAGTTCGCGGGCCGCGTCGTGCACCCGCAGCACTGGCCCGACGATCTCGCGTATGCGGGCAAACGCGTGGTCGTGATCGGCAGCGGAGCGACGGCGGTCACACTGGTACCGGCGATGGCTCCCGAAGCCGCGCACGTGACCATGCTGCAACGCTCGCCGACCTATATCCTCTCGCTGCCCGCACGCGACGCGATCGCGGACAAGCTGCGCAGCTGGTTGCCGGCGAAACTCGCGCATCGCCTCGTGCGCACCAAGAACGTGTTGCTGACGACCTATCTGTACCACCGCTCGCGACGCAAGCCTGAAGAAACCAAGCGGCTATTGATCAAGGCGGCTGCGCGGCAACTCGGTCCCGACTTCGATGTCGCCACGCATATGACGCCGAAGTACAACCCCTGGGACCAGCGCCTGTGTCTCGTGCCGAACGGCGATCTGTTCAAGACGGTGCGCTCGGGATCGGCATCGATCGTGACCGACGAGATCGAACGGTTCACCGAAACCGGCCTGCAACTGCGCAGCGGCAAGCATCTCGACGCCGACATCGTCGTCAGCGCGACCGGGTTGAAAGTCAAGATGCTGGGCGGTGCGACGGTCTCCATCGACGGACGGCCCGTGTCGCTCAGCGATACCGTCTCCTACAAAGGCATGATGTACAGCGGCATACCGAATCTCGCGTCGTCGTTCGGCTACACGAACGCATCGTGGACGCTGAAGGCGGAGCTGATCGCGCAGTACGTGTGCCGGCTCATCAATCATATGAAGTCGCACGGTTACGATAGCTGCGTGCCGCGGCTGCCCGACGACGAAGCCGGCGCGCTGCCGGCCGTCGATCTGACGTCGGGCTACATCCAGCGTGCGGCGAACATTCTGCCGCGGCAAGGGCTGCACAAGCCATGGAATAACCCTCAGAGCTATCTGCGCGATCTCGCATCGTTGAAGTTCGGAACCCTGAGCGACGGCGCGATGCAATTTGAGCGACGCGAGCAGCCGGCAACCGTGCTGGAGCAGACTGCGCAGGTGCAATCATGACGGTCGTGATGCTGGGCTTGATTGCCGCGGCTGCGATCTGCATTTTTGTAGCCGTCGGGCTCATGGTGTTTTCAGCCTACGTCGCACGTCGCGTCGAACAGGCGGTTCCTCCACGGGGCAAATTCGTGGATATCGGTGCTGACCGGATTCACTATGTCGACCGCGGCAACGGCCCGCCGATCGTATTCATTCACGGCTTGAGCGGACAGTTGCACAACTTCGCGTATCTCCCGCTACGGGACCTCGAACAGACACATCGCGTGATCGTGCTGGACCGGCCCGGCTCCGGCTATTCCGTTCGCGGTGCGGGTTCGTCGGCGGGGATTACCGCGCAGGCGCAGACCATCGCGCGGTTTATCGAAGTGCTCGGACTCTACAAGCCGACGATCGTCGGTCATTCGCTGGGCGGTGCGATTGCGCTCGCGCTCGGGTTGAACCATCCACGCAGTGTCGGCCGTCTCGCGTTGATCGCACCGCTCACGCATATGATCGAGCCGCCTCGGGTATTTACTCAACTGGTGATCCCGTCGTCGTGGGTGCGCGGCATCGTGTCGGTCACGCTTGCGGTGCCGCTCGGTATCCGCAACGGTCCCGCAGCGCTGAAGGCCGTGTTCGCTCCCGAGGCGGCGCCGAAAGACTTCGCGATGAAAGGCGGCGGCCTGCTGGGTTTGCGCCCGCGCGGTTTCCGTGCGGCATCGTCCGACCTCGTGGCGGTGAACGACGACCTGCCCGCGCAGGAACGTCGTTACCCGACGCTGCGCGTGCCGGTAGATGTGCTGTACGGCCGCGACGACGAGATTCTCGACTGGCGTCATCACGGCGAAGCGCTAACGCGCAAGGTGGACCACGCGACGCTGCATCTGGTGGATGGTGGCCACATGCTACCGATCACGCAGCCTGAAATGACGATGGAATGGCTACGCACGCTGGTGACCGTGCCGACGACGACACAGGCGTCTCACGCGACTACCACCAACGCGTAACGTCCGGGACGCCGCAGCACGACTCATTCTTCGGCCGCTCGCAACTCACATCGTCTTGCCACGATCCCGCACCGGCGCATCCTCATCGATACGCAGCAACCGTCCCGCGTTGGCGATCACGATAAACGTCCCGACGTTATGCAGGATCGCCACCCACACCGCACCGAGCACACCGAACGCGGCGAGCGCGATGATCTCGACGGTCCAGATCAGGCCGATCGCCGCATTGATCGTCGCTGTACTGCGGCAGCGACGGCCAAGGCGGATGCACATCGGAATACGCCTTAAATCGTCGCCAAGCAGCACGATATCGGCCGACGCCACCGCAATATCGATGCCCCGCTCGCCCATCGCGATGCTCGTCGCGCCGGCCTTGATCGCGAGCACGTCGTTCAGCCCGTCGCCGACCACCAGCGGATGGTGCCCGGCTTCGAGTTCGTGCATCACGTAGTCGAGTTTGTCGTGCGGCAGCGCCTGCGAGACGACGATATCGATCCCGACCTGCGCGGCGAGTTTGTGTGCCACCGCATCGCGATCGCCGGTCAGCAAGGTTTGTCGTTCGAGACCGAGTTCGCGCAGGCTCGCGAGCGCGTCGGCGGCTTCCGCGCGCAACGCATCGGCGAAACCGAACCACGCGAGCAGTTTCCCGTTCAACGCGAGTCCGACACAAGGTCCGTCGATCTCGTCCGGAGGCGGTTGCAACGGGTTGACGTGCTCCGCAAGCAGATCCGCGCGTCCGAGCGCCGCTAGACCTTCGGGTGTCTCGGCGACCACACCGAGTCCACGCAACTCGCGGGTCCGCTCGTAGGGCGTTATATCGTGCCCGGCCGCTGCCGCGTAGCGCGCGAGCGCGCGGCTCACCGGATGCGCACTGCCCGCCCCCAGCCGCGCGGCCAGCCCGACCGCTTGCGCGGTATCGACACCGGGTTGCGCGAACACTTTCGACACATGCAGCTCGCCATGCGTCAGCGTGCCCGTCTTGTCGATCACCAGCGAATCGATTTCGGCGATCCTGTCGAGAAACGCCGCGTTCCTGAACAACACGCCGTGCCGCGCACCGACCGCAATCCCCGCGATCGCCGTAGACGGCGCAGCGAGCACGAGCGCGCACGGACACGCGGCAACGATCACAGCGAGCATCGCCGACGAATCGGCCGACGTGAACCAGACAATCGCCGCAATCAGCAGCACGAGCGCGAGATAAGCGCCCATGTAGCGCTCGAGCACCTGTGTAATCGGCGGCTTGACCTGCTCGGCTCGCTGCAGCAGTTCGATGATCTTGCCGAGCGTCGATTGCGCGCCGGCATGGGTGACCTCGATGCGCAGCGGGCCATCCAGATTCATCGCACCGCCGAACACCGCAATCCCTTCATCGACGTCGAGCGGCAAAGACTCGCCGGTAATCGGTCCGTTGTCGACGCTGGACCGGCCGCGCTGCACGACGCCGTCGGCGGGAATCCGCGCGCCGGCTGCGACCTCGACCAGATCGCCCGCGCGGATCGCTTCGTAGGCCACTTCCTCGATCGAGCCGTCGGCCCGCACGCGTCGCACCTTGCCCGATGTCAAGCGGCCGAGTGCGCGAATCGCTTCCTGCGAGCCGAGCACGCTGCGTTCTTCGAGCGCATGGCCGAAGGTCATGACGATCGGCAGTAACGCCGCGGTCGTCATGTCGCCGATCGCCCACGCGGCGAGCATCGCGAGCGCAATCAGGCGGTCGGTGACGCCGTGCAGACTGGGCGATTTCAGACTGTGCCATGCGCCTGCGAACACCGGCCCGGCGACCAGCAGCGATGCGAGCCCAGCGAGAATCTCGGCGAGTTGCGCACCGTCCGGCACCAGATAGCGCCACGCCAACGACAGCACCAGCAACCCGCCGGCGAGCAGCGCCAGTGCGATCTGTCGCGTCACTGCGCGCCGTTCGGCCGCGGACAGTGCGATCGAAGGTTGGTTGTCGTCCGCGTGGTTGTCCACGTTGTCGCCTGCGTCCAGCGTGGCGGCATCGCCCAGCGCACTTTCGACGGGCTCGCTCTGCACGTTCATTGAATTTTCCCCGGCAGCACCAGATTCGATGCATCGTGCGGATCGATCGTCGTTACGCGCCCCGCCTTCGACAAAATCTGCTGGATGCGCTCGCGATAGGCGCGCGCCGGCAGGCCCGGGTCGCGCTCGCTATCGAGCGGCGTTTCGAGTTGCAGGATCGTGGTGGTCTCGGCCTGCGCGGTGCCGACGCGTTCGGTGGCGTTGGCCTGAGCGTTCTGCAAGGTTTGATCGGCGGTCTGCTGGGCGTTCTGGCGTATCGTTTCGGCGGCTGTGCGGGCTTCGGCGATATTCCGGTCGGCAGTTTGCAGCGAGGTCAGCACGGCGTTGAAGGCATCGACGGCTGTGGCCGGGAACGACGCCTGTACGTCCATGCGCGCTACCTCGATACCGAGGCCCGCGTGTTGCGCCGCCAACGCGTCGAGATGGCGCTGCACGGCCTGCGCGATATCGCTACGCAGCCGTTCGCGTTTCGCGGCCATCTGCGCATCCACCGACAACCGCTCGGGGCGCGCAACGAGAATCGCATCGAGGTTGCGCGCAGCCGTCACTTCGACGACCGCGGCCGCAACGATCCGCTCGAGCGCCGCGTCGAGCCGCTCTTTCTGCAACACATAGGCATATGGGTCGACCACGCGGTAATACAGCGTCGCGCTCAACTGGACGATACCGTTGTCGCCGGTCAGCACGTAGCCGGACCCGGCCAGCGCGTCGGACAACACCGGTTTGCGCTCGAGCAGCGCTGTTTCGTCGTCGGTATGCGCAGCATCCGCCGCATCGGCTTCAAGTGACGTCGCAGGTGCGGCCAACTCGGCTGCGGTCGGATCGAAGGCCTTCGCGCGCGGGTCTCGTTCGAGCGACGTAACGCGCTGCTCGAGCACGCGTGCACTGCCCGGTATCAGCAGCACGTTTTCGAATGGCCGCGGCCATGCGACCAGCAAGCCTGCATCCTGAGTCCGCACGAAGGCACCGAAACGCATGACGACTGCGCGGCTGTCGGCGGGAATGCGCCGGATGTTCGACGCGGCCCACATGCACGCAGCCAGCACCGTGATCGCCGCGATGAACCAGAACGCGACGCGCACCGCCTGGGCGCCCGGTCCGAGCGACGGAGTGTTGGCGGTCTCGGTGGTCGAATTCATGGCGTACGTTTGCCGTTCTTCGTCGGCGGTGGTGCACCGACACCGACGCCGAGGCCACCAGGCCCCTGCACCAGAACGTTGAACGGCGCCGCATCGGTGCGCAGGATCAGGTTCGTGTTCGCGCCGATCACCGAGTTCAGCGTGTCGAGCGAGCGCAGCATCGTGTAGAGGTGCGGGTCGCCCGCGTAGCTCTTGCCGTAGATCGCTGCCGCATCCTTGCGCGACGACGCTTCGATTTCCGCGGCCTTCACATTCGCATCGGCGATCGCGATGCGCGCGTCGCGATCAGCGTCCGAGCGAATCTGTGCCGCTTCGCGACGACCATCCGCGGTGCGTTGTGCGGCTACCGTCTCGCGTTCCGCGCGCATGCGCTCGACGGTTGCGGACAAGGTGACCGCCGGCAAGGTCAGTCGCTCGAGGCCGACCTGCTCGACATGCACGCCATAGGCCGCGTAGACCTGTGCGTCGACCTGCCGGCGCAATTCTTCTTCGAAAGCGGCGATACGCACCTGGCCCGGATCGGTATTCACGAGCGACGCGAGATCGAAATCAGCCGAGGTGGTTTGCAGCGCGGAGCCGAGCAGCGAGCGGATCTGGCGCGCGGCTTCATCGGGTTCGTTGCGCACCGCGCGCACGAACCGGCCGACGTCGTTCGCGTTGGCCGGCACGCGCCACGCAACGTACGCCTGCACGATGATGCGCAGACCATCGCGCGTGCCGACGTCCTGCATGCCGCTCGACGTCGTATGCATGCGCAGATCGACCGCTTCGGCCGCTTCGATCGGCGCGGGCAGCCGCCACGCGAGCCCCGGTTCCAGCAGCACGCGTACCGGTTCGCCGAAGCGCGTGACGACCGTCGCTTCGCCCGCCTGCACCTGGATGAAACTCGCCACCGCGAATGCCGCAGCGACGCAGAGCACGCACAGCGCGATGCGCCAGTAGTAGCCGCCCCCACCCGCCGATGCGCTGCCGTGATCATGATCGTCGTCGGCGCCGTGATGGTGGTGGTGACCGTGTGCATGCGAACGATGAAGACTCACGATATCTCCCGATGCAACGCTGTGTGCAGCAGAACAGTCTGTGCCGATGAGCGGCGCATGTGTCAGTAGATCCTGTGTTTGCCGGCTGTGTCTGTGGCAGCGGTGGCACCGGCCGGGCCGTACGGCCGCAAGTCGAGCGTCGCGCGATTGCCGTCCATCAGCCGGTCGTCGATGATCGTCACGTGCGCATTCAGCAGGCCCTTCTGTAAGCCATGCAGGTAGTACTCGAACGCGAACGCCGGACCGCCCACCTGAGCCGCCGCCATGTCGGCGCTGAAACTGGTCTGCTGTACCCGTGCGGCAGACGTAATCTCCGCCGCCTCCGCATCCGCTCGCGCGGTGGCCGAATGGGCCTGTTGCTGTGCCTCGCCAAGCGCCTGCGCTGAGGCACCGCTCGCCTGCGCGACACTCGCCTGAGCGAGAATCTGCGCTGCCTGCACACTGTGATACGCGACCGATGCGCCTGCCGGCGGATGCACGCTCTCGATGATCACCGCGACCACATCGATACCGCTTCCCGCGCTGTCGAGTTGCGCCTGGATCGCGTGCTTCACGCTATCGGCCATGGCGGTCTGACGTGTTTCGAGCAGCGATTCGAGCGTATGCGACGCGAGGTAGCGCACCACCTCGCGATTGGCAATGGCACGCACCGTATCGGGCACATCCGCGACGCGATACAACGCCGCGCGCGCAGCGGCGTCGGACAAACCGATCCGATAATCGAGCCGCACATCGGCGTTCACCGTCTGAAAGTTCTGCCGGTCACCGCTTCCACCCGCGATCACCTGGCTTGTCTCGCCCTGGTGCGCGACGTCCCACAGACGGTTGAACACTTCAGGTGTGCGAGCATCGGCGGGAACGCGCGGCGCGGCGATGCTGCTGTCCGCCAGCGAACCGGAGACGACGACCTGGTGAACCGCGCCGTTATCGATCGTGCGGGTCGTGCCGAACGGCCACGGCAACCCGACATGCAAACCGGGTTGCCAGACCGATACCGGTGCGCCAAAGCGCTCGTAGACCGCGCGCTGATCCGGCCCGAGGATCGCGATGCCGGTGAGCAGCCATGCGCACACGCCGACCGTGACGCACGCTGCGGGCAGCAGGCGCACGAAGCTCAGCAACACCCAGTTCTGCCGCAGATCGATACCGTAACGCTTGCGCAACTCGGTGCTGAAACGCGCGAGCGGCGAAGGCCGCCAGCGCAGCAGGCTTGCCAGCAGACTGTCGGGTATGCCGGCATCGCCTTCGCGTGTACGTGGCGGAGCGAACCATGAGAGCACCGCGCGCAGTGCGAATTCGATCGCGATTGCCGCACTGAAAGCCGCCGCGATGCGCAGCGGCCAGCGCGAGGAAACGTTCGCGTAAGCAAGCCATGCCGACGACGCAGCAGCCACGAGCGCAACCGCAAGCGCCACGCGCAGCACATTGGCCAGCGATGCCGATGCGCGCCCGCGCTCGGCACGCATCGACTGGAACAGCTCGGCGACCAGCGTGCCGAAGGCCAGCGCCAGCGCGGCAACCGATAGCACGAGCGCCGCTTCAGGCGGTTGCAGGGCCGCTGCAAGAACCAGCCGGATCGGCGGATTCCACGCGAGCCACGCCACGTAGACCGAGAGCGCCGCGCATGCCAGCACGGCCAGAGGTTGCCAGCGGATCGCACGCAAGGCCGCGCGTACGGCAGCGCCGGTGGCGGTCCACCAGGAAAGTCGCCAGACAGAGAGAGAATGTGGCAGCGGCAGCGGATCGTGCGCGTAACCCACGTTGGGCACGCCGACATTCGCCAGTCGCGCGGCAAGCGCAACCGCCAGCACGTTGAACCATGCGCTAGATAGCGCAGCACACCAGCGGGTATCGAACCAGACACCCTGAACAAACAGCAGAGCGCCGAGCAATACCGCCAGCGCCAGGCTGATCGATGTCATCCGCGCAGCGCCAACCGTATCGCTGTGCGTGTGCTCGTTGTCGCCTTGCAACTCATGCGGCATGGACATCCCCGGTGGGCTTCACCTGACCGGTACTGTCTGTATGTTGCTTGTCAGGATTGATTGGGCATCGCCTGTGGCAGGCGAGCCGAATTTAGCGTGCCGGAGTGCGAAACTCAAGCAAATCGTGCGGGCTCCGTTCGAGCGACCGGAGCCCGCGGTCGTAGCAGCGGTTAGGCACCGCCTGGCGAAGGCGGGACCGGTTGTGCCGATTGATACGCGCCCCATGCCGGGACCGGTGCGATCGCGCCCAGATTGAAATCGATCGTTGCGCCGTTTTTTACGGTGTCGAATGGCAGCCAGGTGCTGTTGTACGCAGCGCCGTTGACCTTCATCGACTGGATGTAAGTTTGCGGCGTGTTGGCGGTGATCGTCAGCGTTTTGCCGTTGCCGAAGTAGATCGTCTCGTTCGTGAAGAGCGGACTCGCGACCGTGAAGCCGGGTTCCGCGGGAATGACCGGATACAGGCCGAGTGCCGCCCAGACGAACCAGCCCGATGTCGCGCCTTCATCGTCATTGCCCGGCAAGCCGGACGGCGTGGCCAGGTACTGGGTCGCGGCGATGTTGGCCACGGCTGCCTGGGTTTTGTCGGGGCGGCTCGTCCAGTTGTAGAGCCACGGCGTGGCGAACATCGGCTCGTTGGTCATGACGAGCTGCGGCTCGAACGCGGTAAGCCGGCTGATTACCGCCTGGTCGCCGCCGAGCATGTTGAAGAGGCCGCCGATGTTGAACGGCACCATCCACGTATATTCTTCGGCCGTTCCCTCGACCGGGTCCGACGACGTGTAGGGCGGCCAGCTGCCGTCCTGGTTGCGCGGCTGCAACTGCGTGACCGACACGTTGTTCACCTGGGTCGCATCCGGCTTCATCAGATTGACCCAGCTGTGCGAACGTGCAAGCAACATCGTTGCGTTCGCCGAATCGCCCATTGCCTGTGCGAAACGCGAGACGGCGAAATCGGTGGTTGCGTATTCGAGCGTGGTCGATGACGTGCCGTTGGAGTGGCTCGAATCGACGACGATGTTGTCGTCGTCGGGTAGATAACCGAGCTTCGTGTAATCGCTCAGGCCTGGTAGCACGGCGATACCCACGCATTCGGCCGACGGGTTGGTCTCGTCGTTGAGCATGATCTTGAGTGCGGAGGCGGTGTCGAAATCGGTTGCGCCGTATAGATAACTTTGAGCGACGATGGTCGACACGGTATCGGCGGGCATCACGTTGCTGTTGTTCGTGCCTTCGATCCACTGCGGGAATGCGTTGCCACACGCAAGGCCGTCGTTGACGAGCGACTGCATCATGTCGCTAACGTCGTGCGGAGCAATCACTGCAAGTAACGGCATCAGTGAACGGTATGTGTCCCAGCTCGAGAACGTCGTGTACTGCACGCGGGTCTGGCCCGCGCTGTTCTTGCCGGTTTGCCCCGGCTTGCCGCTCGCATCGAGTCCAGACGAGCTGCCGAACACCGGGTAGTTTCCATTCACATCACTGATCACGGACGGCGCAAGCGAGGCGTGGTACAGCGCCGTGTAGAACTTGGTCGTATCGCTTGCGCTGCCGCCGCTTACCTGGATCGTGTTCAGCCGCGTATTCCATGCGGCGTCAGCGTTTGCCACGGCGGTATCGAACGCGACCAGGGCGCCGTTCGTGCCGCCCTGCTCCTGCTGCAGGTTTGCCTGCGCATTGGCAACGCTGGTGTAGGAAAGACCCACGCGCATGTTCACGACGAGCGGTGTACTGGCTACTGGCTTGAACGTCAACGTAGCCTTCGAGCCCTGTGTTTTAGCCGTGAACGACTGGTCGAACGTCGCGTAGAAATAGACGGTGTAGGACTGGCCGTCGTTACAGAAATTGCCGCCGGAGAACGACCCCGATACCGTCGCTGGCGCGCTCTTGCCACCCCAGGCAATCTTGCCACCGGACGAATAATCCTCCGACTGAGCGGTCAACGTCAGTTGTGCCGACTGGCCCGCGGGCCACGTAAAACGTCCGAGCCCGCTGCGCTGCGTCGCCGTCAGTTCCGTATGAATACCGTTGTTAAGCGTCACGCCGTAGTAGCCGGGCTTCGTCGTTTCGTTCGTCGAGGAAAACGCGCCGGAGCTTCCGCTTGCCGTGCCCGGCATGACCGGTAGCCCACCGCCGCCATCGTGGCAACCGGTACCGCTCAGATGCGTGAGGCTGAAGTCGCTGATCGTCGTGGCGCCGTCGAAGTACCCCGTCGTGGTCCACTGGTTGATACCGCCTGGGTTCGGCGTATCGGGTCCCCACTGGACCATACCAGCCGGCAGCCCAGCAAGAAGCGAGGTACCGCCGCCGTTGTTCGTCCCGATCCGCTCGTTGACGTACTGCGTCAGTTGCATGACGACAGGTGCCTGTGCAACGGGCGCCGGGGAAGCAGTAGGTGTGGCTGCGCTGCCCGTTGGGCCAACCGTTGTACCGCTAGTTGTACCACCCGCAGCCGGTGCTGCCGCAGCCGCACCGCCACCGACCGCCACCGGCGTCTTCACCGCGCCATTGATGGAATGAACATCGCCACCGCAACCAGCAAGCACACTGGCCATGGATAGCGCAAAGATAATCTCCCTGATTTTTCTCACTGTCGTCTCCGCTTTTTCAATTTCGTTTAGCACATTCGCTAAACGAAACGTCTCGCCGATGTTTAGCAGGTGTGCTAAACAATCTCTTTATATTCAATCGGTTAGAGTATGCGGCTGAGTGTAGACGGGTTGATTCGCACGAGTCAACCGCGTCTTCCCAAAACGCGGTGATGACTCATGCATGCGGAATATCGAGTGGTCACTTCTTGCGACACCTGCGGCGTTAGCGCAGCGATGCCGTTTCGGACGAAGGCGTCGATCCTGGCGACGCCTTCGTCCGATTTACGGAGCGGGAGGTGTCAGTTTGCGGATCTCGTTGTTGGCGATATCGGCTACGTAGAGGTTGCCGCTGGTATCCACCGCAACACCCAACGGATCGTTGAACGAGACAGCACTACCGATGCCGTTGGCGGAGCCAGACTTCGTGGACCCGGCCAGTGTAGTGACCACGCCCGCCGGTGTGACCTTGCGGATCAGGTTGTTGTTGCTATCGGCCACGTAGAGATTGCCGCTTGCGTCCGCCGATATGCCAAAGAGACCGTTGAACGAGGCGGACGAGCCCGTGCTATCGGTCGAGCCCAATGCCGGGGACCCGGCCAGTGTGGTGACCACACCCGCAGGCGTGATCTTGCGGATTTCGTTGTTGCTGACATCGGCCACGTAGACGTTGCCCGTGCCATCCACCGCTACGCCACCCGGGAAGTTGAACGAGGCGGCCGGACCGCTGCCGTCAGCCGAGCCGGCGGCTCCAGCGCCGGCTAGTGTAGTGACCACGCCCGCAGGTGTGATCTTGCGGATCTTGTTGTTGCCACTATCGGCCACGTAGACGTTGCCGCTGGCATCCACCGCCACGCCATTGGGATTGCTGAACGAGGCAGCCGCGCCGGTGCCGTCGGCCGAGCCGACCGCCCCGGAGCCGGCCAGGGTGGTGACCACGCCAGCCGCCGTAATCTTGCGGATCTCGTTGTTGTTGCTATCGGTCACGTACACGTTGCCGTTTGCGTCCACCGCTACGCCAAACGGACCGTTGAACGAGGCGGCCGCACCCGTGCCGTTTGTCGAGCCCGCCGTCGCGGAACCAGCCAGCGTGGTGACCACGCCAGCCGGCGTGATCTTGCGGATCGTGTTGTTGTTGCTGTCAGCCACGTAGACGTTGCCGATTGTGTCCGTCGCCACAGCAGCGGGGCCGTTGAACGAAGCGGCAGAGCCAGTGCCGTCGGTCGCGCCGGACGCCAGCGAACCCGCGAACGTCGAGACGGAGTACGTGGCAGGCGCACAGATCACCGCTACGTTGGTCACGTTGGCCGTCACCGAGCCGCTACCGTTGTTGACCGAGCAGTAGATTGTCGGTGACTGCGAACCTACCGTCACCACGTAGCCGGCTTTAATGTTTGCGGGAACGAGCGCCGCAAAGGTAAACGCGCCGTTGCCGGTCAGCGTCAGGCTATCCGAACCATTGTCCAGCAACGTGAGCGTCTCCCCGCCCGACAGCCCGGCAACGGTTCCGCTGACGGTGAAGCCGGGCCATGGCGACACAGGGGGTGCCGCCGAGGTTGACGTTGTTGTCGGTGGTCCTGACGATGTCGACGGGGACGTGCCGGGTGAGTTCGAACCTCCACAGGCAGCAAGGACCACGCTCAGGGCGGCGGCGGCCAGGGGACTTAGCGGGAACAATTTCATGATTGGTTTGCGCAATTAGTAGCGCGGCATGAGGCGCGTGAGCAATCACAGCAGCCGTGCAGCACCGTTATGAGAATTTCCAGAAAAGGCACCCTGCCGTCTAACCCGTCGTCAGGGTGCGGATATTTCATGTGCCCTGCACAGGGCGCAAGATCATCGGCGAATTCGAATGTCCATTGAGGTAATCGAGCACGTCGCCGAAGCTCACTGCGCCCTTGTTCTGGCGGTCGATCTCGCCGAAATGACTCGCGGCCCATCCCCAGCCGCTAGCGAGTGCACCCTGCTTCGTCATCAGATGCGTCGACGGATTGGCAGCCTTGTCGAATAGCGTCTGCAGATGACTCACGATCGTGCTCTGGGTCAGATCGGGTGTCAGCGACGGTGTACCGGGCGCGGGCGGCGGCACGCGGTCAAGGCGCTCGCCCACCCGAACGAAGCCACCCTGCAACGCTGGCGTGGCAAACGCCGGGGTCAGCAACGCAGGCACCATCATCACGGCGGCCAGCACCGAAAAATTACGCAAAGCCCTCATCATCATGGTTGATCTCCTTGCTTCAACGGGCCGCAGCTGTCTGCACAGCAGTGGTCGGGCTCGAATAAAAGGTCCGAAGCTGCGCACGCATGGGAGCACGGGACGAGTTGGTTAGATAGATCATATGACCGCCGTCGAAATCGGCAATGGTGATCCGGCCGGCGAGAGCCGGTAGCGCACCGCCGTTTTGCAGGTCCAGTTCAGTCTGGAAGAACGGGCAGACATTGTCGTGGTAGCCGTGCAGCACGAGGACTTTCAGTTTTGGATCGATCGTCATGGCTTCGACAAGGTCGGGGACACTGGTGTCCGACAAGGCACCGTTGTGATTGTGTACCCAGTAGTTCGCGCCAATGTCGGAGCCATACAGCTGGGTAGGATCGCTCGGTTGATAGCCGGTTTCGCTTTGAATGAGCGGCTTGATCGCGCCATAGAACGCGGCGTCCTCATAATTACTGATACCGTACTTTTGAGGGGACGCTGTGCTTATGCGGCCGTCGTACGCATCGAACGCGGAGTTCGAAAGCCCCGAAGACTGGACACTCGACGGATATATTGAAAGACCAATCATGCTGTAATAATTGTTATATTGCGATAAACCACTGAATTGGCTATTTTTTGTCAAAGTGGCCAATGGAATTCCGGTTATCCCTTGTAAATCGTTCAAATATTGGGCTGGCGGATTCGGATTACCTACCTGGGAAATAAACTGAGTGGTAGTGAAATTCCTCAGCGAGTTCGAATAGTCCGCTTCCGACAGATTTCCACGTGCGGAACCGAGGCCATACCAGCTGGACACCATGCCTTCGGTCGGGAATATGCCAACCGTATTCACGTTCTGATTGGTTGCATAGTTCATCACCGGCGATTGCAGGACATAGCCCGTCAGCACGACCGGCGGTTTGCCGGTCGGGTCGGTTACATAGTGACTGGTGCCCGCCTGCTCCAGAAGATTCGCCACGATCGGCGTACGGATGCCGCTATACGATTCGCCATACAGATACTTGGGCGAGCTCTGACGGTTGTAGCGGTTGATGTAGGCCGTAATGAAGTCGCGGAATACCTGCGCATCCATATTGGTGTTCCACAAATCCAGGTTGGTCAGCGGCGCGATGGCTTCGGAAAAACCGCTGCCGGGAATATCGACGTACACCAGATCGGTCTGGTCCAGCATCGACTCGGCGTTCGGGATCAGCGGATAGCTGTCCTGCGCGTAGGGACCGGGCGGCACAGCCGGCGCATTCAGGTCCAGGCGCTGCGGCGCCCACGAGCCTAGATGCAGCCATATCGAAGGCTCACCGGGGCCCCCGTTAAAAACGAACGTGATGGGCCGCTGATCGTGCGGAATATCGTCGCGCGTATAGGACATATAGAAGATCGACGCTTCGGCGCTCGCGGACCCTGTCGGCGATGTGGGCGGTGCAGCAGCGATCAGATGTCCCGCGCGCGCCTCGTACCCGAATGTCTGACCGTTCAAGGTCATGGTCAGGTGTTTTTGCGCGGGCGTTTCATTCACCGAACTCAACGGAAGGTTACCCGCCGCAACCTGGGCATTCGTGGACCCCGCAGCGCCGTTGGGACCGTTCTGATAGCTGGGGTCGCCGGTGAGCGCGTCCTGATCGTTGCCTTCGGCGTAGGCATTGGAATCCTTGACGGCGGAATCGGCGGGCCACACAAATGCCGTACTGGATGGCGTCGTACCGGTGGTATGCGTGGTCGCCGTGTTGTCGACACTTCCTCCGCAACCCGATAGAGCCAGTGCAGCGAGGGTTAACGGCACGCCCCAAGACGTGATCTTTTGCATTGTTAATGCACTCCCCTGATGATTGCTAAAAGACAATTAACGGCTTTCTGTTGTGAAGATACGGTTTTGATAAAACAGACCTTCGATATCGTGCAGGGAATCTATGAGGACGAAAAATGACGGTCAACCTCTTTCGCTCAAGGTTTGGCACATATCAGATGGAATTGAGAATTTAATGAGAATTTGCTTCTGGCTTTGATATTTATTAAAGAGGCTTTGTCACCTTGTTTGTCACCTCGTTTGGCACGCCAATTCTTTCGAATTAACTACAGTCGGTTAAAACGCCGTAACGGTTGATGCAAACATGACGCTCGATGAGCTAGCGAGTTTCCCGGACCAGCGACCCATCCGCGCGATCCGGCGACGCACGCGCTTGCGCTTACAATGTCGACTCTTTGCTCCCCACCCTCTCGAGTCCACGATGACCTATCTCGACGCCAACGAAATTGCGGGCTGGCACGCACATGTCTACTTCGACGCCGAGCGGCGCGACGCGGCATTGGTGTTAAGGGAAGCGATCGAAGCGCGGTTTGCCGACGTGCTACAGCTGGGCCGCTTTCATGAGCGCCCGGTCGGCCCTCACCCGCTGTGGTCGTATCAACTCGCGTTCGACCGTGAGCACCTGGTTGGAATTTTTGAGTGGCTCACGTTAAATCACGGCGTACTGGATGTGTTTCTCCATCCGAACACGGGCGACTCGCTGCGCGATCATCGCGACGCCGCCGTGTGGATTGGCCGTTCGTATCCGTTGAATCTTGCCGCATTGGGGCGCTGACGCATTCGTCGCACAGCGCCCCTTCGGCACGACTAGTCCAGCGAAACGCCATCGAACCGGTGGCTGCCGAGCGGCGACAGCAAAAGCCCCTTCACCCGCTTCGACTCCGGCAGCGACACGATCGAATGCGCGATCGGTGTGAACGGCACCTGCTGCTTGAAAATCTCCTGTGCCTGCCGGTATAGCGCGGTGCGTGTCGCGACGTCGGAGGTAGAACGTGCCTTCACGATCAGCGCATCGAAAGTGGGATCGCACCACTTCGACACGTTGCTGCCGTGTACCGCATCGCAGCCGAGCAATGCGCCGAGCCAGTTGTCAGGGTCGCCGTTATCGCCCGACCAGCCGTACAGGATCACGTCATGCTCGCCGCCTGCCTTCGCCCGGCGGTTGTATTCGCCCCACTCGTAGCTGACGATTTTCGCGCGCACGCCGATCTTCGCCCAGTCCTGTTGCAGCAGCTGTGCCATCAGTTGTGCGTTCGGGTTGTACGGACGCTGTACCGGCATCGCCCACAGCGTGATATCAAAACCATTCGGAAAGCCAGCCTGCGTGAGTAGTGCCTTTGCCTTCGCCGGATCGAACGGTGCGTCCTTCAATTTCTCGTTGTAGGACCATTGCGACGGCGGCATCGGATTGGTTGCAATGCTCGCGTTGCCCGCGAACACCGCGTTGAGGATAGCCGGTTTGTCGATGGACATATCGAGTGCGCGGCGCACCTCGACGCGATCGAGCGGCGGGTGCTGCGTGTTGTATCCGACGAAGCCGACGTTGAAGCCTACGCCGGAGACCAACTTCAATGCCGGATTGCGCTTCACGACTTCGACGTCGGCGGGACGCGGAAATGCTGACACCTGGCATTCGCCGCTGGCCAGCTTCTGGATTCGTGCAGCAGGGTCTGGTGTGATCGCGAAGATCAGATGCGCGAGCTTCACATCGTCGGGGCGCCAGTAGTCGGGGTTCGCATCGAAGCGAATCAGCGCGTCCTTCTGATACGAGCGAAACACGAACGGCCCCGTGCCGACCGGCAACTGGTTGATGTCCGCCTCGCGATGCGTGCGGCTCAACTGCGCCGCGTATTCGGCGGAGAGGATCGATGCGAAACTCATCGCGAGATTGCGCACGAGGATCACGTCCGGTTGCTTCAGATGAAAACGCACCGTGTAGTCGTCGACCTTCTCGATGTTGTCGATATTCTTGTCGAAACCCAGATCGCTGAAGTACGGGAAGCTGACCGGATAGGCGGTGCGGAATGGATCGTCGGCATGGAGCATGCGGTTGAACGTGAACAGCACGTCATCCGCATTGAAGTCGCGCGTCGGTTTGAACCATGCGGTCGTCTGGAACTTCACACCGTGCCGCAGATGAAACGTGTACGTGCGCTGATCGGTCGATACGTCCCAGCTTGTTGCAAGCGCGGGTTCGAGGTCGAGCGTGCCGCGGCGAAACTGCACCAGCTCGTTGTAGACCGTGTAGGTGCTGGCGTCGAAGTCCGTGCTCGTCGTGTGCTGGCCTGGGTCGAAGCCCGCGGGGCTGCCTTCGGAGCAGAACACGAGGGTCTTGCCCGGTGCCGCCTGGGCATGCGCGGCAAAAACCAGCGAGGCGGCCAGCAGGCCGGCGGCAGCGACGCAACGGGCCGTGCGCGCGAGATATCGTGAGGATGAGTGGGTCATTCGAAGGCGAAGAGTGGATTGCACAATGAGTTGCAGCCGGAGATTCTCGTAGGCTGCGCAGCGGATCGCTAACAATAAATCCGTACAACCATAGGTGCGGCGCTGCTAAGCACGATATCGTGCCACCCGCGCAACCTGCACCGACCGCCCCATCGTGCCTGAAAAAAAATGACCCGGCACGTACTCACCCGTGCCGGGTCATTCTGCTACCGCGTTGCAATCAGCCTGCTACTACTGCGCCGTCGGTGCGGTAATGCCGTCGATGTCGGGCGCCCATCCCGACGGATTCGAGAAGATCAGCGTGTTCGCCGCGCCCGCCTTGAACGCACCGCTCACAGAGAGTCTCGAGATCGTGCCCCAGCCGCCGCTCGGCGGAAACGAGACGGTGATGGGTGCTGCGCCGTTAAAGCTGATTTGCCCGGTTCGCGGTGTGGAGTCTCCGTTCGCATAGCCGATCTGAACCGTATAGTTGCCGTCCGTGGGCACGGAGATACCGGTCATCGTCAGCGTCCCGCCATTGCCGATATAGCCGACGTCCGCGCCTCCCGAGCACGCCGAACAGGACGATACCCGTGCGCCACCTGCGAGGATGCTGCTGGACGCTTCAGCTTCGTAAGCGGCCTTGAACGGCGGCAGGCGAACCGGACCGGCAACCAGTGCGACCGTGCTGATCTCGGGCGTCGGTGCCGAGCTGTCCGCGCTCGAGATCGTCAGCGAGTTCTGTCCGGTCTGCAGACCCACATACACCGTCACCGTACCGACACGCCCTTGGCTGGTCGGCGGGAACGCGAGCGTGGTCTGCGTCCCGCCGTTCGTGCTGAGTTCCGCCTTCAGCGTCTCGCGGCTGCGGTTCACATAAGCGATCTCGACGAAACCGCCCGGTGCAGTCGATGTCACGTTGTTGAACGTCACCGTACCGAGGCCCTTCACGATCGTGCCGCCATCGCAAGTCGGGCAACGCGTGGTCGTCGCACCACCGCCGACGGAACTCGGCCGGTAAGTCGTCGAGGCGACATCCGTGCCGTTGACCAGCAGCATCACGACACCGCCCGCGGGCACAACGGGTGCGGTATAGGAACTCTTGAACGAGCCAAGGTTCTGCATCGCCAGCACATCGCGCACGGTGGTCCGCGCATTCGGCACGAGGCCGAGTTGCTGCCAGGTGACTGTCATCGGCGCATCGGCGTCGCCGTTATTGAACAGCACGACAGCCCGCTGTCCGCTTCCGGCCAGCAGCTTCGACCAGACCTGTTGCGCACCCGACTGCGCGACCATCACGCCCTGCACGCCAAGCAGATCCTGGTCGATCGCGATCACTTCGGGATTCGTCATCACGTTGAGCGTGTCGGCCGAGATCGGCTTAGACAGATCGTCACCGAGAATCAGCGGTGCACCCGCGATGGCCCACAAGCTCATATGCGCCTGGTCATGCACCGCCGTCATGCCCATGCCCGCGACCATCATGTCGGGATCGTTGTAGTAGCCGGTGTGTTGTCCTTCGGGATGGTAGTTGCCGAGGAAATTGCCCACCACGCTGCCGAAGTTCGGCGCACCGCTATTCGGCCCGTAGATGTCGCCGGTCGTTCTCCACATCCGGCCGACACCTGCTGCCCAGTCCCACGGTCCTTGTTTGTAGTCCGGATAGGCGGGGTTGCTGCCGATGGTGCCCCAGTCGCAGATGCTGAACGTAATGAGCTGTCCGGTCTGGATGAAGGCGTCGTCGATCGCGTTGGCAATGGCCGTATAAGCCTGCTGCGGGTCGTAGCCCGCGTTGTTGCCGCCGCAGAAGTCGACCTTGACGAAGTCGAAGCCCCATTGCGCGAACTGCAGGAAATCGTGCTCGTAGTGCGCGAAATCGCTACCGACGAAATGCGTGCCGTTGGTACGCGTGCCGCAACCCTGCGGACCGGCATCGATATAGATGCCCGCCTTGAGACCCTTGCTGTGGATGTATTGCGCCATCGCCTGCATACCGCCCGGCCATTGCGTGTTGTCGATGATGAAGTTGCCGTTCGCATCGCGCGTGCCGGAGGTCCACCAGCCTTCGTCGATGTTCACATACTGGTATTTCGCACCGATCTTGATCTGCGTATTCAACTGGACCATACCGTCCGCTACGCCCTTGATCGTGTCGAAGTTGACGTTCTCCGCGAGGCTGTTCCAGGACGACCAGCCCATCGGCGGCGGAACCACGGCGATTTGTCGCGCGCTGCGCCGTTGCTGCATTGCGGCGGATTCGGCCGCAGGCGCGGCGCTGGCGGGAGCAGCACTCGCGTTCGCCGCGCTCTTCAGCGCGCTGGCTGCCGAACTGCTTGAACCGGAGTCGCCACCGCACCCCGACACACTCAATACCAGTCCTAATAACAACGGGACAATACACTGCCTGTAGCCAGACAAAGCCATGTCAGTCTCCTTGTTGAAATCGCGTCGCCGCGTGATGCAGGATGGGTTTCGGAGGTGACTATATTCAGCAGTGCAGCGGGTTTCCAGATTTTTCGTGCTATCCCATCAAGTGAGAGTTTTTATGAGTTGTGGATAGACGCGTTGCGGGTATACGCCCAAGTGGGCAGAGCCTGTGTCAGCAAACTGACACGTTGTCTCGACGTGTAGCACGACGAACCGGCCGCGCTCGCGCGACGGCCGGTGCAGAGATTATTTGCCGGATTGCAGCCGTCGGTCGCGCTCGCCGAGCGTTGGTGCGCTGCGTCGTGCACCACGCTCGCGGCGTCGACGATTCAGTTCGGCGAGCCGGCGTCTGCCCTGCGTGACCGAGACAACCGCATAGAACGCGACCGGCGCGAATACGAGCCCCAGCAGCGTGGCGGCCAGCACCCCGCCGAACACACCGGTACCGATCGAACGACGGCTCTCGGCGCCGCCGCCGCTCGAGATCACGAGCGGCACGACACCGAGCAGAAACGCCGCCGACGTCATCACGATCGGCCGGAAGCGCATCGCCGCGGCATCGGTGACGGCGCGCATCAGCGGGGCACCGCGGGCGTGCAGATCGCGCGCAAACTGCACGATCAGGATGGCGTTCTTCGCGGACAGGCCGATCACGGTGATCATGCCGACCTTGAAGTACACGTCGTTAGGCATGCCACGCAACAGCACTGCCGAAACCGCACCGATCACCCCAAGCGGGACCACCATCAGGACCGACAGCGGAATCGTCCAGCTTTCGTAGAGCGCGGCCAGCGCCATGAACACCGCAAGCAGCGAGAGACCGACGAGCAGCGGCGTCAACTTCGCTGCCACCGTTTCTTCACGTGCGGCATCGACCCAGTCGTAGGAAACGCCGAGCGGCAAAGACGCCGCGAGCCGTTCCATCTCGGCCATCGCCGCACCGGAGCTGTAGCCCTGCGCGGCGCGGCCGCTCACGTCCAGCGACGGATAGCCGTTATATCGGCTCAGCACGACGGGGCCGACCGTCCAGTGCACGGACGCGATCGCCGACATCGGCACCATCGCGCCCGACGAATTGATCACCGCCAGATTCATCAGGTCGTCGACGCTCATGCGCGTCGCGGCATCGCCCATCACCATCACGCGACGCATCCGGCCCGACGCGGGAAAATCGTCGACGTAGTAAGAACCGAACGTACTGCCGAGCAGGTCCGACAGTTTGTCGAACGGCACACCGAGCGCATAGGCCTTGGCGCGATCGATGTCGAGTTCGATGCGCGGCGCGTCCGGCAGATCCTCCGAGCGTATCGACGCGAGCATCGGGTCGGCTTTGGCCTGGGCGAACAACTGCGCACGCGCGGCTTTCAATGCTTCGATGCCGACCCCGCCACGATCTTCGAGCCGCAGCACGAAGCCATCCGAGTGACCGAGGCCGGGCACGGCAGGCGGCAGTTGAGCATCGATCGAACCGTCGAGAATCCTGGCGAACTGTTCGTTCAGTTTGTCGCGCAATGCCATCGCGGTGATATTGCGCTTGCTCCAGTCCTTCAGTTCGACGAAGGCCATCGCAACATTCTGGCCGCTGCCCTGAAAACTCCAGCCGATCACCGTCGTCACGTTCGCAATCGCGGACTCGCGATGCAGGATCTGTTCGACACGCTCGGCTGCGGCCAGCGTGCGCGCCTGGGTCGCGCCTGCCGGCATCTGGATCATCACCTGCATCTGCCCTTCGTCTTCAGTCGGCAGGAAGCCACCCGGCATTTGCCAGTACAGCACCGCGCAGATGCCGACCAGCACGGCATACACGCCGAGCACGGGGCCCACGCGTCGTACGGTGCGAGAGGTCAGCCAGCGGTAACCGTTCGACGCACGCTCGAAACCGGTAGCGAAACCGGTTGCACAGCGCGCGGCAAACCCGAGCGGACCACGTCGCGCATCGCGCTGCTGCGGCGTCTGCTTCGGCGCCTTCAACAGGTTGGCGCAGAGCGCCGGTGTCAACGACATCGCCATGAACGACGACACGAGCATCGAGGCGATCATCGCCACCGAGAACTGCCGGTAGATCCCACCGACACCGCCTGGGAAAAATGCCATCGGCACGAACACCGCGGTGAGCACGACGGTCACGCCGATAATCGCGCCGGTGATCTGCGACATGGCCTTGCGGGTCGCGTCGCGTGGGGAGAGTCCCTCTTCGTCCATCACGCGGTGCACGCTTTCGACGACTACGATCGCGTCATCGACCAGAATCCCGATAGCCAGCACGAGGCCGAACATCGTGAACACATTGATCGACAGGCCGAGCGCGTACATGGCGAGAAACGCGCCCATCAGCGTGACCGGAATGACCACGGTCGGCACCAGCGTATAGCGCAGGTCGCGCAGGAACAGCCACATCACGCAGAACACCAGCACCACGGCTTCGAGCAGCGTGACCACGACTTCGTGAATCGCAATCTGCACGAAATGCGCACCGTCGAACGGGATCTCGACCTTGACGCCAGGCGGCAGGCTCTTCGCGAGTTCGCCGAGCCGTGCGCGAATCGCATTCGATGTTTCGAGCGCATTGCCGCGCGGTCCGAGCTGAATGCCGACGGTGGCCGACGGGTGACCGTTCAGCCGCGAATAGAACGAATAGTCGGCGCGACCGATCTCGATGCGCGCGACGTCGCGCAAACGCACGGCGGACCCGTCGGGCTTCGCCTTCAGCACGATCTGACCGAACTCGGCGGGCGACAGGAGCTGTCCCTTCACGATCACCGATGCCGTGGTCTGCTGGCCGGCAACAAACGGTGCATCGCCGACCGTGCCCGCCGTAATCGCAGCGTTCTGCGCGGCAATTGCCGTGTTGACGTCGCCCGCGGCGATATCGTATTCGCGCAGCTTCACCGGATCGATCCAGATACGCAGTGCTTCGTCCGCATCCCACAACTGGGCCGAGCCGACGCCCGGTGCGCGCTTCAGTTCGCGCAGTACGTAGCGGCTCAGATAGTCGCTGAGTTCGACGGAATCGAGTGTGCCGTCGGTCGAGGTCAGCCCGACCAGCATCAGGAACGTATTGGCGGCCTTGAAAACGCCGATCCCCTGCTGCACGACCTGTTGCGGCAAGCGCGGCTCGACCTGCTTCAGACGGTTCTGGATATCGACCATCGCGATGTCCGGATTCGTGCCGGGCGTGAACGTCGCGTCGATTTCCAGGTTGCCGAGCGCGTCGCTGGTCGTCTCGTAGTAGAGCATGCCGTCCGCGCCGTCGAGACTTTCCTCGATCACGCTCGCGACGTTATTGTCGACGTTCTCGGTCGACGCACCCGGATAGGTGGCCGAGATGATGATCCGCGGCGGAGCGAGGCGCGGATATTGGGCAATAGGTAATTGCGGAATCGCCAGCGCACCCGCCACGATAATGGCAAGTGCAACGATCCACGCAAAGACCGGGCGGTCTATAAAAAATGATGGCACGCGCGAACCTGATCAGCTCTGGATTAGAGTAAACGCCGATGCACGGGGTATTTGCCCGACGTCGGCCAGCACGTTACCACAGCCATTTATGCGTAACCGACCCGGACTTCGTAAAATTTGAAATGCCGCTCTGATTTTGGCACACTCCGTATCCGTCCGAACCGATCCCCTTGCCGAAGCGTTTCCGGGCGCTGCGCTGCACACACGGTTTTACCTTCCGGCTTTGTCAGCTTGCCAGCATTTGTCTGCACTACCCGCTTTTCGCCCCTACCGGCAGCCCGTCGGAATGCCGGCTCCGTTTTGTCCGTCGTCTGTCCGTTTTGCCGGTCTATTTCACGGGTTATTCAAGTTCACGCGGAATTCTTTCAAAAACACAAAATCATGCTTGTAACACATTCTGGATACTCCAATACAGCCTTCAGTGCGTTAATTAGTACTGAATCGCTAGGGATAGCGACACTGGACACACTGGGGGAAATATGAAAGCGAACAGGAAGGTTTTCAGCAACGTCGTGGCGTCGTCGCTGATCGTAAGTCTGCTGGTTCTGGCCGGCTGCAACAAGACCGGCTCGACCGACGCGAGCCAGGCGGCATCGGGGGCTTCCGCGGCATCCGCAGCCGAGCCGGCCTCCGCTGCTGCAAGCGCCTATACGCCGCCAACCGCCGATCAGCTCGAACAGATGGTCGCGCCGATCGCGCTGTTCCCCGACAAGCTCGTGGCCCAGGTGCTGGCCGGCGCCACCTACCCGGACCAGGTCACCGCAGCTAACCAATGGCTTACGCAGAACCCGTCGCTGAAGGGCGACGCCCTGCAGAACGCGGCGAACCAGCAGCCCTGGGACGTCAGCGTGAAATCGCTGACGGCGTTCCCCGCGGTATTGAACCAGATGGCAAGCAACCCGCAATGGACGACCGCGCTCGGCGAAGCCTACGTGAACGATCCGAACGACGTCATGAACGCGATCCAGGTGATGCGTCAACGCGCCCAGCAGGACGGCAACCTGAAGTCGACGCCGCAACAGGCGGTTTCGTCGGTTGCACGCTCCGCGCCGCCGCCGCAAGTCTATTCGAATGACCCGGACGAGCCGGATGTGTATGCCGGGCCGGCCATCGTTCAGGCGCCGCCGCAGACCATCGTCATCGAGCCGACCCAGCCCGATGTGGTCTATGTCCCGACCTACAATCCGGCGGTCGTGTACGGCGAACCGGTGCCGGTCTACCCGGGCTATGCGTATAGCCCGCCGGTCTACTCCACCGGCGACATCGTCGCGGCAGGCGTCATCACGTTCGGCGTCGGCATTATCGTCGGCGCGGCGATCAGCCATCACTACGGATGGGGATGGCATTCGTGGGGCATGAACTGGGGTGGCGACCGCGGCGGCTATGGCGGCGGCGGAGGGTATGGTGGTGGTGGCGGCGGTGGCGGCGGTGGCGGATGGCATCGTCCGTCGGTGGTCTATAACAACACGACCTATGTCTCAAAGTCGACCACGGTCATCAATCGCGTGAACAACATCAACAACATCAACAACTCGCGCGTCACCAACAACAATTACGGCACGAACAATAACTTCGCGCGCAACAACACGACGAACAACGTTGTGAACAACAACCAGGGTCGGCCGAACTTCGGCGCCAACCCGGCGAACGTGAACCGCGCGCAGGAGCAGGCCCGGGTAGCGCAGAATCAGGCCCACTCCGGCCCGATGACGATGCCGCATTTCACGCAGAACGACATGCGTGCAGGCGCACGTCCGGCACCGGCGGAAGCGCAGCGCGCCGGCCAGCCGCCGCGTCCTGAAGGGGCTCGCGAGAACAACTTCGCCGCTGGCGCGCAACGCCCCGCAAACGGTGCCGCGGCGCCGCAGCGCAACGAGCAGCCGCGTGGCGAGGCTGGGCGCGAAGCGCAATTCAATGGTGGGCAGCGGCCGCAGGGTGAAGCTGCAATGGAGCAGCACAACGAGCAGCAACGGCAGCAGCAGGAGCAACAACAGCAACAGCAGCGGCAGGCCGAAGCGCAGCAGCGTGCAGCCGGGATGAATCAGGAGCGCACGAATCAGGCCGCAGTGGGACAGGCGCGTGAAGCACAGCGTCCTCAAGAACAGCCGCGGCCGCAGGAGCAACCACGTCCTCAGGAACAGCCGCGTCCGCAACCGCAGCAGCAACACTTTCAGCCTCAACCGCAGCAACAACAGCAGCACTTCCAGCCGCGTCCGCAGCCCCAACCGCAGCAGCAGCACTTCGAGCCGCGTCCACAACCGCAACCGCGGCCGCAACCGCAAGCGCACCCGAGCGGCGGCGGAGGTGGTGGTGGTGGTCACCACGAAGAGCAGCGACACTAGTCGCAAGTAGTGAGCGATACCGGTCGATCTGACGGTATCGCTCGATGCCAGGCTTCGAGCTACAACGCCGCGAAATGGCCGCCGTCATGGCGGCTATTTCGTATCATCCAGACCGATGTCGACGCATGACGCCGCCTGGTTGATCTTGCTCGTGGAGATGTAGTCGACACCGGTCTTCGCGATCGCACCGATGGTCGCGAGACTGATGCCACCCGATGCCTCGATCTGCACACGGCCGCCGACCATCTCGACGGCGCGCGTCATGTCCTCGATCGACATGTTGTCGAGCATGATCACGTCGACACCTGCTTCGAGTGCTTCGCCGACCTGTTCCAGGCGATCGCACTCCACCTCCAGCTTCGTCAGCACCGGCAACTGCCGGCGCGCACGCTGCACGGCCTTCGCGATGCCGCCGCACACGGCAATATGGTTGTCCTTGATCATCACACCGGTGTCGAGACCGAGCCGGTGATTCAACCCACCGCCGCACGTCACGGCATGCTTTTCGAGCATCCGCAGACCCGGCATCGTCTTGCGCGTGTCGATCAGCCGTGCCCGCGTACCGGCGATGGCTGCGACGTACTGCGCGGTCAGGTTCGCAATGCCGGACAAACGCTGCACGATGTTCAATGCCGTGCGCTCCGCGGTCAGCACGCTGCGTGCATTGCCGCGCACGTCGGCCAGCACCGTACCCGGGCCAACCTTGTCGCCGTCCTTCACGTGCACGACAACATCGAGCGTCGAGTCATAGCGCCGGAATACGCGCGCGGCGACATCGATACCGGCAACGATCAGCGGTTCGCGTGCATTCATGTAGAACGCGCCGGTCTCGTGCGCTTCGATCATCAACTGCGCGGTGAGGTCGCAGTAGCCGATGTCCTCGGTCAACCACAGGTCGATCAGGCGGTCCGTCTGGAATACGTCGTACATGGTGTCCCTACCCCTCTAGTCCGGCTTGCGCACTAACGCAAACCGAGCACATCGAACATATCGAACAGACCCGTCTGCCGATCCGCGAGAAAGCGCACCGCCTGCAGGCTACCTTGCACGTAAGCGCTGCGACTGGCGGAACGGTGCGTGATTTCGATGCGCTCGCCAGGTCCCGCGAACATCACTGTGTGATCGCCGATAATGTCGCCGCCGCGAATCGATGAGAAGCCGATCGTCGACGGATCGCGCTCGCCGGTCACACCCTCGCGCGCATAGACTGCGCACGTGTCGAGATCGCGGCCCAGTGCCTCGGCGATGATTTCGCCCATTCTCAATGCGGTGCCTGACGGCGCATCGACCTTATGGCGGTGATGCGCCTCGATGATCTCGATGTCATAGCCGGTCGAAAGCAGCTTCGCGGCGATCGACAGCAGCTTGAACGTGATGTTGATGCCGATCCCCATGTTCGGTGCCGTGACGATCGGAATATGGTGTGCTGCATCGGCGATGTCCGCCTTCTGTTCCGCGCTAAAACCGGTCGTGCCGATCACGAGACCCACGCCGAGTTCGCGGCACGCGGCCAGGTTCACCATGGTCGCTTCGGGGCGCGAGAAATCGATCAGAACCTGGGCGCCTTTCAATCCGGCGTAAGGGTCTGCCACGATCGCGATGCCGCTCTCGATGCCGAGCACCGCGCCGGCGTCCTGGCCGTGTGCGCTGGCGCCCGCAAATGCGCCGCTCAGGCGGCAGTCGTCGGCCTCGATGACTGCCTTGAGCAGCATAAGGCCCATCCGGCCCGTCGCACCGGCAATGGCGACGCGATGCGCGGCGTCAGGTTTGGTTTGTGCTCCAGTCATGAACAGCGGTCTCCTGACCAATGATGATTGTAAAAATGGACCGCGCCGCCGCGTCGATCTGCCAGCGGCGATATCCAGTGTACCGGCGTCATCGTGATGACTGCGCGGTCAGAACACGGCAGAAGAAACAGGCATCGTCGCCCTGTATGAAGATGTCGGCAAGCGAGCGAGCGCCGTAGCCATTCAGATGATTGCTGTCCACATACACCGGGTAACCCTTGTAGACGAAATGATCCTTCGTGAGGGCATGGTAGCTGTCGCCCAGATCGATCCAGTGCGCACCGGGAATCGACGCCACGGCGCGCGCGATAAGCGGGTTGCCCCGATCGCCGTCTTTCACGGGGTACCCACCGGTCGGCAAGTGCAGCCATGCGAAGAATGGCGAGTATTGAATCGAGCGGTCGATAACCGGACTGTCGTAAAAGAAATAGATCGGCGTCGTCTTCGCAATCTCGCTCAGGATGTCGACGCGAACACCCGGCGCCGCTTCCGGCGCATGCGAGAACACGTTGTAGTCGCCCGCGAACAGATTGAACGCATTGACGACGAAGATTGCCTGGTATTTCTCGTGATTAGCCTTGATGAAGGCAAGCATGTCCTGGCAGTTGCGGATACGCTCCGGCGTACGGACCACGTCGGGCGCGCGCGCCGCGAGCCCCCATTCGGCGATCTGGCACGCGCCCACTTCGTACGACGTCAACGCGAATCCTTCGCGCTTGCCCAACTGGTCCATGAACGCGCCGATCGCGGCGCCGTGCGAATCGCCGACCAACAGGATGGACGGTGGTCTCGCGGCACCGATCGCACACGTCCTGTCGACTACGTCTTTCGATTTGCCGTGAAAGCTCTTGTCGAAGCATGGGTCGATCCAGCCGCTCGTCAGGTGGGTGTTCTGGCCGTCGATCGTGACGTTAGTGAAGGTCCTGCCAAGCACCGGCGCAATGTTGTACGCGTCGACGCCGGTCATCATCAGGATCAGGGCGACGCCCGCGAGCGTCGTACTCACGAACGCCGGAAATACGACCTTGAAGCCAGGTTTCGAACGGATGAACGGCTGCTCGACAAAGTGATAAGTCGCAATCGACAGCAGAAAAATCAGCCCGAGCGCGCTCGCCATCCACGACGCGGGCAGCGCGTTCTGCCCACGCCAGAAGCGCATGATCGACAACACCGGCCAGTGCCACAGATAGAGCGAATAGGAGATGAGCCCGATCAGGACAAGCGGGCGGCTGCCAAGAACGCGATTCACGAGCGCAACGCCGCCTGCCGGGTTCCAGCAATACAGGATCAGCGCGGCGCCGACGCACGGCAGGAGCGCCTGAACGCCGGGATAGACCTTCTCGTCGAGGAACACGAAGGCCAGCGCGATCGCCAGCGCGCCCGCGGCGCTGAGCAGATTGCCCGCCAGTCTGCCCAGCGACGGCGAACGTGGCAACAGGGCGGCGAACGCGCCGATGGCCAGTTCGCCAAACCGCGGCATCGAGTAAAAGTAGGCCGTGCCCGATGAAGCAGGATCGTGAACCCAGATTTCACCGAGCACGAACCCGGTCACGGCGATCGCAAGCGGTAGCGCACGCAACCATCTTCGACATGTATTCGGCCCGAACAGGTGTGCGCCGCCCCAAAGGGCAAGCCCCAACAACGGCGGCCAGATGAAATAGAACTGCTCTTCGATAGACAGCGACCAGTAGTGCAGGAAAAAATTGGTCTGACTGTTCTGCGTAAAGTAGTTGCTCGTATGGGAATTGAACAGGAACAGCAGCACGTACTTCGCATCGGACAGTAACAGGCCGTTCAACTGGCTGGCGAGAAACGCGGTGACACCAAACACGAGAATCGACGCAGGAAAGATGCGTTTGATCCGTCGCACGTAGAAGGCTTGATACGAGAAGCTTCCGTCGAGCATTCCTGCGTGGATGATGCTCGTGATCAGGTATGCCGAGATCACGAAGAAAATGTCGACCCCCGCGAAACCGCCCGGCAGCCAGCGGGGATTGAAGTGAAAGGCCATCACGGACAGGATGGCGACGGCGCGCAGCCCGTCGATGTCGGGGCGTCGAGTCTGTTTGCTCATGATTTGACAGGCCCGGACACAAGCCGAAGATCGCTCGACTGGATTCGCTTGACACCTGCGCGACGCATAGCGTCCCAGGCCTCGGCAAGCGATCCGTTCAGATCGACAGCACGCGTGGCGTCCTCGATCACATACACATCGAACCCCTCTGCCCGCGCGTCGAGTGCGCTGTTCGCCACGCAAAAATCGGTGGCCAGACCGGTGACGAACACGCGCCGGATACCGTGTGCCTTCAGATAGACACCCAGTCCCGTCGACGTGTGCCGGTCCGCCTCCATGAAGGCGGAGTAGCTATCGACATTCTTGTGATAACCCTTGCGGATAATGAGCTGCGCCTGCGGGACATCGAGGTCCTGGCGCAACCCGGCGTCCTCGGTGCCCTGAATGCAGTGGTCGGGCCAGAGTACCTGGGTGCCGTACGAGAGATGCACGGTATCGAATGGCTTCTTGCCCGGGTGCGACGACGCAAACGACACGTGCCCGCGCGGATGCCAGTCCTGGGTCAGCACGACATTCGCGAATGCCTTGCCGATGCGGTTGATCACCGGAACGATCTGCTCGCCGTCCTTGACGGCGAGCGTTCCGCCCGACGTAAAGCAGTTCTGCGTATCCACCACGAGCAGTACGCTGTCGGCACCGGGCTCGATGCTGGCCGGCGCGCTCTGGCCGAATGCAACACGCGCAGCCGACCCAGCTGCAGCAGCTATGCCGCACAGGCTCGCGGTCTTCAGAAAAAATCGTCGATTCATTTTGTCTCCTCCGGCAATGGGTCAATCTGCGTGCCGCAGCTTGCGGACTTCCGCGTCGGACGGCTGCACAGCGGCGCCGTCCACATAGACGAACTTCGTCATCACGCCCTTACCGTCCTTGAGCGCGGTACGGCCCACAAAAGCACCCATCGTCGACTGATGGTCCTGCGCGCGGTAACAGATCGGGCCGAACGGCGAACCGAGACAAAGTCCGCTGAACGCCGCGATCATCTGCTCCGTTGCCGGGCTACCCGCTTTGCGCAGGCCGGCCGCGATCGACATCAGCGCCGTATAACCGACTACGGAACCCATGCGCGGCGCCGTGCCGTAGCGCTTGCGATACGCATCGACGAAACGCTGATTGTCGGCACTCGACACCGCGTACCACGGATACCCCGTCACCAGCCAGTTGACGGGCGCCTCGGCCTGCAGCGGGTCGAGGTACTCGGGCTCGCCGGTCAGGAGCGATACCACCTCTCGTCCTTCGAACAGACCACGCGTATTGCCTTCACGCACGAACTTGGCAAGATCGGCCGCAAACAGCGCATTGAAGATCGCGTCCGGTTTCGCGTCGGCCAGTGCCTGCACGGTTGCACCGGCATCGACTTTGCCGAGCGGCGGCGCCTGTTCGGCGACGAACTCGACATCGGGCTGCGCGAGCTTCATCTGCTGCTTGAAGGTCGCCGCCGCCGATTGACCGTATTCGTAGTTCGGGTAGACGAGCGCCCAACGCTTCTTCTTGAGCTTGACGGCCTCGTTGACGAGCATCGAAACGAACATGTAGGTCGACGGACGCAGGCGGTAGGTATAGCGATTGCCATCCTCCCAGACGATCTTGTCTGTCAGCGGCTCGGCGGCCAGAAAAAATACCTGGTGCTGCTTCGCGAAATCGGTGAGTGCCAACCCTGTATTCGACAGAAAGCCGCCGAACAGCAGCGAAACCTGTTCGCGCGCGACGAGTTCCTGCGCCGCGCGGATCGAGTCGCCGGGATTGCCGTTGTCGTCGCGCGAGACCACCTCGAGCTTCTTGCCGAGTACGCCACCCGACGCGTTGATTTCATCGAGCGCCATTTGCCAGCCCTGGCGGTACGGTTCGAGAAACGCCGGTTGCGCCCGGTAGCTGTTGATCTCCCCGATCTTGATCGTGTCTTGCGCCATCGCGTCTGTTGCTCCCGCCAGGCCCGCTGTCAGACCCGCTGTCAGACCGATCGCCAACGCAACGACTCTGGAAATCCGCAAAAAATTGATGTTCATAAAAAGTAGCGCCGCTTACTCACTGTGGGTTGACTGAATGGTTCAGACCGACATAAACATGCTCGCCATCGAGCTTCACCGGATAGATCCGCAGATCCTCCCTGAGCGGGCGGCACATCGCCTTGCCCGTGCGGATATCGAAGCGGCCCTGGTGCAACGGACATTCGATCTCGCCCGCCTCGACAAAACCGTCGCACAGGCGCGCGTTGCCGTGCGTGCACGCGTTGGCGGTGGCGAACACTTCGTCCGCGAGGCGATACAGCGCGATCTCGCTACCGTCCACCGTCACCGCCGTCACGCTGTCCGCAGGAAGGTCATTGCGCTGCGCGACAAGCGTCCAGGATGCATCGGTTAACGTGCTCATAGCGGAAAAATCATGGAGTTGGGAATCAGCTCGCTGTCGAAAACGCAGACGCGCGTGGCGAAGCGCAAACCATCCGGCGTTTTCCTGATCCGGTCGAAATAGCGCCCGGTGTTATAGACCTCGCTGAGCTGGGCGGTTTTCGTCCGCAGCACCGCGTAATTCGCTTCCACCTCCCAGACGTCGCCGTCGGTTGCGCGAATCAGCGGGTTGTCCACGATGTGCCGCTGGTAGTACGGGTCGTAGAAGAATGTCTCCTTGATGCCGTAGGCCCGATCCTTGAGCATCGCCTTGGTTTCGAGCGCGAGCAGCGCGAGCGGCAGATTCTGCTCGTGATTCTCGCGCGGCACGATCCGGTACAGACAGTCGTCCGTGAAGAACTCCGGCCAGCGGTCCCAGTCGCCGGAGTCGAGCGCGGCGCTATAGCCGGCATACAGTTCGACCAGTGCGTAATAGTCCTTGAAATCCACGGTCTTCATGCCTCCATCACACGACGCCAGTAGTCGTACATGCCACGCACGAGCGTCTCGGTCACCATGTGACCGGTATATTCTTCGGTACCCTTGCCGTCGAGCATGCTGACGGTCGAACCGCACGGGCTCGCCGCAAACGTCTGCTGCAGACACTCGACCACCTCGCCGTCATCCGCCGACACGTAGCCGGCCGGGCCGACCAGGTTCGCCTGGCGCAGGCGTCGCTCAGTCATCGCTGCGTCGTCGGTCTCGAAGCCGAAATGGGTCCACACATAATCGAACACGCCGGGCGAAACCGGGCGAATCCGCCGGGTAGCGAGCGTATTGACGTTCTGCTGGATGATCACGCTCGGCATCAGCGTCAGCATGACCACGGTCGAATTTCCCCACCATGCTTCCGGCTGCACGTCGAGCAACCGGCGGTCGTTAAGCTCCATCGTGTTCTTGAAGCTCGTGATGCCCTCCGTTGCCGCGCCGCTTCCTCCTTCGCTACGGGTCGAAACCATCGCGGCATGCCGGTGATGCGCATCCATGACCATCTCGCCTTTGTTATCCACCCGCCACAAACCGAAGTTGACAAACCACGTATGCAGCAAGCCGCCGTGATACGGGTCCTTGATGTTCTCCTGGATCAGCTTCCAGTTGCCTGGGATGCGTTGACGGGTGTAGCCGAGCAGCGTCAGCTTCGGCCCATGGAACAGCCGGTCGAAATACTTCAGGATGGCCGGGCCGAGAAAGTCCTCGAGCGATTCGACGTCGTGATCGAAGCTGCCGAATACGACGCCACCGCGCGTCGCGACCTTCAGCTTGACGAGACCATGGTCTGCGAGGCGGAAATCCGCGGGCATCCCGCCATTCACACGGTCGCCCTGCTTCACACCGCGCCGGAACGGCACACCTTCGAGATCGCCATTCAGGTTGTAGCTCCACTGGTGGTACGGACATCTGAACTCGGTCGCATTGCCCGCCCGCTTGCGACAAAACCGCATGCCCTTATGCGCGCAGACGTTTTCGACCGCGCTGATCGAACCGTCCTCGAGTCGCGTCATGATGACCTGACGCTCGCCCACTTCCGTCAACCGGAAATCGCCCGGCTGGGGAATCTCCGCTTCGAGTCCGAGGTAGCACCAGTGGCCCGTGTAGAAAAACCTTTCCAGTTCCCGTCGATACAGTTCCATGTCCGTATAGACGGCATACGGCGTGTGGTCGATTCCATCGGGCAATAAATTCGAAACCTGCTGGGACATGCGAACCCACCTCTTAAATTGATGTGCCCGTTGGCCATTCGTTCAGGCGTGAGCGTGATACAACGCGTCGTCGATGCGATCGAGCAGTTCCACGCTGATCTCCGCGATCGAGTCGACGAGATGCGTGACGCCGGCCTCCTGCATCAATTGCCGCTGAAAAGCGGTGACGGGCGCACCGATGAATCCGCAGCCCAGGGTCTTGCACACCTCTCCGACCTTGCCGAGATCGTCGATGAACAGCACCTCGTCGGACCGGAAACCGAAACGCTCGACGATCTCTTTCATGCCCGGGCGGATCTGATCGATGTTGACGTACGGGATGTCCCGGTCGAAGTACTGACGAAACGGATGCAGGAATTCGCTGAACATGGAGTCTTCGGGGCGACCGCCATAGGTCGTGATGCGGGCACCCGTGCCATGCAGCAACGCCAGCGCATCGTCCACGCCAGGATTGACCACCACGGGATCGTCGCGCGTGTAGACCTTGTGCTCGGCCAGAAACGCATCGATGGTCTCCTGCGCCGTCCACGGCAACCTGCAGGCGAGCGACATGATGTGTCCTCCTGCAATATGCGGTGCCCCAAGCACCAGTCGTTCCAGTTCGGCCGTATAGACGCCGCCGTGACCTTCGATGAATCTTTTGATCGTGACACCGAAGGTGTCCTTTAGCAGCACACCGTTCGTGTCCACCGCGATCAGTTTGATTTTCTTGAAGCGATTCATAGGAGTTTTGTCGTTATCGTTATCGTCAGGGTCAGGGAGCGGATCGACGCGACCATCAGATGCGGGCTTCGAGCGTTGCGATTGCGTCCGGCAGTTCGGAGAACGCTGCGATCACGCCGGCGCAGTCGATCGATTCCGCAGCGACGTCGTTGTAGCCATACGTTGCGTAGATAAGCGGGAGACCCGCGTTGCTCGCCGTCTTTACGTCGACACCGGAATCACCGATATAGATCGCGCCCTGTGCGAACGTACGACCTGCCGCCTCGATCGTGCCGAGCACATGTCCCTTCTCGGGCTTCTTCACACCGGGAAAGTAGTCCCCGCCGCATACCGCCAGGAAGAAATGCGCGATGCCGAGTCCTTCCAGAATGGTCTTTGCAGGGCCCGTGCCCTTGCTCGTGCAGACGGCCATTTCGTAGCCGTCCACGCGTAGTTGCTCGAGTATCGTCGCGACGCCTGCGTACGCGACCGTGTTGTCGAGCAGGTGCGCTTCGTAGTAAGCAACGAAGCGCGGCAGCAGCGCCTGTCTCTGCTCGCTCGAATAGTCTTGCAGATGCGCCCCGAAGCCACGCTCGATCAACGCCGTGGCGCCGCGGCCGATCAGGTTTTGCGCGTCGGCCATGTCGACCGTAGGTAGATCGTGCTCGCGCAACAGTGCGTTCAGCGTGCCCACGAGATCCCGGGCCGTGTCGACCAGGGTGCCGTCAAGATCGAACACCAGAAGAGGTTTCATTTTGATCCTCGATAGAAAATGGATGAAGCGGTGCGTATGACGTCGCGGCCAGGGGCGCTCGACGAGCGCCAATCAGTCGCACCGCAAGGCTTCCGCTTCGAGCGAGACCTCGTCGACAAACGACGCAAATACCGTCTCGTTTGTCACGACGTCCTGCACGCACACGATGCCGTCGGGACGTACGAGTAGCGCGTGCTGCCCGCTGAGCCCGAGCACGTCGAGCGCGCCGAGGTTCACCGCCGTGCGATCGATCGCGACAACCTTCACCAGCGGACTGGACGACAGGCGCGTTGCGAGCGCGCCCGCTGCATCGGCGGCGCTCAGCAAGATGAAGTGCTCGCTGTCGATCAGGTCGTAACTGCTGATCCGCGTGCCTCCGACGAAAAACTCCGTGTAGGGCACCAGTTTTCCGACCAGCCCTGCTCCGGCGCGAATCAGCCCGCTCACGTAGCGCTGGCCGAGCCCCGAGAAGTTGTAGGGGAAGTCGTGCGCGAGGCGCTGCCGGTTACGCATGGTCGGCAACCAGTCGCGCAGCGGTCCGCGCTCGTCTTTGTCGAGCCTCGTGATGAGCCGCGTGTTGATATCGGTGCTGGCTATCAATTGCTGCGTGATGCCGCGGCGCTCTTCCGTATACGACTCGAGCACGCGCGTGTTGAAACGCCCCTTGATCACACCGGCGAGACGCCACGCAAGACTGAACGCGTCCTGAAAGCCGGTGTTCATGCCGAGACCGCCGATCGAGCTGAACAGATGGCAGGCGTCGCCCGCGAGAAATACCCGGCCGCGCGCGTAATGCTCCGCAAGGCGGTTGTAGTACTGCGTCTTCGATTCCCAGAGCACGGCTTCGACACGTATGCCGGGCGGCCCGTATTTGTCGACCAGGGTCTGATACGCAGCGGCCTTTGCGGGCTCGTCTTCGTCGACGACTTCACCGTCGCGCGTTTTGATGATGATTCGATGCGTACCGGTCGCCTGCGGGATGACGATCAGGAAACTGCCTTCTTTCACGAAGTAGTGAACCTGATCGAGATCGCCGTCCCAGTCGATCTGGCTGTCGAACATGATGAAGCCGACGCCGTGATCGAGCCCGTCGAAGTCGAAACCGAGCTGGGATCTGACGGTACTCTTCCCGCCGTCGCAGCCGACCAGATAACGGCACGACAACGACTGTCCGGGCGAGATCTCCAGCGACACCGCATCGTCGGTTTCCGTAAAACCAAGTAGCTCGGTGCTACGGCGCAGATCGCCGCCGAGTTCGACGAAGTATTCCTCGAGAAGCGCCTCCGTTTCGGGCTGGGACAGACCGAGGATGTAACGGTAGCGCGACGGCAGATTGCGGTAGTCCACACGGGCCAGCCTGCGTTCGTCCCAGTACACCACCAGTTCCTCGATCGGCTTGCCGGCTGCCAGAAAACGCGGCACGACACCGAGTGCGTGGAGGATCGCAAGAGAATAGGCGTTCATCGACGACGCCTTCGATTGCGTCGAACGCGTCGCGCGCTTCTCGAGTACCGCAACATGCAGGCCGAGCCGCTTCAGGTTGGCGGCGAGCAGCAGCCCGATGGGGCCGGCGCCCGCGACGACGACGTCATAGTGCGTCCGTGAGTGCGTCATGATCAGTGTGGTTCGTGGATAGAGTGCGGCGCGTCCGGGCACAGCAGGTGCAACCCGGCGCGGCCAGGATCGGTCCTCGCTCCGGGCTCGCAGCGAGCCCGGAAACCCGTTTACAGTTCTGGGCGCGTCACAGTTCCTTGAGCGCCGCGAACTGCTCGGAGGCGAACACCGGATCGAAGCTGATGATCTCGATCTTCACGAGTTTGTGTTCGACGAACGAATCCTCGGCAACGATCGCGTTAAGCGCCGCCTGCTCGATGCCCTTCGCGATGATCACGCCGCCCGTCTTCGATTCGCGCGGGCCGGCCGCGATGAAGGTGCCGTCGCTGATGTACTTCGTCACCCATTCCGCGTGCGACTTGCGATGCGGATCGACCTCGGTCGGTTCAACGACGTATTGGGAAACGATCAAATACATAAATACTCCTGTGAAGTGATTGAAAAGACGGCGAGACGGTCATGTGCGTCTGAAGCCCTTGCTACAACGGTGCAACGTTCCTCGAAACCTGCCTGTTCTGCGACACGCCCTGAAGCCGCAGGGCGCCCTGTCCGCCGTACGTGGATACAGGGCTTCGGTCCGGCTGACCGAACTCGCCGAAAAATGTCTTCAACAGATGGCCGAGCGCTCGCCATTGCTCGACGGTACTGGCATGACCGCCCGGCAACGTGACGCGCCGTGAAGCACGGATGGCGCGGTTCAGCGAACCGGCTTCCTCTGCAAAGAACGGACGATCGGCGGCCGAATCCACGATCAATGTGGGTAGGCTCAGTTGCCCGACCCAGTCTCGCGAATCAAACGACAGCAGCGCCTCGATCTGGCGGCGCAGGCCGCTCGCATGGATTGCATTCGTGGCGGCGGCACGCCGCTCGGCAATTGCGGCGCCTGCCGCGCCTAGCAGCGCCCCGCCCGCGAACAGACGGCTCGTCAGCTGCCGCTGGATCTCCGCCCAGTCGCGCGCGTCGCACGGCTCTTTCAGGCGATCCGCGATCGCCGCGAGTTCGACACTGCGCATCGCGCGAAACGTGTTGCACAGTGCCAGCGCGCGTACACGCTCAGGGTGGTAGTAGGCGAGCCACTGGGCAATTGCGCCGCCCATCGAATGTCCCGCGATACAGACACGCGACACCGACAGTGTGTCCATCAATCTGAGCACGTCGTTTGCCATCGCTTCGATCGACAATGGCTCGCCGCAGAAGCGGGTCTGACCGAAGCCACGATTGTCGGCCGCCACGGTTCGCCAGTCGGTCGCGAGAATGGAAAGAACGGCCCGCCAGATCCGGTGATCCGCCTGTAATCCCGGGAGCAGGATGACCGCGTCCTCGCCGTTGCCAGTGCCTGCGACGCGATGGAAAAGTACCGGTCCTGTCATACGGACACCTGCGCGGCAAGACGATCGGGCACGAGCGGCGCCGCGACATTGACCGGTGCGATCAGGCGCGTTGCAGAAAGATCGAGCCGCGCGGCCGCCAGCGACAAGCCAATTCCGAATCCGCACAACAGCGATTCCTTGCGCGCACGCCCGGCAAGACCATGACCGCCTGCAAGCAACAGCGGAATCGACGAAGGCCCGGTATTGCCGACTTCCGACAAGCCGATCGGTGTCTGCGCTTCCGAGAGTTTCATGATCTTGCGCAGGTAGCGCAGCATGAACTGGTTGGCCTGATGGAGCGCCACGAGATCGAGTGCCGTCTTGTCGATACCGCAGTGCGCCAGCAACTGGTCGATCAGCGGCGGCACGCGCGTCAACGCGAAATTCATGACCTCGTTGCCGCTCATATGCAGATGTCCAACCTGCGCCGAACCGTGTGAGCTGTTGGCGTAGTCGAGCGGCGTCCTCAGGTGGCCTGCGCCACTTCCGTCGGTACGACACGCAAAATCGATTCGCCCGTCGCCCGCCTCGATCAGCGACGCACTCGCCGCGTCGCCGAACACCATCTGCACGTGACGATCGCCGGGCTTGAGCAGCTTCGTCGTCACGTCGCCCGTGCACAGCAAGACCGACCGGCACCCGGCCCGCACGAGCATCGACGCCTGCAACAAACCATAGACATAACCCGAGCAGCCGTAGTCGATGTCGAATGCAAGACACTCTTCCGACAGACCGAGCCGCGCCTGCAGGCCAACCGCCGCACCCGGCATGAAATCGTCGGGAGTCTGCGTGACGACCACCACCGCATCGATGGACTCTTTTCGCACGTCCGTCGCGGCGAGCAGGTGCCGTGCGGCCGCCTCGCATAGATCGCCGGTCGACAGGTCGCCCGCGACGCGCACCGCGCGAATCCCGGTGCTCTCGACGATGCGACGGATCTCGAGCGCTCCATGCTCGTCGGCAAGGCTCGCCATCTCGAGCCTCGCAGCCGGCAGCGCGGCCGTGATCGCGGACGCGCGGACACGATCGATCGACACGATCATCGCGCAGCGCTCTCGCACACTGGCACAAGCAGGCCGCGAATCTCACCCACTGTCTCTAGTTTCTCGAGCTTCTGTACGTTCAACGCGTTCACGCCGCCGCCGGCCAGCACCGCGATCAACGAAACCATCGCCAGCGAGTCCCAGTTGGCAAACTGCTGCAGCGTCGCATCATCGGTCAGTTCGCTGACTGGCACTTCCAGGAGCGCAGCAAGCTCCACCCGTAGTTCTTCCATGTCCATGACATCAGGCCTCTTCGTTGGCAAGTGAATCGTGGCTGAGCGGTGTGCGCATTTTCTTGAAGCGCTCGCCGTGCAGCGGCTCGGTCGTGATACGAATCTTGCGAGGAATCCGCGCTGCCGGGAGTCTGTCCAGACAGAACGCGTACAGCCGTTGACGAAACATTTCGAGCGGTTCGGACTCGGCGAGACGAAAGACCGCCGCCACCATGTGACCGACGAGCGGATGCTCGGCGCGACTCACCATGACGTCGATCACACCGTCGACATCCTTGAGCACCTGTTCGATCTCGGCCGGATACACCTTCTCGCCACCAACGTTGATGAGATCCGACTGGCGACCGACGATCCTGAAGTGATCCCCTTTCTGCACGACGGCATCGCCGGTCTTGAAGTAGCCATCGGCGGTAAACGGGTTTTCCGCATTCAGGTAGCCAAGCATCGTCGTTTCGCTGCGGATTTCGAGCAGACCATCCACGACGCGCACGTCGCACCCCTCGCCGCCGATCTTCAGCCAGTTCGACGTCGACGATTCCGAACGGGTCGGTACGACACCTGTCTCGGTCAATCCGTACGCCTGCGAGAAGCGCGTTGCCGGCAGCGCAGCGGTGAGCCGTTCCAGCACGCGCTCGGGCATCGGTTCGGTGCCGTAGTTCACGACCTGCAGCGAACTCAGGTCGAAACGCTCGAGTGCTCCGCTAAAGATCAGCAGATTGAGAAACGTCGGCGATGTCGTCAGTGCCTGCACGCGCTGCGTTTCGATTGCCTGCGCAACCACTTCCGGACGCCGGGATGCGGGCACGACCAGCGTGCCCTGATTGAACAGGACATAAAGCAGCGTGTTCAGACCGCCGATGTGGTCGAACAGCAGGAACGAAATCGAGCGCAGACACCGCTTGGGGGCGATGTGCCGGTCGAGAAACGGCGTTGCCCGATGGACGCTCGCTTTCGGACTTCCGGTCGAGCCCGAGGAAAAAATGATGAAGCCCGGTTCCTGCGTGCTGCCCAACCCCGTCAGCAATGCATGCGTGGTCGCGACGCCGGTGCGCGTGAGTTCGACGTCTTTTCCTGCGTCCACGCGGATCTCCCAACCCGCTTCGGCGAGACGAATCAGCTCGCGCTCCTGATTCGCCTGACGTCCGCTCAACAGCGCGACCACGTTACGCAACCGCCAGAGCGCGAGCAGATACGCAACCGACTGCAGGGAATAGTCGGCCACGAGCGCGACCGTTCCCGCCGTGCAGCTCTGGGCGGCCAGCAACTGCTCGACCCGCCTCACCTCGGCGCGCAGCTGCGCATAGGTAAACCGGTCGCCACCGATGACCAGCGCAACCGCATCGCCAGCGTCGGCAAACCGCGCGTCGAGGGCGTCGAGCGCGCTCATACCCCACCCAGGAAGATGTTCTGCCCGGTCACGAAGTCGCTAGCGGGACGCAGGAAGAAATCGATCGCGTTGGAAACATCGGCGAACGTGCCGAAGCGCGGAATCGCCTGGCGTGCCAGCAGACGATCCATCTTGCTCTTTGGCACCGAACGGATCAGGTCGGTTTCGATCGGCGTCGGTCCCACGGCATTCACCGTGATGCCAAACGGTGCAAGTTCTCGCGCGATCACTTCGGTAAGCGATCCAATCGCCGCTTTCGACGCGGCATAGATCGCCTCTCCCTCGAGCTTGAGCGGCGTCGCGACGGTCGTGAAATTGACGATGCGTCCCTTGCGCTCTTTCGTCATCAACTTCGCCGCTTCGCGGCAAAAGAGGAACGTGCCGACGACGTTGGTGTTGAGAATCTGGTTGACGGTCGCGAGCGGCGTGAGCATGACGTGGTTCATGCTTGCGATACCGGCGTTGTTGATCAGATTGTCGAGCCGGCCGTGCTTCTCGCGAATCGACGACATGATCTTGCGCACGGCCGATTCGTCGGCCACGTCCGCGCACATGTGATCGTAGCCCGGCAATGTCCAGTCCGCGTTCTCGCGGCTGCATCCGATCACCCGGTGCCCAAGCGACACATAGTGTTCGACGAGATACTTGCCGATGCCCTTGCGCGTGCCGGTGATCAGCGTGATGGGAGTGTCAGACACGTGCGTCCTCCAGCAGCAGCGACTCGATGAATTCTCCGAGGGAGGAGATCGTCGCAAACGGGCTTCGATGTGCCGACATCGCCTTCTCGCTGACGAGCGTAATCGCCGTACCCGTCTCGCTTTCGACCATCTCTTCAATCTGGACGATCAGCGAAACCAGCCCCATGGAGTCGAACGGAGCGCCCTCGCCGAAGATCGGTGTCGCGTCGCCTGCCGAGCGATCGACCGCGGCTGGCAACAGGGTTTGCTGCGAGTCGATGGCTCGATTGATGATGTCCCGGATCTCTTGCCTCATGATATTTATCCTTGAAAGTTTCGTAGGCGGATGCGTTGGGTAACGTGTAACTCGGATACTTCGATTAACTCGGTTAACTCGAACTACCTGATCGATACGAAAGAGATCAACTGTTCGACGCGACGTCGGGCGTCCCCGCAGCGACGATGAACCCGCGCTTGATCACCTTGCCGATGTCGATTACCTTGCCCGGCGTCAGATTCACAAAGCGCCACAGCGTCTGGTCGCCGAGTTCGCGCTCGAACGCGACGTCTTGCGAAAACGTAACGCCTTCCCTGTCCGATACGACGATGGACCGCACGTTCCCGTGCTCGATATTCAGACGGCCTGTCACGCAGGCGTCTCGGGAAACGGCGATCAGTTCAACATCGCTGCGCCCTCCATCATTCGCGGTAAGCGTGGATTGCACGAGACGTGGGTCAAGCGGCGTGTACCAGTCGTCCGATGTGAGAAAGATGTTGCGGATCTTCTCGAAGCTGCTCATCTCGATGACGCTGGCCTTCGTATCGATGACGGCAAGCAGGTTTCTGCGCTGATAGAACGAAACCCGGTAGTGAATATTCCTCGGACACGGCGCGTTGCCCGGCGTCAGATCGTCGACCACCAGTTCGATCGGATACATCAACTCCGCGTACGCGTAAAACGCCGAATTGAGCTCGTTGAGGCTGACCGTTACCTTGCCGCGCTGATGACGGGTGTGCTTGTACAGGTGGTGGTAGACCGCCTGGCGCTGCGCTTCGATCAGCATGACGCCCGGTACGTGTTCGTGTTCCTTGCGGTAGAAATAGTAGTGATCGGCGCGATTGATCATTTCGTACGAACTGGACCAGCGTCGCTCTTCGCCGTACGCGCGGGCGATCCATGCGAACGCGTCGTCCTGCGACTGTGACTGCGACTGCGAGTCGTGCGACCCATCGCGGCGCTGCGCAAACCACGGCTCGAGTACCTGATACGGCACGGCGCGCAGTGTCTTCCAGGCCGGGTCGGACGGCACGCTGCTCGACAGCGACGCATCGGCGACAAAGTGACCGCGCTCGTCGAGCGGTACGTCCAGCCGACGGCGTGCTTCGTCGTGAGTTGCGTAGACGCTGGCGAGCACGTCGTCTGTACGTGGCGCAGCAGCAGCATCCAGATAGAGTGGCGCAGCCGGCCGGTAGCGGTGAATCAGGACGTCGTCTGCCGATCCCTTGTGCAGCAATTGCGGAGGTATGTCATGGAGAATCATGATTCCTGCCCGCTCAGTTCTTTTGTTAGCGTCACGCCGAGCGACGACTCTGCGTTACTCTCGTCGTGATTGAGACTGACGCGCCCGAGCAACCCGAACACGAGCAGCGTGGCGGCACTTGTCAACGTCATCAATGCAATCAGAAGATGGCGAAACGCCAGGTCATACGCGTCCAGCCACTGGGCGTGCGTCACCGAAGGCAGCTGACTGAGCGCCTTGGGAACCGCGCCAGCCGAGAGTTGCGCCGAGGCCACCGCGACCGCCTGCGGATCGAGTCCAGGTATCGCGCCCAGATTTCGTGCGATGAAGAATGCGAGCAGCGAGCCGACAATCGCGATTGCGGTCGTGTCGAACGAGACACGTAATGCACCGAAGATGCCGATCGCCATGCCCGCTTTTTCCTTCGGCACCACGGAAACCGCGAGGTTGTCCATCAACCCCCAGGGGATCGCGACACCGAAGCCGATCACGGCAAGATTGATGCGCATCGCCATGCCGTGATCGCCGATCGGTACATGCATCAGAAAGAACATGCCGATCACTGAAATCAGCATACCGACGCCAGCCAGAACGCCGACGGGCACATAGCGGGTCATGCTTGCGGCGACGAAGGGAATGAACAGCAGCGAGCCGGAGAAATAAATCATCAACACGCCCGACTGGAGTGCGCTCAGATTCTCAATGCCGATGAAGCGCAGCGGCAGCACGACCAGTAGCACCGCATAGCAATATGCGGCGGCAAGCGGCAACAACTGCACCCCGACGAACTGCGGATAGGCGAACAGCGAGAGATCGAGCATCGGGTTGGCGACGCGCTTCTCGACAACGACGAACACCACCAGCGCGACAGCAGACAACGCGAACAGGCCGATGGTCAAAGGTGCCGTCCAGCCTGCCGTCGGTGCTTCGATCATCGCAAACGTGAAGCACGACAACATCAGCGTGAAGATCGATGCTCCCCACCAGTCGAGACCGCGCGCGTTCGGATCCTTGCTGTCGGTCATCGACGTCACGCACAGCACAAGGGCAACGAGGCTGATGATGGTGCTGCCGAAGAACACCGCTCGCCAGCTGAAAAGAGTGATCAGAATGCCGGCAATAGTCGGACCGAACGCCAGTCCCGCGCCGAACGTGATGCCGATCACACTAAAAATCCTGGTGCGGGCGTGACCTTCGAATTCCTGTGCCAGGATCGAAATGCCGCCTGAGTAGGCACATGCCGCCGCCAACCCTTGCGGCACCCGCAGCAGGTCGAGCGTGAACACGCTTGACGCGAACGGCATCAGGAACGACATGACGGTCGACACCACCATGCCGATGGCGAATATCTTCTTGCGACCATACTGGTCGGCCATCGCGCCGGCCGCCATCAACGTACTGCCGCAACTCAGGAAAAACGCATTGGTGATCCACGACAGCGCTGCCGCTCCACCTACCAGATCCTTCGCGATATACGGCTGGGCAGTTGGGCCGGCAGTGAAATTCAGCGGCACGCTGAAACACGCCAGAATGACGGCAATAAGAACCAGAACCTGCCGGGACGGTGACGTCGCCATAGGAGAAGTAGTCGAATTCATAACTCGATTCAGATTGGTGGGTTTTACTGCAACGTCAAGCGATGCAAACTTAATGGTCCGTACGCAAACAGACATATACAAACAGATTGCGGGGTGCCAGGAAATTCTGCTTTATTCATTCGGCATATAAAGTATGTATCTTGCATACGCCCGCCAGACAAGCTTCCGGCGGATACACCAAATCAATAAAACTTTGTGACGGCTTGAAGAAAAACTCTAGGCACCTCAGAAAAGATCACTTAAAAATCAATCTTTCTCAAAACGGTTTGGCACAATAAATCTGATTGTTCTTCTGGTTGGTGCGACGCACAACCAATATTAACAAAAAACATTTTTGGTAAAGATGAAAAATTTGCTAACGTGATGGTGATTTAAACTCACCAACCAGTTATGCGACTACCTTCTTTGAGAAATTTGCAGGTCTTCGAAGCCGCAGCCCGGTATCAGAGTTTCCGTGAAGCCGCGCAATCGCTGTTTCTCACACACGGCGCGGTAACGAGGCAGGTAAAGGCGCTCGAAGAAGAAATGGGAATCAAGCTTTTTGCCCGGGTCGGACGGCGTGTCGTGCTGACCCAGCATGGGCAGCGCCTACAGCTTGCGATGTCAGGCGCGCTGCAACTCATTTCCGACGCCGTCAATGAATTGCGCCAGGAAACCCGGCCATCGCCGGGTCGGCTTCGGGTGACCGTGGTTCCATCGTTTGCGAACCGCTGGTTGATGGCACGGATTGCGGACTTTCATGCGCACCACCCGAGCATCACTGTAGAACTGGTCGTTACGATTGCTGCGCTCGATCTCTCCGAGAAACAGATTCCATTGGGCATCCGTACCGGAAATGGGAAATGGGATGGGCTGGCGGCAGAAAAACTGGCTACCGAGACGCTATTCCCCGTTATATCGTCTGCCGGTGTCGAGGGTTATGACGATTTACCCTCCTGCCCGAATGACATGCTCCGTTACCCATTGCTGAACCCATACGACGAGTGGGAGCGCTGGTTCAAGCGAGCCGGAGTCAACCCCGCGTCTGCTCTTCACGGCACCACTTACGAAGACTCGTCACTATTATTGCGTGCAGTAGAAGAACGCAAGGGAATTGCGCTGGGGCGTAACTGGCTCGTATCCGATGCTATTCGAGACGGCGTTTTACGTCGCTTGCCCGGTCCGGCCATTCAGGCACGTCTCGATTACTACGTGGTTTATCCGACCTCGTACCCGTTATCCGATATTGCGCGAGCTTTCATCACGTGGCTGCATGCGCAAACAGCGAATGAACCGGCACACGATCCCAATTGAATCGGCACGGCTCTTCCGGTTCGGGTTAGTCATTGCGTTCGCCCACGACGCATCGCCCGGTCACACCAGCACTTCGGTGTTTTCGTATAGACGATCGAGCAATGTGCGCAGCACCTTCACTTCTGCTTTCGTGAAACAGTTCAGCGCAATCGCCTCATAGTGCTGCGCAAGCGGCACGATTTCGCGCGCGAGCGCCGCCCCTTCTTCCGTCAGCGAAATCCGCAGCGCGCGCGCATCCTCTTCGCTGCGCTCGCGGCACACGAACCCCTGTTCGATCAGACGATCGATGATGCGCGACAGCGCCGACATATCGACACACGCCCGCACGACCAGTTCGGAGAGTCGCTGATGCGGCGTATGCCCGAGCGACGCGCACACACGCCATTCCGTCAGGCTCAACCCATAGGGCTTGAGCGCCTTTGAAAAAGCGTTGCCCATCCGGCTGCCGGTCCTCGCCACCAGGTAGGGAATCGCCGCTTCCAGATCGTGATCGACCATGATCGAGGTCTGCTTTTTCTTTGCCATGTCCACCGTGCCCGTCGTGATTTGATTGCCGATTCAAGTATACCCTCGGCGACCTCACGGAAACCAGACCCGGACTCCCGTCCTCGCAACCCAGGGTGTTCCCGTTTGATTAATTGAAAATTCAAGTATAGACTGCACGTTCCATTACTTGATTTTTCAACCATGCCGCTATGAAAGACAAAATCGCCCTGGAAGAACACTTTGCCATCGACCTGACCATCGGCGATTCGCAGGTCTATGCACGTCCCGAGGTATGGACACATCTGCGCGCGAACCTGCTCGATTTCGAGCAGCAGCGACTCGAAAAAATGGACGAATGGGGTACGGCGTTCTCGATCCTGTCGCTGAACTCGCCTGCCGTGCAGGCCATCCCCGATCCGCACAGGGCGCTCGTCGTCGCGCAGAAAGCCAACGATATCCTTGCCGAACAGATCAGCCGTCATCCGACGCGCTTCGGCGGTTTCGCCGCGGTACCGCTGCAGGACCCGGACGCTGCTGCGCGCGAACTCGAACGCTGCGTGACGCAACTCGGGTTTCACGGCTTTCTCGTCAACGGCTTCTCGCAGGTCGGCGACGAACGCACGGTGGCCTACTACGACGCGCCCCGTTTCGCCGACTTCTGGCAGCACGCCGCGGCACTGAACAAACCGTTCTACATGCACCCGCGCGATCCGTTGCCGGAGCGCGAGCCGATTTACGAAGGACGGCCGTGGCTGACCGGCCCGACCTGGGCCTTCGCTGCCGAGACGAGCGTGCACGCGTTGCGTCTGATGTCGAGCGGGCTGTTCGACCGCCATCCGCACTTACAGATGATTCTTGGGCACTTCGGCGAAGGGATCCCGTTCAATGTCTGGCGGATCGATCACATCCTTCGCAAAGGCCGGCGCGGCATGCCGTGCGAGCGCGAAATCGGCGATTACCTGCGCAATAACGTGCACATCACCACCAGTGGCAATTTCCGCACGCCGACGCTGCTGTCCACGCTGCTCGAAGTGGGCAGCGACCGCGTAATGTACTCGGTCGACTATCCGTTCGAGAAACACGAAGATGCCGCGCGCTGGTTCGATCACTGCGAAATCAGCGAGAATGACCGGCGCAAGATCGGCCGCGACAATGCCGTCCGTCTGTTTGGTCTGCAATGAAAGAGCACGTGCCTGCAGAGCTCATAAGCGCCGGCTCCACGGGCGCCATCGATATCGCGGCAATCGTCGACGCGCGTCCGGTCGGTCGCTTCCAGGTGTGGCTGATGGTACTCGTGGGTCTATCGGTCGTGATGGACGGCTTCGACGTGCAGGCGATGGGTTTCGTCGCACCGTCGATCATCCATGCGTGGGGGGTGTCGCGTGCGGCGATGGGGCCGGTGTTCGGCGCGAGTCTCGTCGGCATGCTGCTGGGTTCGCTCGCGCTGGGGCCGCTCGCCGACCGGGTCGGGCGCCGGCCGGTCCTGATCGGCTCGACCGCGTTCCTCGCCGTCTGCATGCTCGCTACCGCCTTCACCACGACGCTGCCCCAGTTACTGACGATGCGCCTCGTCACCGGCTTCGGGCTTGGCGGCATCATGGGTAACGCGATTGCGCTCGTCAGCGAGTACAGCCCCGCGCGCAAACGGGCAACGTTGATGATGTGGGTGTCCTGCGGTTTCACCGGCGGTGCCGTGCTCGGCGGTGTGCTCTCGGCCGCGCTGATTCCTGTCGCGGGCTGGCAGGCGGTCTTTCTGCTGGGCGGCGCGATTCCGCTCGTGATCGCCGCCGCAATGGTTGCGTTCCTGCCGGAGTCGATGCAGTTCCTCGTGCTGCGGCAACGCGGCCTCGAGCGCGTCGGTGTGTGGCTGCGCAAGATCGCACCGGATCTCCCGTGTCCGCCTGGCACCCGTTATCTCTTGCACGAACGCACGACCGGCAGCACACCGGTCCGTGCGCTGTTCGAAGCCGGCCGCGCACGCGTCACGCTGCTGCTGTGGGCCGTGAATTTCCTGAATCTGCTGAATCTGTTCTTCCTCGCGAACTGGCTTCCGACCATCGCCGCCGATGCCGGCTACGACGTGGCGCACGCTGCGGTGATCGGCACGACCCTGCAGGTCGGTGGCGTAGTGGGCACGATCGTCATGGGACCGTTGATCGACCGCTGGGGGTTCTTCCGTGTGCTGGCGCCCTGCTACCTGATCGCCGGCATCGCGATCGCTGCGATCGGACAGACTGCGCAGATGTCGCTTGCGTTGACGCTCGTGTGCGTCGCGATCAGCGGCTTTGGTATCGTCGGCGGGCAACCGGCTAACAACACGCTTTCGGCTTCGATCTATCCGACTTCACTGCGCGCAACCGGCGTGGGCTGGAGTCTGGGTGTGGGTCGTGCGGGATCGATCGTCGGTCCGATCGTTGCCGGCACGTTGATGGAATTGCACTGGTCGTCGGCGCATCTATTTCTGGCTGCAGCAGTACCTGCGCTCGCGTCATGCGCCGGGTTGATCGTACTCGCGCGCGACCGGTTGTTCAGTCGCGCGGCGCAGCGATAAAGATTGTCAGACCTGCCGCGGCGGCGCGCCGTCGAACGCATCCTGCAGCAACGCGCGAATCGACGCGTAGTCGATTTCGCGCGGATTCCAGTAGGGATTGGCGCTCGCAATCTGCGCCGCGCGATCCAGATCGCTGGCCTCCATGCCGATGTCCTTGAGCGCAACCGGTGCGCCGTTCGCGCGCGCCAGTTCGTAGATGCCGGTTGCCGCGTTGTCGTGTCCGACAGCGCGGGCAATACGTGACATCGCGTGCGGTGCGGCCGCCGCGTTATAGGCAAGCGCGTGCGGCAATACGATCGTGTGGGTCTGCGCATGTGGAAGATTGAAACTACCGCCCAGCGTATGACACAGCTTGTGATGCAGCGCCATCCCCACGCTACCGAGCACGTGACCACATAGCCACGCCCCATACAGCGCATCCGAACGCGCTTCGAGATCGAGTGGCTGCGCGACGATCTTCGGTAGCGCATGCGCCAGCGCGGCGATGCCCTCTTCGGCCATCAGGCTGATCACCGGGTTCGCATCGCGTGAGTAGAGTCCTTCGGCCGCATGCGCAATCGCGTTGATCCCGCTCGTGACCGACATCGGCGCGGGCAGTGTCAACGTCAGTTCGGGATCGTAGATCACGGTTTTCGGCAGCACGCGCAGATCGGTGCCGGTGCGTTTCAGGCCACCTTCGGTCAAACCGAAGATCGGCGTCATCTCGCTGCCGGCGTAGGTGGTCGGCACGGCGAGAATCGGCAGTCCGGAGTCGAGCGCGATCGCCTTGCCAAGCCCGATCGTCGAACCGCCGCCTACGGCGATCGCACAGTCTGCGTTCAGTTGTTGGGCGACGGCGCGTGCCTCGATCGCGAGTTCGAGCGGCACGTGCATCACGGCTCGATCGAAGATGCCCGCGGCACGTGTGCCGAGCCGCGCGGCGATCGCCTCGCCGAGCGAGCGCTGTTCGGGTGTGCAGAGAACCAGCGCGCGCATCGCACCGAGTTGCAGTACCTCGCGCTCCAGATGCTGCAGACTTCCCGCACCGAACACGACACGTGCGGCACGCGCCGTGTAGACGAAATCAGGCGTTGGCATCGCTTGCCTCCGCTGCGGGCGACACGGATGACACCAACGATGATGTGATCGGCTGACTCACCTCGTAGTCCACCTGATGCCGCGCCGTGCGCACATCGCCGAGCTGTTGCCTCACGCGCAGATGCTCGGGATGGTTCGCATACGCCTCGAGCGCCTCGCGCGATTCGAAGTCGCTGACGAGCACGACGTCGCACGCGTAATCGACGGTGCTGGAATCGATGCCGATTTCCAGATGACGCATGCCTGGAATCCGTCCGCGTAGCCCTTCAAAAGCCTCTTTCACGCGGTCGCTCGAAATGCGTTTTTCCTGCGCGGTATCGCCGCGCACCTGCCACATGACGATGTGCCGGATCATACGGTCGCTCCAGCTGGAGCAGGAGCGGGATTCAGCACGAAGTCGTAGTCGAGCGTATAGAACGGCACACTCATCGACGTACCGTCGGGCGCGATGCCGGGCGCGTGCTTCACCCATTCGACCACCAGCGTCGAGCGCACGCCGAACACCGCATCCGAATCGAGGTACTGGTCGCCCTGACGGAACACGTGGGTAATCAGCGTTTCGTAGCCCGGCGCCTTGATCCAGAAGTGCAGATGCGCGGGCCGCCATGGGTGGCGCCCAAGCGCATCGAGCATGCGCCCGACCGGACCGTCGTGAGGGATCGGATAGGCTTCGGCGAGAATCGAGCGGAAATGGAAACTGCCGTCGGCCTGTGTGTGCAGCTTGCCGCGCGCGCTATGCACCATCTCGCCGACTTCGGCCGAGGTTTTCTGCACGTCGTAAAAGCCGTCTTCGTCGGATTGCCAGACATCGAGCGACGCACCCGCGACCGGTTCGCCGTCCACGCCGCGCACATGGCCGCGCACGAAACATGGTGCGCCAAGCGCCCCGTTCGACAGATCGTCGCCGTTCTCATAGGTGGGCGCGCCGTCCACGAAAAACGGCCCCAACACCGTTGCTTCAGTGCAGGCAGCCGGCTTGCGGTTGTTCTGCGTCGTGACGAGCATCGACAGGCCGAGCGTGTCGGACAGCAGCACGAACTCCTGGCGTTTGTCGTCGGTGATATGACCGGTATCGGTCAGGAACTGGATCGCCGCAAACCACTCGGCTTCGGTCAGTTTCACCTCGCGGGCAAACGCATGCAGATGCTGGACGAGGCTCGTCATCACGGTGTGCAGCCGCTCGTCGCGGCAACCATCCATCGAGGCGAGCACCGCCTGGGTAATCGTGTCTTCACTGATGTTGCGCATGGCGGGGCGTCTCCGTTTGTCGCGGCCGCAAGCCGCGCTATATGCGGATAGTAGTCGCCGATCGCCTGGAAAAAAACGCGCTATAGTGAAATGATATTTCCACCAGGCGGAAGAATAAGCGTATGGACCGATGGACCCAGATCGAGTTTTTTGTCCTGACCGCGGAAACCGGCAGCCTGTCGAAGGCGGCGGAAAAGCTCAACATGTCGAACGCGGCGGCAAGCCGGACCCTGGCCGCGCTCGAAGACCGGCTCGGCGCGCGGCTGATCGAGCGGACCACGCGCCGGCTCTGGCTGACCGACGCGGGGCGTGAATATCATCGGCGCTGCAGCGCGCTGCTAGCCGAAATGGCCGAAGCCGATGCGGCCGCCGGCGATACCGCGATGAATCCGCGCGGCACGCTGCGGGTGACGAGTTCGGTTTCGTTCGCAATGATGCATATCGCGCCGTGGCTGCCGGAATTCAGCCAGCAGTATCCGCAACTGTCGGTGCAGATCGTGGCGGCCAACCGGTATCCGGACTTTATCGAAGCCGGCATCGACGTCGCCATCCGCACACGCGAGCATGAAAGCGATTCGGGCATCACGGTGCGGCGGCTCGCGGAAACGCGGCGTGTGCTGGCGGCGTCGCCCGGTTATCTGGCGAAACACGGCCGCCCGCAGACCCCCGACGATCTCGCCCGCCACCGCATGCTCGTCTATCACCTGGCGGCGGACCCGTACGTGCTGCACCTCACGCGCGGCGCCGAGACGCGCGCTGTCCCGATCACGAGCGCACTCGATTCGAACGAAGGCCAGGTGATCTGCGCGGCCGGCTATGCGGGCATGGGCATCGTGATCCAGCCGCTGTATATCGTGCACGACGACATCGTCGCCGGACGCCTCGTGCCGGTGCTCGAGGACTGGCACCTGCCGCGCCTCACGATCAATCTCGCCTATCAAAGCAGACGGCACCAGCCGGCGAAGATTCGTGTGTTTACCGAAGGGTTGATCGAGCGGGTCGAACGGCTCGACCTCGCGCGGAAATGGACCGACGTGCCCAACCGGTGACGGTGAGCCGGTCGCGCGGTTACGCCTCGGTCTTCTTGCGCGCCGCACTACCGGCACGCCGCTTTGCCGCCGGTTTGCGCTTCGCCTCGCCTTCATGCAACGCTCGCTCGAGGCTCCATTGCCTGAGCAACATGCGGGTCTGATCGGCGACCGTCGCCTTCAGGACCGCGGCATTGTCGGCGTCGAAGGTTTCCCAGTTGAGCAACGTCAGCGTCGTACGATGCGCGACGTGAAAGATCACCATTTGCCCGTGCAGACTGAACATGCGGATCAGCGTGATCGGATCGTCGACCGCGCGGCCCGAGATGCGGGCAACGAGCGCCGCGGCCGCGGCGTTGAACGGCTTGCGAACCCGGTTCATGAGGATTTCGGTGGCGCTGGCGGGCTCCGATCCCGATTGCTCGCGCGCAAAAAAGAGGCGGCGGCCCGGCACCGTGGCCTTGACGCAGATGCTGTCCGCGGTGGCTTCCTGGATGCGGATGAACGCTTCGATGAGCTCGTCGGTATCCGCGTCGTCGTTGCTCAGCACTTCGTGCGCGTTCTCGATGGCGGGGCCGAAAATCTCCCACGCGTCGTCGGCTAGCGCTTCGATACAGGCGCGATAAACGCCTTCCTTGTTCTCGAAGTAGTACTGCAGCGCCGGTGCATTGACGCCGGCGAGCGCGGCGATGTCGCGGGTCGACGCGCCATCGAAACCTTTCTCGCCGAACAGATCGACCGCCGCGTCGATGATCCTGCGCCGCGTCTCATCGCCTCGCGCGTACCCGCCCTCCTGCGGACGACGAAGCTTCTTGATGTCGTTCATAGACCCCTCTCGTTTCAGACAGATACAAATATATCACTTGACACAATTTTAACGACTGGAATAATTATGCCAACTGGAAAAAATTGGAAAACCGATGTCAACCACCGCAGGCACCTCCCCGGGCAATCTGCCCATCGATGACGCATCCGCCGTGCCCAGCCGCCGCCCCGGGCGGCGCACGCTGCTGATCGGCCTCGGAATCGTCGCGTTGATCGTCGCCACGGTCTGGCTCGCGCGCTGGTGGACCGTCGGCCGCTTCATCGAAACCACCGACGACGCCTATCTGCAAGCCGACAGCGTCACGGTTGCGCCGAAAGTCGCCGGTTACGTGACTGAGGTCTATGTTGCTGACAACCAGGTCGTCAAACCCGGCGATCCGCTCGTACACCTCGATGCGCGTCAATACCAGGTCGCGCTTGACCAGGCCCTCGCCACCGTCGATGCGCGCAATGCCGACATCGCGCGCGCCCAGGCCGAGATCAAACAGCAGCAAGCCAATATCGAACAGGCGCAGGCCCAGCAGCAGGTGGCGCGCGTCAGCGCCCGCCATGCCAGCGACGAAGTACAGCGCTACGCCCCACTGGTTGCAACCGGCGCCGAAACCAGCGAACGCCTCGCCGAGCTGACCAGCACGCGCGACCAGGCCGCCGCCACGCTCACCGCGAACGCGGCGGCGGTCGATGCGGCCCGCACGCAGATCGCCTCCACCAACGCCCAACTCGCGCAGGCCCGCGCCCAGCTCGAAGCCGCCCAGGCAAGCGCGCAGCAGTCGCGCCTCGATCTCGAGAACACGATCGTGCGCAGCGTGCTCGGCGGCAAGATCGGCGATCGCTCGGTGCGGGTCGGCCAGTATGTTCAGCCCGGCACGCGGATGCTGACGGTCGTGCCGGTGCAGAGCACCTACCTCGAAGCGAACTTCAAGGAAACGCAGATCGGCCACATGCGCGTGGGACAGCCGGTCGAGATGCATATCGATGCGCTGCCGGGCCAGACGCTGCACGGCGTCGTCGATAGTTTTTCGCCGGGCACGGGTTCGCAGTTCGCGCTGCTGCCGCCGGAAAACGCCACCGGCAACTTCACGAAGATCGTCCAGCGCGTGCCGGTGCGCATCCGTATCGACACCGGCCCGGAAACCCGCAGCGTGCTGCTGCCGGGGCTGTCGGTGAGCGTCGAGGTCGACACGCGCTCGGCGCGCGAACGCGATCAGCGCATCGAAGCCGAGAATCACCGTGGCTGAACCGACTGCCAACGCCATGTCTGGCGTACCGCAAACCGCACCTGCGGCGCCACCGGCTCCGGAGCGCGCGAGCGTAACCGACTGGATCGCGGTGGCCGCGGGCTCGCTCGGTGCGTTGATGGCGACGCTCGACATCTCGATCACGAACTCGGCACTCCCGCAGATCCAGGGCGAAATTGGTGCGACCGGCACCGAAGGCACGTGGATCTCGACGGGCTACCTGATGTCCGAGATCGTGATGATCCCGCTCGCCGCGTGGCTCACGCGCGTGTTCGGGCTGCGCAATTTCCTGCTCGCCAACTCCGCGCTCTTCATCGCGTTCTCGATGATGTGCGGCTGGTCGCACACCCTGCCGATGATGATCGCCGGCCGCATCGGCCAGGGCTTCACCGGCGGCGCACTGATTCCCACGGCGCAGACCATCATCCGTACGCGGTTGCCGTTGTCGCAGTTGCCGGTCGGTATGACGATGTTCGGGTTGATCGTGCTGCTTGGGCCGTTGCTGGGCCCCGTAGTCGGTGGATGGCTGGCCGAGAACATCAGCTGGAGCTGGTGCTTCTTCCTGAACCTGCCGGTCTGTCTCGCGTTGATGACCCTGCTGATCGTCGGTCTGCCGTCGGACCGGCCACACTGGGAAGCGTTCTTCAAGGCGGACTGGCTCGGCATCGTCGGCCTGGCAATCGGCTTGAGTTCGCTCACTGTCGTGCTCGAAGAAGGTCAGCGCGAACGCTGGTTCGAATCGAGCGTGATCGTCGGGCTGACGTGGCTCACGGTCGCAGGCTTCGTGCTGATCGCGCTGTCGCAGCTCACCGCGAAAAAACCGATCATGCGTCTGAGCCTGATGCGCAATCCGCGCTATGCGAGCGTGATCGTGATCGTGTCCGCGGTCGGTGCCGGGCTCTACGGCGTGTCGTATCTGGTGCCGCAGTTTCTCGGCATCGTAGCCGGCTACAACGCACAGCAGTCCGGCGCGATCATGCTGCTATCGGGGCTGCCTGCCTTCCTGATGATGCCGGTCCTGCCGAAGCTGCTCAGCAAGGTCGACTTCCGGATCCTCGTGATCAGCGGGCTGCTGCTGTTCGGATTCAGCTGCATGCTGGACATCGGGTTGACCGCGCAGAGCGTCGGCCACGACTTCCTCTGGTCGCAGCTGATACGCGGCACCGCGCAGATGCTCGCGATGATGCCGCTGAACCAGGCGTCGATGGCCGCCGTGTCGCGCGAAGATTCCGGTGACGCCGCCGGTCTCTACAACATGGCGCGCAACCTGGGCGGCTCGATTGGCCTTGCGGTCATCGGCACGGTTATCGATCGGCGCACGACGTTCCACACCGCTGTCATCCGCGAATCATTGAGCGCGAACTCGCTGCTCGGACAGAACCACATCGCTGCGAGCGCGGCCGGCTGGTTCGCGCGCACCGGCGACATGGCTTACTCGCAGATGCGTGCGCTCGGGCAGATCGCCGTGCAGATCCAGCAGCAGGCTGTTGTGATGACCTACTCGGAAACCTTTTACCTGCTCGGTATCGCGCTGCTCGCGTGCATTCCGCTCGCGCTGCTGCTGAGAACGCCGCCCCGGAATGTGCCGCCGCCGTCCGCCGGCCACTGAGAATTGAAACGATCGCCATGATGTCTTTCCGCCTTTCCGCTTTATCCCTTGCTGCGCTCGCTTCTGTTGCGGTGCTGACGGCCTGCTCGGTCGGCCCCGACTATCGCGGCGCCCCGTCCGTCGCGAGCGACTCGACCAGCAGCGGTACGTTCGTGCGCGCGCCGGCCGCGGGCATCGTCGTCACCCACGCACCGAACCAGTGGTGGCTCGCACTCGGTGACCCACAGCTCAACGACTTGATCGACGCGGCGTTCGCTCACAACCCCGATCTGCATATCGCCCAGGCGCGTCTGCGCGAATCGAGAGCGCAATTGCAACAGCAGCGCGCGAACGAACTGCCGAAGGTGTCCGCCGATGCCGCCGCACTGCGCACACGCGAGCCCGATCTTGGTTCGTTCAGTGCGTTGCAGTCGCCAGGCGGTGCGGGCTCGTCGACGGGTGGTGGACCGTTGCAGTTCTACACGGCCGGCTTCGATGCGACATGGGAGATCGATCTGTTCGGTGGCACGCGACGCGCGATCGAAGCTGCGTCGACAGAAGCGCAGGCCACCGACGCCGACCTCGCCGACACGCAGGTCTCGCTCGCGGCCGAAGTCGCCAGCGCCTATGTCGATCTACGCGACCAGCAACAGCGTCTCGTGCTCGCGCAGCACCAGGCAGAAGTCGAACAGCACATGCTGACCTTGACGCAGCAACGGCGTGCCCGCGGCACGGCTGCCGACATCGACATCGAACGTCTGACCACGCAGGTCGAGAACACGCGCGCGACGCTGATTCCGCTCGACGCGCAGGTGACGGATTCGCTCGATCGTCTCGCCGTACTGACGGGCCGCGCGCCCGGTGCGCTCGATGCGCAGCTGGCCGCCACGCAACCGCTGCCGGTAATGCCTGAGTCGGTGGCGGTTGGAGACCCGGCATCGCTGCTGCAACAGCGGCCCGATATTCGCGCGGCGGAGCGCAGGCTCGCGTCGAGCAATGCGCAGATCGGCGAACACATCGCCGACTTTTTCCCGAAGGTCACGCTGCTTGGCGATCTCGGGTTCAGTGCCGGCGATCCGGGGCATCTGCTGCGCAAGAGTAACTTCAGTTGGGTCGGTGTGCCGTATCTGCAATGGAATCTGCTCGATTTCGGTCGTACGCTTGGCAGCGTGCACGCTGCCGAAGCATCGCGCGACGAGGCCGAGGCGCGTTATACGAAGGCCGTGCTCGGCGCGCTGCAGGATGCGAATTCGTCGCTGTCGCGCTACGGGCACCAGCGCGAGCATGTGGTGACGTTACAGAAGGTGGAAACATCCGCCGATCATTCGGCTACGTTGATGCGGCAACGCTACACGGCCGGCGTGTCGAACCTGATCGATCTGCTCGATACGCAGCGTGAGGAATTCACGGCGCAACAGAATGTGGTCGCTGGGCAGGCGGAATTGCTGAAGGATTTTGTGTCGCTGCAGAAGAGTCTGGGGCTGGGGTGGCGGGTGCAGCAGGGGTGAGGTTGCTCGCCGATCACGCGGATGAAGTTCGCGCGAACCGGTGAATCCGGTCGCGCGAAGCAGGCATGGCGGGTGGTCAGCCCGCGCTATCCGGCGCAGATCTACAGTCGTTACGGCGAAACCGTCAGGGCCGGACTCGGGTTGACGCTCAGGGCGTTGAGCTCGCATTGACCTGTACTCGACGGGTTGCTCGTAGCAAGCGGCTGATTCCTCGCGAACAGCGTGTTGGTCGTATTGTTCCAGCCGCCGTTGATCGTCGAAGGACCACACTCACCGAAAACGCTAAGTTGAAAGCTAAAGCCGACGTTCGTAATGCTGACAGTAGTGGGACTGCTCGCAACCACCTTCCACGGTAGACCGAGCACCTGCGGCAGGCCGCATAGACCAGCACCTGTCACGGCCACCGAATTGATCTGCGCATACGACCCATCCGATGCAACCACGCCGCTCATTGAAATTCCGCAGCTCACGTTCGCAAAATTCGGCGTGCTAAAAACGATCGTGCCAGGCGCACTAAACGAAACACCTGCCGGCGCGATCGTTGCAGCGAACGTCGCTGCAGAAAAGGCGGCGCACATCGCGACGACGGCACCACCGAACACACGCATCTTCACCGATTTCATGGTCTACCTCCTTATGCCGGTCTGCGCCGTGTGCCCCGGCACAAACCGATTCCTGTTACGGCGAAATCGTTAACGTCGGACCCGGGGTGACCGAGAGGCTATTGAGCGTACAGTTGCCGCCAAGCGGCTGATTAACCGCGGATAGCGTGCCGGTCGCATTGTTCCAGCGACCGTTGATCGCTAAGGGTGCGCACCCGCTGAAGGGGCTAACAAGGTTAAAGCCCATGTTCGCAACGCTAACGGTCGTGGTGCTCGTCGCAACCACCTTCCATGGCAGACCGCTGACCTGCACTATGCCGCAGAGGCTGGTGTGGGGCGTAACGACCGCCGAATTGACCTGGGCGTACGACCCGTCGGACGAGACGACGCCGCTCAATGTCATTCCGCAACTCAAGTTTGCAATGTTCGGCGTGGTAAGTACGAACGTGCCTGGCGCACTAAATGAAGTACCTGCCGGCGCGATCGTCGCCGCAAACGCCGTGGAGCACAGAGTCGCGTACATCACAACGACGGCTCCGCTGCACACACGCATCTTTAACGATTTCATTTTTACCGTCCTTATGTTGGTCTGCGCCGAGTGATACGGCGCAGACCGATCCCCGTTACTGCGAAATTACGGCGTAACCGTGAAGGCCGGGCTCGGCTTCACCGACAGGCTGTTGATCGTGCAATTGCCGCTAAGCGGCTGATTGGTTGCGGTCAGCGTGTCGGTCGAATTGCTCCAGGTGCCCTGGATCGTCGAAGGACCGCAGTTCGTACCAAGCACGCTGAAGCCCACGTTCGCAACATTGCCAGCCGTCGCGCTGGTGGCAACCAGTTTCCACGGCAGACCGATGATCTGCGGTACGCCGCAGAGGCCCGGGCCTGTCACGGACACCGAATTGATCTGCGCATACGAGCCATCCGAGGCGACCACGCCGCTCAGCGTGACGCTGCAAGACACATTCGCGGCGATCGGGTTGCTCACCACGATCGTGCCCGGCGCGCTGAACGAACCACCTGCCGGTGCGATCGTCGCGGCAAACGCCACCGACGAAAAAGCACACATCGCGACAACAGCACCACTGCACACACGCATCTTCAAGGATTTCATGATTTAACTTCCTTATTAGTGGCAACAGAGTTGCCGGAGGATGAACACAGCACAGCGATGCACGGGGGCGCCGCTATTCGAAACACTGCCCTGCTGAACTACTGAACTGCCAAACTTCCGCTGACCGGACCGCGCAACGCGCTTCGTAACCACGCTGCCGCCGGTGTCGCCCGTTCAGCCGGGTATCGGGTAGATACCGCGGACGGTCGGACCGCATGCCTGATACGAAGGTCTATTGCACGAGCGAAGCGGGCGCGACGAAGAGCGGCGTCGCGCCCGTATTGCCGACAACGTGGATCGAGGAATTGCGTGATGCCAGGTGCGTCGCTGCAAAGCCGACGAAGCCGGGATTCGATTGCGCGATGGGTGGCATCGTGTGCGACACGCGCTCGCGTCCATTGAGGTGATCTGCCATCCATGTCTCCATTCAACGATTATTAGCTATATCGCTATTTTTATTCGTTTTGCATTTACGGCCGGTGTCTTAAACGGTTTCCGGATCAAACCGGTCCGTTAAGCAACGCTCTTCCCACTCCCTTTTATCGTTAAGGGAGACCGGTCATACGTAAAATGCACATTGCATTTGATCGAGCGATACCCTCGCGGCACACCCGAAAGCGTGCGCGTCTCTTATGCAATGTGGTTCCTCGTGGCTATGGACGTTATCTGTACCGTGTCCTCGCTGGCCTGTATTCGGATAATTGTGCTGGGCGTACATTAGTCCCGCTGGCGCCGGGTGTACATAGAGCCTTTGATCCAAACCGGTGCAGACAGTGGATGGTATTGTCCAGATTCGTTCTCCGCAATGTTTCAAACAGTCGAATTAATCGGCACACGTGCCGAACCCGGCCATCAATACGTCTCGCGATGCAATATGAGTTATTGTGAATAACGGCCACCCGCCGCTTCATGTTTGGCACAATCCGTCGTCAATGCGTCTGGCCAGATAGTTAAATCGGAGAGCATGCATGCCGTTATTGCATAACGCTGGAAAAAGCACTGCCGGGAAAAACATTGCTGAAAGACGCACTGCAACATCGATGTCGGGATGGTTAGGATGGATCGCCTGCGGAGTCGCGACGATCGCAGTGACGCTAGGCTTGATGGCATGGTTGGCGCCTGCGCAATCTAGCGGGATCGTGGCGGCGGTGACGCGTGCGACAACCCAGCCGCGGCCAGTGGAGACGGGCCAATCCGCCGCACCGGTTGCGCCTTCTCTACCTGTGTCGCAAGGGCCTACGGCAGGCAGTCCTGTCGATATGCTCGCGCGGCTGGAAGCTGCGCGTAGCAACGCCGCATTCCAGCCCGGCGGCATCGCGAGCGACACCATGGCCGATGCGCTGCAGCATGCGTTTTCCTATCCGAACTTCAGCGCGCTGGAGAATCGCGCCGATGCCGAGGGTCTGTTCGAAGCTGCAGCATGGGCGGATGCCTGCGTGCGCGGCACCCTGAGCGCGAACGAGCAGTCGTTGCGCTGCAGCGATACGCGCCTGCGCGACGCGAAGTACGCCGACGATCTGCTGCACAAGGCCGCTGCAGCCGGCCAGCCCGCAGCCGTACTCGCGCTTGCGAACCTCTACCCCGCGGAATGGCTCAACGTCCCGCTTGCGGGCAGCGATACGCTGGGCGACCGCGTGCTGACACTCGCGGCCCACGGCAATGCAAGCGCGCTCGCGCTGCTCAGCCAGTGGTGCGCCTCGCCCAAAGCCTGCACCGATGCGCAGTTGACGCGCAACACGCTGGCGCTGTTGCAGGTGAGTCTCTTCAAGACCGGGACCTCGGAGGTCAACCAGTATCTGATCGGCAAGACCGACGAGCAGCAGGCGGCGATCAGCCGCGCGGACTCACTTCGCAAATTGCTAGGGTGGCCGTCATAGCGTAACGCGTGCCGTTGTCTTCACCTTCAGGCGCCGCGTCCGCACTCAACGCCGGTTCGACCCCGACACCACGTCGATCCACACCGCCAGCACGAGGATGCTGCCTTTGACGATCATCTGCCAGTAAGCATCGACGTCGAGCATCGACATGCCGTTGTCGAGACTCGCCATCACGAGCGCGCCGATCAGCGCGCCGTGCACGGTACCCGAGCCGCCGCGCATCGACGTGCCGCCGATAAAGCACGCGGCGATCGCATCGAGCTCGCCCATGGTGCCCGCCGAAGGCGAGCCGGCCGCGAGTCGCGCCGTATTGACGATGCCGCCGAATGCGCACATCAAGCCCATCAACGCGAAGATCGCCAGCTTCACGCGGTTGGTGTTGATACCGGAAAGCCGCGTCGCCTCGAGATTCGAGCCGACCGCGTAAATACGCCGACCGAATACGGTCTGCGTCGCGATGTACGTGAACACGCCGAGCAGCGCGAGCAGCAACAGCACCGGCACCGGAATGCCACCGTACCGGTCGAGTGTCGCGACGAACGCCAGCAGGATCGCGCCGGCGCCGACAATCTTCACGATGTCCTGCCACAGCGGCACAACCGGCAACTGATAACGTTGCCGCGAGCGCCGTTGCGACACCGTCAGCACCGCGATCAGCGCGAACAGCACGACTGCGAGCACATCGCCGGCTGCGCGCGGCAGATAGCCCTGGCCGATAAACACGAACCCATCCGACACCGGCGCGATCGTCGAGCCGCCGGTCAGACCGAGCAGCACGCCGCGAAACGCCAGCATGCCGCCGAGCCCGACGATAAACGACGGCACCCGCCGGTACGTCGACCACCAGCCGCTGAACATGCCGACCAGCACGCCGAGTACGAGCACCGCCGGCACGGTTGCCGCAAGCGGCCAGTTACGGTTCACGTCGAGAATCGCCGCGACGCCGCCAAGCAGCCCTAGCAGCGAACCGACCGACAGATCGATCTCGCCGGCGATGATCACGAACACCATGCCGCACGCGAGCATGCCGGTAATCGACATCTGACGCAGCAGGTTCGACAGGTTGCGCGGCGTCACGAAGGCGCCCTGCGTCAGGAACGAGAAGAACGCCCAGATTGCGGCCACTGCGATCAGCAGCGCGAGGATCTTGTAGCGCGCGAAGAGTTGCTGGGCCTGCTGAGCCACGTCGAACGACGGTTTCGATACCGTTCGCTTCGCGTCGCCGGAGGTAGCGTCGGGAATCATGCCGCTCATGCTGCACTCGCTGAAGTGGGATGGGTGGAAGACGGCGCGGACTGCAGCGCGGCGGCGAGAATGGCTTCCTGCGTGAGGCCGTCGTTCGGAAAATCGCCGCGCAACTGCCCTGCTCCGATCACGAGCACGCGGTCGCTGATGCCGAGCACTTCGGGCAATTCCGACGACACCATCACGATGGCAACGCCGCGTTGCGCCAGCTGGAAAATCAGTTTGTAGATCTCGTACTTCGCGCCGACATCGACGCCGCGAGTCGGCTCATCGAGAATCAGCACCTTCGGATCGGTGAGCAGCATCTTCGTCAGCACGGCCTTCTGCTGGTTGCCGCCGGACAGACTCGCGATCGGCAGCATCGGGTTCGCGGCGCGCACAGACAACAGTTTCATCTGCGCGTGGATCGTATCGAGTTCCGCGCTCGAATCGATCCGGCCCGCGTGTGCGAACCGGTTGAGTACGGCGAGCGTGATGTTGTAGCCGACGCCGAGCTGCGGCACGATGCCGTGCCGCTTGCGATCTTCGGGCACCATCGCGATGCCCGCGCGGATCGCATCGAACGGTGTGCGCACGCGCAGCGGCTTGCCTTCGAGCTGCAACGTCGCGTGGCTCACGCCGTTCCACGCGCCGAAAATCGCCTGCATCAACTCGGTCCGCCCCGCGCCGACCAGGCCGGCCACACCGAGAATCTCGCCGCGCCGCACGTTGAACGACACGTCGTCGACGCGCTTGCGGCGTGGGTTTGTCACGTCGAACACCGTGACATGCTGCGCTTCGAACACGACCTCGCCGATCGCGTGCTCGACGCGCGGAAACAGGTTCGCGATTTCACGGCCGACCATCAGCGCGATGATCCGCTCGGTGGTGAGCGTACTCATCGGTTCGGTGGCGACATGCCGGCCGTCGCGTATCACCGTGACCGTATCGCAGACGGCCTCGACTTCGTCGAGTTTGTGCGAGATATAAACGCAGGCGACACCGCGCCGCTTCAGGTCGCGCACGATATCGAGCAGGATGCGCGTCTCGGTCGCGGTCAGCGACGACGACGGCTCGTCGAGAATCAGCAGTTGCGCTTCTTTGGCGAGTGCTCGCGCGATTTCGATCAGTTGCTGGTGGCCGCCGCCGTAGTTCATCACAGGCTGCGCGACGTTGATCCCGTCGATCCCGAGCCCACGCAGCAGCTCGTCGGCGCGCTGATACATCGCCGCGTAGTTCATGCGGCCGCCGGGCAAGGTGATCTCGTTGCCGAGAAAGATGTTTTCGGCCACCGACAACTCGGGCACCAGCATCAGTTCCTGGTGGATGATCACGATGCCCGCGCGCTCGGTGTCGCGCACGTTCTGCGCTTCGAGCGGCACGCCCTTCCAGAGAATCTCGCCGTCCCACGTACCGTGCGGATAGACAGCCGACAGCACTTTCATCAACGTCGATTTGCCGGCGCCGTTCTCGCCGCACAGGCCAACGCATTCGCCGGGCATCACGATCAGGTCGATGCCGTCCAGCGCCTTGACGCCGGAGAACGTCTTGACGATGCGATGCATCGCCAGCAAGGGAGTCGCCATTCACTGTTCCCGTTGCAGGAGAAAACGCGGCGCGCCCCACGCCGCTCTGCTTCGCGACGTGGGGCGGCACGCACTCAGGCCGAACTCACGCGAGGCGTTACTGGCTCGCGATCTGCGCCTGCGTATAGAAACCGTCCTTCACGACGATGTCGACATTCTGCTTCGTCAGCAGGGTCGGCTGCAGCAGCACCGTATCGACCTTCTTGCGACCGTTGTCGTACTGCGCGTTATAGGCCGGCTTCTCGCCCTTCGCAAGCTGCACGGACAGCTTGGCCGCTTCGCTTGCGATCAGCTTGAGTGGTTTGTAAACCGTCATCGTCTGGGTCCCGGCGATCAGCCGCTTGACCGCTGCGAGGTCCGCGTCTTGCCCCGAAATCGGTACCTTGCCTGCCATGTGCTGTGCCGCAAGCGCCTGGACCGCGCCGCCCGCGGTGCCGTCGTTCGATGCGACGATCGCATCGATCTTGTTGTTGTTCGCGGTGAGCGCATCTTCCATGATGCGCAGCGCGGTCGAGGCGCTCCATTCCGGCACCCACTGCTGGCCGACGATCTTGATGTCGCCGCGATCAATGGCCGGCTGCAGCACCTTCAACTGACCCTCGCGCAACATCTTCGCGTTGTTGTCGGTCGGTGCACCGCCGAGCAGGAAGTAGTTGCCCTTCGGCTGCGCATCGAACACGCCCTTCGCCTGCAGTTCGCCGACTTTCTCGTTGTCGAACGAGATATATGCATCGACGTCGGCGTCGAGAATCAACCGGTCGTACGAAACGACCTTGATGCCGGCCTTCTTCGCTTCGGCGACCACGTTACCAAGCGTCTTCGAGTTGAACGGCACGATCACGATCACGTCGACGCCGCGCGAGATCAGGTTTTCGATCTGCGAGATCTGGCGTTCCTCGCTCGCATCCGCTGATTGCACCGACACTTTCGCACCGAGCTTTTCGGCGGCGGCGACGAAGTAGTCGCGATCGCGCGACCAGCGTTCGACGCGCAGGTCGTCGATGCAAAAACCGATTTCAGGGTGATCCTTGCTCGCATGCGCGAGCGGCGCGGCAAGCGACAGACTGGCGAGTACCGCTCCACAGACGAGCGAACCCAGAACGGAACGGCGGGTGGCAAATCTCATGTCTCACTCCTCTCTTTTAATCACCGGCGTGCCGGTGTGGACGGCTCGCATGGTGGACCATGCGGCCGGATAGCAACGCGAGCCTTTGTCATGCTTGCAGTGCTTTCGGCTCGTGCGGTTCTTGCAGTTCTGGCAGCCGCTCAACGGCCGCCGTAGATCGCCTGATTCACGACGCTCTCCAGATACTCCTGGCGACCGCTCGCATGCTGCGGATCGAGGCCGCGCGCAAGCGCGTCGCTAGCTAGCGACGTAAGCGAATAACCCCCTGCCAGAATCTTGCGACCAAATTCCGTGTCCCAGCCCGCGTAGCGCTGCTGCCTGAACTGCTCGAGGCGGTCGTGCTCGATCAGCTTCGCCGCGCGCTCCACCGCAAGCGCGAGATTGTCGATTGCACCGATGTGGCCGTAGAACAGGTCTTCCGCATCGATACTCTGGCGCCGTACCTTGGCATCGAAGTTCATGCCGCCGGTCGTGAAGCCGCCATGCCGCAGGATCTCGTAGAACGCGAGCGTCAGTTCTTCGACGCTGTTCGGAAACTGATCGGTGTCCCACCCGTTCTGCGGATCGCCGCGGTTCGCATCGACACTGCCGAACACACCGAGCGCGAATGCCGTCGCGATCTCATGATGAAACGAATGACCGGCGAGCGTCGCGTGATTCGCCTCGATGTTCACACGAATCTCGTTCTGCAAACCGTATTGCGTCAGAAAGCCATGCACGGTCGCGACGTCGTAATCGTATTGATGCTTGGTCGGCTCCTGCGGCTTCGGTTCGATCAGCAGCGTGCCCTTGAAGCCGATGCGGTGCGCGTGCTCGACGACCATATGCAGAAAGCGTGCAAACTGTTCGCGTTCGCGCGAGAGCTCGGTGTTGAGCAGCGTGTCGTAGCCCTCGCGGCCGCCCCACAACACGTAGTTCTCGCCGCCCAGTTGATGGGTTGCGTCGAGCGCGTGACGGACCTGGGCCGCAGCAAATGCGAACACTTCAGGGTTCGGATTAGTCGCCGCACCGGCTGCATAGCGCGGATGCGAGAACAGGTTCGCGGTGCCCCACAGCAACCCGACGCCGCTGTCCTGCTGCTTGCGCGCCAGGTAGTCGACCATGCGCGCAAAGTTTTCGCTGTATTCCTTGAGGTTGCGGCCTTCTGGGGATGCGTCGGTGTCGTGGAACGTGTAGTACGGCGTGCCGAGTTTCGAGAACAGCTCGAACGCGGCATCGGCCTTCTGCTTCGCGCGCTCCATCGCGTCGCCGGGTTCGTGCCACGGCCGACGGAACGCACCGTGACCAAACACGTCGGCGCCTGGCCACACGAACGTGTGCCAGTAGCACACGGCGATGCGCAGATGCGCTTCGAGCGTCTTGCCGAGCACCATCTTCGTCTTGTCGTAGTGATGGAATGCCAGCGGGTTGTCCGAGTCCGGTCCTTCATAGTGGATCGGCTGGATGTGCTCGAAATACGACATCGATGTCTCCCTTTGTTTATGCTGCGCTGCAATGCTCGCGCGCTCGGGGCGAATGCGGCTCGCCAGGTGACGCCATGCTGCCGTGCCCGGGCAAGACCGGCAATTACGAAATTGCGTAAGCGGCTTGATGTTTCTTACCGCCTCGCCGCGCATACCGCGCAGGGTGGAGGTTCCCGGACTAGAATTGCTACACGTTTCGTAATCGTTTCGTAACCGCTTGATCCCGCGAGCCACGCCCACCGATGACCCGAGTCCAGACGCACCCCACGCCTCAGACGACCCATCGGATCGCGCTGCTGTTCAACGCGAACAAGATCTACGATCGCGAGATCATCGGCGGAATCGGCAAGTACCTGCTGTCCACGCGGGTCGCATGGGACCTGTTTCTCGAGGACGATTTCCGCTGCCGTCTGACCGGCATCGAGCGTTTCGAAGGCGACGGCATCATCGCGGACTTCGACGATCCGGCTGTGTCGGATGCGTTGCGCGGTTGTGCGCTACCGGTCGTCGCGGTGGGCTCGTCATTCGAAGACCAGGCGCACTATCCGCCCGATCTACCCTACATCGCCACCGACAACGCGAAGCTCGTCTCGCTCGCCTACACCCATCTGATCGGCGCGGGGCTTGCACACTTCGCGCTCTATAGCCTGCCCGAGGCCCAGGAAAACCGCTGGGCACAACAACGCGAGCGCGCCTTCACGCATCTGCGCGCCGCCGACGGGCGCAGTGCCGCCGAGATCGGCGCCGAGATTTATCGCGGACTGTCCACCAGCGCGCCGTCGTGGAACCAGGCGAGCGAGCAGTTGACCGGCTGGCTCGCGAGCCTGCCGAAGCCGGTCGGCATCATCGCGGTGACCGACGCGCGTGCCCGGCATCTGTTGCAGGCGTGTCTGATGGCGGGCATCGCGGTACCGGAGCAGGTGGCGATCATCGGCATCGACAACGATCCGCTCACGCGGACGCTCACACGTATTCCGTTGTCGTCGGTGATTCAGGGTACCGAGGAAATGGGCCGCACCGCCGCGTATCTTTTGCATCAGATGCTGCACGGCGCGCGTTTTCCGGGCCGGCGCATCCTTGTGCCACCGGTCGGTATCAATGTCCTCGAATCGAGTCGCCATCAGCCGCTGGCAAGCCCCTATGTGATGCGCGCGCGGCACTTCATCCGCCAGTACGCGTGTCAGGGCATTCGCACCGAGCAGGTCGCCGATTACGTCGGCGTGTCGCGCTCGTCGCTCGAAGAACATTTTCGCCGCGAACTGAGCTGTACCGTGCATCAGGCCATCCTGCGCCATAAACTCGATGCGGCGAAGGCGCTGCTCGAGCAGCGCGATGTGTCGAGCGCGGAGGTCGCGATCCGTTGCGGCTTCACCTCGCTGCAGTATATGTATGCCGTGTTTCGCCGCGAACTCGGCTGTACGCCGCGCGAATATCAGGAGCGTCCGCGCCCGGCTACATCGACGAACTGACGCACCGCACCCTCTTCTCTCTTTCTTCCAGAAACATGATCAGTACAGCGCAAATATCTTCCGAAACGTGGGGCCGGTTGCCAGGCGGCGATCCGGTCAGTCTGTTTACGCTGCGCAATACGCACGGCATGAAAGTCGCCATCAGCGATCTCGGTGCGACGCTCGTGTCGTGGCACGCGCCGGACCGGGAAGGACGGCTCGGCGACATCCTGCTCGGCCACGACAGTCCCGCCGACTATCACGCGGCGACGACCTATATGGGTGCGCTGATCGGCCGCTGGGCGAACCGCATTGCCGGCGCGCACTTCACGCTCGACGGGATCGACTACGCGCTCGATCGTAACGAAGGCGACAATTGCCTGCACGGCGGCGCTGCGGGGTTTCATCGCGCGCTGTGGCAAGCCGACGACGAGGACGGCACGCTCGTGATGCGGCTCGAGTCGCCTGAGGGCGATGCGGGCTTTCCGGGCAACGTGACCGTCCAGGTGCGCTATGCACTCGATGACGACGGCACCCTGACGCTCGACTACGAAGCGCTCACCGATGCCCCGACGCCGCTCAACCTGACTAGCCATCCTTACTTCAACCTGACGGGCCAGGCCGGGACGGACGTGCGCGGTCATGTCATCTCGATCGATGCGGACGCGTTCTTCGAAGTCGACCCGGCGATGATTCCGGCGAAGCGCGCGGACGTTGCCGGCAATGCGTTCGATTTCCGGCACAGCGCGCCGCTCGGGGCGCGGCTCGACTGGCCGCACGCGCAGCTCGCACGCGCGGGCGGCTTCGATCACTGCTATGTGCTGCGCGACGCAGCCGATGAGCCCGGAAATGTGCAGCCCTGCCGCCGCGTCGCGAGTGCCTACGATCCGGGCAGCGGGCGCGAACTGATCGTCGAGACGGACCAGTGGGGTTTGCAGTTCTATACCGGCAATTACCTGCAGGGCGTGCGCGGTCGTCAGGGTGTCGTGCTCGCGCGGCATGCGGGGCTGTGCTTCGAAGCCGGCGGGTTTCCCGACCAGGTCCATATGGCCGACGGTGAGCGGACCGTGCTTCGGCCTGGCAAGGTGTACCGCCAGCAGACCCGCTATCGGGTCTGCGTGCGCGGCTGAAAACTACGGGCGAACCGGTTGTAACGCTGCTCCGATCTTCGCGCGCAGGAACTCGAATGTCGTGGCTGATGCGCGGGCCATGGTTTCGGGCTCGACACCTGCGCCATGCCCTCCATCGCGATGTTCCAGGTACCAGACGTCGGCGTGCCCGAGTGCCTGCATTTTCGCCACCATCTTGCGGGCGTGAGCAGGATGCACACGATCGTCGGTCGATGACGACGTAAACAGCACAGGCGGATAGTGCGTGTCTGGCTTCACGTTGTGATAAGGCGAGTAATCCATCAGCATCCGGCGGTCGTCGGCATTGTCGGGATCACCGTACTCCTCGACCCACGAGGCGCCCTGCAGCAGCAGGTGAAAGCGCGCCATATCGAGGACCGGTACTTCCGAGACGACGGCGCCGAACAGTTCCGGGCGCTGGATCATGCATACCGCTGTCAACAGACCACCGTTGCTTCCGCCTTGAATGGCGAGCTGCGTGGGCGTCGTTACACCTGAATCGATCAATGCTTCGGCCACGGCGATGAAATCGTCGAATGCAACCTGACGTTTCTCGCGCTGGGCGGCCCGATGCCAGGCAGGTCCATATTCCCCGCCACCCCGGATGCAGGCGATCACGTACACGCCACCTGGTTCGAGCCAGGAGAATCCCAGGGTGTCGATATAGCCGGGGGTATCGAGCGGGATTTCGAATCCGCCGTATCCGTAGAGCACGCACGGCCGTGGATCGCCTTGAAGATCCGCCTCACGGCCGATTATCCAATAGGGAATCCGCACGCCATCGGCAGCAACGGCATGCCGGCGCAGTGCGACAAATCCACTTGCATCGAAGCGGGCGGGAAGCTGTGCGAGCAGGCGCCAGGGTGTATCACTGGCGAGATCTGCAAGATACAGCGACGGCGGTGTCAGGAAGTGATTGGTGTAAATCAGCACAGTGTCGTCGCGTGCGTGGTCGATGGCTGTCACCGATGCCTCGCACCCGTCCGGCAGCGGATAGTCCCGCGCCTCCCAGGTGCCATCGGCCGCCGCGGGTGGACGCCAGAGTGTCACACGGGTAACGCTTTCGCTCTTGTGCGCAACGATCAGCCAATGCTTCGTATAGTGCGCGCCGGAAAGTACCTTTTCGTCCGCAGGCGCGAAAAGCACCACGAAGCAGCGGCTACCGTCGAGAAATGCGTCACGCCGGATAGCGAGCAATGAGCCGCTACGATACGTGGCCGCATCGACGTCCCAGTCGGTGCGCAGCGTAACGAGCAACCAGTCGTTCCACTCGAACAACGTTGCATCGTGCGGCACATCGAATTCCCGCCATTCGTCCGTCTTCTCGTCGAGCCAGAAGTTCACCACGTCGTAAAACGATGCGCTGCGGTACGCGGAATGACGTCTGTGAATCGGATCGAAAAAAACCATCACAGACAGATCGCCAGGTTCACATTCGAATACGATCGGCGCATCGGATACGCGCATTCCACGCGTCCATTTGCGTACCTGTCGCGGATAGCCGGCAACCGTCACGGCCGGAGTCGCGCTCACCGCACTGTCATCCCAGCTCGCGTAGATCGTATCTCGATCGATCCACCCGACGCGGTGGTGACCTGGATCAGGTAGTGCAAAACCGTTGTCGACAAAAGCGCGTGCTTCGACGTCGAACTCCCGCACGATGATCGAATCGGAACCTCCCGGTGCAAGAGAGACCAGCGCGCGATCGAAGGTGGGATAGATCAGCTCGAAGCCGGCCAGAACCCAGCGTGTATCGTCGCCGTCCCGGTTGTTCAGATCGAGCGCATTGACGTCCAGCACGGTTTCCCATTCAGGCACGCCTTCAATCCAGGCGTCCCAGGGCGTGCGGCGTACAAAGAAGAGCGGGTGTGCTTCGTCGGTCCAGTAGTTGTAGCCCCAGTCGCCACAACGCCAACAGGTAACGATGCGGTCCTGGGCCGTCATGGCTTCGAAAAGCCGCCTCGTGTGAATGTCGGCGTTGGGCGTATGACCGAACGTCTCGACAGTGCGGGCCGTTTGCGCACGTACCCATGAATCGACTGTGGGATCGTCGAGTTTTTCCAGACCGATATACGGGTCTGCAGCGTCGGTCGGCAGCCAGGTAGTAGTGGGGAGCGAGTTGGTCATGGATATTCAATATCTTGCGCACAGTGAAACGCCATACCTTATCGAATATCTCCGAACGTAGATATCAGTTCGCTCCTAAATGAAACATAAGACATGCCTAACTGAAACGTACAGCCAATCGCTCAGGTGCGATCGTCGATCGCACCTGAGCCGAACAGACCCGACTGTGCCGGTCATACCTGTTTTTGCGACAATGCGCCTTACTTCTTCGCCGCCGCAGCGATCACCGCCGCCACCGCCTTAGGCTGGCTCAACATCGCCACGTGACTCGACTTGACGCGCGTCACGGTCGCGCCGATCTGCGTCGCCATCACCTGCTGCAGACCAGGATCGATCATGTGATCCTGCTCCGCCAGCACATACCACGACGGCTTCGTGTGCCACGCGGCGGTCGTCACCTTGTCGTCGGTGCAGCCCGAGAACCACGGGCCCTGTGTCGCCGCGACGAGGCGCGCTTCCGGCAGCGGCAGGTCTTGTGCGAACTGATGGATGATCGCGTCGGTGGACAGCGTCAGGAAGCCGCCGGAATCCTTCTGCAACTGGTTCACCCATGCCGGCGCCGGCTTGCCCTTGAGCATGTCGTTGATCGACACGCCGCTGTCGGGCGCGAATGCAGCGACATAGACGAGTGCCTTGACCTTGTCGTCGTTACCGGCCTGGCTGATGACGACACCGCCCCACGAATGGCCGACCAGCACGACCGGGCCCGTCTGCGCGTCGATCACGCGTTTCGTCGCGGCGACGTCATCCGCCAGCGAAGACAGCGGGTTCTGCACAGCCACCACGTGTGCGCCGCGCGCTTCCAGCAACGGAATCACCTTGCTCCAGCTCGACCCGTCGGCGAACGCGCCATGAACCAGGACGACGTTGGTGCCCTTCAGATCGCCCTGCGCCTCAGCGTGAGCGGCCTGCACGGAGAACAGGCCACCGAACAGGCAGGCCGCTGCGAACCACTTCTTCATTCGGGTATTCATCTTGGATCAACTCCTCAAAGGTGATGTCGAGGCCAGAGCATCGCAAACAGCGCCGCGCGCCGGTATCGGTCAAATGACCGACCCGGGTCGGTAGCCGCGTCGCGTATAGTCGTCGCCACACTCCCGCTTACCGTTCGAGGAAACCCCATCATGCCGGCCGGCGGCCTGGACATTCGCACCTTCGACGCCGTCAAGGCGCTCGCCTTTATCGGCGATCTCAGCATGGGGCAACCCACCGATCATTCGCTGCGCACGGCCTGGCTTGCCGCGCAGATCGCCGGCGCGGCCAGTTTCAGGGCGGACATCTGCGACACGGTGCGCGAGGCCTCGCTGCTGCGCTGGTCGGGCTGCACCGCAAATGCGGCGGAATTCACGAACACGTTTGGCGACGACGTCGAGGGCCGTGCGGCGATGCTGGCCGAGCGCCCCGACTGGGCCGAACTGCTCAATGCGCAAGGCGGCCCGGCGCAGGCGATTGCGCCGCTCGCCCAGATTCATTGCGAGGTATCGGGCGAAGTCGCGCGCATCCTTGGTCTCGGCAGCGAGACCGAAGCGACGTTGCGGCATATCTTCGAGACGTGGGATGGCAACGGCATGCCGAACCAGTTGAACGGCAAGGCGGTGCCGGCAGCGGTGTTCGTCGTGGCGCTGGCGGGCGACCTGGAAATTTTCAGCCGGGTTTATGGGCTCGAACACGCACTCGTACTGATCGCGCACCGTGCCAATTTCCGCTATCCGGCCACGCTGACGATTCCCGTCAATACGCACGCGGCACAGTGGCTCGATACGCTGGCGCAGCTCGCGCCGGCTGCTCTCGACGCCGCGCTGCTGACGCCGCAGATGCAGCACAGCACGTCCCCCGACCTGATCGCCGATGTGCTCGATCTGAAACTACCGTGGATGACCGGTTATTCGCGCGCCGTCGCGACGACCGCCGCGGCCTGCTGCACGCGTCTCGTCGCCGATCCCGAAGCGAGTGAACGTGTGTACCGCGCGGGGTTGATCCACGGGATAGGACGCGCGGCCGTGCCGAATGCGATCTGGGACACGCCGGCGCGTCTTTCGGCCGCACAGTGGGAAAAGGTGCGCCTCGTGCCCTACTGGACTTCGCGCGCGGGCAAACAGATGGGCACGCTGGATCAGGCGACGGAACTGGCTTCGTATGCGTACGAACGTCTGGACGGCAGCGGCTATTTCCGCGCTGTGGGCGGCCCGGCGCTCGGTCTCGAAGCGCGCATTCTTGCTGCGTCGGCTGCGTGGGTCGCGTTACGTTCGAAGCGGCCGTGGCGCGACGCGCTCTCCGATGCCGCGGCCAGTGAATTGCTGCGGGCCGAGGCCGAACAGGGACGCTTCGATAGCGACGTCGTCGAAGCGCTGCTCGAAGGTGAGCCCACCGCTGCGCACTCGGCTTCGCCGCGTAGCACGCGCTACGCGGCGGAAACGACGCGTCTTTCGTCGCGCGAGATCGATGTGCTGAACCTGATCAGTCACGGCGCCAGCAACAAGGAAGCAGCACGGGCGCTCAATCTCAGCCCGAGCACCGTGCGCACGCATGTCGAGCGGGTGTTTCGCAAGCTCGAATGCACGACGCGGGCCGCGGCGACATTAAAAGCGTCGGCGATGGGGCTGCTGCGTTAGTAGCGGGAACCGCTTGGACTGGCTCCAGATTTCCCGCACTAGATGGATCTAGTGAAGGAGCCATGCATTGATTATGCTGGCGGAAAATTCACCGACCATGAGACTCCCGTGAACGAAAAACCAGGTCCCCTCTCGAACCGCGCCCGTGTGCGCCGCGAACCGGAACGGGCGCGCTACGAGCGCGCCGTGCTAGACGCGATCGTCGATGCAGCGTACTTCTGCCACATCGCCTTCACCGATCAGCGCGGTACGCACTGCATCCCCACCGCATGCTGGCGCCAGGGCGATTATCTGTATGTCCACGGCTCGAATGGCAGCCAGATGCTGAAAGCCGCCGCCGACGGAACCCAGGTTTGCGTCACCGTCACGCATATCGACGGGCTGGTGCTCGCGCGGTCCGCATTCAATCACTCGATGAACTATCGGACCGCTGTTATTTACGGTGTTTGCGAGCCGGTGGAAGGCGAGCACAAGGCCGAATCGCTGGATGCGCTGGTCGAGAAGATCGCCCGCGGCCGCTCGCACGAAGCGCGGCGCGCCAATGCGAAAGAACTCGCGGCGACGACCGTGCTGCGCATACCGCTCGACGAGTACTCGTGCAAGATTCGCACAGGCGGCCCGAACGACGACGAGGCCGATCTCGACCGGCCGGTGTGGGCCGGTGTGCTGCCGCTGGAAATGATGCCAAAGCCGCCCGAGGCGCACGATGCACGGGTTGAAGCGCCGTCGTATGTGACTGGGTGGGAGAGCGGTACGGGCCTGCCACGATAAGGCATTCAGTTACTGCCTATCGCTGCGCGTTCAACTCCTGCTCGCGCCGCAGCCGCGCCTCTTCATCCAGCCGCGTGTCTTCCAGTTCCTGCAACACCGCATCGAGATCGACGGGTCGCGTGTCGGCTTCGACGTGTCCCGTCAACTTCGCGTCGATATGCAGGCCGCCCGCTTCGAACAGCGCCCAGATCTCCGTTCCGTAATCGGTGTCGAGCAGTTGCGGCGCGAACCGTCCGCAATATGTCGCGAGGTTGTCGACGTCGCGTTTGAGCATCGCGGCGGCTTCGCTGTTACCGGCGGCATCGACAGCTTGCGGCAGATCGATGATCACCGGGCCGTCGGCGGCCAGCAGGATGTTGTATTCGGACAGGTCGCCGTGGATCATGCCCGCGCACAGCATCCGCACGACCTGGTTGAGCAGCAGCGTGTGCAGTTCGAGCGCGCGTGCTTCGGTCAGATCGACATCGTTCAGACGCGGCGCGACGTTGCCGGCACCGTCGACCACCAGCTCCATCAACAGCACGCCATCGGTGCAGATATACGGTTGCGGCACACGCACCCCGGCGTTGGCGAGCCGGAATAGCGCATCGACCTCCGCGTTCTGCCACTGTTCTTCCTGCACCTGACGACCGTAGCGCGTGCCCTTCTCCAGCGCGCGCGCTTCGCGGCTGTTCTTGACCTTGCGGCCTTCGCGATACGACGCGGCCTGACGGAAGCTGCGCTGCTTCGCATCCTTGTAGACCTTCGCGCAACGCGCGGAGGTGCCGCTGCGCACCACATACACTGTCGCTTCCTTGCCGCTCATCAACTGGCCGATGACTTCGTCGATAAGCCCTTCTTCGAGCAGCGGTGCGAGCCGTTTGGGGATTTTCATACGCCTCCCCAATGTAGTTCGCGAGACTTACGCATGAAGTTAGGGACACGTGAATGCGCGGCAACGATGCGCGCAGCGGACTGGCGGGCAAGCATCGCGAACGCTGTCGCTTGCGCGGCTGTTGCCGGAGGGAAAAGAAAAGTCATGCCGGATTATACGGTGCTGCGCGAACCCGGCCGCTGCGTCCATCGGCGACCATCTTCGGACATCCGCCGAAAACACGGAGAGTCGCCGCCTTTCCTGCGGCAGGGTCGACCGGTAAAGGGCTAGTCTACCGGCCGATTTGGAAGCGCCTCGCGCTCCAGATACCCCAGACACAGCGACTCGAGTTGCTCGTGAAACTTGCGCATCATCGATTGCGGCGACTTCGCCTCGAGTAGCAAACGGATCGGGCCGAGCAATGCGCCCATCAGCATGAACGTGGTCATACCCACGTCGGCAAAATCCGCATCGGAGGCGGTCTTCAGCATGGCCTCCAGCGCCACGCGGTTGCGCGCCCCCACTGCGTGAACATAGCTGCGCGAGTCGAGTTCGAAGGCCACCGCATAAAGCGCACGCGCTTCGTCCAGGTCCTCCGTCTTTGCTTTCACAAACGCACCGACAACTGTTTTCACCATTGTCGACACACAGGCGCCGTGTGCCGACGTAGCAGCAACCTCCATCGTTCGCGCCACCCGTTCCAGATGCCGCTGCAGCACCGCGAAGAGCAGCGCCTGCTTTTGCGGAAAGTACTGGTAGAGCGTCCCCACCGATACACCCGCTCGCTCGGCAACCCGGATAGTGGTCAGGCGCTGCAGCCCATCGGCCAGCAAAACCTGAATAGTCGCGTCGAAAATCGCGTCCACCGTTGCCTGCGAACGCGCTTGCTGAGGCTGTTTGCGGGCGTCAAGCCCCTGTCCGTTATCGACGCGCATATGCGAATTCACAATCTGAATGATTGTTCGTATTCTATTCGAACGTCCTGTAGCGACGAAACAACCATCGGAAGCAAGGAGTGCATCAATGGCTGAAGTGACGCGCGGCGGTACTTTTCAACTTGGCGATCTGGCCGTTACACGCATCGGCTATGGCGCGATGCAACTGGCCGGTCCGCGCGCCTTCGGTCCGCCGAAAGATCGCGCCGCAGCGATTGCCGTGCTGCGTAGTGTGATTGAAAGCGGCATCACGCACATCGATACGAGCGATTACTACGGCCCTCACGTGACCAATCAGCTGATCCGCGAGGCGCTTCATCCGTATCCGGACGCACTCACGATCGTTACGAAGGTCGGTGCTCGCCGCGGCAGCGACGCGTCATGGAACGTTGCGATATCGGCGGCCGAGCTTGAATCGGCGGTGCATGACAATCTTCGTCATCTCGGAGTCGACGCGCTGGATGTCGTGAACTTTCGTGTGATGTTCGACGTACTGGCACCGGCCGAGGGTGACATCGAAGAACCTTTGACGGCACTCGCGCAGTTGCAGGAGAAAGGTCTGATCCGTCACATTGGGCTGAGCAATGCAACCGCGCGGCAGGTCGCGCAGGGACGCACGATTACCGACATTGTCTGCGTGCAGAACCGGTACAACCTCGCTTTCCGCAACGACGACACGCTGATCGACAGTCTTGCGGAAGATGGCATTGCGTACGTGCCGTTTTTTCCGCTCGGCGGTTTCTCGCCGTTGCAGGCCGATGCGCTGAATCACGCTGCCGACCGATGTAACGCAACGCCGATGCAGGTCGCGCTCGCCTGGTTGCTACAGCGCTCGCCGAACATTCTGCTGATACCTGGGACTTCGTCGGTCGCACATCTGCAGCAGAACATCAGCAGCGCGGGTCTTCATTTGCCTGAGGATATTCTGGCGTCGCTGGACACGATCGGGTCCGCGAAGACGTAAGGCCAGGCCAGAATCGATGTTTTGTCGACGAAACGCGTACCGTGGAAAGGGACGCGTTTCGCAAAACACCGACCGCAACGGAAAGGCGCTAGCGATCAACGAGCTGCTGAAACCGGGCTGGATAGCGCTCGCCGACTATCTCGATGCCTCGCAATGCGACGTCGAGCGCCGCCAGATCGTCCACCGAGAGTTCCACGGTTGCAGCCCCAAGGTTCTCTTTCAACCGAGGCAATTTCGTCGTGCCCGGTATCGGTACGATCGACGGTTTTTGTGCGAGCAGCCAGGCCAGCGCAATCTGCGCGCGCGTTGCACCTTTCCCGGCCGCGATGTCGCCGAGCACGTCCACGAGCGCCGCATTCGCCTTGCGATTATCTTCCGAGAAACGCGGCAGGAAATGACGGACATCGCCCGCGCCGAACTCAGTGCCTGCGCTCACTGCGCCAGTGAGAAAGCCCTTGCCCAATGGACTGAACGGCACAAAGCCGATGCCAAGTTCCTCTAGTGTTGGCAGCACAGACTGCTCCGGCTCGCGCCACCACAACGAGTATTCGCTCTGTAGCGCAGCGACGGGCTGTATCGCGTGGGCGCGACGAATTGTCTGGGTGCTCGCCTCCGACAAACCGAAGTGCTTGACCTTGCCCTCCCGAATCAGGTCTTTCACCGTTCCCGCAACGTCTTCGATCGGCACGCCCGGATCGACGCGATGCTGATAGAACAGATCGATTCGATCTGTCCTGAGCCGTTGCAACGACGCGTCCGCCACCGCGCGGATGCGTTCGGGCCGGCTGTTGACCGCCTTACTGGGATCGCCATCCTCGAACCCGAACTTGGTGGCTATCACGACCTGATCGCGAAACGGCGCGACGGCTTCGCCCACAAGTTCTTCGTTGACGAACGGACCGTAGCACTCGGCGGTATCGAAGAACGTGACGCCGGCCTCGAACGCCGCACGGATGAGTGCAATACCGTCGGCTCTCTCGACCGCGGGCCCCAAGCCGAAGCTAAGACCCATGCAACCAAGACCGATAGCCGAAACTTCAAGCCCACTGTTACCAAGTTTGCGCTTTTGCATTGACCGGTTTCCTTTGAAATGACCTTCTGTCACGATCGCGTCCGTGCGATCGTGGCGTGCCATTTTCGGGCCTGCATGTCAGTCTGTGAATGCAATAGAATCCGGAGTTCTGTCGCTATCGTCCGGAGCAGATGCTTGGACCCACTGTCTGAAGTTCTTTCGTTGCTGGAAACGCGCAACTCATATTTCGCCGGACTGCGGGCGGGTGGCGACTGGGCGTTCGACATTCCAGCGCCGGTGGGCATCAAGTTCAGCGCCGTCGTCGAGGGCACATGCTGGCTGACGGTCGAAGACGCCGGGCCGCCTGTTCAATTGCACGCAGGCGACTGCGTCCTGCTTGCGAGGTCGCGCAGGTATTTGCTGGCGAGCGATCTATCCGTCACACCCATCGCACTGGCCGATGTCTATCGCGTCCCGCCCGAAGGTGGCATCTCGCGCTATGGCGAAGCGGATGATTTCTTTCTGATCGGCGGCCGCTTTTCATTCGAGGATGACGCGAAACTGCTGCTTGACGATCTGCCGCCTCTCATCGTGGTGCGTGGTCATTCCGAGCAGGCGGCGATACTGCGCTGGGCACTGCAGCAACTCGCGCAGGAATTCAGCACGTCGTTACCGGGCGCATCGCTGATGGTTCAACACCTTGCGCATATGATGCTCGTGCAGATTCTGCGGCTCCACGCCGACTCGTACGCGCAAGGCGCGGCCGGCTGGCTCGCGGCGCTCGCGGACCCGCGCATCGCGGCTGCCCTCAATGCGATCCATGCGGAGCCTGCACGGCGCTGGACCGTCGACGATCTCGCCGCCCGCTGCAACGTGTCGCGCTCGACCTTCGCGCTGCACTTCAAGCGAAAGATGGGATTCGGTCCGCTCGATTACCTGCTGCGCTGGCGCATGCAGCTCGCGACACGGAAGTTACGACGCTCGGACGCATCGGTTTCCGCTGTCGCGCAGGAGCTCGGTTACGACTCGGATAGTGCGTTTAGCCATGCGTTCAAGCGTATCGTCGGGTGTTCGCCGCGTGAGTATCGTGCCGGGTGACCAACACGCTCATTCGTATGTAAACACCCCGCCGAACTTCTCCATATATTCAAGCACCATCCCCGAGCCGCGCACGACGCAGGTCAACGGATCTTCGGCAACGAACACCGGCAACCCGGTCTCTTCAGCAAGCAGCCGATCCAGATCACGCAGCAGCGCACCGCCACCGGCGAGCATGATGCCGCGCCCGGCGATATCGGCACCGAGTTCCGGCGGCGTATGTTCCAGCGCGATCTTGACCGCCGATACGATCTGGTTCAGCGGATCAGTGAGCGCTTCGAGAATCTCGTTGCTCGACACGGTGAAGCTGCGCGGAATACCTTCCGACATGTTGCGGCCGCGCACTTCCATTTCCTTGACTTCGGAGCCGGGGAACGCCGAACCAATCCCTTTCTTGATCGCTTCGGCGGTCTGTTCGCCGATCAGCATGCCGTAGTTGCGGCGTATGTAGTTGACGATCGCCTCGTCGAACTTGTCGCCGCCGACACGCACCGAGCCCTTGTACACGATGCCGCCCAGTGAGATCACACCGACCTCGGTGGTACCGCCACCGATATCGACCACCATGGAACCAGTCGCTTCCGATACCGGCAGGCCAGCACCGGTTGCCGCGGCCATCGGTTCTTCAATCAGATAGACCTTCGATGCGCCCGCACTGTGTGCAGCCTCCCTGATTGCCCGCCGTTCGACCTGGGTCGAGCCGCACGGTACGCAGATCATGATGCGCGGCGACGGCGCGAAAATGTGCGGCGCGTGCACCATGCGGATGAACTGTTTGATCATCTGCTGGGTGATGGTGAAGTCGGCGATCACGCCGTCTTTCATCGGGCGAATCGCTTCGATGTCGCCGGGTACCTTGCCCAGCATCTGCTTGGCTTCCTTGCCGACCGCCAGAATGGTTTTCTTGCCATTCGGCCCGCTCTCCTGACGGATCGACACGACCGAAGGCTCGTCGAGGACAATGCCCTTGCCGCGCATGTAGATCAGTGTGTTTGAAGTACCGAGATCGATCGCCAGATCGTTTGAGAAGTAACTGCGCAGAAAGCCGAACATTCAAAATCCTGTCTCACCCGACACGGGCGGTTGGCCCACTACGGGCAAGCCTGCCGCGGTGGGGAGACGAGAGAGTAACAGTTTCGAAGATGGCGAGGCTTCGTGGCACTTGCACGAGGTTAGCTGCGGGGACACAAAAACCGGGGAGTTCGGCGCTTCGCTGGCCCCTGAACTCCACGCTCTCAAGACAGATCGGCCTTGCGCCGTGGGCTCGACGACCGCACCGACTCTATGGCAGCACCCGGCACGCCAGGCCACTTTCTGGTACTTCTCACCCATTTGTTCGGCGCACTGTAACGAATCGTCTCGACCTCTCCGCGCCTGTTTTCCGGTCCGACGGGCATGCCATCGTCAGTCGCGATCGCTCCCGATTCCTTTTGTTTCTTGCGTTCCGCCAGTTCGTCTGCTTTTGCCTGTTCATCCATCACGTTGTTCTCCCGCTATGAGACAGTAATCTGGGTTGCGCACACAGTCCTGAAGACCTGAGACGACTACCTGGCGTTTCGTTCGACGCGCCAGCGTTGACTAGCCGGTGCGACCACCGACGCCGAGCCATTTCCTGGCTTCACTTATCCACTGCTTCGGCTTTCTGTAGGGAGTATGGACCGGCCCCTCCGGGGTTCCCGGTGTGCTGCCCTCAGCCGTGGTCTCCTGCGCAGTTCGTCGTTTCCTGCTCTCTTCCAGTTCTTCGAGGTTAACTTGATCGTCGATCATGATTTGCTCCCAATAGGCGCGGTGAAACGCTTCACCCGCAACAAAGGCGTCTGTGTAAATCGCGGCAACCATCGCGACGAGGACCCGCCCCATGCGCAACCACGCGAGCAGTGTCGAATGCGCGTTCTCAGCGCAGAGAATGCGAGGACGAGTACGACTGGACAGGTTCGATGGCTCTGGCCTGCGGGTGAAAAGGCAGAGGAACGGTGCGTTGATTTGTGTCGGCCAACCGTGCGAGCGCACCCGGTTAACTCAAGAATCGGCCCGGCATCAAGGCCTGAAGGATTTCCAGAACCATCGCTGGTTTGAACCCACTGTATACCCTCTGCGCGGGAAGTACAGCGATTCCGCTATACGCAAGAATGCGTACCGTCAACTCATTTTCATCCTCTTTTCGTGGCCTGGTTCGCCTCCAGCCAGGCCGCCATCGCCGTGAACCGGCGGCGCGTCTCATGCGCGAAAATTCGCGCGGCCAGCGGATCGAATAGCAGACCCAGCAACCGCGGACGCAGTTTCAGGTTGAACGTGTAAATGAGTTCGGAGGTGCCGTCCGGCAGATCGCGATGGCGCATCGAAGCCCCCCAGTACGCGAACAGGCCGGTGGGTTCGACGATCGTCGCCGCAGCAAGCCGGGGCGGTTCATAGCTTACGAAGCGGGTTCGCATACCGGGTCCGCGTAGCGCACCCCGGCCGACGTTCAGCGTCACTGCGCCGACGTATGGGTAGGTTCCGCCGCCCTCCACTTCCGCCTTCGACAGCAACGTGTCCCATTCCAGCCGCTTGCTGTGGTTATGAAAGGCTTCGAATGCGGCAGCCGCCGGGGCTGGCATTACGAAGACCATCTGCCGTCGAGCCATTGGCGATCCGCTCCTTCCGATGAACTCCCCCATGGTAGCCGCAGCCCCATACGTTAGTTCAGAAAATCCTGAAGTGATTGTTTTGTTTCCAGGATTCTTCGCTTTTTCGGCCAACTGCACCATGGGCTTCAATCTGTCGGTAACTAACCGACGCTCGCTGGAATCGAGGCTCGACACATGCAGCTGGACATCTTTCGCTCGCTCTGGGGTTATCGCGGCAACCGTCGGGCGGCCTTCGCCAGCGCACGCGCGGCCGGGCTCGCCGGCATCGAGGCGCGACTGCCGCTCGAGGTCGAAGCGCGCATTGCACTCGCCCAGGATCTGGCCGACCACGCGCTCGACTACATCGCGATCTGCTTCACCGATAGCGCCGTGCTGCCCGACCAGCGCGCGACGCCCGCCGCGCATCTGCTCGACCTGAACCGCAAGCTCGACTGGGCCGCCGAACTGACGCCGCGCTTCGTCAACGTGCTGGCCGGCAACGACCGCTGGCCGCTCGCGCAGCAAGTCGACTTCTTCGGCGGTGCGCTCGAACTGGCGCAGCGCCACGGGCTGATGTGCAGCTTCGAGACGCATCGCGCACGTTCGCTGTACAGCCCGTGGGTCACGCTCGATCTGATCCGACAGCTACCGGCGCTGCGCTTCACCAGCGATATCAGCCACTGGGTCGTGGTCTGCGAGCGCCTGCTCGACGATCCCGCTGACGACCTGACACCGTTCATCGAGCGCGTCCATCACATCCAGGCACGCGTCGGCTACGACCAGGGGCCGCAGGTCCCGCACCCCGGCGCACCAGAGTACGCGACGGCGCTCGCATTCCATCAGCGGCACTGGGAAGCGGTGTGGCACGCGCAGCAGGCGCGCGGCTACACGCACAGCACGCTGACGCCGGAATTCGGCGCCGACGGCTATCTACACCATCTGCCGTTCACCGACGTGCCGGTTGCCGATCTGGCCGCGCTCAACACATGGATGGTGCACACCGAACGCGAACATTTTCATCGGGCAATGGGCCCGCACTGAACCCAGGAGAACCACGCGATGCAAGCCGCTCCGATCCCGCATCTCACCCCGGCAAGTCATTTCACCTCGATTCCGGTCGTCGATATTGCCGGTCTTTTCAGCGAGCGGGTGGCCGACCGCGAAGCCGTCGCCGCGCAACTCGGGCAGGCGGCGCGCGACGTCGGCTTTCTGTATATCTCGGGCCACGGCATCGATACGGAAGTGATCGACGGTTTGCGCCAGGCGGCGAAGGATTACTTCGCGCAGTCGTTCGAACAGAAGATGGCGCATTACATCGGTACCTCGGAGACGCACAAGGGATTCGTACCCGAAGGCGAGGAAGTCTACGCAAAGGGCAAGCCGGACCATAAGGAAGCATTCGACGTCGGCTACGAACTGCGCGCCGACGACCCGCTCGTGCTGGCCGGCACGCCCTTGCTCGGTCCGAATCACTGGCCCGAACTCGCGGGCTTCAAACCCGCGGTGCAGCGCTACTACGAGCAGGTGTTCGCGCTCGGGCGCCGGTTGTTCGGCGGTTTCGCGCTGGCGCTCGGTCTGCCCGAGGATCACTTCGATGCGCTCGTCACGCGGCCGCCGTCGAAGCTGCGTCTGATCCACTATCCGTTCGACGGCGCGGCACAGGACGCACCCGGCATCGGTGCGCATACCGACTACGAATGCTTCACGATCCTGCACGCCGACGCACCCGGTCTCGAAGTCATGAACGGACTCGGCCAGTGGATCGATACGCCGCCACTGCCGGGCAGCTTCGTCGTGAACATCGGCGACATGCTCGAGGTGATGACGGCGGGCGCATTCGTCGCAACGGCACACCGCGTGCGCACCGTCGGCGAAGAGCGCTATTCGTTCCCGCTCTTCTATGCGTGCGATTACCACACGCTGATCAAGCCGCTGCCGGCATTCGCGCGGGACGGCGAGACCTATGAAGCGATCACGATCGGCGAGCACATGTACGGGCAGGCGCTGCAGACCTACCAGTACCTGCGCAAGCGCGTCGCAAACGGCGAAGCAACGCTGCCGGCACACGCTCGCAAGCCGGCCAGCTTCGGGCATCTGAAGAAAAGCAGTCAGCCCGGCTGAGCAACACACGCCCACCCGCGCGCAACGTTACGCGCGCCCTGTTCGAACCACCGCCAACACTACGACCGGAGCACCACCATGATCTTCAAGCGAAACACGACACGCGCTCTGGCCGCTTTCACGGCCGGCAGCATCTTCGCAGCGTTCGCGTGCACCGGTGCGACCGCGCAGACAGGCGGTGCCGCCGCGACGCTGGCGCCGGGGCAGTTCAAGGTCGGTATGGAGATCACCTACCCGCCGTTCGAGTCGTACGACGGCGACAAGGTGGTGGGCTCCGATCCCGATCTCTCGCGGGCGCTTGCGAAACAACTGGGTGCGAACCCGAGCTTCGTCGACACGCGTTTCTCCGGGTTGATCCTCGGGCTCAACGCGCGCCACTACGACGCGATCATCTCGGGGATGTACGTGACACCCGAGCGTGTCGCCCAGGCGCAGGCGATTCCCTATGCGCAGACCGGCGCGGCAATCATGGTTCCGACGGCAAGTCCGCTCAAGCCAAAATCCGCCGAAGACCTGTGCGGACTGCGCGTCGGACTCGAACAGGGCACCACATGGGTCGCGCAGCTGCAGTCGCTCTCGACGTCGTATTGCAAGGCCAACGGCAAGGGGCCGATCGTCGTCAGCGAATATCCGTCCGCGCCCGAAGTGCTGCAGGCGCTGCTGTCGAACAACGTGCAGGCGCAGATGGAAATCTCCGGCGCAGCGCATGCGTTGTCCGCGAAATCGTCCGGGCGAGTGGTCGTCTCGTCGACGCAACTGATCTATCCGCAGACACTTGGTATCTATGTGCGCAAGGACAACAAGCCGCTCTTCGACGCGCTGACACGCGCCCTCGACGCGTTAAAGAAAAACGGCGAATACGACGCGGTGCTGAAGAAATACGATCTCGCACCGCCGCCCGCGGCGAAAGCCTCCTGATTCCATAGTTTTCTGCCTGCGTTACCGCGCATTGCGAGCCGCTCATGCACTTCGACTTCAACTATTTCCTGTCGCTGTTCGCCCTGCCCGCCTTCTGGCAGGCCAGCGTCACCGTGGTCGAACTCAGCGCGCTGTCATGGTCGATCGGCATGGTGCTGGGCTTCCCGCTTGCCGTTGCCAAGATGTCCGGGGCGCGCTGGCTCGCCGCACCGGCTGCGCTGTATATCTGGTTCTTCCGCAGCGTGCCGCTGCTGGTGCTCGTCGTCTTCGTCTACAACCTGCCGCAGCTCATTCCGTCCGCCGGTGTCGCGCTGTCGCATCCGTTCTTCTCCGGCCTCGTCGCGCTCGTCCTCACTGAGACCGCGTATATGGCGGAGATCCATCGCGGCGGTTTGCTGGCGGTTGCAAAAGGCCAGCAGGAAGCCGGTAGCGCGCTTGGCATCGGCCCACTGGGGCTGCGTCGTTTGATCGTGATTCCGCAGGCGTTCCGGGTCGCGCTGCCGACGCTGATCAACGAGTTCATCACCAACGTGAAATTGACCTCGCTGGTATCGGTCATCTCGCTGACCGAACTGCTGATGGTCGGCCAACGGCTTTACTCGCAGAACTTTCTCGTGATGGAGACGCTATCCGCAATCGCGATCTACTACGTGCTGATCGTCACGGTGTTCGGTTGGCTGTTGCAGTATTTCGAACGATCGCTCGATCTGACGCGGCGCAAACCACAGACGCTCGACAACACCGCGCTCGCGGCACAGCGCGCCCGTCTGCCAGTGGCGGCACGCGTGCGCACCGCTACGCCCGGTGGTGGCGGGACACCTCATGCGCTGCTGCTCAAGGATTTGCACAAACGTTACGGCAACCACGAAGTACTGAAGGGCATCGATCTCGCCGTTAATGCAGGCGAAGTGATTTCGATCATCGGGCCGTCGGGCTCGGGCAAGACCTCGCTGATCCGCACGATCAACGCACTCGAAACGATCGACCGCGGCGAAATCGTCCTGTTCGGCGAAGCGTTCATCGCTGCCGCGGACCGCCCCGGCATCGGGCGCGTGCGCGAAGGCGTCGGCCGCATCGGCATGGTGTTCCAGAGCTTCAACCTGTTCCCGCATCGAACCATCGTCGACAACGTCGCGCTTGCACCGCGTTACCATCGTCGCGGCACGCGCGAGCAAACCACATTGCGCGCACTGGCGCTGCTCGACAAGGTGGGCCTGCTCGCGCATGCGTACAAATATCCGCATCAATTGTCGGGCGGCCAGCAGCAGCGCGTCGCCATTGCACGCGCGCTTGCAATGGACCCGGCCATCATGCTGTTCGACGAACCGACCTCGGCGCTCGACCCGGAACTGGTCGGCGACGTGCTCAATGTGATTCGCGCACTCGCCGCGGAAGGCATGACGATGCTCATCGTCACGCACGAAATGGACTTCGCGATGTCGCTGTCCGACCGGATCGTCTTCATGGAAAACGGCGCGATCGAATTCGATGGATCGCCGCAGGCGATTGGCGAGCTTGCCTGCGCCGAACGCGTGCGTCGCTTCATCGGTATCGAATCGCATGGCGCAGCGGTACCGGCCGCGGCTCCTGCGCAAGCTCAAGCGGGCAGTGCGCGCCGCAGCGTTTCGCGAAACTTCAGCACCAGCGGTTCCTTCGAACGCCCTCTGCGTACGGCGAGCGAGAACGGCGCCTGATAGCCGAACGCGGACGGCGCCAGAACGCGCAGACTGCCGTCATCGACGCGCGACTGCGCGAAATGCTCGGGCAGAAAACCGATGTAAGCGCCGGACAGAATCAGGATCAACTGGCCTTCCATGCTGTCGACAGTCGCCTCGCTGCGCTTGAATCCCTGGCGCGCGAGCTCGGTCTGACTCCAGTACGCACGCCCCACCATGCGCTGCTGGCTGATCACTTCGGCGGGGATGTTGCGCTCGTTGAAGAGCGCGTGGCGATGGCTGCAATACAGCCAGTGCTGCTCGCGATGCAGCGCATGATAGACGAGGCCGTTCATGCGAATCGGAAACGCGCCGATCGCCATATCGAGGCGATTGCCGAGCACGCTCAATTGCAATTCGTAGGGACTCTGGACGTGCAGATGCAGATGCACCGCCGGATGCTCGCGCGTGAAGGCACCGATCACGTCGGGCAGCGGCAGCGCGCTGTCGGTGACTGTCGCATCCAGCACGCCGAGCTTCAGATTGCCGCGCAGTTCGCCGCGCAAACCGGCTGCATAGCGCTCGAAACCGTCGACTTCACCGAGCAGCTTGAGCGCCTCCTGATGAAACTCTTCGCCCCTCGGCGTCAGGCTGAAACCGCCGCGTCCGCGATGACACAGCACCACGCCAACCAGCGTTTCGAGCTGGCTCATGTACGTGCTGATTGCCGAGGTCGACAGGTTCAGTTCCTGCTGGGCGGCCGCGAACCCCTGATGACGCACGACACAGGTGAAGATGCGCAACAGTCGCGCTTCCGGCAGAACAGTGGCCAAGCCCGATCCTCGTGAATGAAGTGGGAGTGGTGAAGTGACAGCGCGGCGCGGTGGCGCCTCGGTGGGGAGCGTTACCTATACTTTAGAAATAACTGAACTAAATATTTCGCGCCAGCCATTTTTCCCCGACGAGGACGTCGGCAGTATTGAGCCTGTCTCGAACCTGTCGAGCCTGCACGTGCGTTACGAAGGAACACGAGGAACGTCATGGAAAAGCAGCTATATCAACCGCTAGGCGGTAACGAAATGCCGCGTTTCGGCGGGATCGCCACGATGTTGCGGCTGCCGCAACGCGACTCCGCGGCCGGGCTCGATGCCGCGTTTGTCGGCGTGCCGCTCGACGTCGGTACGTCGTTGCGCCCCGGCACGCGGTTCGGGCCGCGCGGCATCCGCGCGGAGTCGGTGATGATCCGGCCGTACAACATGGCGACCGGCGCGGCACCGTTCGATTCATTGGCAGTCGCCGACATCGGCGACGTCGCGATCAATACGTTCAACCTGCTCGACTCGGTGCGCATCATCGAGCACGCGTACGACGGCATTCTCGAACACGGCACGATCCCGCTCACGCTCGGCGGCGATCACACGATCACGCTGCCGATCCTGCGCGCGATCAAGCGTCGGCACGGCAAGGTCGGGCTCGTGCACGTCGACGCGCATGCGGACGTGAACGATCACATGTTCGGCGAGAAGATCGCGCATGGCACGACGTTCCGGCGCGCGGTCGAAGAAGAGCTGCTCGACTGCGAACGCGTGGTGCAGATCGGCTTGCGCGCGCAGGGCTACACCGCGAACGATTTCAACTGGAGTCGCGAACAGGGCTTTCGCGTCGTGCAGGCCGAGGAATGCTGGCACAAGTCGCTCGAACCGTTGATGGCCGAAGTGCGGAGCAAGGTGGACGGCGGCCCGGTGTATCTGAGCTTCGATATCGACGGTATCGATCCGGCGTGGGCGCCGGGTACCGGTACGCCGGAGATCGGCGGGCTGACGACAATCCAGGCGATCGAGATCATCCGCGGTTGTCATGGGCTCGATCTGGTCGGCTGCGATCTCGTCGAAGTGTCGCCGCCTTACGATACGACCGGCAATACGTCGCTGCTCGGCGCGAACCTGCTGTACGAAATGTTGTGCGTGCTGCCGGGGGTGGTGCGCCGTTAGTCAGTTCACCGCGCCCGGCGGTGGCACCGGCACCTTCGGCGCAAGCTTGCGCAACCGGCCCGCAAACCGGTGCGACGGCCGCTCGACGGCGAGATAGAACGCGTAGCTCAGGGCAAACGCAAAGGCGACGGTTGCGAGCCAGGTCCACGCCGGTCCTGGCGGGTAGCCCGCCGCGCTGAGGATTGCGAGCGCGAGTTTGTGGCACAGGTAAAGGCTGTACGACCATGCACCGAGCCCCGCGAGCCGCGCCCACACCCCGCGCGACGATTCCCGCGCCGGTGTCGTTGTTTCAGCCGCAATCCATGCGGCGGCAAAGAACTGGAACAACGTGAGCGAGATGTCGGGGCCTACGGTCGGCAGAAATGCCGGCTTGATGTGCGACGACGATGCGAGCACGTAAGTCAGCGAAGCCGCCGCGACCAGCGCGACGCGCGCCGCGACCAGCTGCGCGGACAGTCCCCGTACCACGGCCCGCAACACGCGAACAATCCAGCCGGTCAGCTGCGAATACGCGCGGCGACCATCGATACCGCCGCGGGTACGCTGCATGTCGGCGATCAGGCTGCCGAGCAACCAGCCCGGGAAATACAGCAGCGACGTGCCGGCAACGCCATAGTTCTGATAGACGCAGTGATCGCAGACGACCCGCGCTTGCGTATGCGTGAGCCACACCATCAACGCCCCGCCGATCACAGCGCAGACGATCATCTCGCCGACCCGATGAAAGCGCTGCCGCACGAGCGGATAAACGGTGTAATAGACGAGCTCGCAATACAGCGACCACAGCACCGATTCCAGCAGCGTCGACGCATCGCCGACCGGCCGCGAAACCAGCGCGACGACGGCGAGCGGCACTCCGATCCGCACGTAGCGGGACACGAAGTAGCTGACCGGCCGCAGGCTCGCGTCGCGATGGTAGGCGTTGTGAATGCAGTAACCGGAGATCACGAAGAAGACGATGACCGCGGCCGGACCGGCAAACAGCACGACGAGACCCGACCACAGTGCGCCGCCCAGCAGCGCCAGATGGCCCGTGAAAATCGACTTGAACGGCGGAGGCCCGAAATGATAGAAAACGACCCATGCGGCCGCCATGAAGCGGATCGCGTCGATTTTCAGCGATTTCGCGGACTGCGCCGGAATGGACGGATTTGCGCGCATGATGCGCCTCTTTAAATGCCTTCTGAAAGGCTACCCGCGCCCGGCGTAAAGAAAATCCTAAATAAATCGACAAGTTCGGCCCCGGAAGCGGCTCACGCCGCCTTACACCGGCAGACGCCGCGGGCGACGACGCTGGATGAGCCCTCAGAGCGAATCGCTCGGGTTGCCCACAAGCCGATCGATCCCGCCCGCGCCAATGGCCGCCGACGCCCGGCCGGCCGAACGGAAACCCCAGTTTGTGCGATGATTCGGGATAGCTAGAAATCCAGGTCCGGCGACGCACCCGGCACCCACATCGATCCAGCCGCCCTTTGCGCGGGAGATCGAGTCTTTTATATGCAGATCGCGCCTGTTACCGGCGCGAAACGATCTATTGAGTACAGCCGCCGGGGTCACCGGGGCGGCGTGACACGGTTATTGAGGAGAATTCCCAGCATGGCAGTGCCAATTTCACAGGCATGGACGGTTGCCACCTATGTCCTGAAGCAAAAATTATTGCGCCGCAGCCGTTATCCGCTCGTTCTCATGCTCGAGCCGTTGATGCGCTGCAATCTGGCCTGCGCGGGCTGCGGCAAGATCCAGTACCCGGCCCACGTGCTGAAGTCGGAACTCACCCCCGAGCAATGCTTCAAGGCCGTCGAGGAATGCGGCACGCCGATGGTCGCGATTCCAGGCGGCGAACCGCTGCTGCATCCGCAGATGCCGGAAATCGTCGCTGGGCTCGTGGCACGCAAGAAGTACGTGTACATGTGCACGAACGCCCTGCTGCTCGCGAAGCAACTGCATCTGTTCAAGCCGAGCAAGTACCTGTCGTTCTCGGTCCACGTCGACGGTCAGCGCGAGCACCACGATTTCGCGGTGTGCCGCGAAGGTGGCTACGACATCGCGATGGAAGGCGTGCGCGCCGCGGTCGCAGCGGGCTTCCGCGTCACGACCAATACGACGCTGTTCGACGGCGCCGATCCGAACAGCGTACGTCTGCACTTCGACGAAATGATGACGGCGGGCGTGGAAAGCATGATGGTGTCGCCGGGCTACACGTACGACAAGGCACCGGACCAGAAGCACTTCCTCGGCCGCGCCCGTTCGAAGAAGCTGTTCCGCGCGATCCTGTCGAACCGTAAAAAGAGCTGGCGCTTCAATGCATCGCCCATCTTCATGGAATTCCTGATGGGCAAGAAGCAGCTCACCTGCACGCCGTGGGGCATGCCGACTTACAGCATCTTCGGTTGGCAGAAGCCGTGCTACCTGCTGCAGGACGGCTATGCGGACACCTTCGACGAGTTGATGGAAAGCGTGAAGTGGTCCGAATACGGCACCGAGAGCGGCAATCCGAAATGCGCGAACTGTATGGTGCACTCGGGCTACGAAGCGAGCGGCGTGAACTACACGTTCGGTTCGTTCAAGGGGCTGTTCCAGACCGTCAAGGCGATGGTACTCAATAGCTACAAGGACCCGGAAGCGAACGAAATACTCGCCGGCTGGAAGTCCCCGTCGCGTGAAGTTCCGATGGTGTTCGTCCCCACGCCGCCGCGCGCCGCTCAGGTTGCCGATGCTGCCGGCGCGGCTCAAACCGCCCAGCCGGTCGAACCGGTTGCCGCCGTGGTTGCCAGCACACCCGCGCCGGCTCCGGTCAATCCCGACCAGATGGAAACCGCCGAGGGCACGGTGCACGAAAAGCTCGAAGGTTGGACGCCGCCGCTCACGACCGAAGCCGAAGTACGCGAAGCGCTCGAAAAAGCCTTCGATTATCGCGGCGACGTGACGATCACGCGCAAGAGCGGCGTCGTGGTGAAAGGTTATCTGTACGACCGGCAATACGGTGCGGCTTTCAAGGACTGCTTCGTACGGATCATTCCGACCGGCACGCAGACGAAGGAAGTGATTCCGTATGCGGACATCGCCGTGCTCGGCTTTACGGGCAAGGATACGGCGGCCGGCAAGACCTTCGAGTCGTGGGTCAAGCGCTACTGGGAGAAGAAGGCGGCGGGTGAGAAGAACATCCAGATCGAGCCGGAGTACCTGGGCGAGTAATGCCCGTGGGAGCGTCAGGGTTTGCAACTCTGGCGCTTCCTCACCCCTGGCACCCCTGGCTCGGCTTGTAGCACACGGCAGGCAGACCGCATCGGCGGATGCCTGCTGCTAAAACGCCATCGGACGCCAAGGGGATCCTGTCATGAAGATCGAATCGCAATGGATTTTTGAGTGCCAGCCGCAGCACGTGTGGCCGCACTTTCTGCACGCCCAGATGGACTCGTCCCGCCCACTACTGTTCTGGTTCGGCATTCCGAAGCCGATGAGCTGTCGTGTGCTTGAAGGCGTGGCGGCAGTCGGCAACACGCGCCAGTGCACCACCGACCGCGGCACGATCGACCAGCGCATCCTGCAACTCGAGCCCAACTGGCTGCTGCAATATCAGATGCAGCAAAGCACGGTGTGGTGCCGTGAATGGGTCGGCAAACTGATCGATACCTTCACGCTCGAAGCGCTCGACGGCAACCGTACTCTCGTGCGCCGCACGACCGAATTCGAGGCCACCGGCCTGCTGAAAGTGCTGCGACTCGTCGGCCTGTGGGCCGCATTGCGCCAGGCTCATGCCTATGCCGCGAAAAACTGGCGAAGGCTCGCGCAGGACGCGAAGATCGCCGAAGGTCAAACGGCCTCGATGGCCTGAGCGGCATCGCGCGAAAGAGACACGCCGCTACCGGGTACGAGATTCCGCTTGCCCGCAATTCGCCTGCAATCCGCGCTTCGCCCGCCTTCCATTTCCCCCGCCAGACAGACCATCACGCCGCGCGCGACACCGGCGCGTCTGCGCCTGCGCCACAAAACAATAAAAACACCTCGAGAATCTGCCGTTATCCGATCGCAGTAAACCCCTCCAGATTTGTCTTCCGCGACTCAAGATGTCATACGACGTCTTATCTAAATATGGCACACACGCCATCTTGTCTGACTCATTTCGGCCAAAAACGAGTCCATGAGGCGTAGTTATGAGAAAAAGTGCCGAATTTACGCTAAATATTCGTCGTGTAAACCCTGACACCATCACTATTGTCTCCGGACATCGTATGACTTAGCATGACCCCAGTCGAGTCATGCTCCCGGTTCTTCTGCCCCGGTACGTGTGGCCGCAAGAGTGCCCCTCATAGAAAACACACGGAGACACACAACACATGGCGCACAAGATAAAGGGCCTTCGCTGGTGGATGATCGGCCTGCTCACGCTCGGGACCGTGATGAACTACCTCGCGCGCAGTTCGCTCAGCGTCGCCGCGCCCACGGTCATGCAGGACCTGCACATCACCACCGCGCAATACGGCTGGATCACCGGTGCGTTCCTCGTGATGTATCCGATCGGCGGTCCGCTCACCGGTTATCTGATGGACCGCGTCGGTCTGCGCTTTGGTTTTCTGCTGTGCGGCGTGTTGTGGTCCATCGTATGTATGGCGCACGGTTTGGCGAACGGCTGGGTCGGGCTCTTCGTGCTGCGCGGCATGCTCGGTCTCGTCGAAGCGTCGTTTATTCCCGCCGGCATGCGCGCCGCGGCATTCTGGTTTCCCGCGCACGAACGTGGGATCGCAGCGGGCGTCTTCAACATCGGCACATCGGTGGGTGCGATTGCCGCGCCGCCGCTCATCGCGTGGTCGATCCTGCGCTACAACTGGCAAACCGCTTTCGTGATCGCCGGTGCGCTCGGCCTCGTGTGGGCCGTGCTGTGGCTCGCGCTATACCGGCATCCAAGCGAGCACAAGGCGCTGTCCCAGGAGGAAGCCGCCTATATCGCCGGCGACGAGCGCGTCGTGCCGGTACCGGACGGCGATCGTCCGCGCCTTAGCCGCATCTTCAAGCAGCGCAATTTCTGGGGCATCGCACTGCCGCGTTTCTTCGCCGACCCCGTGTGGGGCACGCTCGTGTTCTGGATGCCGCTCTATCTGCACCAGGCGCGCGGCTTCGATCTGAAGGCGATTGCCATGACCGCATGGTTGCCGTTCGTCGCAGCAGACGTCGGTTGCATGATGGGCGGCACGATCTCGATGTTTCTGAACCGGCGCTTCAACATCGCGATCCTGAACGGCAAGCGGATCGTCTTCACGATCGGCGCGGTGATCATGATCTCGATGGTCGGCGTCGGTTACGTGAAGGACCCGGGGATGGCGATCTTCCTGCTGTGCCTCGGCGGCTTCGCTCACCAGACCCTGTCGGTCACCGTCATCTCGATGTCCGCCGATCTCTTCCCGAAGCAGGAAGTGGCTACCGTCACCGGCTTCGCGGCGCTGGCGGCCGGCATCGGCAACCTGCTCTTCACACTGACAATGGGCGCACTCGTCGCGACGATCGGCTACACGCCATTCTTCGTCGCGCTGGGTTTCGGCGATCTGATTGGAGTCGCGCTGATCTGGTCGCTGGTCAGGCCGACCGTTACGCGTGCGCTTGCACCCGTGGGCAAACCCGTCAACGCATAACCGTCTCGCGGCGGACCGCGCGGTCCGCCGTTACTCACCGCCCGTTTCTGGCGCGCAAGCTGTCAACGCTTCGCGGCTGGGACCGGCTTCGTCAAACGAATCGTGTAGCTGGACGCTCCGCATCGATGCCGAGCCGGTCCGGGACGGGGTTCGTCGCGCGTTCTCATCAGGAGAAGCTCATGCGTCATCCGCGTCGCGATCAACGACCCGCATTTTCCACTGCCGGCTCTAACGCTGTGACTGTTGCTCCATCGCTCGCGGCGCGGCGCCGCACGCTTGCCGCGCTCGGCGCCGGCTCGCTCGGTCTGCTGTTGTACGGCTGCGGCGGCATCGATGCGACGCCGTCGGCGAGCGCATCGTCGGCGACCGGATCGCAGAGCACACCGCCAGTTACACCGCCACCCGCAGCACCCACGCCACCGGTCGTCTTTACGCTCGACGCAAACGAAATGCTCAAGGCAAAGCAACTCGTCGCCGCCGGCAACGCGTCGCTGCAAACGTCCTGGTCCGCCCTGCTCGCGAGCGCCAATGCTGCGCTTCAACTGGCGCCGTTCTCGGTCGTCGACAAGAACATGGTGCCTCCAAGCGGCGACAAGCACGACTACCTAAGCCTCGCGCCGTACTGGTGGCCCGATCCCACCAAACCCAATGGCTTGCCGTATATCCAGCGCGACGGCCAGATCAATCCATCGTCGAAGAACAACGATTCGGATTCAGTGCGGATGCAGGCGTTCTGTTCGGCCATCGGCACGCTGACCACCGCGTGGTTTCTCGGCGGCGATGCGCGCTATGCCGACAAGGCCGCATCGTTGCTGCGCACCTGGTTCATCGACCCGACGACGCGCATGAACCCGAATCTCAACTACGGTCAGGGTATTCCGGGTGTGACGAGCGGTCGCGGCATCGGCATCATCGACACCCGCAACTTCTGGCAGATCACCGACGGTATCGGTCTGCTCGCTTCATCGAATGTGCTCAGTGCAAGCGACCTGAGCGCGCTGAACCTGTGGTTCGCGGATTACCTGAACTGGCTTCTGACCAGCAGCAACGGCACCGACGAAGCCGCGGCGCCCAACAATCACGGCACGTTCTACGACGCACAGGTTACGAACCTCGCACTCTTCACCGGCGACACCGCGACCGCACAGAACGCGCTCAATCATGCGCTGACCAAACTGCTGCCGACACAGTTCGACAGCACCGGCAAGGAGCCGCTGGAACTGTCGCGCACCCGGCCGTTTCACTACAGCGTATTCAACCTCGTGGCGTTCCTGCGACTCGCCAAATACGGTGCGGCGGCGAAGGTGGACATTGCGCACGCGTCCGCCGTTGCGGGTAGTCCGCAATCGCTCCAGGCATCGGTCGCATTCCTTGCGCCCTACGTGGCGAATCCATCGAGCTGGCCGTACCAGGATTTGACCGGCATCGAGTACGACGGCGATGGCAACGAATTCGACGGCGTGCTGCCGGTGCTGCAGCAGGCCGTACTGCTATACGGCGCGACCCCGCAACTGACAGCCGCGCTCGATGCGGTGAGCAACCACCTCCCCGACGCCGTGAGCTGGCTGCAATGGCCGATCACGACGACGAGCTGACACACGTCCTCGACCGATATAACTCGCACGCATTTCCCACCGACAAAAAAGGAAAGCACGACAATGAGCAGACGACAACAACACCACAGCCGGTCCGTCCCGACCGGCAAACCGAACGTAGCGAGCCGCACGCCGCGCTTCCATAGCCTGTGCGTCGGCGCGATGCTCGGCACGCTGCCGCTGCTTGCCCACGCGCAAAGCAGCGTGACACTGTACGGGATCCTCGACGACTCGATCTCCTGGCAAAGCAGCCAGACGTCGCTCGGTTCGACCTCGGGTGGCCGCTCCAGCGTCAAGCTCGGCTCGGGTGTGTGGGCGGGCAGTCGCTTCGGGCTCAAAGGCAGCGAAGATCTTGGCGGCGGTACGAAGGCGGTCTTCCAGCTCGAGTCGGGTTTCAACGTGAACACCGGCGGTGCGCAATACACGAACGCGTTGTTTGGACGCCAGGCATGGGTCGGTTTGAGCAATGCGACGTACGGTACGCTCACGGCGGGCCGGCAATACACGCCTTATTTCCTGCTGCTCTCGCCGTATAGCCCGACTACCTGGCTCACGGGTTACTACGGCGCGCATCCGGGCGACCTCGATTCGCTCGATACGCTGTACCGCGCGAACAACACGCTGATGTACACGTCACCGAACATTAGCGGGCTCGTGTTCAGCGCGTCGTACTCGCTGGCGGGCGTGCCAGGCACGCTGTCGCAAGGCTCGACGTGGAGCGGCGCGCTGCAGTACGTCAACGGTCCGTTCGGCATTGCAGCGGGTTTCGTACGCACGAAGAATTCGACCATCGGCGGCGGCCCATGGGGCAGCGACTCGACGATGAACAGCGGCGGCGAATCGGGGATCTCGGCCGTGACCAACGGTTACCAGGACGCGCAGTCACAGCAGCGCTTTGCAGTGACGGGCGGCTACAAGTTCAATAACGCGTGGGACATCTCGGTGTCCTACTCGAATGTCCAGTACATTCCCGGCGTCAATTCACGCTTCACCGATTCGGCAATCTTCAACACAGCAGGCGCGGTGCTGCACTGGAAGCCCGTCGTCGCATGGGACTTCGCGACCGGCTACAGCTACACGCGCGCGACCAAAGCCAACGGTATTACGAGTCCGGCGCAGTATCAGCAGGTGAATCTCTCCGAGTACTACTCGCTGTCCAAGCGGACAGGCCTGTATGCGTTGCAGGCGTTCCAGCGCGCGAACGGCAAGACGCTTGGCACGCCTTCACTGAACCCGGCTACGGTCAATCAGCAAATCAACGCTACCCCGAGCATCGGGGACGGTTATCAGAGTTCTCCCGCTTCATCGCGTAGTCAGTTTGCGGCGGGCGTGGGCATCATTCATCGCTTCTAGACGGCGTTGGACTTCCGGGTCTGGCTGACCAGAATCAGGCGACTCTGGTCGCACCGCTAGCAAGTCCAAAGCTAAATGAACCAATCTCCGCCTCGTGTCGCCATGCGCTAGTGCGGCGTGACGACATGAGCGAGCCTGCCCTCGACGAACGCCACGATATTGCCAATCAACTGATCGGCGAGACACTGGACGGCCTCGTCGCTTGCCCAGGCCACGTGAGGAGTCAGGATAAACGCCGGGTGGTCGAGCACCTCATTGAATGGATGGTCTGCCGGTAGCGGTTCCATTGTGACAACATCGAACCCTACGCCAGCAATATGACCGGCCTTCAACGCGGCAACCACGGCAGGTTCATCGACGAGGCCCCCGCGGGCGGTATTCACGATCAGTGGCCGCCGCCCTCCCCGCTCTATCAGTGCGAACTGAGGTTCGCCGATCAGATTTCGCGTGGCCGGCGTCAGCGGGCAATGCAGGGTGATGACGTCGGACTGTTGCAGCAGTTCGTCGAATGGCGTGTACAGCGGCCCCATGTCCGTCCGGTCCTTGTATGCGGAGAACAGCACACGCATGCCGAGTGCCCTTCCGATGTCGGCGACGGCCCGACCCAACACGCCATCGCCGATGATCCCGAGCGTCGATCCCTTCAGATCTTTGATCGGAAAGTCGAAGAAGCAGAACTGGCCCGACTCGAGCCAGCGCCCTGTGCGCACGGCGTCACGGTAGGCGACGAGGCTTCTGCGCAATGCGAAGATCAGCGCGAACGTATGCTCCGGTACCGTTTGCATGGCGTAGTTCCTGATGTTGCTCACCACCACGTCGCGTGCGGCGCAAGCCTGCAGGTCGACATGATCGGTGCCGGTTGCTGCAACGGCGACCATCTTCAGGTTCTTCGCGCCCGCGATATCGTGCGCGGTCAGGCGTACCTTGTTGGTGATGACGATATCCGCGGACTGGATGCGTGACGGGACCTCCGCGGTCGTCGTGCCGTCGAAGAGTTCGAACTCGTGCGGAAACGGCAGCTCTTTTAATATCGTCTGTGGCGAAATCGTCGCCCGGTCGAGAAAGACCACTCGCAGAGGACGTGCGGCGCTTTGCATATCGGAATCTCCTGTTGAACAAACGCATTCGGGCAGTGAGGCGCCGCGACCTCAACGACGAACATCTGCGAAAGGCATTGTGCACAGGTCCATGCATAGTTCGGTTGCCGCTTGTTCCACCCTGCTTGCCGAACGGGAAAGGATTGGCGATTCGTAGAATCACCTTCGAAGCAGGCAGAGTAGACTTTGTGCGGTCACCCACCCGAACCGCACTCGCTTGAATTCCTGCAATGGTCAACCCGACACACTTCGACCTCCAGTCCCTCAGAGTTTTTCTGCTCGTGGCCGAGCACGGCAGCCTCACGAAAGCGGCCGAGCATGGCCAGTTGACGCTCTCGGCAATCAGTAAGCGCATCGCCGACCTCGAGAGCGTAACGGATTGCACGTTGCTGATTCGCCGGCCGCGCGGCGTCGAGCTGACGGCAGCGGGACGGGGTCTGCTGGAGCACGCGGGTCGCGTACTCGATCGGGTGAACAGTATGGCCAACGAAATGAGCGATTACGCCGTCGGCGTGCGAGGACACGTGAGCTTGTGGGCCAATACATCGTCCATCGTCCAGTTCCTTCCGGTCGATCTCGCGCGCTTCCTCGATGCGAATCAGGCCATCAAGATCAGTCTCGAAGAACGGTCGAGCAACGAGATCGTCGAAGCCCTGAAGTCGGGAAAAGCCGATCTCGGCGTGTTCGCGGACAACGTGCCGGCGCACGGCATCGAACGGCGCCCGTACCGGCAGGACGAACTGGTGTTGCTCGTTCCACGGGCTCACCGACTCGCGAACGAAGAAGCAATCGGCTTCGCGCAGACGCTCGACGAGGACTACGTCGGGCTGCATGCCGGCAGCTCGTTGCTCGCAAGGATGACCGACGCAGCATTCGATGCCGGGCGGCCACTCAAGGTCAGGATTCAGATGTCGAGCTTCGACGGCATTTGTCGCATGATCGAGGCCGGGCTCGGAATCGGCATTCTGCCGAGCGCGGCAATCAGACCGGAGCTGGTCGCCGCAAAGTTGCGGATGATCAAACTCACGGATCCGTGGGCGACCCGGACGTTGTGGGTCGGTGCGAGTGATTCGGCCACGTCCGCGCCGGAGATCATCCGACTGTTCGACTTCCTGTCCGGCGAGTCGGACGCTTGGGCGACGGGTGCTTCGCTCTGACTGGTTTGCGCGGGCGGCGATCCTCCCGTGCCGCGCGCGGATTCTGACTTTGTTTGCCTCCAGCCTTCACACCGGGTTGATTTCGTCCTGGCTGCGTCGCGTGGTCAACGGGCCCAGCACGCGAACCACGCATGCCACGATCGCGAGTGCGACCGAGATGACGCCGAACATGGCACCCGGACCATATTGATTCAACACCGGCAACAGAAGGAATGGCAACGCGCCGCTCATGATGCGCGAAAGCGCATACGTGCTACCGATCGCGGTAGAACGCACACGCGCAGGAAAAATCTCGGCCTGGTAGACGTGGTACGCGTTGCTGAACACGTTCGATGCGCAGGTGGTCAACACCCCGAACGTGACGATCAGAACCGTGTTGCCGGAATACGCGAAGCCGAGACCGAACACAGCGATCGCCAGGATGGCCGTGATGACGAGTGTGCGGCGTTCGATCCAGTTGAGCAGCGGTATCGACAGCAGCGAGCCGACCGGATAACCGAGAAACGACAGGGCCATGAATAGCGTCCCACCGGTGACGTCGAAGCCCCTGCTTTTCACCACGGTACTGGCCAGTGTGCCGAAGCCGTAGTAACCGAATGCCTGAAACAGATGGAAGATGGCGAGCATCAGGTACCGCTTGCCGTAGGGCGCCTGTCGCAGTTCGGCGATGCGTTCGCCGATGCCCATCGAGCGCGGCCTGGCCGACACTTCGGCAACGATGGTGGGCAGGCGCATACCGGCGCTATCAGCGAAACGACGCAACTCCGCATGGGCTTCGTCGACGCGGCCGCGCGCCAGCAGCCAGCGCGGGCTTTCCGGCAGCCGGTGCTGGACGAACAGCACGAACACCGCACCCAGACTGCCGATGGCAAGAATGATGCGCCATCCCGCGATGTTTCCGAACTGCAGCGGATTGAGCCAGACCGCGAGAAAACCCACCAGCGGCACTGCAACGTAAGACGTGGTGTAGGCCCATGCGGCCAGCCGGCCTCTGCGCTCCTTCGGCAGGATTTCGGACAGGTAGCTGTCCGCGATCGGGTAGATCGCGCCCACACCGATGCCGGTGAGAAGCCGGCTGATCACGAGCATGCTGGCATCGACTGACAATGCGCCGATCAATGAGAAGGCGCTGTACCAGACGAGACTGAAAACGAATGCCTTGCGGCGACCAATGCGATCGGCAAGGCTGCCGAGGCACAGCGAACCGAAGAACATGCCAATGAAGGCCGACGCCAGCAGCAGCTTGAAATCGGCGCTTTGCCGGTTGATGCCGAACTCGTGTTGCAGCGCAGACCCGATCGAACTGACGAGAAATATCTCGTACATATCGAAGAAAAGGCCAATACCGACGACCCAGACGACGAACCGGTGTAATGCGCCGACCGGCATGTCGTCCATCACGCTGCCGAGCGTCGCCCCATGGGCGCTGTGATAGACCGAGCCGTGCGCGTCGCTGTCGCCAGCGAGCGGTAGCGTGACGTTCGCGGCCACGTCGCCGCGCAGATCGAGCGGATTGATGCCCATCATGTCTCCTTGATAAGTATGGGTACGTCTGTACTGCCCGGGGTCTTTGCCCCGGTGCAAAAGCGGCGGCTGTGCTGCTATTTCGAGAGTTCGGAAATCTCAATCAGGTTCAGATCAGGGTCGCGCACGTAGACCGAACGGATTTTCTGCGTCGCACCCGTACGCGCGACAGGGCCTTCGATGATGGGCCATTCCATCCGGTTCAGATGGGCGATGACATCATCGAGCGGAACGGTGGCGATAAAGCAGAGATCGAGCGCCCCAGGTACGGGCACATGCGCCTTGGGCTCGAATTCCGCGCCGCGTACGTGCAGATTGATCTTCTGGTTGCCGAAGCGGAATGCCGTCCGGCCAGCGCCAAACGTTTCCAGTTCCATCTGCAGCACGCGGGTGTAGAAGTCTTTCGTTGCCTCGGGGTCCACACATGTGAGAACGAGGTGATCAAGATGGTCAATCAAAGCCATTTCATGCTCCTTGCTGCGCGAATGCGCGTTGTTCGGGAATGCCATCGCCTGCGGTGGCGGGCATTGGGTGAAGATCGAGACGGCGACCGGCCTTCAGTAACTGGCTCGGAACGTCATGACCGATCAGATCCGGTAGAAGCGTCGCTGCGTCGAGTAGCGCGGCAAGATCGACGCCGCTGTCGTATCCGTCGAGTTCCAGCATATGCACGAGTTCTTCCGTGCAGACGTTGCCGGTCGCACCGGGCGCGTAAGGGCAACCGCCGAGCCCGCCGAGCGAGGCATCGAATCGATCGATACCCGCATCGAGCGCCGCAAGCGTGTTGGCGAGCGCCATGCCGCGGGTATTGTGGAAATGCAACGTCAGTTCGAGCTGGGGAAAGGCCGCGCTCGCCTTGCGGCAAAGCTCACCGACCTGCGATGGGAAAGCCATACCCGTCGTATCGCACAACGTGATGCCATGGACGCCGAGATCGGCGAAGCGCCCCATCCAGCCGAGCACTTCCGCAGCTGGCACGTCGCCTTCCATCGGGCAGCCCATTGCGGTGGACAGCGACACATTGATGGCAACTTCTGTCTGGCGCACGAGCGCAACGACGTCGGCAAGCTGGGCAAAAGACTGCTCGCGTGTCATGCGCAGATTGGTCCGGTTGTGGCTTTCGCTCACCGACATCACTAGGTTGACCTCATCGACGCCGCTCGACAGCGCACGCTCCGCACCGCGCAGGTTGGGCACGAGCACCGTATAGATCACGCCCGGCACGCGCGTGATCTGCTGCATGACCGCTTCGGCATCGCGCAGTGCCGGGATGGCTTTGGGCGAAGTGAACGAGGTGACTTCGATTTTCGCGAAACCGCACTGGCTCAGACGATTGATCAGTGCGATCTTCGCGTCCGTATCAACGAAGCGCGCTTCGTTCTGAAAGCCGTCGCGCGTGGCGACTTCGTGGAGGTAGAGTTTCTTGTGTGCTGTCGACATATCGTGGGCTCCTTGCTAGATCACGCTGCGCGCGCGCCATGCGGCGCGGGTGTCGGCATCGATGCCCAGAGCGCCGAGCACTTCGTCGGTGTGGTCGCCGAGTGCCGGCGCGGCATGGACGATCGCACCCGGCGTCGCGCTCAACTTCGGTACGATGCCGGGTACCTGGATCGGTGTCCCGTCCGGGAGCTGGGCATCCACAATCATTCCGCGTGCCTTGTAGTGCGGGTCGGCCGCGATGTCGGCGACGTCGTAGATGCGGCCGGCGGGAATCTTCATTTCGTTGAGCGCGGCAAGCACGTCCTCGAGAGAACGCTGGGCCGTCCATTCGCCGATCGCGGCGTCGATGCGCTCCACGTGCTTCACGCGGCCGTCGTTCTGTGCGAGAGCCGGGTCGTCGCCGAGATCGGATCGGCCGATCAATTCCATGAGTCTGAGAAAGATGCTGTCGCCGTTACCGGCGATCAGCGCGTATTTGCCGTCGCGGCACTGATACGCATTGGTCGGTGCGATGCCGGGCAAGCTGCTGCCGGCGGACTCGCGAACGACACCGAATGCCGAATACTCGGGAAGCAGGCTCTCCATCATGTTGAAGACAGACTCGTAGAGCGCAACGTCGACCACCTGTCCCTGGCCGTCCTGTTGCTCCCGATGCCGCAGCGCCAGCAGGATGCCGATCACGCCGTGTAGTGCCGAGAGTGAGTCGCCGAGCGAGACGCCGACGCGCACAGGCGTGCGGCCCGGTTCGCCGGTCAGATGCCGCAATCCCCCCATCGCTTCCGCGACGACGCCGAAGCCGGGCCGGTCGCGGTAGGGCCCGGACTGTCCGTATCCGGAGACGCGCAGCATGATGAGACCGGGGTTGATCTGTTGCAGCTCGCCCCAGCCGAGGTTCCAGCCTTCAAGTGTGCCTGGGCGAAAGTTCTCGATCAGTACATCGCTTTGCGCGATCAGTTGGCGCGCGACTTCCTGGCCTTCGGTGGAACGCAGGTCGAGCGTGACGGATTTCTTGTTGCGGGACTGCACCGCCCACCAGACAGACGTGCCTTCATGCAGCAGGCGCCATTTACGCAGCGGGTCGCCGGTTCCTGGCGGCTCGATCTTGATCACGTCGGCGCCAAACTCCGCCAGCATTTTCCCGGCGAACGGTCCGGCGATGAGTTGCCCCATCTCGAGTACCCGAATTCCTTCCAAAGGCCGCTTCATCACCGTGTCTCCGTCTGTCGACTTTATGACGGCCATGTTGCAGGATTTCCGCGGACGCGATAATCGATGGATCATCAAGCATCCTTTCCTGGCGGGAAAGTCACGAGGAACGCGGTCGCTCTGCCGCCGAACTCGCTTACACGAACGCTTTCAGGTTTCGCAATGCCGGGGAATCGTCCTCCAGTCGCCAGGCGAGCGCCAGCCGGGCTCGCAGGGCGCTCCCCTGCACGTCCAGATAGCGCACGCCTTTCATACGAACCTGCGTAATCGCCGCCGGTACGATCGATACGCCTAATCCGGCCGCAACGAGACTGACCACCGATGCAATCTGCGGCGCAGGCTGCGTCAACTTCGGACTAAAGCCTACTTTGCCGCACGCCCGCACAATTTCGTCATAGAGGGCAATACCGGCCGGGCCGGGGACGAGCACGAAATTCTCATTCCTGAGAGCAGTCAGCGGTAACCGTTTCTCGGCGGCCAGCGGATGACTCGAGGGCAATACTATTTTCATCGGCTCGTCCGGGAAGCGATGCAATCCGATGCCCTCTGGTTGTTCGCCGCCCGGCCGCAGAAACACCGCGTCAAGCTGGCCGTCGAGTAATCCGCGAAGCAAGACCGGTGTGTTCGCTTCCTCCAGCGTCAACTCGACTTCCGGATACGCGCGCTGGAAACGATGGATCGTGGTGGGCACGACAGGATTGAACGCAGCTGAGCCCGTGAAGCCCAGACGAAGACGCCCAGTTTCGCCGCGGTCGGCGCGCCTCGCCACGTATATGGCGCGCTCCGCATCCGCGAGAACAAGCTTTGCCTCGATGAGAAAAGCGTTGCCTGCATCTGTCAGGTTAACGCCGTGCGCGGTGCGGCGAAACAACTGGACGCCGAGCTCCCGTTCGAGCGACTTGATCTGCTGGCTCAGTGGCGGTTGCCCGATCCCAAGACTTTCAGCCGCACGCGTGACGTTACCTTCAGCCGCGACGGCCACGAAATATCGAAGATGGCGGAGTTCCATGATAGTTTAAATATGTATGGTGTTATGCAGTTCCATATATTGGACAGTATAACTATCTGGCAGGACAATCGTGTTCACGATATTCGCAACTCACAAGAGGAGCGCTCCAGATGAACACGGACACCATGCCGGCAACTCCATGCCAACCCACTCCCCACGCTGCCGACGAAGCGGCATGGGTCATCCCCGGATCGACCGCATACAGGCGCATCAGCGTCGCCCTGTTTCTGGCCGGTTTTGCGACGTTCTCGTTGCTCTATTGCGTGCAGCCCCTACTCCCGGTCTTTGCTCACGAATTCGGTATCGGCGCAGCCCAGAGTTCGCTCGCCCTGTCCTTGTCGACCGGATTCCTCGCATTCTCGATCCTGTGCGCAAGCGTGCTTTCCGAACGATTCGGACGGCGCGGGATGATGTTCACCTCGATGGCAATCGCGGCCGTTCTAAACCTGGCTGCCGCACTGGCGCCGGACTGGCATAGCTTTCTGATTGCCCGCGCACTGGAGGGATTGGGCCTCGGCGGCGTACCCGCCATCGCGATGGCCTACCTTGCCGAAGAAGTGCATCCGCGTGGCCTCGGTTTTTCGATGGGGCTGTATGTGGGCGGCACGGCCTTCGGCGGCATGGTCGGACGCGTCGGCATGAGCATCATGCTGGACCACTTCCCCTGGCGCACTACCATGTGGGCGCTAGGCGCACTCGACCTGGCGGTCGCCATTGCTTTCGTTTTGCTACTGCCCGCGTCGCGCAAACTTCTCAGGTCCAACGCCGGGCAGGCGGTCAATCACCTCGCCCTGTGGCGCGGGCACCTGTCCCAGACCAGGCTCAGCGCGGTGTTTGGGATTGGATGTCTCGTCATGGGTGTGTTCGTGGCGGTCTACAACTACGCGGGCTTTCGGCTCATGGCGCCGCCGTTTAGCCTGAGCGCAACCCAGACTGGCCTGATTTTCTGTTCATATGTGTTCGGGATCGTTGCTTCGTCCGCAGCCGGTGCATGCGCGGACCGCTTCGGTCGAGGCATGATTCTGTTTGCCGGCCTCGCCGTTGCGATAGCGGGTGTCACGCTCACGCTGTCTCACGCGCTCCCCCTGGTGGTCGCCGGCATCGTCGTTCTGACGATTGGCTTCTTTATCACGCACTCGGTCGCGAGCAGCTGGGTTGGCTTACTGGCGCAAGGGGCCAAGGGGCATGCGTCGTCGCTATACCTGCTCGCCTACTACGCCGGATCGAGCGTGCTTGGCTCGCTTGGAGGCTGGTTCTGGCAAAACGGCGGATGGACGAGCGTCGCCATGTTCTCCTACGTCTTGCTTGCAATGTGCGTAGTGCTAGCGATGCACACCGCGTCAATCACGCGCCGCGCGCCGACTCGGCAAAAGTCAGCGTAACCGCAAAACCGCCACCGGGCGCGTTGCCCGCGGCAAACGCGCCACCGTTGTAGCGCGCGAGCCGCCGCACGATCGCGAGGCCCAGCCCGCAATGCGCGTTGCCGCCACGTGCCGCGTCGAGCCGCACGAACGGCCGCAGTGCGCGTTCGAGCTGATCCGCGGGAATGCCCGCGCCGTGATCGCGAATCGTCAGCGAGTAACCGCCATGATGGGATGCTGTCGTGACTTCGACCGGTGCTTCGCCATAGGTGAGCGCGTTCTCGATCAGGTTCGCGAGGATGCGTTCGAGATCGACGAGCGGCAAGCTAAAACCGTCGCCGGCCTGCAGGTTCAGCATGACCAGCGCTTCGTCGGTGAGGCTGTCGCCATAGTGCCGCCGGCAGTGCGTGTCGACGGCGGTGCGCGGCGACGTATCGGCGGTATCGCGCGCGAAGTCGAGAAACTGCGTGACGATGCCCGACAGCGATTCGGCATCGCGCAGGAATCCGGCGCGATTGGCCTCGTCGGGCAGCAGATCCGCGCGCACCTGCATGCGCGTGATCGGCGCACGTAGATCGTGCGCGAGACCGGCCAGCATCACGGCGCGTTCCTGTTCGCTCTGCTCGAGTTCGTGAACCATGTCGTTGAAATCGCCGATCAGTTCCCGCACTTCGCGCGGGCCGCTCGTCTGCACGACGGGTGCGCGATGGCCGACACGAAACTCGCGCGCCGCGCGCGCAAGCTGGCGCAACGGTCGTTGCAGCCACCACGCACCGAGCACGGCGACCGCGATGGCCAGCACGAGCATCAAGGTCGACGCGCCGAGGTAGCGCCCGAGCGGCAGCATGATGTGATGCAACGCGATCCAGTCGCCGCCCGACGGAAAGCGGACCCACACGGTGCCGTCGTCGCCCGCACCGACGACGTGGCTACCCGGCGGCAAATGTCTGCGTAGATTGTTTTCGTAGGGGCCGTGCGTATCGGTGCACGGCGCGGGACATCCGTACGCAATCGCGTCGTGCGGGTCGACGTAGCTGAGATCGAGAATCCCGGAGACGGCCGGCGACGCTTCGTTGTGCTTCGTGCGCACCAGCATCGCGAGCGACAGCACCCGGCTCACCTGGCTCACGTCGAGCGAAGCGCGCTCGCGTTCGACCATCAGCGTCAACGTGAGATGGACGAGCACGATAAGGCTCACCGTCATCAACGCAAGACGGCCGAACAGTGTGTTAAAGGGATTCTTCATTGACGCTTTCGACCGGCACGAACATATAACCGATGCCGCGCAACGTCTGGATCAGACGCGGCTGCGACGGGTTGTCTTCGAGGAGACGCCGCAGCCGCCAGATCGGCACATCGATACCGCGTTCGGTCAGCTCCGCATACGGCCCATGCAGCATATCGAGCAGCTTCGCACGCGAGAGCGCCTCACGCGGATGCCGCACGAGCACTTCGAGCAGCGCATATTCGCTGCCGGTCAGCTTGACGGCCTTGCCGTCGCGAAAGAGCGTACGCACGCCGAAGTCGACGCGAAAGCGGCCAAAGCGCACCGGGTCGTTGCTCCCGGGCAAGCGCGGTTCGGGCTCGCGCCTTTGGCGCCGCAGCACGGCGTGAATCCGCGCGAGCAGTTCCTGCGGCATGAAGGGCTTGCCGAGATAATCGTCCGCACCGAGTTCGAGGCCGACCACCCGATCGATACCTTCCGCGCGCGCAGTCAGCATGATGACCGGGATCGTATCGCCGCCGGCACGGAGCTGTTTGAGCGCAGTGAGCCCGTCGACATTCGGCATCATCAGATCGAGCACGATGATAGACGGCCGTTCGCGTTCGAGCCGGCGCTGCAGATGCGCGCCGTCGTGCAGGACCGAGAATTCGATGCCGCGTTGCTGGAAAAAGGTTCTCAACAGGTCGCGTAATTCGGTGTCGTCGTCGACGAGCAGGACCTGGACAGGTGTGTCGGACATGATCGTGATGAAGGAGCGAGCTGTGTGTCCAGCGGGCTGCGCGGCGATGGTTTGCCGGCCCGGTATATGGACGGGGTCAATGAAGCATGGACTATAGCAATCTGTCCCTGCGGACGGGTTGCCGGTTGTTAGCGAATATTAACGTCCATTACAGACCGCCGCGCGCTTCGTTCCACTCCGCTCCGGTCCGGCCGGTGGACCTTGCCGAGGTTCAGACGTCCCGCCACTCGCGGAAAGTTGCCGCCTGACCGCGGTACACACCGTCGCCATCGATCAGATTCCAGACCGTCGCGTTCTCGATCCAGAAGCGCCGGCCCGACTTCGCGATGCGCAAGCCGCGATAGTCGCTGATGAAACCGCGCGTGCGCACCGATTCGAGCAGGCGTTCGCGTTCCTCGCGATTCGGTTGTTCCGCGGAAAGCCGCGAATGCAGCGTGGTCATCTCCGCCCAGTCGTATTCGAAGCAGCGTTGCGCGGCGCGGTTCGCATAGACGAACCGCGGGTCGGCCTCGGTGTTGTGCGCGACCACGCAGAACGGTGCGTCTTCGTAAAGCCAGCGTGCCGCGTCGGCGCGTGCGAGAGCGGGATCGAGCAACGGCGTGCCGACGCGGTCGAGGTAGCTGCCGGCTAGCAGCGCGCAAAAGTCGGCATCGAGAGCAAGCGCTGTCGTCATGGAACAAGGTTCGTCATCGGTCGGGATCGTCATGTTATCCGTAGATCGTCCGCGATGCTTTATAACGGCACTGTTATGCAGGCGATAACAAATCGAAATGTTTCCGCGAAAATTGGCTCGCGACCATGCCTGCAGACCACTCGTTCATCTATCGCAGCCTGCTCACGCACCCGGAGATTTCATGAAAGACCAGACGGCTCGCGTCTTCCGCCATCCGCTACGCATCGCGGCCACCCTCTTCGCCAGTCTCGTGTTACTCGGCACCGCCGCTACGTGCAGTGCCGCCGCCGCGACCAGCGAACCGCTCGGTATCGCCTTCGTCTATCTCGGCAACCCCGGCGACGCGGGCTGGACCTACGCGCACGAACAAGGCGTCAAGGCCATCGAAGCGAAGTTCGGCAGCAAGATCAAGGTGACGCGTGTCGAAGACGTGCCGGAATCGGCGGACTCGGAACGGGTCTTTCGCGACCTGGCGGCGAAGGGCAACAAGATCATCGTCGGTTCGAGCTTCGGCTTCCAGGACTTCGAACTGAAGGTCGCGAAGGACTACCCGGACATCGTCTTCGAACACGCGACCGGCTACAAGAAGGCCGCGAATTTCGCCACCTATGACGTGCGCACCTACCAGAGCGCGTATCTCGCGGGGGTGGTCGCGGGCTATACGACGAAGACCAACACGCTCGGCTTCGTCGGCTCGGTTCCGGTACCGGAGGTGGTGCGCAACATCAATGCGTTCACGATGGGTGCGCGCTCGGTCAACCCGAATGCGAAGGTGAAAGTGCTCTGGATCAACACATGGTTCGATCCGGGTCGCGAGAAACAGGCCGCGGAAACGCTGATCGGTGGAGGCGCGGATGTGCTGATCCAGAACACCGATTCGACGGCAACGATGCAGACCGCCGAGCAAAAGAAAGTGCACGCGTTCGGCTGGGATTCCAACATGAAGAAGTTCGGCCCGAACGCGCAACTGGGTGCGTGCGTGAGCAACTGGGGCGTCTACTACTCGCATCTGGTCGAGCAGGTGCAGGCCGGTACGTGGACCAACGCGCCGACCTGGTGGGGTTTGAAGGAAAAGGCGATCGATCTCGCCGACATCAATACGAACGCGGTTTCCGCCGTCGCGCAGAAAGCGGTCAACCAGAAACGCGACGACATCGTGGCCGGCCGGTTCGATCCGTTTGCGGGGCCGATCAAGGATCAGTCGGGTGCGATCAAGGTTGCGGCCGGCAAGTCGCTCAGCGATGCCGATTTGCTGCGGCTGAACTGGTTCGTCGAGGGTGTGGACGGTACCTTGCCGAAGTGATGTGATGTGATGTATCCCACCGGAGAGCGCATGTGATTACCGTTGCATCGGCACCATCCGCAGGCGAGTCGCCGTCGTGGCCGCCCCAGGGCCTCACGCCGACCCGCGAGCAACTGATCCGCCATCTGCGTCGTGCGTGCGTCGTCGCGGAGCGTGCCACGTTGCTCGGGCATCATCCGTTCGGCGCGCTACTCGTCGGGCCGGATCAGGAAACGGTGCTGATGGAGCAGGGCAACGTCGATACGGTCAACCACGCGGAATCGGTGCTGGCACGTGTCGCGGCAATGAACTACACGCCGCAGTATCTGTGGGGCTGCACGCTCTACACGACCGTCGAGCCCTGCTGTATGTGTGCCGGTACCGCGTACTGGGCGAACATCGGTCGTGTGGTATTCGGGATGACTGAAGAACGATTGCTCGAGGCGACCGGCGATCATCACGAGAACCCGACCATGAGTGTGTCATCGCGCTACGTGTTCGGGCATGGACAGAAGCCGGTCGAGCTGATCGGTCCGGTTGTGGAAATCGAAGATGAGGTGATGCGGGTACAGCGGGCGTTCTGGGCGGCGCGGGGGTGCTAACGATTCACCCTGACGTCAGGCTTCGGGATTAAGCCAGTCAACCAGACCTTCCCTTGAATTCACCTCGACAAACGACGGCAAAGCGCGCATCCGTTTGATGTAGGGCGCAAGGTGCGGCCAGGTCGTTGCCGGGGTCGGCATGTTACGGGACCAGCGCATCAACATCACGGCGAGCAGGTCAACCGTGCTGAGTTTTCCGCCCACCAGGTACGCGCGACCATCGGCCAGATGTCCATCTAGCCGCGCCCATCCGTCTTCGATCCGCCGACGCGCAAGCGCCCTGACCGCTTCGGCACCAGCGGGCTCGCCATCCTCGTCAGCGTAAAACCAGTCGCGCATGGCGGGTAGAAGCGTATTCGCGAGATAGATCATCAGTTGCAGCCACTCCGCGCGATCCGGCGATCCAGGCGCAGGTGCCAGACCCTTGTCGGGATGGCGCTCGGCCAGCAACATCAGCAGTGCGGCCGATTCATGACGCGGCACACCGTCGACGATCAGTGTAGGAACCCGGCCCGCTGGATTCAACCGCAGATATTCGGCGCTACGTTGAGCGCCGGTGTCGATGTCCGTAAGCCGTGCCTCGAACGCTACGTCCATTTCGATCAACATCCAATGGACCGCCATGCTTGCGCCACTCGGCGAATAGTAGAGTGTGTAGCTCACGGGCCGGCTCCTTGAATTCGATCTTGTTTAACGTCGAGGTGGCCGCCATTCTCTCCCAGATAGTTCACCGATGCAAAGCGATGCAAAGCGCGCCGCAAAGCCGCGCTCACGCCTTTCACTCCTGCGTCGCCGACGCAGCCCCCGATACCGGCACCGTGCCCCTTGCAGTGAGTTGCTCGTACACATCGTGCGAGAGTTCGCGCAGTTCCTTGCGATCGATCGCACCCGACACCGCATAGCCGAAGTCGCCGTCGATCCAGTAGAACACGTTCACCGGTCCGTCCTGGTACAGCTTGAACTCCGTCACGTCGCTACTCGTCTTGCGGTGCGAAATGCATAGCGTGATGCGTTCGCCGCGCGTGTTGTGATACATGAACTGCGCGACCGGACCGTCATTGCCGGGCAGCATGCGTCCGCCCATCAACTCGAAGCCGGTGCGCGTGAGGATCGGTGGACGCACGTCGGTGCCGAGCCGGCTCGATACCCACGTCACGAGTTCCTGTTCGCGGTCGGCGCCGACTTCGACGGGGCGCAGCACCTCGGGCGCATACATCACGTGAGCAATCGCGGACTGCCGCGCGAACGATTCGCCTTCTCCGCCCACCGCACTGACCAGATGCTCGTTCGCTCCCGTTGAACGCCCCGCCACCTGCATCTGGCGGCCCATATCGGTGCCGATCCCGATGCCGATACCGAGCACCAGCGCGGCCGCCATCCCCGCGAACTGCGGCCAGTTCGCGGCAATGCGCGAGCGTTTCTTTTCCGGCATCTGCAGACGCACAGGCACGGGCTCCGCGAGCACGCGGTCGTAGCGCTCATGGAACATGTTGTTCAAAGCGAAGTAGTCGCTGATGCGCGCGGCCAGTTCGTCGTTGCTCTCGAGCAGTGTGTCGATCTGCTCGCGACGATGCGCCGCCAGCGATCCGTCGACATACGCGTGCAGTTCTTCGTCGCTGATCGGGCTCGGTTGTTCGTTCATCGCACCACCTTCAGTTTCACGCCGGGCTGCGCGCCCGCCATCAAGGTCCGCAGCCGCTCGCGGCCGCGCGAGAGCCGCGACATCACGGTGCCGATCGGCACACCGAGCGCGAGCGCAACATCGGCGTAGCTCATCTCCTCGAGTCCCACCAGCAGCACGACCTCGCGTTGTTCGTCGGGCAGACGTTGCAGTGCGTAGTCGAGATCGCGGACTTCCAGCGACTGCGCCTGGTTGCCGGCCACGGCGAACTCGCCCTCGGGCACATCGTCGTCGACCGACAGATGCACGGCGCGCGAGCTCGCCTTGCGTACCTGGTTGACGAATACGTTGTGCATGATCGTGAAGAGCCATGCGCGCAGATCCGTGTCCTGCTGGAACTGCGCAGCGTTGCGCAGTGCGCGTTCGAGCGTGTCCTGGACGAGATCGTCGGCCAGTTCGCGATTGTTGATCAACGCGCGCGCGTAGCGTCGCAGACGCGGCACGTGATCCATCAGTCCGTCACGGACGTTCATCGCCCTTCCCTTTTCAGTGAGTCCGACTAACCGCAGGAACACCGATGGTCGGGGGTTCAAGCGTGTCGGGATAGCCTGTGAACACTACGCCATCCGGTTTATTCCTGCTGCGCGCTTTTTTCGCTCTTTGCCTTTGCCGATATCAACGCATCGTCATCAGATCCGCCGCGCGCATCAGGCCGCGCATCTGCGCGCGCCCGGCCAGCACGAACCGCGTATGCGCCGTTGTCCAGCCCAGCAGACGCACTTCACCGACCCGTCGTGCCTGCCATTGCGGCTGGGCCGGCGCCGTCCAGTCCCGCACCGACAGCAATACGGCAAAGTCGCCGGCTGAATTCCGGTAGATAAAACCATTGGCACGTGCAAATGGTCCGACCTGCGCCGTGCTGCGTTCGACCGGCTGCCAGCCGAGGCTCGACAGGTCCGGCGCAGTGGTATGCAGCAGGGGCGCAGCCGCAGCGGCTGGCACATTGGCCGGTTGCAGCACGTGCTCCAGCACCATCAGCGCACCCGCGTCGAGCACCGTGGCGGGTACCCGCGTCGCCCACACGCAGCCGCCTGCCGCGCACACCGCCAGCAGCAGTACCGCAACGATTGCGCGTAGGTGCTGACGCAGCCAGCCGGTGCAGCCGGCGACGATCAGCGAGAACGTCGCGAACGTCGCGAACGACGGCTGCGCCGCACCGCCATCGAGGTGCTCGAACGATTGCTGCATCTCCCGGTTCAACCGCTCGTAGAACCCCACCCGACGCGCTTCGTCGGGGCGCGTGCGCAGATAGCGCTGCACCTGTTCGTTACGCTCGGGCGAAAGACTGCCGTCGACGAAAGCCTGGACATCGGCTTCCGACAGCACGTCAGAGTCGGGAAAAGGAGTGGTTCGCATGTCCATGTGTGGATCGGGAAACTGCCATGACAGGGCGAACACGGTTGCGCCGGGTTTATTCCAGCGGCTTGACGATAAGTCGGGATGAGGTGGCGGACCGGGGTTCTGGGGGAGGCGGATGTGTCGAGCGGATCAAGCCGGTCGGGCGCAAGAGTTGCTGCACTGTCGAAAGCCCCAGCCTCAATGCACAAGGAGAACCACCATGAGCGAAACGAAGCCGCAAACGCCGGATTTGCAGCACCCGCAACCGGTCCACCATAGCGACAACGAAAAGAGCAAGCTGCCGGAGCGCGACGACGCCGCGCGCAAACAATCGCCAGCAGACAAGCCAGGCAAAAAGCCCGGCGAAGGTGAAACGCCAGTCGGTTGACGGAACGCCGCGCGGCGCGCGCTGTGCAACACGGCCGCAATACGCGCCACCTAACTGAGCGCGTCGATCCACTCCTTCGTGTCCGCCATCAACTGGTCGGATAGCGCCGGGTCGTCGACGATCCGGGCCAGCATCACCGCGCCGATCATCGCCGCCCAGGCGCCTGTGGCGGCCTGCCGCCGCTCGTCGTCGGTGTTCCCCGGTGCGCTCCGGCTGAACTTCTCGATCTGGTTGCGCACGCTAAGCGTGAGCGTATGGCGCGCCTCACCGGATGCACGCGCCGCTTCGGTTCCCAAGGTCGAAAACAGGCACGCGCCGCCCGGGTCGTCCCGATGGGCGGCGCGCAAATAAAACGCGGCAAATTCTTTCAGATCGTCGGGGAGTCGGGAGGCCGATCCGTCTGCGGGCGGCGTCAATACGTGCGCAAACGCCTGGGCGATCAGGTCGTCCTTGGACTCGAAATGCCCGTAGAACGCCCCATGCGTCAGACCGGCCGCCTTCATGACTTCGGCCACCGTCACGTCCTCGAAGCCGCGCTCGCGAAACATGCGCGAGGCCGCATCCAGAATGCGCTGGCGGTTCTCGGCCACCTGCTCCCGACTGATCTTCATCGCCCACCCCTTCAATTGATGCTTGACATTATACATTACGATCATCATGATTGTAATGCTGATGATCGTAATGATTAAGCGTGAATGGCCCTGCTGGCCATCGATACACACCCTTAGCTAACCCCCTTTCACTGGAATTTGTCATGACTCAACAGACCAAACCCACCGCGCTCGTCACAGGCGCATCTGCCGGCATCGGCGCTGTCTATGCCGACCGTCTGGCTCACCGCGGACACGACCTCGTGCTGGTTGCACGCGACGGCGCGCGCATGGAAGCTCTTGCGTCCCGTTTGCGCAAGGAAACCGGCGTAGGCATCGACATCATCGTCGCGGATCTGACGAAGCCCGCCGAGCGGGAAAAAGTCGAAGCGCGCCTGCGCGACGACTCCAACATCGGGCTGCTCGTCAACAACGCCGGCGCCGCGGCACCGGGTGGATTCGAAGGCTCCGACGTCGAAGCGCAGGATCGTCTGATCCAGCTCAACGTCACGGCCGTCACACGGCTCGCTGCCGCGGTGATTCCCCGCTTCATTGCGCGCGGCGAAGGTTCGATCGTGAACATCGCGTCGGTGGTGGCGCTCGCTCCCGAGTTTCCGCTCGGCATGTATGGCGCGACCAAGGCCTACGTACTGATGTATTCGCAGACGCTGCAGCAGGAGTTGGGCGGACGCGGGCTCTATGTGCAAGCCGTGCTGCCGGCCGCGACCCGCACCGAAATCTGGGAGCGTTCGGGTCGCGATGTCGACGCGATGCAGGGTGTGATGGAAGTAGGCGAACTCGTCGATGCGGCGCTCGTCGGCTTCGATCGTCGCGAAGCCGTGACGATTCCGTCGCTGCCCGACGTCAAGCAGTGGGAAGCGCTGGCGGCGGCGCGCGTAGCGATGGTGCCGAACTTCGCCCAGACGCATGCCGCGCAGCGCTATCAGCGGTGAAGTAACAGCGGTGCTTCTCGGACCGGTAACACCGCGTTGCCTCGCCGCCGCATAACAAGCCGGCGACGAGGCAACGACGCGATTCGACGACTCAGTGCGCGACCGTATCGCCGAGCACAATACCTTCGCGACGCGGATCGGTACCGCCCTGGAGCAGCGTCCCCGTGCCGCTCGTCACCACCAGCACCGTGTTGACGCCGCTTGCCTGCGCGGACGTCGACACCTGGTGACCGAGCGCCGTCAATCCGGCGATCAGCGGATCGTGCGCGCCGTTATCGGTGGCATTGATGTCCGGATGCTCGCCGCCTACCGTCGTCGTCGGACTGTTGCTCGCGCCAAAGTCGACGAGTCCCGCCGACTGCTGCGCATCGAGCCCCCAGTCCAGCGTCCCGACGAGCGTCTTCAAGACGTACTGCGGAATCGTGCCGCCACCGGGCGACCCGGTGGCGATCACGAAGTCACCCTTCGAACCATCGGCAGCCTGTTTGAACACGAGCGTGGGCGCCATCGAACTGCGCGGACGCTTGCCAGGCTGCAACCGGTTGGCGACCGGACTGCCGTTGCTGTCGGTAGGGTTTGCAGAGAAGTCCGTTAGCTGATTGTTCAGCAGGAACCCGTTGGTCATGTGGAACGAACCCATGCTCGATTCGACGGTGGTCGTTGCGGTCAGTACGTTGCCTTGACCATCGACGATCGTGAACTGGTTCGTCCCGTGCTCGATCAGCGTGCGGTCGACACCGAGCGCTATCGCGCCGAAATTGCCGGGCTGCGCGGTCCCCATGCTGTGTGCGGGGTCGATCAGCGCAGCGCGCGAGCGCAGGTACGGTTTGTTGAGTAGCGTGTCCCAGGTGCCGCCGGGCAGCGGCACGAAGTCGGTGTCGGCAACGTACATGTCGCGGTCGGCGTACGCGAGCCGCTCGGCTTCGGTAACGAGATGCACGCCCGCGACAGTCGGCTTGCCGCCTTCGAGATCGATCGTCGTGGGCTTCAGCGACTTGAGATCGAAGTTCTCGAGAATGCCGAGCGCGGACGCGACCGCGATCCCACCCGACGAAGGCGGCGGCATGCCGCAGACCCAATACGTCCGATAGGTCGTGCAGACTGGCTCGCGCCGCTTCGCCTGATACGCGGCGAGATCCGCGACGGTGGTCTTGCCCGGCGTGATCGCCGAGCCGTCCGCGCCGCGCGCGACAGCAATTTTCGCGACGATATCCTGCGCGATCGGTCCGGTGTACAGCGCGTTCGCACCGTTCTGCGCCAGCAGCGACAACGTGCGCGCATAGGCAGGATTCTTGAGCACGGTGCCGAGCACCTTCGGCGATCCGTCGGCGTTGAGGAAGTACGCAGCCGCATCGGGATCGCGCTTCAGGCTCGTCGCATTCGATGCAATCGCACTCGCCAGGCGCCCGCCGATCGGGAAGCCGTTCGTCGCGAGCGTAATCGCGTCGCCGAACAGGTCTTTCCATTGCAACTTGCCGTGGTCCTGCTGCAGCGCCTCGATGAGACGCGGCACACCGATCGTACCGATCGAGCGGCCGCTCGCGCGCGCGCTCGGCACCGGTAGCGAATGATCGGCAGCGTCGTCGACATAGCGCAGATAGTTCTCGGTGGCGGCGGCGGGCGCCGTTTCGCGTCCGTCGTAGGCCTGGACTGTCTTCTTGCCTGCGTCGTAATAGAGCAGCACGCCACCGGAGCCGAGACCGGTCGCCTCGGGCACGGTCAGCCCGAGCACGGCCTGGACTGCGACGGCCGCATCGGCAGCAGTGCCGCCCTGCTTCAGCACCTTGCAGCCGGCCGCGCTCGCATAGGCATTCGATGTCACGACCATGTAGGTCTTCGCGTAGACGGGCTTGAGACCGGTCCGGTAGCCGGAGGCCGCTTCCGGCAGCGACGGGTCGCCCGGCTGGTTCGAGCCGACCACGACGGCCGAGCCGCTGTTGTCGACGGCAAGACAGCTGACGTCTTTTACAGGCACGGAGCCCGCGTCGCTTCCGATGTCTCCTCCGCACGAGGTCAGCAGCATCGCCGCGAGCACCGCCGACAGGTACGGCCGGATTTTCTTGTTAGTCATTTCTTCTGGTTCGCCGATTGGGATGGATGGGTTCTTCACGAGCACCGCGCAATACCGATGCCCCCGGGCAATATTACAAACCGGGAAGGAATAGATGGTCTAGCGAAAGTTTTCTGTTTGCAATCGGAAATATCGACATGAGCCGCGCCGCGCAACCAGTCGAAACGACCTGCCGATTAATGGCGAATTATTTTTGTCTTTTTTTCGTCTACCTTGCTACGGGTGACAGAAGCGGTTCGCAGGACGGACCCATTACGCTCCCCCCAAGGATCGAGGCGAAGCCATGACGACCGAGCTGAAAGTTTCCATTTGCGTGCCGACGTATAACCGGCCTGAACTGATTTCGCAGTGCATCGATTCGTGCCTTGCACAGACGCATGCGAACATCGAGGTCGTCATCGGCGACGACTCGAAAGACGATCGCACCGAAGCGCTGATCGCAAACCGCTACGCGCACGATGCGCGCATCCGCTATCTGCGCAATACGCCGGGACTCGGCCAGGCGCGCAACGTCGCGAGCCTGTTTGCGCGTGCGACCGGCGACAAGATCCTGTTGATCCACGACGACGACTACCTTGTCGAGAACGGTGTCGAGCGTCTGCTCACACCGTGGCAGACCCATCCGCTTCTTGAAGTCGCGTTTGGTAACCAGTACGAAGTTGCCGTGGACGGCACAGTCGACAGTGCCGTCAGTGACAAGCTGAACGCCGATTTCCATCGCGTGAAGGAAGCCGCTGGCATCCAGCCGCTCGCCGGCAAGACCGGGCTGATCCAGATGTTTCCGAACAACGGGTGGCTCGCCAACGCAGATCTCGTGAAGCGAATCGGCTACAGCGAGCAGTACGGCATGTGCTGCGACTATGCGTTCGGCGTGGAGCTGTGCCTCGCCGCGCGGCAGGTCTACTACGTGCCCGAGTACGTGTCGTACTACCGCATAACCGCGGTATCGGTGTCGACGACTACGCGTGGTTCGACCACCTCGGCCTCCGTCAGCGCGTACGCGTTCCTCGACACGCTGACATTGCCCGCCGCACTTGAGCCGGCTCGCAAAACCGCGTTACGGCGGATCGTACCGATCGTCGTGTCGGTCTATGCGAAGAATGCCGCGCCGTGGCGCGGATTGCGCGTCGCCCTCACTCATCTCTACGCCTATCGCTATGGCTTGAGCGCGCGCTTCTACTATCACCTTGCGATGCTCGCGCGTGCGACTGTCGCGGCAAAACCCTAAAAACGTGGGGAGACCTGGGCGGCGCCCGGCGAGGTTGTGCCGGGCGCATCCGCCGCTATCCGGGTGTGCCGTCGCGTGCACCGGCGTTGCGTTCGGGCAGTATGTCGCCCCCAGCAATGCGTACGCCAGATGCCGCTACGCGCGTCGGCCGCGTGAGCCAGTACATCGCGAAACGATCGAGCGCCGTACACATCACCAGATAGATCAAACCGGCGAACAGGAAAATCTGCGCCGGGTACACCATCAGGCGGTTGCTGACCTGCGTAGCGACGAACGACAGTTCACCCACCCCGACGATATACGCGAGCGACGTATCCTTCACGAGCGACACCCACTGGTTCACGAACGACGGCGCCATGATGCGGATAGCCTGCGGCAGCAGCACATAGCGCAGCGCTTCGACACGCGTGAAACCGAGCGACAGCGCCGCTTGCCACTGCCCTTCGCCGACCGCGAGTATCCCCGCATGCACCGAATGCGCCAGATACGCCCCGCCGATCAGCGACAGCGCGCACACCACAGCGGCCAGCCCCGGCACGTCGACATGAAAGACGACCGGCAGAAGAAAGTATGTCCAGAAGATCAGCATCAACACGGGGATTGCGCGAAAGAAGCCAATCACCGCGAGCAGCGGAATGCGCAGCACGCGCCCTGCCAATGCCAGCGCGATACCGCCCACGAGACCGAGCAGCGCCGACGCGAACGCAGATGTCGCGGCCAGTACGAGCGTGAGCGCAGCGCCACCAAGCGGCCCGTCAGGAAACGCCCCGACCAGCAGGTACGGCAGATTCGTGGCGAACAACGACCATTGCATGTTCAACGCCTTCCGAACGAACCCAGCGAGCGGTCGCGCGCGTGCGCGACGACGTGCGACACCGACTCGATCGTCGCGACTGCGGCGATGTAGAGAATCGTTGCAATGCCGAACGCCGCAAACGTTTTGAACGTCTCGGTTTCGACCTGACGCGACGCATACGACAGCTCGGCAAGGCCGATCGCCATTGTCAGCGATGAGTTTTTCACGAGATTCATGTACTGGCCGAACAGCGGCGGCAACGCGATGCGCACGGCCTGCGGCAGCACGACATAGCGGAACGCCTGCAACGGCGACAAGCCGAGTGCTGCGGCGGCCTGATGCTGGGCCTCACGAACACCGCGCAGGCCCGCCTGGAATTCCTGTGCGATAAACGCAGCGGTATAGCAGCTCAGCCCGACCCAACCCGCAACAAATTCAAACGACGGCCAGCGCAACGCAAACGCCGCGAGGTGTACGACGTGCTGCGAGTTGAGCCATTGCATCACCGCATCGGGCAACAACGTCGCTACACCGAAATACCAGTACAGCAGTTGCACGAGCAGCGGCGTATTGCGAAACGCCACCACGTACACACCGACCGCACGCCGCACCGCGCTGTAGCGCGACTGACGTACAAGCGCCAGCGCGAAACCCGCAGCCGTCGCGGTGACGGCTGCGCACAACGCGAGCCCAACGGTCACGCCGAAGCCCTGCCACAGCCACATCAGATACTTCGGAGCGAGCCATGCCTGCATCGTCGGATCCAGCTCAGGTCTTGTCGCCGATCTTGAAGATGCGCGCGAGCGGTGTCTTCGTTTGCGGACCGAACCAGCGGTTGTAGATCTTCGCCGCCGAGCCGTCGGCTTCGAGGCCCTTCAGCGTGTCGTTGACGAACGCAGTCAGACGCGTCTCGCCCTTCGGAATACCGACGCCCATGTAGTCGTTCGAGATCGTGAACGCAGGGATTTCGTAGTTCTGCTTGTCCGGCACGTTGGCGAGCAGGCCGACCAGCTTCGGACCATCCTGCGTGATGGCCTGGACGTTGCCTGCGCGCAGCGCCGCGAACGCGAACGGCGTGTCGTCGTAAGCGACGATGGTTGCCTGCGGGAACTTCTCGCGCAGCGTGATCTCGTTGGTCGTGCCTTTATCGGCGCCGACGCGCAGACCGTTAATCTGGTCGGCAGATTTCAGCACGCCTTTCTTCGCGAGAAACTGCTGGCCCGACGAGAAGTACGGAATGCTGAAATCGACCTGCTTCGCGCGTTCGTCGGTGATCGTGAAGTTCGCGAGCACGAGGTCGACTTTCTTCGACGCGAGGAACGGAATGCGGTTGGCCGGATTGGTCGGTTGCAGTTCGAGCTTCACACCGAGCTTGTCGGCGATCGCCTTCGCATAGTCGACATCGAGACCGACGATATGGTTGCTTGCCGGATCGACAAAACCGAACGGCGGATTGCTGTCGAACGTGGCGACACGCAATACACCGGCTTTCTTGATGTCGTCGAGGCGATCGGCGTGTGCGACGCCCGACACCACAACCATCAACCCCATCAGGCATGTAGCGAGAGCTTTGAATTTCATTTTTATGAACCTTCTTGTTCGAGAGACGTTATCTGTTTGCTGCCCCGTGTGCACCGCTTGTGACGATGCACGGGCGGCTACGATAACAGTCGCGCGCGCGGCGCAGAACCAAGCATTGGTCCTGTAAAAAGCGGGTTTTCTGCTAAAGCGCGAGTTCACGCGCCCGCGTGTGAACGGCGCGCTTCGGCATGTGGCCACGCCAGTTCGATGAACACGGCGCACAGCGCTTCCATGCCTCGCGCGTCGTCTTCGTCGAAACGGTTCAGCACCGGACTATCGACATCCCACACGCCGACGAGCGTACCGTCAGCAGCAACCAGCGGCACCACGACTTCCGATTCCGAAGCAGCGTCGCACGCGATGTGTCCGGGAAACGCGTGCACGTCACGCACCAGTTGCGTCGTGCGACTCTGCGCGGCGGTGCCGCACACGCCGCGGCCGAGCGCGATCCGCACGCAGGCCGGTTTGCCCTGGAACGGACCGACCACCAGTTCATGGCCGTCATGGAAATAGAAACCGGCCCAGTTCAGATCGGGCAGCGAATGAAACACCAGCGCTGAAAAATTCGCGGCGTTGGCGATCAGATCGTGCTCGTCGGCGAGCAGCGAACGCGCTTGCGCGACGAGCTCGGCGTAGTGAGCGGGTTTGGGCTGCGATGAGGCTGGGGTCTGGAGCGCGAACATGATGGGGCGATCGAGGTGACGAAGAGAGATGGAAGGATAGCGCGTTAAGCGCGAACGCATCGGTGGGCGGCTTGCGGGCTTCGAGCGAGATCCCGAGACTCATGTTCATGCATCTGCGCGAGCTTCATAGAACAGTTCCGTCGACAACTCCAAGCAAACCTTTCATTTGCATACGTGGATTTCTCGTTTGGGCGCACGCTTGCCGGCCGCTACGATGGCGCTCATCCGGTGCTGCGATCCAGCGCCGCATCGCGAGGAATACCGCCATGTCCGAGAGTGCCTGTTTCACACCACGTGTCGTCGAACCCGTGGTCGACAATCAACCCGAGGGCCTCGGGCTCGCCGTCGAACTGTGGCTGCTGCGCCCCGTCGATGGTCTGGAAGGCCACGCGCTGCGCATCCATCTGCGCAGCAACGCGCGCATGCCACAGGCAGAGGCACTGCGCGATCTGCTGCACGAACTTGCGACCGACATCGTCGTTGCATGACGCATTGATCGCCGCAGCGCTACACCCTTAGAACGGTTCGTCGCCCTCGATCGTCGTGCGATACATCTTGCGACGCAGATGATCGGGCGTGCCGGCAGCCAGATGCATCAACGAGCGGTTGTCCCAGAAGACCATATCGTGTTCGGCCCAGACGTGCCGGTACAGATGCTCTTCGCGCACGCTGTGTGCGAAGAGCTCGGCGAGCAGTGCGGCGCTTTCGTCTTCGGGCAGATCGACGATACGTGTCGTGAAGTGCTCGCTGACGAAGAGCGCCTTGCGGCCGGTTTCCGGATGCGTCCGCACGACAGGATGCACCACCGGCTTGACCTGCGCGACCTGTTCCGCGGACAGGTTCGGCCGCCACGGGCTGCGTTGCTGCAACTCGGCGTACTTCGCGAGATAGGTGTGTTCGGCGCGTCGACCTTCCACGGCGCTGCGCAGATGCGCGGGCAGCGTGTCCCACGCCAGGTGCATGTTGGCGAACAGCGTATCGCCGCCCTCTGCCGGCAGTTCCTGCGCATGCAGCAGCGAACCGAGGCTCGGTTTTTCCTTGTACGACAGGTCCGAATGCCAGAAGTAGCCGGCGTCGCCGAGTCCGATCGGTTTGCCGTTCTCGACGACGTTCGAGACCACCAGCACCTCGGGATGCCCCGCTAACTGGAACTGATGCAGCACGTGGATCTGTAGCGGGCCGAAGCGTCGGCTGAAAGCGATCTGCTGATCGGGCGTGATGCGCTGGTCGCGAAACACCAGCACGTGGTGATCGAGATGCGCGCGATGGATGCGCATGAAATCGGCCGCGCTGAGCGGCTGGTTCAGATCGAGTCCCAACACTTCGGCACCGAGCGGGCCGTCGAAGGCACGGATCTCGATCGGCGACGGTTCGTTGGTATGAAGCGATGGGCCAGTGGTTGTAGCAAAAGAAGGAGCGGTCGTCACGAGGGTTTCCGGTCGGGTCGGTGAGCCGGCTTGGCGTCGCGTCCAGGTGGAGTCGACATCGCGCGCATGGCCCATTGAACTACAAAATGCGCAGTGCCGCTTTGCGGCAAGTTCCCGAATCTACCGCTCGGCTTGAGCGTCGGCAACCAAGCAAATCGGATACGTTTATCTGCTGAAATGATAAACCCGCTGCTGGACCGGATGCAGCGCCGCTGCACCTGAGCCGTTCGTGAACGCTACTAGAAACGAAAACGGCGGCCCGGAACACCCAGGCCGCCGTCTGCAAGCAATGACTGCTTGCGAAATGCTTACGGTTCGTGCCGCAGATACCCTTCCTTCGACGGATCGCGCATGCGCAGCGACACGAGCCCGGAGATCGCGCACAGCGCGGTGACGTACCAGTAAAACATCGGCTCGCTGCCGGCCTGCTTCAGCCACAGCGCGACATATTCCGCCGAACCGCCGAACACCGCATTGGCCACCGCATACGAGAGCCCGACGCCGAGCGCACGCACTTCCGGCGGAAACATTTCAGCCTTGATCAACCCACTGATCGACGTATAGAAGCTGACGATCGCGAGCGCGATCACGACCAGTCCGAACGCCATATATGGATTCGTGACGTCCTTCAGCGCATGCAGCAGCGGCACGGTCCCGACCGTTGCGAAGAAGCCGAAGAACAGCATCGACTGGCGCCGGCCGATGCGATCCGACAGCGCACCGAACAGCGGTTGCATCAGCATGTAGACAAACAACGCACCGGTCATCACGTTACTGGCCGTCTTCGCGTGCATGCCGGCCGTGTTGACGAGGTACTTCTGCATATACGTCGTGAACGTGTAGAAAATCAGCGAGCCGCCGGCCGTGAAGCCGACCACCGTGAGAAACGCCTTCCGGTGGATCCACAGGCCGCGCAGCGTGCCTGCTTCCTTGCGCTGACGCGTCGCTTCGGTCGTGGTTTCCTCGAGCGATTTACGCAGATAGAGCGCGACCAGCGCCGCGACCGCACCGACGACGAACGGGATGCGCCAGCCCCACGCCTTCAGTTCTTCGGTGCTCAGCGACTGTTGCAGGATCACGAGCACGAGCAACGCGCACAACTGGCCGCCGATCAGCGTCACGTACTGGAACGACGCGAAGAAACCGCGCCGCCCCTTCAGCGCGACCTCGCTCATATAGGTCGCGCTCGTGCCGTACTCGCCGCCCACCGACAACCCCTGGAACAGCCGCGCCACCAGCAGCAGCGCTGGCGCGAGCGCGCCGATCTGCGCGTAGGTGGGCAGCACCGCGATCACCAGCGAGCCGCCGCACATCATGAACACCGACACCATCATCGCGGTCCGGCGGCCGCGCTTGTCGGCAAGGCGCCCGAAGAACCACCCGCCGATCGGGCGCATCAGGAAACCGGCCGCGAAGACGCCGGCGGTGTTCAGTAGCTGGGTCGTCGTATTGCCGCTCGGAAAGAATGCCGGCGCGAAATACAGCGCGCAAAACGAGTACACGTAGAAGTCGAACCACTCCACGAGGTTGCCCGACGACGCGCCGACGATCGCAAAGATGCGTCGCCGGGTGTCGTGCGCGGAGAAGACGGTTTGGTCGGTTGGGTCGGTCTGGACGGTCATGCTGATGTGTTCCCTTGAACTGGAGCGGAAGACAGCGGTCGTATCGCCGCTTTGGCGGGCATGAAGCCACGCGCGTTGAATTTTACAGACCTGAAAGGTTTGAGGGATCGGTATGTTACCGGATAGCGGCACAACACTGGCTGTGATCCGGCGAGAGCGCAGGACAGCGCGAATCGTGGCCGTGGCCGCGCGTGGCGGGCGCCGTATAAAAAAACCAGCCCGAAGGCTGGTTCGATTATCTGCACGAGCTAGCGGAACGCTAGACCCGGATGCTCGGCGGCACATACCGGCAGTCGTAGCGCTTTCTCACCGTCCCGTTCTCATCGACGCTTTCAAGAAACACATCGAACTGCCACAGCCGCGCCATGTGCTTGAGCACTTCTTCGCTGTCGCCGGACAGGTGCCGGTTGTCGCTCATGAAATGACGCAGCGTGAGGCTACGGTCGCCGCGTGTATTCACCGACCACACCTGGATGTTCGGCTCGCGATGATGCATGTCGTACTGCCTCGACAACGCCTGGCGAACGTACTGGTAACCGTTGTCATCGTGAATCGCCGACACTTCGAGCGCATCGCGCATATCGTCGTCGAGCACCGAGAAAAGGCGCATCTCGCGGATCAGGTGTGGCGACAGATACTGCGCGACGAAACTCTCGTCCTTGAAGTTGCGCATCGCGTAGTGCATGGCCGGCAACCACGGGCTACCGGCCAGTTCGGGAAACCACTTGCGGTCTTCATCGGTTGGGTTTTCGCAGATGCGCCGGATGTCGCTCATCATCGAAAAGCCGAGCGCATACGGATTGATCCCGCTGTAATACGGTTTCGTGACCGGCGGCTGATAGACGACGTTGCTGTGCGAATGGAGAAACTCCATCATGAAACCATCTTCGAGCTTGCCCTGGTTATAGAGTGTGTTGAGCAACGTGTAATGCCAGAACGTCGCCCAGCCTTCGTTCATGACCTGGGTTTGCCGCTGCGGATAGAAATACTGCCCCACCTTGCGAACGATGCGGATTACCTCGCGTTCCCACGGTTCGAGCAGCGGCGCGTTCTTCTCCGCGAAATACAGCAGGTTCTCCTGCGGTTCGGGCGGATAGCGCTCTTCGGTTTCTTCGGGCAGCGGCGTGTGCGTGGCCGGCAACGTGCGCCACAGTTCGTTGACCTGCGACTGCAGATACGCTTCGCGCTCGCGCCGCGCTTCCGACTCCTTGACGAGCGACAACTTCTGCGGCCGCTTGTAGCGATCGACGCCATAGTTCATCAGCGCATGGCACGAGTCGAGCAGTTCCTCGACGCGGTCGAGACCAAAGCGCTCCTCGCACTCCGCAATGTAGTTCTTCGCGTAGACCAGGTAATCGATGATCGCGTGCGCATCGGTCCACAGCTTGAACAGGTAGTTGCCCTTGAAGAACGAGTTGTGCCCGTAAGCCGCATGCGCGATGACGAGCGCCTGCATCGTCATCGTGTTCTCTTCCATCAGATACGCGATACACGGATTCGAGTTGATGACGATCTCGTACGCGAGCCCCATCTGGCCGCGGCGGTAGCTTTTTTCGGTGGAAAGGAAGTGCTTGCCGAACGACCAGTGCCGGTAGTTGACCGGCATGCCAACGGACGCGTAGGCGTCCATCATCTGTTCGGCGCTGATGAGTTCCAGCTGGATCGGGTAGACGTCCAGTTCATATTGCTCCGCAACATGAGCAATATGGGTGTCGTATTCCTCGATCAGCTCGAAGGTCCAGTCGGACGGGCACGGCAGAGGCCGTCTATCAGCTACGTTCATACGGACTTCCCTTTGCCCGTCGCCGGGCATCGCGGTGGGCTGTCTGCTTGACCCTTCAGTGGACCCTTCTACGGGCCCTTCGGCGGCGGCCCCGGCCTGCGCTGGCTCCGGCTTACTCTTGCTACGCTCCGGCTGATAGCCGCGCGCTTCGTTGTGCAGATGCTTGCTGGTCATGAAGTCGCAACCTGCTTCTCGAACAGTTCCCGGAACACCGGGTAGATATCCGCAGCCGTTTCGACCTTCTTCATCGCCATCTGCGGCGCCGTCAGCGCCAGTTGCGCATATTCGAGCCACAGGTTCTGCTCTTCGGGCGTCACCTGAATATACGCAAAATAGCGCACCTTCGTCAGGATGTCATCTTCGAGGATCTTGCGGCATTTCGGCGAGTCGTCGGTCCAGTTGTCGCCGTCCGACGCCTGCGCGCCGTAAATATTCCACTCGCTCGGTGAATAGCGCTCGTTCATCACCTTCTTCATCAACTCGAGCGCGCTCGATACCACCGTGCCGCCACTCTCGGTCGAATGGAAGAACGTGTCTTCGTCGACTTCTTCCGCACGCGTGTGATGGCGGATGAAGACCACCTCGATCTTCTCGTAATTGCGCTTGAGGAACAGGTACAGCAGGATGAAAAAGCGCTTGGACAGATCCTTGCGCTGCTCGTCCATGGAACCGGATACATCCATCAGGCAGAACATCACCGCCTGGCTCGACGGCTGCGGCTGCTTGACGCGGTTCACGTAGCGCAGATCGAACGGATCGATAAACGGAATGCGCCAGATGCGGCCGCGCAGACGATGGATTTCCTCTTCGAGCAACTTGATTTCGTCGCGACGGTCGGCCGGATCGGCCTTCATCGCTTCAAGCTTCTCTTCGAGTGCATGGAGTTCGTTGACGAGCGGCGCGCCGAGCGCGATGCGCCGGCCGAGTGCGCTTCTCAAAGAGCGTACGACGTCGATGTTGTTCGGCGTACCTTCGGCAGCCCAGCCCGCGCGGATGCTCTTCCAGGTCGGCACGGCGAGCAGATGGGTTTTCACGAGCCGCGGCAGCTCGAGGTCGTCGAAGAAGTACTGCATGAATTCTTCGCGGCTCAGTTCGAATACGAAGTCGTCCTGCCCTTCGCCTTCGTTGCTGGCGCTGTTGCCACCGCCCCCGCCTCCGCCGCCAGGCGGCCGCGGAATCTTGTCGCCGCGGATATAGTCCGCGTTGCCCGGATGCACCATCTCGCGCTTGCCACCGGGACCATGACGGAATGACGGCTCCGCGATGTCCTTACGCGGAATCGTGATGCTCTGGGTGTTCTGTATGTCCTTGATGCTGCGATCGCGCACCGCTTCCGATACGGCACGCCGAATGTAGTTCTTTACGCGCCGCAGAAAGCGTTCGCGGTTTGCAATGCTCTTGTTCTTACCTGCCAGCCTGCGGTCGATGATTTGATGAAGCACATCCAGTCTCCCATCCCATGCAGAGCTGTCGATCGGAGTGTGTGCAGCTCATTTGCAGCTCACTCACTTCGACCCCATGCAGCTGCGCTAATTTCGGGCGCGCGAGACACAAGTGGCCATGCTCATTCATGTCCACACCGCTTGCGCCTCGCCGGGTGCCTGCGCGGTGTCGCCGCGCAGGCGGAACGCAAACCATCTCATGACGACTTGCGCACGCGCAGATACCAGTCACACAGCAGTCGCACCTGCTTCGGCGTGTAGCCCTTGGCGACCATCCGGTTGACGAAGTCTTCGTGCTTGCGCTGTTCCTCCGCCGACCCTTTCGCATTGAACGAGATAACCGGCAGAAGTTCTTCCGTATTCGAGAACATCTTCTTCTCGATTACGACACGCAACTTCTCGTAGCTGATCCACGCCGGGTTCTTGCCTGCGTTGCCGGCGCGCGCACGCAGCACGAAGTTGACGATCTCGTTGCGGAAGTCCTTCGGGTTGCTGATGCCCGCGGGCTTTTCGATCTTCTCGAGTTCGGCGTTCAACGCCGCACGGTCGAAGCTCTCGCCGGTGTCGTGATCGCGGAACTCCTGATCCTGGATCCAGAAGTCCGCGTACGTCACATAGCGATCGAAGATGTTTTGCCCGTACTCCGAATACGACTCCAGGTACGCGGTCTGAATCTCCTTGCCGATGAATTCCGCGTAGCGCGAGGCAAGCACGTCCTTGATGAAGGACAGATACTTCTGCTCGGTTTCTGGTGGGAACTGCTCGCGTTCGATCTGCTGTTCGAGCACATACATCAGGTGCACCGGGTTCGCAGCGACTTCCGTCGAGTCGAAGTTGAACACGCGCGACAGGATCTTGAACGCGAAACGCGTCGACACACCTGTCATGCCCTCATCAACGCCACCAAAGTCGCGATACTCCTGATACGACTTCGCCTTCGGATCGGTGTCTTTGAGGTTTTCGCCGTCGTACACCTGCATCTTCGAAAAGAGGCTCGAATTTTCGGGCTCCTGCAAACGCGTGAGCACCGACATCTGCGCCATCATCTTTAACGTTCCCGGCGCGCACACCGCGTTGGACAGCGACGAGTTGCGGATCAGCTTCTCGTAGATCTTGATCTCTTCCGAATAGCGCAGGCAGTACGGCACTTTCACGACGAAGATCCGGTCGAGCAGCGCCTCATTATTGCGGTTATTGCGGAAAGCCTTCCACTCAGACTCGTTCGAGTGCGCAAGAATGACGCCGTCGAACGGAATCGCACCGAACCCTTCCGTGCCCTTGAAGTTGCCTTCCTGGGTCGCCGTGAGCAACGGATGCAGCACCTTGATCGGCGCCTTGAACATTTCGACGAACTCGAGCAACCCCTGATTCGCGAGGCACAGGCCACCGGAGTAGCTGTATGCGTCGGCGTCGTCCTGCGCATACTGTTCGAGCTTGCGGATATCGACCTTACCGACCAGCGACGAAATGTCCTGGTTGTTTTCATCCCCCGGTTCGGTCTTCGCAATACCGATTTGCCGCAGGATGGAGGGATAGCGACGCACCACGCTGAACTTGCGGATGTCGCCGTTGTACTCGTGCAGACGCTTCACCGCCCACGGGCTCAAAATGCTTTTCAGGTAGCGGCGTGGAATACCGTATTGTTCTTCGAGGATTGGACCGTCTTCGTCGTAGTCGAACAGCCCGAGCGGCGATTCGTTGACGGGCGAGCCCTTGATTGCATAGAGCGGCACGCGTTCCATCAACTGCTTCAAACGCTCGGCAATCGACGACTTGCCGCCGCCCACCGGACCGAGCAGATAGAGGATCTGCTTCTTTTCTTCGAGCCCTTGCGCCGAGTGCCGGAAATAAGCCACGACCTGCTCGATCACTTCTTCCATTCCGTAGAACTCACGGAACGCGGGGTATACCTTGATCACCTTGTTCGCGAAGATACGCGACAGACGCGTGTCGTTGCGAGTATCGATCTGTTCCGGTTCCCCGATTGCCGTCAACATGCGTTCGCCCGCAGTGGCGTACGCGGCGGGATTGTCTTTGCAGAGCGCGAGATACTCTTCAAGCGAGAGTTCATCTTCTCGCGTTTTCTCGAAGCGGCTCGCGAAACTGCTGTAGATATCCATGCTACCTCCTCGCCGAAGTCTGGATCGATGTCGTGCGCGGCGCGCTAATCGGAAACGACATCGCTCGAATTCATCCTAAACCCTTTCTAATTTTTTTTCACGAACTACGTTATGAAAATCGTGCCATCGCATGTTCGTAACATCCCTCTCTTGGAAACGCAGATTCGGTCACATACAATCTTCCCTCCAGACCGCAAAAAATTGCACCGATAACAACGGTCCTCGCTGCTGTCGCACACGGACGTCCTCTGTACTGGAATACGAGGCAACTGTCGCGCGTTGTAACACCTGCGGTGTAACACGCGCTGTGTAACACGATATGCATGCGCACTGCTTCCTTGTTCCTCAACGCGCAGCCACGCGCTTTGGACTACACCGCAACCATCGGTTACAAACAAACGTTAAATCGGCTGCAACATGTGCCCGCCGCGCGCGCTCCTGACGTTCGTCCGTGCGTTTCGCATTTCGTTCCGTGTGGCGCTGTGCGCGGCATACGTGGCGTATGCGTGAATACCCGCGCAGACCCTATGGTCTGAAGCGGATATCAGGATGAAGGATGATCGGCGGTGGGTGCGACGCGCGCGTGGCCCGCAGTAGAAGGCAATCGCGCGGTCGAAGATGCGCAAGCTGACGCACCACAGATACATGTGCAACACAAACAGAGCGCATGAGTGCGCCCGAAACTACGTCAGCTCGACTTCCACTTCGCCAAGCCCGTCGATATGACCGTGCACGATGCCCCGCTGCCCGATCGGATGCGCACCGACATACGAGCCGGTCGTGATGGTCCATCCAGGTTCGATCGCAATACCCATCGCCGCGCAATGGTTGACGAACCAGACCAGTAGCTCACGTGGGTCGCCGGCTGGATTGCCCGGCGCATCGGGCGCGAGCGAGGTGCCGTCGAAGGTCAGTTCGAGTTGCGGCGAGACGAAGTCGAACTGCCGCGCAAAACCCGCATACGGCACCGGGTGACCGGTAATCAATGCACCGTTGTTCTGCGCATCGGCCAGTTGTGCGAGTGGCGCGATGTCCGGCCATTCGGCGAAGCGGCTGTCGACGATCTCGATAGCCGGCAACACCGTGCCGACCCGGGCCAGCACTTCGTCGCGCGCATAGGCTTCGCCGCGGGGCGCGATCGGTTCGGCGAAGCGAAAAGCGATCTCGAGTTCCACCAGCACGCGGAAAAATCCGTCGTAGCCGGCTTGCGCGGGCGATTCGAGTACGAGTGGCGCCGGAATCGGCGCCCCGTTTGCCGCACCGCCCGGCGAGCGCGCACCGATTTTCCACGCGCCCGTCGACGTGCCGAGCCCAGCGAGCACCGCCTGCTGGATCGCATAGGCCGTCGCAGCGTCGGGCGGCAGGCTGGCTGGCCGCAACACGTCGATCAGCCGATGCTGGCGGCGGGCCTCCACGAGGCGGAGCGCAAGGTCTTGATGCGTCATGTCGGTCCTTTAAGCGGGCGTGCGGGCGCAGGGTCAAGAAGGCATCGCGCGGGGCGAGCGGTGAGGGAAGAAGCACGGTCGTCGGGTGGCGACTGCGCCCGTCAATGTACCGGAACAGAAGTCGATCCAGGGAGCGCCCTCGCCGCCGGGCATGAAAAAAAGACCGTGGTTGCCTCAGCAACCACGGTCTCGATTGTCCCTACAGCAACACCTATTGCTGTCGATGTGAAGGGATTATTCCGCTGTAGCAAGCACCGTCGCGTCGCGCCGGCGGGAGCACGCGCGGTCACGCCGCACAACATGCGCCAGCGTGCCATTTCATGCGCGCTACTGGTGCACGATCAGAACGTCTCCCAGTCTCGCTCCGTACCGCTGCCGGCCACCGCCATCGCAAGCGGCCTGACCGCCGACGCGGGCGCGGGGCGTGTCCTGGCACTTGCCGCAAGTGCCTTTACCGGCGAACGCGCCGGCACGGGCTCAGGCCGACGCTGCATGTCATTCGCGGCGACTCCCGCCGAAGCCTCATCGCCGAGCTGGAACACCGAAACCGCCGTACGCAGCTTCGTCGCCTGATCCTCCAGCGATTGCGCCGCGGCCGCCGCTTCCTCGACTAGCGCCGCATTCTGCTGCGTGACCTCGTCCATCTGCGTGACAGCGCGCGCCACCTGGTCGATCCCGCCGCTCTGTTCCGTCGATGCCGCGGCAATCTCGCCCATGATGTCCGTCACGCGCTGCACCGCGCCGATGATCTCGGTCATCGTGCGGCCGGCCTGGTCGACGAGCGCCGAGCCCGCCTGCACGCGCTCCACCGACGTATCGATCAGCGCCTTGATCTCCTTGGCCGCCGCCGACGAGCGTTGCGCGAGACTCCGTACCTCGCCGGCCACGACTGCGAAGCCGCGCCCTTCCTCGCCGGCGCGCGCTGCCTCGACGGCGGCGTTCAGCGCGAGGATGTTGGTCTGGAACGCAATGCCCTCGATGATTGAAATGATGTCCGCGATCTTTGCAGAACTCTGATTGATGTCGCCCATCGTGCCGACCACCTGGCCGACCACCGCGTTGCCGCGGCTGGCGATCTCCGAGGCATTCGCGGCCAGCGAACTGGCCTGGCGGGCGTTGTCGGCGTTCTGCTTCACGGTGCCGGTCAGCTGTTCCATGCTGGCGGCCGTCTGCTGCAGCGCCGAAGCCTGTTCTTCGGTGCGCGACGACAGGTCGAGGTTGCCGGCCGAAATCTGCCGCGTAGCCGTCGCGATCGATTCGCTGCCCATGCGCACCGAGCGCACCGTACCGGTCAGGCTACGCTGCATCTTCGCGACGCCTTGCAGCAACTGCCCCATTTCGTCCGTCGAGTGCACGACGATCTCGTGGCGCAGGTCGCCGGCGGCGATCGCCTCGAAATGTCCGAGTGCGTCGGCGAGCGGCCGGCCGATGGCGCGGCGCAGCGTCAGGTACGAGAACACGGCCGCGGCAAGACCGGCGACCAGCGCGCCAAGCCCCACCATGCGGAACGTGTCGAAGGTGGTTTGGGCCTGGGTAAAGCCTTTTTCGGCCGCGGCGAACTGGAACGCCCGCAGGGCGTCGTCGTCGACGGACATCTCTGTGTAGACGGCCTGCAGGCGTTTCGCGCCATCCACGAGGCTGGACGGGTCGTTTGCTATCACCGTCGCGGCAAATGCATCCATCGCCTGATGCAGCGCCTCGCGCTTCGTGGAAACGGCCTGGGCGAGCCGGTCTTCCTCGGCGTCGCGCGGCAGCGCCAGATACTTTTTCCACCACTCATCCGCGTTCTTGCGCATGAAATGAGAACGATCGATCGACCCCGCGGCCTCGGGCGTACCCATCATGAATCCCGCCCGATCGAGCGCCAGCCGTTCGCGCGCCGCATACAGCTCGGCATTGTCGATGGCGACGGCGCTCGGCATCTGGTTCGTAAAGGTGTCGCGGTACGCATCGTTCGAGCTGCTCATACCGAACAGCCCCAGCACGCCGATCGCGACCAGCAATGCGGCGAGAAAAGCCATCGTCAGGCCGATGCGCGCCCGGATGGTGATGCCCTTGTTCATGTGCTTCCCTGTGAGAGTGACATATGGAGAGGTACGGCTGCACGGCGCCTGTGGTCATGCGCTCTGGCTGCGGACGTGTGGGCGGTGACCCTCACTCCCTGCCCGCTTCTTTCTCCGTTTACGGCACTCACCGGGATGAACTTGAAGCTTTTATATGGTCGGAGGAATTTCTCGAAAGGTGTTAGTACAAGTTACAACGACCGAACGCGCCGGCCGCGTCTTTCGACACGGCAGCGCGGTTTCAGCCACGTTGTGGATGCTGCTGTCAGCTAGTTGTCGAGTTCGGCGCGGGTCGGAATCGACGGTTGTGCGCCTGCGCGCGTTACCGAAATAGCCGCGGCTCGCTGCGCAAAGCGGATGGCATCGTCGACCGGTGCGCCGCCTGCGAGCTGCGCAGCAAAGCCGCCGATAAACGTGTCGCCCGCGCCCGTCGTATCGATCGCGTCGACGCGTGGCGCCGCGTAGTGCGCGGGCTCGCCCTGCTCGAGCGCGACATACACGCCCTGGGCGCCGAGCGTCACGATCACGTTGCGCGCGCCGGCCTTGCGCAGCGCCGCAGCCGCCAGCGCGGCATCGGCGGCCGAGGTGACGGGCACGCCGCTCAGCGTAGCCACTTCAAGCTCGTTCGGGATCAGGTAGTCGATCAGCGGAAACCAGGTTGCCGGTAACGGACCGGTCGCGGGCGCCGGGTTCAGGATCGTCGTCTTGCCGAGCCGGCGCGCTGTCGCGAGGGCCGCCTCGACGGTTGGATTCGGGGTTTCGAGCTGGCAGATCACGACGTCGGCGGTGGCGAGCACAGCTTCGTGCCGCGCGATCGATGCCGGCGTCACCTCGCCGTTGCTGCCGGCGACGATCACGATCGCGTTCTGGCTGCCGTCATCGACGACGATCAGCGCGACGCCGGTCGGCGCGGTGGAACTGGTATCGAGCGCCGTGCAGTCGATCCCTTCCGCTTCGAGTCCCGCGCGCAACTGCGCACCGTTCGCGTCCGCGCCCACGCAACCGAGCATCGCAACCTGCGCGCCGAGCCGGGCGGCAGCGACCGCCTGGTTGCCGCCCTTGCCGCCGGCGACCTGCGCGAACGCGTGGCCCGCGAGCGTTTCGCCCGGGCGCGGCAGACGTGGCGCGCGCGCCACGAGATCCATGTTCAGGCTGCCCACTACCGCGACCCGCCCTTGTGCTGCATTGTTCGTCACGTCTTTCTCCCATCCCGTCCAGAGCGGCCGACCCGCGCTAGCGCTCGATCTGTCGGCCACCGTCAGTGCTTCAGCGCACGCGCGGTACGCCAGCATCTCACATCACGCGGCCAGCCCCTGATGACCCGTGTCTGTGCCGTTCCACGCAGCCGTCGATTCACGCAGGATCAACTGCGGCGCCACGACGCGGCGTCGCGCCGGCGCACCTTCGCCGCCCGCCGAGGTGCGCGTGATGCGTTCGATCAGCGTCTGCGCGGCCATCTCGCCGAGGGCGCGCACCGACTGTCCGACCGACGACAGCGCCGGATACGTAAAGCGCCCCAGTTCGATGTCGTCGAAACCGATGATCGAACAGTCGGCCGGCACGCGGATGCCGCGCTCCGCGGCTGCGCGCAGCGCGCCGATTCCCATCATGTCGTTGCCCGCGAAAATCGCGCTCGGCTTCACGGTATCGAACAACTGACCTGCGGCACGATAGCCGCCGGTGCCCGAGAAATCGCTCTCGACGATCGCGTCCGGCGCAATCTCGATGCCGCGCTCGGCCATCGCACGGATGAAGCCGTGCACGCGCATCGCGCTCACGGCCGTCGCGATCGGCCCAGTAATACAGCCGATCTTCACGTGTCCAAGTTCGAGCAGATGACGCGTGGCCAGATAGCCGCCTTTCTCGTGATCGATCTGCACGAGGTCGGCATTGAGCCCTTCGATGTTCCGGTCGACCACGACGAGCGGCTCGCGCGAGTGCGCAAGCGTCTGCGCCAGCACCGCGTCGTCGCCGGCCGATGCAACGATCAAACCGTCGATACGCTTTTCCTGCAGCACCCGTAGATAGTTGCGCTGCTTCGCAGGGTCGTCGTCGGAGTTGCAGAAGAACACGCAATAGCCGTTGCGCGAACAACCATCCTCGATGCCGCGCGCCAGTTCGGCAAAATACGGATTCGTGCTGTTCGGCACCACCAGCCCGATCGTTGCGGTTGAACGCGCCTTCAGCGAGCGCGCAACCGCCGACGGAACGTAGTGCAACTGGCGGATCGCCTGCTCCACTTTCGCACGCACGACGGCCGACACCGGCCGCGAGTTGTTCACGACGTGCGATACCGTCGTGAACGACACGCCGGCCACGGCCGCTACATCCTTGATCGTCGCCATAACCCGTTGCTCTCCTGCCTGTTATCCGTGTTGTTACCACTGTCCTGCGCGCCGTTCGCGTGCACCCTTTGCGCACGACGCGTTGCCCGGTAACAGCCTCTCTTGATTGTCCCAGCGCGCTAGCTGCGCTTGCGCCGGCTGCGATAGGTATCCAGCACCACGGCCACGACGATCACCGCACCGGTGATGATGCGCTTGGTCGGCTCGCTGGCGCCGATTTGCGCGAGACCGGCGGCGAGCACCGAAATGATCAACACGCCGAAGAATGTGCTGATCACCGACCCGCGACCGCCCATCAAACTCGTTCCGCCGATTACGACCGCCGCGATCACCTGGAGTTCGAGCCCGTCGCCGGCGTTCGGATCGGCGGCTTCGAGGCGCGAGATCTGGAACAGCGCCGCCAGCCCCGATAGCGCGCCCATCAGCGCGAACACGATGATCTTGTACGGCCGCGGATTGACGCCTGCGAGCCGTACCGCTTCCTCGTTGGTGCCGATGCCGACCAGATAGCGGCCGAAGACGGTACGCGTCAGCACGAACTGCGCGACGATCATCACGACGACCGCGATCAGGAAAGCCGGCGAGATGCCGAACGCGATTGGGTTCGACAGGACGTCGAAGGCGTCGCCGATATAGGCGGTACGCGAATTCGTCATCTGGTAGGCAATGCCGCGCGCGCCTTCGAGCACGCCGAGCGACACGATGAACGACGGAATCCGCCAGCCGACCGTAACGGCGCCGGTGAAGGTCCCCGTCAACGCCGCGGCGATCATGCCGAGCAGCGCGGACGGTATCGGCCCCCAGCCCCACTTCAGCGCCGCGACGCTGACCACCGAGCCGCCGAGCGCAAGCACCGAGCCGACCGACAGGTCGATCCCCGCGATGATCAGCACGAACGTCATGCCCACCGACATCACGACCAGATCCGGGATCTGGTTGGCGATCGTGCTGAACGTGTCGTAGCTCAAGAAGTGCGAACTGAGCAGCGAAAACAGGACGATCATCGCGAGCAGTGCGCCGGCGAGACCGAGGTAATTCGAAAAACCGAACCGCGTGCCGGCGGGTTTACTGGCTTGTTTATCGACTGCGCTCGCTGCTTGGTTTGTGCCGCCTTGCGGCACCGGTTGATTCGTCATTACAGGCTCCCTGCTTCTTGCTTGTCGTTGCCGTGGTGGCTGTCGTGGCTGTCCAGCAAGGCGTCGCGGCTGCGATAGCCCGCGAACGCCGCGGCGAGCAGTGCATCCTGCGACCACTCGTCGCGCCTGAAGACACCGGTCATGCGACCGGCGGACATCACACCGATCCGGTCGCAGATCAGCATCAGTTCACGCAGGTCGCTCGACACCACGACAAGCGCCCGACCCTCGCGGGCGAGCGCTCCCATCAATCCATAGATATCGAACTTCGCGCCGACGTCGATGCCGCGCGTAGGTTCGTCGAACAGCAGCACACGGCAGTCGCGTGCCAGCCAGCGGCCGATCACGACCTTCTGCTGGTTACCGCCGGACAGCTCGCCGACCGGTTGCGCCGGCCCCGAGGTGCGAATGCGCATCGCGTCGATCTGCTGCTGGGCGAGCGCGTTCTCGCGTTTCGCATCGACGACGCCGTGACGCGACACGCTACCGATGTTGCCGAGTGACACGTTCGCTGCGATCGGTTGCGGCAGCAGCAGGCCTTCGCCCTTGCGGTCTTCGGTAATCAGCGCGATGCCGTTGCGCACGGCGTCGGCGGGCGTGTCGATCTGCACCGACTGTGGTGCTTCGCCCGGTGTGCGTGCGAGCGACACCGTGCCGCGATCCTTGCGGTCCGCACCGTAGATCAACCGCATCAGTTCGGTCCGGCCAGCGCCGATCAACCCACTAATGCCGAAGATCTCGCCCGCCTTCACTTCGAACGACACGTCGTTGACAACTTTCGCCCGCCCGAGGCCGTCCACTTTCAGCAGCGGTGCGCCGATGTTGCGCACGCCCAGGTCGATGCGCTCGCCGATCTCGCGCCCGACCATCAGCGTGACGATGCGATCGCTCGACAGGTTGGCCATTGCATCGACATGTACGAGCTTGCCGTCGCGTAGCACGGCGACGCGTTCCGCAACCTTCGCGAGTTCTTCGAGCCGATGCGAGATGTACACCAGTGCAACGCCGCGCGCCTTGAGCCGCTCGATCTGCACGAACAGCAGATCGACTTCGCGGGCCGTCAGCATCGCGGTCGGTTCGTCGAGGATCAGCACACGGCAATCGCCGATCAAGTTGCGCGCGATCTCGACCATCTGTTGATGGCCGATGCCCAGTTCGCCGACGAGCGTATCGGGATCGATCGCGTCGAGCCCGACCTGCGCCATCGCCTCGCGAGCGTCTTCGCGCAACTTGCGCCGGTCGATCCAGCCGAGTCGCAGCGGACCCGCCTGCGGCAGGCGATTGAGAAACAGGTTCTCCGCGACCGACAAAGTCGGCAGCAGGTTCAGCTCCTGCATCACCATCCGTATGCCGAGCGCTTCGGCCTCGGTGCGGCTCGCCGGTGCGTACGGTGCGCCTCCAAGCGTCATCGTGCCCGTGGTCGGCACCACCAGTCCGCCGATGATCTTCGATAGCGTGCTCTTACCCGCGCCGTTCTCGCCGGTCAGCGCAAGCGCTTCGCCGGCGCGCAAGGTCAGACTCACGCCCGCGAGCACCGGCTCGGCATAGGTCTTGCCGATGCCGGTGACGGACAGTACGGCAGACGATGCGTCGTTGTCGGTCAAATCCATTGCAATCCTGGTTCCGGAGCTGTCGTTCGGGGCTTCGCCGGTGGCTACCGGACGAGGTCGACGCAGACAGCCTCGTGTGTCATGACGCGCTTGCCGGGCTGCTTGCGGCAGCCGGTTGTCACGCGTTTCGCCAGGCAACCGGCGAGGTGCTGCGAAGTGCGGTTGAGGCAACGCATGCTGTACGCGTTGCCTGCGCCGTCATGACGCTTACCTCTGGAATATCGGCCGCGTAGCGGGTTTCTTGAGCGCTGGTAACGTTGATTGGGCGTTTTGAGCGCCAGCGATGCAGGCCGCGAAGCCCGCACCGCTGCGTTCCTGCTTGCGTTACTTCGTGACCAGATCGACCGGCGTCTCGACGATGCCGGACAGCTCCGACTGCTTCTTGTGCTCGGAGATTGCCTTCAGCGCCGTATCGATACCGAACACCGCCTGCTTCGCAGCGTATTGATCGGCGGTAGCGAGAACGCGGCCGTCTTTCAGCATCGGCTTGATCGCGGTGATGTTGTCGTAGCCGACCACGTAGACCTTGCCCTGCTTGCCGGCTGCACGCACGGCCGAGACCGCACCGATCGCCATGTTGTCGTTACCGGCGAGCAGCGCTTTCAGGTTCGGATACTCGTTGAGCATCGCCGAGGCAACCGCGTTGCCCTTGTCGATTTCCCATTCGCCCGACTGCACCGACACGACGTTCGCGCCAATCTTCTGCATCGCGTCCTTGAAGCCGGCGGTGCGCTGCTGTGCGTTGGTCGTCGTCGATACGCCTTCGATAATGCCGACCTGGTCACCGGCCTTCAGCTTCTGGGCCAGGTAGTCACCGATCTTCTGCGCGCCCTTGCGATTGTCCGGGCCGACGAACGGCACGTTCAGATCCTTCGACTTCAACACGTCCGGATCGAGCTTGTTATCGATGTTCACGACGATGATGCCGGCGTCGACCGCCTTCTTGACGACCGGCACGAGCGCCTTCGAATCGGCAGGCGCCAGCACGATCGCGTCGACCTTCGAGACGATCATCTGCTCGACGATGCGGATCTGGTTGGCAGTGTCGGTTTCGTCCTTGATGCCGTTCGTCACGAGATCGAACATGGCCGGGTTGTGCTTCTGATAATCCTTCGCGCCGGTTTCCATGGTCAGGAAGAATTCGTTGGCGAGGGATTTCATCACGAGCGCGACTTTGGGCTTCTTCGCGGTCTGCGCCTGGGCGGCGGTGGTGAGCGGCAGGGAAACGACTGCGGTGAGCGCGACAGCTGCCGCGAGCACGCGGCGGCGAATGCGGTGGTTCATGCGTTATCTCCAGTTGTTGGGTTCAGGGAAAACCCTATTTTTCGTACGCGCAAACGTTTGCGAGCGCCTATTCTCGACGCAGCTTATGCGAAATGTCAACTTTTCGCAGTGTTGCGCTGCATCGGCGGGTAGCGTGTTCTGCCGATGCGGCGAGTACCGCGTGTTGTGGACACGACGCGTTGCGAAGCGGCGTGGCAAGGTCTCTCGTAGCGTTGGTGCGGATCGTACTTCGTAGCACGCCCGGTCGCAGCGAAGTGTGCAGCGGCCGGGCCGCTTATGCTGGCCCTTTCTGGGGGGCGCTGCAAGGGTGTGAGGGGGATGGCGAGTATGGGGTCGGCCGATCGGCCTGTGGCGCATGGAGGATGCGAATGTAGCCGGCGAATCCGGCGAGGCGGCTTATGCCGGTCTACTCGAAGAGTATTGCGGCGTAATCGCGTGCGCCGTGCAGGGCTTGAATGATCACTGCCTGTCGTTCGCCAGTGCCTGATATTTTGCTTCGAGGCGATCGAACACATCGACAGCAGGTTTGCCCCGCTCCGCGTCCGAGCCGGCGACGCCGTGCCCGATCACTGCTTCCAGTGCGAGAAGCTGCGTCTCGCGGTTCTGAATCAGCCTCACGCCTTCACGCAAGACCTCACTTTCCGAACCATAGCGGCCCGTCTCGACGAGACTGGCGACGTACACCTCGAGTTGCTGTCCAAGGTCTGCTCTGATCATGGCTGTGCCCTCACTATGTCAACTCGATATCTTATCGCGCTCTTCCGACAGTTCGTCGCCGCAGACAGCCCAGACAGATCGCTCACAACCACCCCGCCCGCCTGAACCGCCACCACAGAAACACATCGACGACGAACATCGACGCGATACAGATCGGGTATCCGTACTTGTAGTGCAACTCGGGGATGCTCTGGAAGTTCATCCCGTAGATCCCCGCGATCATCGTCGGCACCGCGAACAGCGCCGCAAACGATCCAAGCCGCTTGGTCACCTCGCTCTCCGCGAGCGAGATCATCCCGAGGTTCACCTGGATGGCGGTGACGATCATTTCGCGGCGCCCTTCGATCGTCTTCACGATCCGCTCGAGGTGGTCGTAGACATCGCGAAAGTACGCCTGCATGCCGACGCAGATTTGCGGAATCCGTCCGCCGGTGAGCTTGCCGATCGATTCGAGCAGCGGCGCAATGTGATGCTGAAGAATGACGAGGCGGCGCTTCAACGAGTACAGATCCTCGATGATCGCGCGCGACGACGCGAGATTGTGCTTGTCGAAAATGCGGTCTTCGACGCCTTCGATTTCCGTCCCGATCGCTTCGAGAATCGGAAAATAGCGGTCCACGAGATTGTCCGCCAGCGCATACAGCACGAACGCGGAACCTTCCTTCAGCAGTTGCGGTTCGCGCTCGCAACGTTCGCGCACGGCCTGGAAACCGAGCTGGGTCCGGTTGCGTATCGACAGCACATAGTTGCTGCCGACGAACACGTCGACCTCGCCGATCTTCAGTTCACCGTGCTCGTCCATTTCGACGGTGTGCATCACCGCGAAGAGCGACTCGCCGAACTCTTCGATCTTCGGTGTCTGGTGTCCGTTGAGGACGTCTTCGATGGCGAGTTCGTGCAGCCCGAACTCCTCCTTCATCGTTTCGAGCTCATCTGGGCCCGGGTCTTTCAGCGCGACCCAGACGAAGCACTCAGGCTTCGCCACATAGACACTGATGTCGTCGATATGGATATCGGCCAGCTTTTTGCCGTCCTGGTAGGCGGCGCAATTGATCAGCATGTGGGGGTTACCTTCAAAACGGATACGGAGCAATGGCCCGCACGCGCCGCGCCGGATTCGCGCATTGCGGTGCGGTGCGGACATAGCGCAGCCGGCATATTAGCGAGCCAGTATGCCGCGAATGTGTCGAATCTTACCGTTTCGTTAGATTACGAATTGCCTACGCTTGAGCGCAGCGTCGCTCGATCAACCGTCACTTCGGCATCCGCACGAGCCCGACCCGATGATCCTTGTCGAACACGATGCTCGCGTGATTCGTGTAACTGGCGTCGACTGGAAACGCGAATTCGAGCACCGGATCGAACTGCGTGGATACCGCGAGGCGATGTGCGCCAGGCGTCAGATAAAAGACGGCGTGTTCGCCGTTCATCAGATCGGTGACCTGCTCGCCGTCGACATAGACGAGCACGTCGCGAAAACGCACGATCACATCGGCGGAGCGCTCGCGACGTATCTCGACTGCGACGAGGCCGGCGGCGGGCTGGGTGTATTCGCGCTTGAGAATGCGCTCGGGTGGCACCGGCTTGAACGGCACCGGATCGGCGGGTGATGGTGCGCAGCCTGCGAGCGGCGTGACCGTTGCGATTGCTGTGATCGCAACAACGACGACAGTTGTGGTTGCGAGCGATGCGCGTCGTACCGCTGTCACGGCTCTCACGGCTGTTGCTGCAACACCCGGGTGCACTCGCATGACGGTCTCCCTCTTGTGTGATCGCTACGTCGCGTGCCGCGCCTGGGTCCTGTGTCGCTGCATGACGTTCCGCGCGGCGCAATCCGCGTCCATGATACCTGCGCGCCCGGCCAACCCGGTACGCTCTTGCACGGTGCGCGCTTCTTGTTCATGATCTTCGCTGAACCCCTGCTTGTGCAGGTGCCCGCCGGAACACCCCGGTTAGAGCGGCAACCGGAATCGTCAACCCGCGCGAGGAACCGACCCATGACGTATCTGTTTTTCTTCTGCGGCCATGCCGGCACCGGCAAGACAACTGTCGCAAAGCATCTCGCCGCGCCGCTCATGCGCGCGACCGGCATGCCATTCTGTCTGCTCGACAAGGACACGTTGTATGGACCGCCCGGCGCCGCTGCGATCGGCGCGCTAACCGGCAATCCGAATGATCGCGACAGTCCGCTCTATCTGCAGCATCTGCGCGATCCCGAATACCGCGGTTTGATCGACACCGCGCGCGACAATCTCGAACTCGGCGTGAGCGCTTTGGTGGTTGCGCCGCTGTCGCGCGAAGTGCGCGAACGGCAGCTCGTCGATCGTGCGTGGCTTGGGGTCGCGGACGATGTTGCGATTCGCGTCGTTTGGGTGCATACGTCCGAAGCGCTTGCACATGAGCGCATCGCAGCGCGCGGCCATCCCGACGATGCCTGGAAGCTTGCTCATTGGGAAACCTATCGCGAGCGACGCTTCGAACCCGCCGATGACATTCGCGACGATCTGCTGATGTTCGACAGCAGCGCGCCAACTGCGGCCGATTACGATGCATTGCTTGCGCAGTTGGTCGACCGGCCGCGTGCGACCGGTGCGATGTTGCCGCCGCTGCCCGTCTGATCTGCCGATCAAGCTAGTCCGACATCAGGCTTCTGCCGAGCGCAGGACGTGTACCGGAACCGACTTGTACGCAGGCGTACCGCTCTCTTTGTCGATAAAGTCGAGCGGCACCAGCACGTTGGCTTCCGGATAGTAGGCGGCCACCGATCCCGGCGCGATGTTATAGGCAATGGCCGTGATCTTCTTCAGGCGCAGTTGTCGTCCCGCTGAAATCGCTTCAATGTCGACCAGATCGCCGTGTTCGAGTCCACGCGCGGCGAGATCGTCTTGGTTCATGAACAGCACGTCGCGCCGGCCGAATACACCACGGTAGCGATCGTCGAGCGCATAGATCGTGGTGTTGTACTGGTCGTGGCTGCGAATCGTGATCAAACGCAGCACATTGTCCGCGCCGAACACATCCGCATCTTCCTTCACGCCGCCGTACACTGAGAACACGGCTTTTCCCGACGGTGTAGGCCACACGCGCTGCGTCGGAGGCAGCGGCATACGAAATCCCCCCGGCGTTCTAATGCGCGCATTGAACGCTTCGAACCCCGGCACCGTTTGCTCGATCAAATCCCGAATCCTGTCGTAGTCGGCAATCAGATCCGCCCAGCCCACCTTGCTCTCCGGCAGCGTTGCGCGGGCCATGCCGGCGACGATCGCCGGCTCGGATAGCAGGTGCCCTGACGCGGGTTTCAGCTTGCCCGACGAGGCGTGGACCATCGACATCGAGTCCTCCACCGTGATGGCCTGCCGGCCGGTCACCTGCATATCGAGTTCCGTGCGACCCAGAACGGGCAGCACATACGTTTCCTTTGCTACGAGCAGATGCGACCGGTTGAGCTTCGTGCCGAGATGCACGCTCAGATCGAGTTTGCCCATCGCCGGAAAACACTGCTCGGAATCGGGGAGCGCAACGGCGAAATTTCCGCCGAGGCAGATCAGTGCTTTCGCGGTACCGGCAATCATCGCCTGCATCGCTCGCACCGTATCGTGCCCATGCGTTGCCGGCGGCTTGAAGGCGAAAACCTTTTCGATCTGCTCGAGGAAGGCGGCAGACGGCTTTTCGGTAATGCCGACTGTGCGGTTTCCCTGCACGTTCGAATGGCCGCGCAAAGGGCAGATGCCGGCGCCTGGTTTGCCGATGTTGCCGCGCAGTAGCAACAGGTCGGCAATCAGGCGAACGTTGGCCGTGCCTTTGCTGTGCTGCGTAATACCCATTCCGTAGGTGACGATCGTCGCATTCGATTTTGCGTAAGCAACGGCAACCTTGCCAAGATCTTCGCGTGTCAGTCCGCTTACCTTTTCGATGTCGTCCCAAGACGTCGCCTGCAGATCTGCGGCGAACGCCTCGAATCCCTGCGTATGCGTTGCAATGAACGCGTGGTCGAGAACGGTGTTGCCTTGTTCCGCGTCGAGCTGCAGCAGCGCTTTCATGATGCCCTTGAGGACAGCCGCATCGCCGCCGGCGGCCAGCTGAAAATACGTCGACGCGATCCGGGTCGAACCGAAGGTCGCCATTTCGATGACGCTCTGCGGATCGGTGAAACGCTCGAGCGCACGCTCGCGCAGCGGATTGAACACGAGGATTGGGACGTTACGCCGCGAGCATTCGTGGAGCGTGCCCATCATCCGCGGATGATTCGTCCCGGGGTTGTGCCCGATCGACAGGATCAGCTCGGTTGCGTCGAAGTCATCCAGCGATACCGTACCTTTGCCGATCCCGATCGACTGAGGCAGGCCAACGCTGGTCGCCTCGTGGCACATGTTCGAGCAATCGGGGAAATTGTTCGTCCCGTATTCCCGCGCGAATAGCTGAAAGAGGTAGGCGGCCTCGTTCGACACCTTGCCCGAGGTATAAAACTCGGCCTCGTCGGGCGACGACAGCCCGCGCAGCACTTCGCCGATGCGAGCGAACGCGTCGTCCCATTCGACAGTCTGGAACGTGTCAGTTGTGCGGTCGTAGACGAGCGGATGCGTCAGTCGGCCGAGATCCTCCAGTTCGAAATCCGAGCGTTGCAGCAGCGATGTCACCGTGTTGCTGCGGAAGAAGTCCGGCCCGACCCGTTTGGTGGTCGCCTCCCAGGTGACCGCTTTGGCGCCGTTCTCGCAGAACTGGAATGTAGAACGGTGCTCCTTGTCCGGCCACGCGCACCCCGGACAATCGAAACCGTCAGGCTGGTTGGTACGCAGCAGCGTAATCGGCGCCTCGACGCTTTCCATTTGCGTGCGGACGGCCTGGGCCGTGGCACGGAGCGCTCCCCAGCCTCCGGCAGGTGCGTCATACGGGCGAACTCCTGGAACGTCGCGTCGCGTGGTCATATGAGACTCCATGAACGAACCCTTTCCGCCGCTTACCGTTCCGGTAAAAGCATCGGGCTGTTTCAAAGGTTATAGGACGTGTTCACGCGATTTGCGAATGCGGCAGTACGCGGGCAACAACCGCGCGCCCACAACAAAAATGCCCCACTCAATTGAGTGAGGCATTTCGTCTTTACTTCGACACGACACGCGCGTCGTCTGCTCCGGACACCGGCGGCCGTCTATGCGACCTGTCCGCGCATCCGCACGACCCTCGAACGGCGCTATATCAGACCGTTGCCATCGCATCCATCGTCTGGCCTTCATACAACTGACCAAAGCGATTCGCGAGGAACTCACGCAGCGACACCTGCTCCTGACGCACGAAACCGCTTTGCGGCAGCTTCTTCTCGCGGAACAGATCGAGCACCGCGCACATTGCACCGGCCGTCGTGATCTGGATCGCGCTCATCGGCACGCCGCAGACCGTCTTCGCGAAGATCTTGCGCGTGAACACTTCCTGCACGAGTTGCCCGTTGCGCATGCCGCTCACCGTGATGAAGATCAGCACGACGTCCTGTTCGGTCGACGGCACCGACTTGCGCATGATCGTCTTGAGCGTGTCGCGGTCGCTGGAGAGGCGCAGGTCTTCGAGCAGGAACTTCATCAGCTCGCGGTGACCCGGATAGCGCACCGACTTGTAGTCGAGCGATTCGACGCGGCCCGAGAGCGTCTCGCACAGCGTACCGAGACCGCCCGACGTATTGAACGCTTCGTATTCGGTACCGTCGAGCGAGAAATGCTCGAGACCTTCGAGCGGCTGCACCCATTGCGTACGGTTGTCGCGAATCGCTTCGCAGGGCTGGCAGTACTCGTTGATCAGGCCGTCGACGCTCCACGTCAGGTTGTACTTCAACGCGTTGGTCGGGAACTCGGGCAGCGCGCCGACACGCATTTTCACGTCGCGGATTTCGGTGAAGCGGTTCGCCAGTTCATGTGCGGCAAGTCCGATAAAGCCGGGAGCGAGGCCGCATTGCGGCATGAATGCATGGTCGGCATCTTCAGCGATCGCGCGGATCGCGTGGGTCGCGCGGACGTCTTCGGTCAGATCGAAGTAGTGAACGCCAGCGCCCTTCGCAGCCGTCGCAACGTTCACCGCGAGGTAGTACGGCAATGCGTTCACGAGTGCATCAAAGCCTTGCACGGCTGCGCGCAGCGCAGCTGCATCGCCGGAATCGACGCGACGGGTCGGAATGCCCTGAGCGGCAAGTTTGTCGAGCGCCTGTTGATCGCGATCGATTGCGACGACTTCGTAATCGCCGGTTTCGCGCAGCATGTGGGCGATGGTGTGACCGATCAAACCTGCGCCTACGATGGCTACTTTCATGCGCTTCTCCTTGTTCTGTGTGGACGGGCTGTCTCCAGCCGGAAGGTGCGGGCCGAACCCTTGCGACACAGTGTAAGGAGAAGGAGAGACAGATCCTAGGCGCAAAATGCTGCGAAATGACCATCATTTTCGACGATATGACGAAGCGGGTCGTCGATCAGTCGAAGTGCACTGCAGCACGCCGCGCCGGGCCGAGAAAAACGCCGGCCACGGCCGCATCGGATGCTTCAGTTGCCCATCGTGCCGCGGTCGATCTTGCGCGCGAGAATAATCGACGTCGTCGTACGCTCGACACCTTCGAGCCCGCCGATCTGATCGAGCAGATCGTTGATCCGGTCCGGAGAATCGGCGCGTAGCCAGGCGACATAATCGAACTCGCCACTTACCGCGCACAGCAGTTGCACTTCGGGCATCTTCGCGAGGCGCTTCTGCACGTCGGCGCCGTGCCGCGGCGCGATGATGATGCCGACGTAAGCAGAGATGCTCGCGTCGAGCACATCCTGACCGAGCTGCACGTTGTAGCCCGCGATCACATTGGTCCGCTCAAGGCGCGCGATCCGTGCGATCACGGTCGTACGCGCCACGCCGAGTTGGCGCGCGAGATTTGCGACGCTTTCGCGCGCATTCGCCTGCAGCAAGGCGACCAGGTTACGGTCGAGATCGTCGAGTTGGTCGAGTCGCGGAGGTCTCATCGAAAGCAGGATCGAGGTCAGAGGAACAAGGGAAAGGAAAAGCGCGCGGCATCTTCGACAACATCAGCAACACCGTACGAACCGCAGCACACGCGGATTATGCCCGGGTTCGCGGCAAGCCGATGCGTCATGTGCCGAGATGCTCGATCACGAAGTCGATGAACGTAGTGAGTTTCGGTGCCGCGCGACGGTCGCGCGGATAGATCAGATGCACAGGAATGCCTGCCGGCAGATAGTCTTCTAGCACCGACACGAGTTGTCCGCTCGCAATCTCCTTCGCGAGCAGCGCTTCGGGTTGCAGCACCAGGCCGAAGCCGCGCAGCGCGGCCATCTTTAGCGCCTGGCCGTTGTTGGCGCGAAACCGTCCGGGTCGCAACTGGCTCTCGCCTTCGGCGTCGCCGTCGAGCCGCCACAACCCTTCGCGTCCCCAGTGCAAAAACCCGAGACATTCGTGATGCGCGAGATCGGCGGGAATGCGCGGTGTACCCGCTCGCGCAAGATAGTCCGGCGATGCGCACGCGCGCATCCGGTACGGCTTCAACGGCCGCGCGACGAAACTGGAATCCGGTAACTGCCCGATCCGCACAGCCGCATCGAAACCCTCGTTGACGAGATCGCTGACGCGGTTCGACAGATCCAGTTCGAGGATCACGTCGGGCCAGGCGCTCAGGTAATCGGTCATCGCCGGCACGAATACTTCCACGCCGTAAGTGAGCGGCACCGTCACCTTCAGTACGCCGCGCGGCGCCGATGCCATCGCTTCCGCGAGCGACTCCGCTTCTTTCACTTCTGCAAGAATCCGTCGACATTGTTCGTAATACTGGCGACCGATCTCCGTCAGACTCTGGCGCCGGGTCGTGCGCGTCAGGAGCCGCGTGGCCAGCCGCGTTTCGAGCGAGCGGATATGTTTACCGGCCATTGCCGACGAAATACCGAAGCGCGTGGCGGCTGCCGTCAGGCTGCCGGCCTCGACCACGGCCACAAAGACTTCCATGCTGGCGAACTTGTCCACCCGCTATTTCCTGTTCGTTTCGTTTGTAAGCAGTTGTCGCATTGCAGCCGCAATGCGCGGATATCGTGATACTAATATTGCCCAAGGCGAAGCGGACAGCCGGGGTTGGCATGATCCCTTACCGCCGATACGAACGACCATCAGGAGTCTCGATGAAAAAAACCCTCGCTATTCTCGCCACCGCCCTCACGATGAGCGGCGCTTTCGCCCAGGCTTCCGCGCCGGCCGCACCCGCTCCGTCGGCGGCGTCCGCGCCTGCTGGCAAGCTCACGCACGAACAGCACGTGGAAGAGCGCATCTCCTATCTGCGTACGCAGTTGAAGATCACGCCGCAGCAGGAAACCCAGTGGAACGCTTTCGCTGACGTAATGCGCAGCAATGGTCAAACCATGGGCCAACTGTACCAGGAGCGTCACGCGAACACGACCGCTACTGCGCTCGACGACATGAAGCAGTATGCGCAGATCACCCAGGCGCAGGCCGACGGCACGAAGAAACTCGTCGATGCTTTCGAACCGCTGTACAACGCCCTCTCGCCGGACCAGAAGAAGCTCGCCGATGCGACCTTCCGCCAGTCTTCGCACCCGTCTGAGCGTGGTCATCGCAAGCATTCGGGCAAGGCGCAGGCGCCTGCGGCATCGGCCAGCGACGCAGCCGCCCAGTAAGCTCCGCAGTACGGCGCCGGGTAAGCTTATCGCAAGACGTACGCCCCAACCGGCGTACCCGCGCTGCTCACCCGGCACAGAACGCCTGCCCTCACTGGCAGGCGTTTTTTCATCTGTTGCGCATTTTCGGCATCCAGTGCATGCAAGCGCCATGCTTTCGCGCTACGCTGGCGGCCATTTCAACAGCATGCGCCCCGCCGTGTCGGGCCACCGCCTCATGATCGAACTCCGCAACATCGACCTGCGCACCGACGCCGCCGCCCGGCGTGTCGTCAAGGACGAAACCGTCACCGTCAATTTCGCTGACCGCGACGGCGAACTGATGAGCCTCGAAGGACCGAACCGCTATGTGAGCGGGGATGCGCTGATCACCGGCTCGACCGGCGACCGCTGGGTCGTATCGCGTGAACGCTTCGATGCGAAATACGTCCCGGCGCGCGACGGGCTTGCGCATGGCGTGGCGGGCCCGTATCGCAACCGCCCCGCAATCGTGCTCGCAAAACGCATGGACGAAGCGTTTTCGCTTGCGCGGTCTGAGGGCGGCGGCGATGTGCTCAACGGCACCGCCGGCGACTGGATCATGCAGTACGCACCCGGCGATTACGGCGTCGTGCAGGCCGCGCGCTTCGCCAAGGTCTATCGTCTCGCGAGAGACAAGTAACGATCGATTCGCGCGGCGCTCACGCGAACTCTTCATCGAGATCGACAGTCACTTCGCGCGGTACAGCCTCGCCGTTCGCATACTGCTCTTCCAGCGATCCGATCGCCGCTTCGACATACGCGCGCAGCACCGCGAAACTTCGTCCGCGCAATTGCGGCGGCAACGCGCGATAACGCGCGAGTGCTGCGGGGGCGATCGCCACCGTCAGCGCGATGCGACGTGCTGTCGATCCGAAACGCATCGCCACCCAGTGGACAACGAGCGTCGGTGTGCCGTCGTCGGCGGGACGCTCGGTGAACTGGGTCTGCTCGGGAAACAGATCGCTGATGACACGCGCCAGTTCCTCGATATCGGGACTTGCGCAGTCGTATTGGTAGGCTTCCATTTTCTCGGGGCTCGGGTCTTCGTCAATTCGGCTCACGCGGTGCGCGCCGGCCGGCGTACCTGCCGCACCAGCACCGCGGTCACGACCAGCGCCAGCAACACATAGATCCCATCGACTGCGAACAGCGACAGCAAGCGCGCCTGAAACAGCGTAGCGGGCAACTCGATCAGCGCGTGGATGGCGATCGCGAGCGGCAAGGTACCACGCCAGCCAGCCCGCACGCCGCGCCACATCAGCACCGACAGCCCGATCTGGAACGCCAGCGCTGCCAGCCGCTCGAGCACGAAGACGCCGCTCATCAGCGGCGACAAGGTGGCGAGCACCAGGTGCACACGCACCATCGAATCGCTCGGCAGGTTCGTCAGATGCTCGTCGAGCTGGCCGCGATTGGCGAGTACCGCGAAGACGATCCATTGAAACTGCACCAGCACGCCGACGAGCCACGCTTCCGCGCCGCCATGGCCGATGCCGTACGCCAGTGCGCGTCCGTCCGACGACGGATCGGCGGCCGCTGTGCCGGACGCGGCACGCTGCCACATCATCCGCATCGCGATGAAACGCCCGACCTCTTCGCAGACGCCGGCTATCAGTGCGCCATATATGACGAACGTCAGCGGGTGCGTGAGCCACCCGGCGGTCGTCGCATTCATGCCCAGCACGTAGTCGTTCACCGCGCGCTCGACCACCATGGCAAACAGCGCAAACACCGCAATACCGGCGATCGTGTCGCGTCGGTTGAAGACGAAGGTGCGCGTCCAGCGGCGGTACAGGATGACCGGCAGAGCCGCGACGAACAGGGTGGCGAGCGAGAGACAGATAAGCGTGAGCGGTGCGACGACCATGAGGTTCCTTGCAGTAACGGGCGAACAGGCGGCGCCTGTTCAAAGTGCGCCGCAACCCGAATGATCGCAGATCAGCGCGCGGTCGACGCGCGCACGATCAATTCGCCAGGCAAAAGGCAGTCGCGCGCGGGCGCATTGCCGCCTTCGATCCGTTCATGCAGGAACTCGACTGCGCGATAGCCGATCGAGTAAGTTGGTTGGCGGATCGCGGTAACGCCGGCGAGTTCGGCCCACTCGGGATCGTCGACGGACAGCAGCGCGACGCGCTCGGTCCAGCGCGGACCTAGCCGCTGGTTCAGGTGCAGCGCGAGGCGCAGCGCAACTGGCGCATTTGCCGCAAATAACGCGAGGCGATCCGATGCGGTATCGATTGTGCGATCGAGCGTGGCGAGTGTACGTTCGGCGCTCACGTCGTTCGCGAGATCGAGTACGACCGTTTCGCCGTGTACTTCACCTGCGAAGCGAGCCAGCGTTTCATGGAAAGCGGCCTCACGCAGACGCCGCGAACTGACCTGCTCGTACGGCTGAACCACGAAGCGGATATCGGTGAAGCCGCGCTCCAGCAGATGCTGCGTGCCGCGATTTGCCGCATTGATATTGTCGAGGCCGACCATATCGGCGGCGAGCCCTTCCACGGTCCGGTCGACGAGTACGGCGGGAATACCGCCACCCGCCGGCCGCAGCGTGTCTTCGCTCACGCCGAGCGCATTGACGATCACGCCTTCGACGCGGTACGTCGTGAGCAACTGCAGGAAGCGCCGCTCCATCTCGACTTCGTTCGCGGCGTGGCAGATCAACGGCATGTAGCCGAGCGCATTGCACGCCGCCTCGACACCTTGCAGCACTTCGACCGAATACGGATTCGTCAGGTCGGCGAGCAGCATGCCGATCAGACGGTTGCGGCCGCGCTTCAGACCGCGCGCCATCTGGTTCGGCTGATAGTCGAGACGTTCGATCGCCGCCGCGATGCGCGTGCGCATGTCGGCCGACAGCACGCTCATCTCGCCGTTCAGATAGCGCGAGATGCTGGTTTTGCCGGTGCCGGCTTCGCGCGCGACGTCGTTGATCGTCGCGGGCCTCTGCCGGCCAGCGGACGACCCGCTCATCGGCCGAGCACGTCGCGGTTCACGACGTTGCGTGTCAGCATGCCGGCGAGTGCCGCCACCAGGTTTTCGGCGGCGCAGCGCGCCATTGCGTGGCGCGTTTCGTGGGTCGCGGAGCCGATGTGCGGCAGCGCGACCACGTTGTTCAGTTTGAGCAGCGGTGAATCTGCGGCGAGCGGTTCATGTGCAAATACGTCGAGCCCGGCGCCGTGGATCGTGCCCGCCTGGAGCGCATCGATCAGCGCGGCTTCGTCGACGGTCGCACCGCGCGACGCATTGATCAGAATCGCGCTCTTCTTCATCGCGCGCAGTTGTGCGGCGCCGATCAGATGATGCGTCTCGGGCGTGAGCGGTACCTGCAGGCAGACGAAGTCCGATACGGCCAGCAGTTCCGACAGTTCGACGCGGCGCGCGCCATACGTTTCTTCCGCAGCCTGGTTCGCGCTGCGGTTCGTGTACAGCACCTGCATGTTGAAGCCCAGCGCAGCCCGCCGTGCGACCGCACCGCCGATCCGCCCCAGGCCCACGATACCGAGCGTCTTGCCCTGCACGTCGACGCCGAAGTGCTCCGGGCCAATGCTGCGCTGCCAGCGACCGGCCTTCACCCAGTCGGCCAGTTCGACGACCCGCCGAGCAGTCGCGAGAATCAGCGAGAACACCGTATCGGCGGTCGATTCGGTCAATACGTCAGGTGTGTTTGCCAGCAGGATGCCGCGCCGTGTGAGATCGGCCACATCGAAGTTGTCGAAGCCGACTGAAATCGTCGACAGCGCTTTCAACCGCGTCGCACCTTCGAGCATCGACGAATCGATCTTCACGCTCGCGCCGATCGCGCCATCCGCGTCGCGCAGTGCCGCAACGAATGCATCATGCGTATCGCGCGATGACGTGTCGATCTGTACGACTTCGAGGTGTTCGCGCAGATAGGCGAGCACATCGTCGGGCAATGGTTTGTAGGCAACGATCTTTTTCATCAGCTTCCTTTCCCATGAAGAGGCGTGGCGAGCGTACGTGCCGCTGAGCTCTGCGGCTTCACTGCCAGCGTGAAGACTACCGCCGCGACGAGCGCGACGCTCATGAACGCATACGATGCCGCCGGTGTGCCAGTTGCGCCGTTCAGATACCCGACCACATACGAACCGACGAACGAACCGAGCGCGCCCATGCTGTTGATCAGCGCCATCGCCCCGCCGGCGACGTTCTTCGGCAGCAGCTCCGGCACGATCGCGAAGAACGGCCCGTACGGCGCGTACATCGCAGCGCCCGCGATGACCAGCAACGCATACGAGAGCCAGAAATGCGTCGTGCCCAACGCATATGACACGGCAAACGCGACCGCGCCTATCAGCAGGAACGGCCAGACGAAGGCTTTGCGGCGATCGAGTTTATCCGATGCCCACGACACGACGAGCATCGCGATCGTCGCGGCGAGATACGGCAACGCCGACAACCAGCCGGTTTCGACCATGCCGAGTGTCGAGCCGTTCTTGAGGATCGATGGCAGCCACAGTACGAAACCGTAGACGCCGATGCTCCAGCAAAAATATTGCGCGCACAACTTGATCACCGCCGGCGAACGGAACGCTTCACCGTAGTTGCGCACTGGTTTGATGGCAGCCTGTTCCGCTCGCAATGCGGCTTCGAGCGCGTCCTTGTCGGCACGCGTGAGCCACGACACCTGCGCCGGTTTGTCCTTCACGATGAACCACCAGCACACGGCCCACACCACGGCCGGCGCACCTTCGGCGATAAACATGTGCCGCCAGCCGAACGAATGCACGAGGTAGCCGGACACTACCGACATCCACAGCACCGTGACTGGATTACCCAGAATCAGGAAGGTGTTTGCACGCGAGCGCTCCTGTTTGGTGAACCAGTTGCTGATAAAGATCAACATCGCCGGCATCACCGCCGCTTCGACGACGCCGAGCAGGAAGCGAATCACTATCAGCGACGGCACATTGCTGACGACGCCCGTCAGCGACGCACAGCCGCCCCACAGGATCAGACTCCAGAACACCAGCTTCTTCACGCTGCGACGTTCGGCGTAGATCGCGCCCGGAATCTGGAAGAAGAAGTAGCCGAGGAAGAACAGTGCGCCGATCAGCGACGCGAGTCCCTTGCCGATACCGAGGTCCTGGTTGATACCGGCCGCCGACGCAAAGCCGAAGTTCGCGCGGTCGAGATACGCGAGGCTGTAAGTGATGAACACGATCGGCATGATCGTCCACCAGCGACGCACGGCGAGCGATGAGGTCATGGGGTTGTCTCCTGGTTCTGAAGTCCGGGTGCGGTGGACGCGTGTATCGTGACGCTGTCGCGAGAGCACTGGGACTCAGCGATGCGGCTAATCGATACGATTCAGGCCGCGCCTCGTCCTGCCGTTTCCGGCGTCGTCCGGTTACCGTTGTGCCGATCGTCTTCGCGTTCGAGCGCGTCGAGTTGTGCTCGCGTCGGCAGGCCCTCGGAATCGCCGATCACCTGGATCGCCAGCCCGCCGATGCGGTTGCCGCGCGCCACCGCATCGGGCAGCGCCCGGCCTTCGAGCAACGCGCTGACCACGCCGACCGCGAAACCGTCGCCGGCGCCCACGGTATCGACGACATTCGCGACCGGCTGCGCGGCAACCGTGCCGGTGCGTTCGGCGGTGCGGTAGTACGCGCCCTGTGGGCCGAGCTTCACGATCACGCCGCGTGCGCCGCGGTCGAGATAGAAACGGGCGATATCGTCGGGGCTCGTGTAGCCGGTCAGGATCTCTCCTTCACCGATACCGGGCAGCACCCAATCGGCCAGCAACGCCAGCGCATTCAAACCCTCGACCATCGCGGCGCGCGACGGCCAGAGCGTCGGGCGCAGGTTCGGATCGAATGAAATCGTCTTGCCTGCGGTGCGCATTTCGTGTGCCAGATGAAATGCGAGTTCGCGCGACGACGCCGAGATGGCGGGCGCGACACCGGTCAGGTGCAGATGGCGCGCGCCGAGCACATAGTCGGCGACGTAGTCGGCGAGCGACAGATGGCTCGCCGCCGAGCCCTTGCGAAAGTACTCGATGCTCGGATCGCTGCCGTCGTCGTTCTTCGATTTGAGCTGGAAGGCGGTTGGGAAGCGATCATCGGTAGTCACGCAGCGTTGATCGATGCCTTCGCGACGCAACGTCTCGCGCACATATTCGCCGAACGAATCGCGGCCGACGCGGCTCATCCAGCCGACCTTGAAGCCGAGCCGCGACAGGCCGATCGCCACGTTCAGGTCGGCACCGGCGATCCGCTTCGTGAACTGGCCGACACCGGCGAGCGGGCCGGGCTCGGTTGCAACGAACATTGCCATCGCTTCGCCGTAGGTGACGATATCGAGTGTCGAGGTCATGGTGGCTCGCGGCGGGTGCTGGGTATCGGGTGTTTGCGTCATTGTCTGCTTTGCTTCGTTGTGTGCTCGGTTGTGTGCCCAAGTGCGTACGTTATGCCTCAGCGAGCCATGTGACGTAATGCGCCGCGTCGGCGGCGAGTCGGCTCGCGTCGAATGGAAATTCGATGCCGCGCGGCACGGTGCGCGGCAACAATGGCAGTACGGCGGCAAAGACGGGATCGTCGGCGGTAGGTGCGGCCGCGAAGCGTCTTGCGCCCTCGCCTCTCACTGCCTTGCAATGGACATACTCGACATGCGGTGCCAGCCGGCGCGCGGCTTCGACCGGTTGTTCTCCTGGCCATTGCCAGTTGCCGATGTCGAAGGTCATGCCGATCAACCCAGCGTGGCCGCTGTCGGCAAGCACATCGAATAACCCGCTGAATTGCGCAAGCGTGCCACCTTCCTTCAATTGACCGTTCTCGACAACAAGACGCGTGTGCGCTCCGTCGAGCGATGCAGCCAGCGCGTGGCCGGCCGCATCGCCGGCGAAGCCGCCCAGTTGCAGTTTGACGAAGCGCGCACCGAGCGCATGGGCTCCGTCGAGGGCCAGCGCAAGCGCCGCCGCGTCGAGCGCGCCGTGCGACGTGTAGAGCGCAGCGGGCGTCGAATAGACCGACCACATGCCGAGTTCGTCGATCGCCGCGCCCAGAGCGCGCAATGCCTGCGGCTCGGCGTCGGCTTCCGAAGCAAACAGCTCGCGACGCACTTCGAACCCCGCCGCGCCCGCTTCCGAAGCAGTCGCAAGCCACGCCCGGTGACCGTCGCGCCGCACGGCATCGACGCCGAACGCGCTCGCGACAATTACGACTTCAGCCATGTCAAAAATCCCTTTTTGCACCGTTTTTCACAAATGGAACCGGTTCCAAAAGCATTTTGAAAAAAAGCGCACAAGCGCTCGTTGGGACGAATGATGCGCCTCGCCAGCATGGCGAACCATCGTGGTAATCCCCTATCCGGCATATCGATCGTGCTCCGCCATGCACAGTTCGAGAAAGCGCTGCGCCGCGCGCGACGGCGCGCTGGCGTGCGGCAGCAGGATCGAGAACCGGCGCGTGCACGGCTCCGGCGCCAGCGAAACAAGACACAACGCCGCGTCCTCATGGCGCATCGACATCGCCGAGACGAAACCGATGCCCATGCCCGCGCGCACCGCCTCCTTCACGCCCTCGACGCCGGCGATTTCGAGCGCGACGCGCATCGGCGCCGCTGCGCGCGCAAAAGCTCGCTCGACGACCTGACGCACGCCGGACCCCGCCTCGCGCAAAACCAGCGGCCACGCACCGAGTTCGGCGAGCGTCGCCTGGCGCGGCCCCTGCGCGAGCGGGTGCGAGCGCGGCATGATCGCGACGATCTCGTCTTCGCGCCATGGGTGAACCGCGGTATCGAGCGGCAGATCAGAGCCGACCGGCCCTTCGATCAATGCGATATCGACGGAAGCCAGCGCGGCGACGATCTCGGAGGTATTGCCGTCGGCGGTATGCAGCGTGACGTCGGGATAGCGCTGATGAAAATCGGCAATCAGATAAGGCAGCAGGTAACTGGCCGGCGTCGTGCTCGCCCCGATGCGCAGCGTGCCGCGCTCCATGCCGCGCAACGCGTCGCGATAGGCGTGTGCCTGCCGCCAGGTGTCGCGTAGATGCGCGGCATAGGTGGCGAGCTGTTCGCCGGTCGGAGTCAGACGCACGCCGCGCCCTTCCCGCTGGTATAGCGGCTCACCGAATTCCTCCTGCAGCAAACGCAGTTGCCCCGACACTGCCGGCTGCGACAGATGCAACGCCTCCGCGGCACGGCTGATGTTGCGGTGCTCGGCTACGGCGGCGAAGGTTATCAGCTGATCTGGGGTCATGAGATAGAAATATCAGATTTACCGATATTTTACGTCGCAAATGACGATTTCTCATACCGATATATCCAAACTAGGATTAGGCCATCGCGTCGGAATCGCTCTATTCGAAGGCCATCTGCCATGTCCACCGCTCATGTACACGCCGTCCCCAGCAACGCCTCGTCGACGCGCGGCCACCTCAACGGCATCCTGTTCGTCGCGCTGTTCGCGGCGGCCGTCACGCGCATCGCGCAGCTGCCGGCGATCGCCGGACTCGGGCTCAGTCCGCTGATCGTCGGTATTGTCGGCGGTGCGATCTACGGCAACGCGTTGCGCGACGGTATGCCCGAGAGCTGGGCTGCCGGCGTCAACTTCTCGGCACGCAGGCTGCTGCGGATCGCCGTTGCGTTCTTTGGCCTACGGGTCAGTCTGCAGGAGATTGCTCAGGTCGGACTGCCGGGTCTGACGGAGTCGGTGCTGGTCGTGGTCAGCACGCTCGTCATTGGCACGTGGGCTGGCATGAAGCTGATGAAGCTCGATCGCGACACCGCGTTGCTTACTGCCGCCGGCAGTGCGATATGCGGCGCCGCCGCGGTGCTCGCCTTCGAATCGACGCTGCAGTCCAAGCCGCACAAGAGTGCGATGGCGGTTGGCAGTGTCGTGCTGTTCGGTACGCTGTCGATGTTTCTCTACCCTGCCCTCTATCGGGCCGGCTGGCTGCATCTCGATACGCTCGGTGCGGGGCTGTTTTTCGGCGGCACGATTCATGAAGTCGCCCAGGTGGTCGGCGCCGCGGCCAACGTGAGTCCGGAAGCCACGCATGTCGCAACCATCGTCAAGATGACACGGGTCATGCTGCTCGTGCCGGTGTTGCTGGTCATCGGTGTCTGGCTGAACCGCTCGGCTCGCGGCTTGAACGGCGCGAACAGCACGAACGGCGCCAACAGCGAGCCCGGCACCCACGCGGCACGCAAGCTAGCCATACCCTGGTTCGCCCTCGGTTTCCTCGCGATGGTCGTCGTCAACTCGCTGCACATTCTCCCTGCCCCGGCCACACAAACGATCAACACGCTCGACACCTTCGCCCTGACGATGGCCATGACCGCTCTCGGCATCGAAACGCGCATCTCGCAGATCCGTCAGGCTGGTCCGCGTGCGTTGACCACGGGACTGATTCTCTACGTATGGTTGACAGTCGGCGGACTGGGTATCACATGGGCTGTCGAGCGCCTCTTCGCGTAGACCGCCCCCCCGCGGCCGGCCTCGCCCGGCACGCCCGCAGCCCTGCCGATGGCAGGGCTTCTGCGCTTTTACGCGCACCGGTGTGCGCCGATGCACTGCGCGCGCGGCATACTTCATGCTCGCCCGATGTACTCACACAGCCTGAGCAAGGACCGATCGATGACCTACCGACTCTACTACTGGGATGGCCTGCAGGGCCGCGGCGAATTCGTGCGGCTCGCACTGGAAGAAGCCGGCGCCGACTACGTCGAAGTGACACGCGGCGACGAAGCGGCCGGACTCGGCACCGGCGCGATGATGGCGCGGCTCGGCAGCAAGGACGAGGCTTATCCACCGTTCGCGCCGCCGTTTCTGCAGGACGGCGAGCTGATCGTGTCGCAGACCGCGAACATCCTCTTTTATCTTGGTCCGAAGCTTGGCCTCGCACCGCGCGACGAAGGTCTGCGCTACGTCGCGAACGGCCTGCAGCTCACCATCGCCGACATGGTCACCGAAGCGCACGATACGCATCATCCGCTCGCGGGCAACCTCTATTACGAGGATCAGAAAGAAGCCGCGAAAATACGGGCGAGCGATTTCATCGATCACCGCATACCGAAGTTCATGCGCTACTTCGAGCGGGTGATGAAACAGAACCCCGCCAGCGAAGAATTCCTGGTCGGCGATGCGCTGACCTATGTCGACCTGTCGATGTTTCAGTTGATCGACGGATTGATGTACGCGTTTCCGCGCGCGACGAAGCGCTTCGGCACGCAGTACCCGGGGCTTGCAGCCTTGTACGCACGGGTTATCGCGCGGCCGCGGATCGCCGCCTATCTCGCCTCCGACCGACGGCTTCCGCACAACGAAGCGTGCGTCTTCCGGCACTATCCGGAACTCGACAAAACTGCGCGCTAGTGCGCCGTCGCATCGTAACTACCACGCATAGTGGACGCAGCGGCGCGAACGTCATGTCGCTCCGGGCATACTCGACGGCGCCCTCGCGCGCATTACGCGCCTTGCGCGATGCTATCCTTCGGCTCGCGCCAACCCACTCACGCTTCACGCACTCCACGCTCCCGCCGTGCTCTCATTCCTGCTGAAACTGCGTACCCGCGCGCAACGCCTGTTCGGGCTCTCGGATGCGCACACGATGCTGCTCTGGTCGGTGGTCGTCGGTGTGGCCGGGGCGTTCGCGACGATGGCCTTCCGCGAAGCCATCGCGCTCATGCAACGCGCGATCTCCGGCGAATCGGGCGGCGGCCTCGTCGAAATGGCGCGCCGCTTGCCATGGACCGTGCGCATCTGGCTACCCGCGGCAGGCGGTCTCGTAGCCGGCGTGATCCTGCTGATCGCACGGCGCGGGACGGAACGCAACAATCACACCGATTACATGGAAGCGGTCGCGATCGGCGACGGCGTCGTGCCGGTGCGACTCAGCCTGTGGCGCAGCGTGTCGTCGCTGTTCACGATCGCGAGCGGCGGATCGATCGGCCGCGAAGGTCCGATGGTCCAGCTTGCCGCGCTCGCTGCGTCGCTGATCGGCCGCTGGGTGCACTTCGATCCGCCGCGGCTGCGCCTGCTGGTCGCCTGCGGCGCCGCGGCCGGCATCACCGCAGCCTATAGTGCGCCGATTGCAGGCGCGTTCTTCGTCACCGAAATCGTGCTCGGCTCGATCGCCATGGAAAGCTTCGGGCCGGTCGTCGTTTCGTCGGTGGTCGCGAACATTACGATGCGCGAGTTCGGCGGCTATCGTCCGCCTTACGAAATGCCGGTCTTTCCGCCCGTGACCGGCGTCGAAGTGCTGCTGTTCGTCGCGCTCGGACTGCTGTGCGGCGCGGCGGCGCCGCAGTTCCTGCGGCTACTCGATGTATCGAAGGCGGGCTTCCAGCGTATCGCGTTGCCGTTACCGCTGAAGCTTGCGCTCGGCGGTCTCGTGGTCGGCATCCTGTCGGTCTGGACGCCCGACGTCTGGGGTAATGGCTACAGCGTCGTCAACGCGATCCTGCATTCCCCGTGGACCTGGAGCGCACTCGTGCTGGTGCTCGTGTTCAAGCTCGTCGCCACTGCGGCGACCGCGGGCTCGGGCGCGATCGGCGGGATCTTTACGCCGACGCTCTTCGTCGGCGCGGTGCTCGGCTCGCTGTTCGGCCAGGCGATGCACGCGCTCTGGCCGCACGGCACGTCCGCGCCGTTCGCCTACGCGATGGTCGGCATGGGCGCCTTCCTCGCCGGCGCCACCCAGGCGCCGCTGATGGCGATTCTGATGATCTTCGAAATGACGCTCAGCTACCAGGTCGTGCTGCCGCTGATGCTGTCGTGCGTGGTCGCGTACTTCGTCTCGCGCGCGATCGCCAAGACGTCGATGTACGAAATCACGCTGCATCGGAATCGCGAAGAACAGGAGCGTGTGCGGCTGCGCGCGACCCAGGTGCGCGAACTGATCAAGCCACCCGATACCGTCGTGCAACCGGGCGCGACGGTGCAGGAAATGACACGCGTGTTTCTCGAGTACCCGGTCAAATATCTGTATGTGACCGACGAGGCCGGCTGCTTTCTCGGCGTCGTCGCGCTGAAAGACATCACCTCGGATCTGCTCGAGCGACGCGAGACCTCGACGCGCACCGCCGCCGATTACCTGCAACCGCACTTCGACGTGCTCACGCCGGACATGCCGCTCGGCGTCGCGCTCCAGCACTTCATGGCGTTCCAGGGCGAACGGCTGCCGGTGATCGAAAGCGCGCAGCATCCGCTGCTTGCCGGAGTCGTCTACAAGACGTCGCTGCTCGATGCGTACTTCAGGATGAATCCGCACCGCTGAGCGATCGCGCGACACTCGCGATGCATCTGCACCGGCAAAGCGCCGGCAGATTTTCTACAATGAAACGATCCCCCGCCGCCGTGCATCCGAGCTTCGATGCGCAGCGGTGCGCACGCGTTGCTTGTTTGTTGCGTATGTGTTGCTGACCGGAGCGAAGATGAGCGAACCCTCAATCGATGCCGCCCGCCGCGATCATGCCGGCTGGATTTTCGTCCACCTCGAAGGCGAGCCGTATGACCGCGGCGAACAGCACGGCCAGTTGCTCGCCACGGAGATTCGCAACGCGGTTCACACCGCGCGCTACCTCGCGAAGTGGGACACCGGCGAAGACTTCGACACGTTCGTCGAGGCGGCGGTCTCGCAGTTCGCACCGAAGCTCGACCGCGAATTCACCGACGAAATCCAGGGCATCGCCGACGGCGCGAAGCTGCCGTTCGCGGAAGTGCTCGCGTGGAACGGCTATATGGATCTGTTGCAGAGCTGGTGGCCGACCCATGCGACAGCGGCGCAGCCCCAACTCGGCGTGAAGCCATGGCGCGGCCGGCGCGGCCATCATTGCAGCGCGTTCATTGCGACCGGCAGCGCGACGCGCGACGGCCGCATCGTGATGGCGCACAACTCATGGGATCGCTACGCGGCCGGCGATGCGTTCAACGTCGTGTTCGACATCGTCCCCGAGTCGGGCCACCGCATCCTGATGCAAGGGCTGCCCGGCTGCATCTCGAGCCTGACGGACTTCTGGGTCACTGCGGCCGGACTGATGGTGACCGAAACGACGATCTCGAACTTCGTCGGCTACAACCCGGCGGGCGCTCCGGAGTTCTACCGGTCGCGGCGCGCGAGCCAGTACGCGAACAGCATCGCCGAATGGTGCGAGATGTTCGCGCTCGCCAACAACGGCGGCTATGCGAACAGCTGGCTGCTCGGCGACGCGAAAACCGGTGAGATCGCGCGCTATGAACTCGGCCTGCACTACTCGGGCTTCGAGAGCACGAAGGACGGTTTCTATAGCGGCTACAACACCGCCACCGATCTGAAGATCCGCAACCAGGAATGCATCGGCGAAGGTGACGACTACACGGACGTCCGCAAAAACGGCGCGCGGCGCCTCCGCTTCATGCAACTTGAAGAACAGCATCACGGCAAGATCGATACCGAACTCGCGAAACAGATGATCGCCGATCACCACGACGTCTATCTCGATCGCGCCGACAATCCATGCTCGCGAACCGTCTGCGGGCATCTCGAGCTGGACGACGCGCGCTTCGGCGGCTCGGACCACGGGCCGTTCAATCCGTGGGGAGCCAACGACGGTAAGGTAGTCGACAGCGAGATGGCGCGCGACATGGCGTTCTACGCACGCTGGGGGCACCCGTGCGGACGACCGTTCGATGCGCAGGCGTTCATGAAACGCCATCCGCAGTGGAACTGGCTGAACGGTTATATGCGCGACCGGCCGTCGTGGCCGTGGACCCGCTTCGACGTACAGCGTTAAACGACCGCTGCGTCTAACCGAACGATCGTCCTTACCGAGGTCCGTTCGGCGCCGGGCGGTGGCATCGATGCTCCACCGCTACCGACGCTTGCAAGAATTGCCGTATAAGATGGTAGAAAGCGCGTCTCGCTGCGAAGCGACTGCGCGCCCAGCGTCCGTGTCTGCGCGGCTGGCGCAAATGGCACGGCGCTTGCTGCGGTCCTTGCGCCGCATGAGGAAAGGAGGTCGCGCGATGAAAACCTCGACGCTGATGACCATGGTGCTGCTGTCCGCTTCGTGTTTTGCTGCGCCTGCCCATACGGCACGTGACAGCACGGAGGCTACACTTGCCGACCGGGCTGATGGCCTGCCCACCGACCATGCTTCCGCCGGCTCAACGGCCGCGGGAAGTGCGCCGCAGCAGTGGGAAACCATTGCACTGCCGAAGTCCCGCCATTTGAGCCACGCCTTCGACGCCCCCGACGAGCATCTGCAAACCTGAAGCTGTTCGCCACGCAATACCTCAACGGCCGACACCGGCAGATCAGCCGGCGCCGCGCCCAAACACAACCCGCCCAAAAAATTCACCGAGCACCGACTGGATCATATCGTCCGAGACGTTCTTCGGATCGGTCGTGACCATCGATTGCACACCGTCGCACAGCGCCATCAGCCCCAGCGCCAGTTGTTCCTCGGGCAACGGCAGCGGGATACCTGTCTGCACCGAAAACTCGCGAATATAGGCCGCAAGCTGTTCACGTTTCTCATACATGAACGCGTTGAAACGCACGCGAAAGCGCGCGTCGCGTGCTGCGAGCAGCTTGGCTTCGGCCCATAGCAGGAAACATTTCTGATCGAAAGGCAGACGGCTGTAGTACCGCAGCACACGGGTTTCCATCTCCTCGCGCGTGTTGTCGCCCGCGAAGATATCCTCCAGCTCCGTCTGCATCAGGTCATGGTCGCGCCGCAGCAGCTCGAGAAACAGCTCCGGCTTGCTGCGGAAGTTCGAATAGAACGCACCGCGCGTATAACCGGCCGCAGCCGTGATGTCCTCGACGCTGGCCGCGGTGAATCCCTTCTTCATAAAAATGGCTTGCGCAGCATCGAGCAGGCGCTGGCGCGTCTGGTCCTTGCTCTGCTCACGGGTAAGGCGGGTTCGTTTCATGGGCCGAAGTCTAGCATCGAATGGATTTCGATTCACTCGCACACTCAGATACATGTATGTATTAGAATGCGAGTCAGCATTTTAGGCAAGAGCTTCGTCTCCTTGTCTACAAACGTGCCCTTATTCGCTTTCTGTAGATCGGAGTCATCGTGAATCGTCCCGGTTCTCGCGCAGCACAGGCGCTGCGCCCTTCGTCCCGACGGCCCGTGCCGTTGCGCCGCGCAGCGTGCGCGCTGGTTCTGTCCAGCGTCGTCCTGCTTGCCGCGTGCCAGAAGAAAGAAGCTGCCGCGCCCACACCGCGGCCCGTCGTTGCCACCGCCGTACAGGCAGACGGGCGGCCCAACACCATGACGCTGCCGGCCGAAGTCCAGGCCCGCTATTCGACCCCGCTGTCGTTCAGGATTGCGGGCAAGATCGTCGAGCGCCGGGTGCGGCTCGGCGATACGGTGAAGAGCGGCGAGATCGTCGCGCGCCTCGACCCCGCCGATGCGCAGAAAAACGCCGCCAGCGCGCAAGCCCAGCTCGACGCCGCGCAGCATCGTCTGGTGTACGCGAAGCAGCAACTCGATCGCGACCGCGCCCAGGCTCGCGACAACCTGATCGCCCAGGCACAGCTCGAACAGACTGAAGATTCGTACGCTTCGGCGAGCGCCCAGCGCGACCAGGCCGCGCAGCAGGCCGCGCTGTCGAAAGACCAGTTGCAATACGCGACGCTCGCCGCCGACCATGCCGGCGTGATCACTTCTGAGCAGGCCGACACAGGGCAAAACGTATCCGCGGGACAGGCCGTCTACAACCTCGCGTGGAGCGGCGACATCGATATCGTCGTCGATGCGCCGGAAAGCGCGCTCGCCGCGCTGGCCGTTGGACAAACAGCGAAGGTCACACTCGCCGCCTTGCCCGGCCGCAGCTTTACCGCGCGCGTGCGCGAACTGTCGCCAGCCGCCGATCCGCAAAGCCGCACATGGCGTGCGCGGCTCACGCTCGAAAACCCCGGCACCGACGTGCGCCTCGGCATGACTGCCGACGTCGCGCTGAACGGCAACGCCGCGCAGTCCGCCGCGTCGTTCACGGTGCCCGCCACCGCCCTCTTCCACGACGGTAACGCGCCGGCCGTATGGGTCGTGCGCACCGACGACGTGCTCGAACTGCGCCGCGTACAGGTTGCCCGCTACGAAGAACGTACTGTCGCCATCTCCAACGGCCTGAAGAACGGCGAACGCGTCGTACTGCAAGGCGTGCATACGGTCACCGCAGGCGAAAAGGTCCGCGTGATGGCGCCGCTGCATCCCGAGGACTTCGCGTCATGAGCGCAGCACACGAAGAAGGACGCTTCAATCTGTCCGCGTGGGCGCTGCGGCATCAGGCGCTGGTCGTTTTCCTGATCACACTCGCCACGCTGTTCGGCATCATGGCGTACACGCGGCTCGCGCAATCGGAAGATCCACCGTTCACGTTCCGCGTAATGGTGATCCAGACCTTCTGGCCCGGCGCCACCGCGCGGCAGGTGCAGGAACAGGTCACCGACCGGATCGGACGCAAGCTGCAGGAAACCCCGTCGATCGATTTCCTGCGCAGCTACTCGCGGCCCGGCGAATCGATGATCTTCTTCACGATGAAGGACTCCGCGCCGGTCGCCGACGTGCCGCAAACCTGGTACCAGGTGCGCAAGAAAGTCGGCGACATCGCGGCGACGCTGCCGCCCGGCGTGCAGGGACCGTTCTTCAACGATGAGTTCGGCGACGTCTACACCAATATCTACACGCTGCAGGGCGACGGTTTCTCCGCGGCGCAACTGCACGACTACGCGGATCAGTTACGGACCGTTCTGCTGCGGGTGCCGGGTGTCGGCAAGGTCGACTATTTCGGCGATCCGAACCAGCACGTCTACATCGAGATCGCCAACACGCAGCTCACGCGTCTCGGCATCTCTCCGCAGCAGCTCGCCCAGGCGATCAACTCGCAGAACAGCGTCTCGCCCGCGGGCACGCTAACCACCGCCGACGACCGCGTCTTCGTGCGCCCAACCGGCCAGTTCGGCGACGTGAAAGCGCTCGCCGATACGCTGATCCGCATCAATAACCGTTCGTTCCGCCTCGGCGACATCGCGACGATCAAGCGCGGTTACGACGATCCACCGTCGACGCACATGCGCGCTGGCGGCCACGACGTGCTCGGTATCGGTGTGACGATGCAGCCCGGCGGCGACGTAATCCGCCTCGGCAAGGCGCTCGACACGAGCATGGCGCAGCTACGCGCATCGCTGCCTGCGGGACTGAAACTCGTCGAAGTGTCGAGCATGCCGCACGCCGTGTCGCACTCGGTCGACGACTTCCTCGAAGCGGTCGCCGAAGCGATCGCGATCGTGCTGGTGGTGAGCCTGGTGTCGCTCGGCGTACGCACCGGCATGGTCGTCGTGATCTCGATTCCGATCGTGCTCGCCGTGACCGCGCTGTGCATGTACCTGTTCGATATCGGGCTGCACAAGGTCTCGCTCGGTACGCTCGTGCTGGCGCTCGGCCTGCTTGTCGACGACGCGATCATCGCCGTCGAAATGATGGCGGTGAAGCTCGAACAGGGCTGGACCCGGACCCGCGCGGCCGCGTTCGCCTATACGAGCACCGCGTTTCCGATGCTGACCGGCACACTCGTCACGGTAGCCGGCTTTTTACCGATCGCTCTAGCGAAATCGAGTACCGGCGAATACACGCGCTCGATCTTCGAAGTCTCCGCCATTGCGTTGATCGCGTCGTGGCTTGCCGCGGTCGTGCTGATCCCGTTGCTCGGGTATCACCTGTTGCCCGAGCGCAAGCGCGCAACGCCTGCGCTGGCACACACGGATGACGCCGCTCAGCAACACGAACCCGAACACGACATCTACGACACGCGCTTCTACGGCCGCCTGCGCGGCTGGATCAGCTGGTGCATCGAACGACGCTTCGTCGTGCTCGGCATCACTGTCGCGCTGTTCGTCGTGGCGCTCGCGGGCTTTACGCTCGTGCCGCAACAGTTCTTCCCGAGTTCGGATCGCCCCGAACTGCTGATCGACGTACGGCTACCCGAAGGCGCTTCGTTCGAAGCAACGTTGCGGCAAGCGCAACGGCTCGAGAAGACGCTCGATGGTCGGCCGGAAATCGATCATATGGTCGACTTCGTCGGCACCGGTGCGCCGCGTTTCTATCTGCCGCTCGACCAGCAATTGCCGCAAGCGAACTTCGCGCAGTTCGTCGTCACGGCGAAGAGCGTCGAAGATCGCGAGAAACTCGCGCAGTGGCTCGAACCGATCCTGCGCAATCAAATTCCCGCCATCCGCACGCGGCTCTCCCGGCTCGAAAACGGCCCGCCGGTCGGTTACCCGGTGCAGTTCCGTGTGAGCGGCGACGACATCGCGACCGTACGTGCAATCGCCGAACGCGTTGCCGCAACGATGCGTGCCGACGCGCACACGACCAACGTGCAGTTCGACTGGGATGAACCGGCCGAGCGTTCGGTGCGCTTCGAGATCGATCAGAAGAAGGCGCGCGAACTCGGTGTCACCTCCGACGACGTCTCGAGTTTCCTCGCGATGACGCTCTCGGGCTACACCGTCACGCAGTATCGCGAGCGCGACAAGCTGATCAGCGTCGATCTGCGCGCACCGAAGAGCGAACGCGTCGACCCGTCGCAGTTGCTGACGCTCGCGATGCCGACGCCTAACGGCCCGGTGCCGCTCGGCACGCTGGGCGCGCTGCGCAACGACCTCGAATACGGCGTGGTGTGGGAACGCGATCGCCAGCCGACGATCACCGTGCAATCGGATGTCATCGCGAATGCACAGGGCATCGACGTCACGCATGCGGTTGACGGCGCACTCGATTCGATTCGCCGCACGCTGCCGGTCGGTTATCGCATCGAGATCGGCGGCGCGGTCGAGGAAAGCGTGAAGGGGCAAACCTCGATCAACGCACAGATGCCGATCATGGTGATCGCCGTGCTCGTACTGCTGATGATCCAGCTACAGAGCTTCTCGCGCGTGCTGATGGTCGTGCTGACGGCGCCACTCGGACTGATCGGCGTCGTCGCGACACTGCTGATGTTCGGTCAACCATTCGGCTTCGTCGCGATGCTCGGCGTGATCGCGATGTTCGGCATCATCATGCGCAACTCGGTGATTCTCGTCGACCAGATCGAGCAGGACATCGCGGCCGGCCATCAACGATTCGATGCAATTGTCGGCGCCACTGTGCGCCGCTTCCGGCCGATCACGCTGACCGCCGCCGCCGCGGTCCTCGCGCTGATCCCGCTGTTGCGCTCGAACTTCTTCGGACCGATGGCGACCGCGCTGATGGGCGGGATCACGAGCGCCACGGTGTTGACGCTGTTCTATCTGCCTGCGCTCTATGCAACGTGGTTCCGCGTGCGCGGCAGCGAGCGCGATCCGCACACCGACGCATCCGCGCATTCGGGAAACTGATCATGAACACCTCTTCCTTGCGTCGTACTGCAACCGTCCTATCGTGCGGCGCCACCCTCGCCTTCGCGCTCGCGGCGTGTTCGTTCGGTCCAAACGGCGCGCCGCCTGCGATGCCGCAACCGGCTCATTACGGCGCCGAACCGCAACCCACTCAAACGGTACAGGCCAACGGCGTCACGCAACGGTTCGTCGCCGGCGCACAAGCGGTGCCCGAATGGTGGAAGCTCTATCGGTCGGACGACCTGAACGCGCTGGTCGACGAAGGGTTGCGTAACAGCCCGACGCTCGCCGCCGCCGACAAAAACCTCGCGGCCGCGCACGAACAGTTGCGCGCGCAGATCGGCAGCTCGCTGCTGCCGACGATCGACGCCAACGGTCAGGCGACCCGCGAGCGGGCGCTCGGTTTTCCGAGCCTCGGCCCGAACACCTCGCTCTACAACGTGTTTGTCGGCCAGATTCAGGCGAACTACACGCTCGACCTGTTCGGCGCTGCTCGTCTCGCGGACAAGGCACTGGCGGCCCGCGTCGACACCCAGGCGTACCAGTTCGATGCGGCGCGCCGTGCGCTCGCGGCAAACATCGTGTCCGCTGCTATCAACGCGGCAGCACTGCACGAGCAGGTGGACACGACTGAGCGTCTCGTCGTGCTCGCTAAGCAGCAGTCTGACGACACGAAGCGGCGCTACGAACTCGGCGCGGCATCGCACAGCGATCTGCTCAGCGCACAACAGAGCGCGGCAACGCTGTCGGCGAGTCTGCCTGGCCTGCGTCAGCAATGGCTGACGACGCGCCATGCGCTCGCCGTGCTGCTCGGTCGCACGCCCGACGCCGCACCGGCCGATCTCGATCTCGCCAGCCTGCATGTGCCTGAAAACGTGCCGGTTTCAGTGCCGTCCGATCTGTTGCGTGCGCGGCCCGACATCCGCGCCGCCGATGCGACGTTGAAAGCCGCCGCGGCCGAAGTCGGTGTCGCGACCGCGCAGATGTTTCCGAGCCTGTCGTTGACGGCGTCGATGGGCAAAGGCGGCTTCAGCTGGCCGCTCGCGACGTCGGGCGCGGGTGCGCTCTGGAGTATCGGCGCGTCGCTCACGCAACCGATCTTCCACGGCGGTGCGCTGTTCGCGCAACGCCGCGCAGCCGTCGATACCTACGAGGCCTCGGTCGCGCAATACCGGCAGACTGTGCTGGCCGCGTTCCAGAACGTCGCCGATACGCTCGCATCGCTCGAACACGATGCGCAGGCACTCGATGCCGCGAGTACGGCGGCGCGCTTCGCGCAGCAGATCTTCACCGAGACGTCGGCACGCTATCGCCTTGGTGCGGTGGCGGTGACGAACACGCGTTCGAGCGAACAGCAATATCGCAACGCGCGACTCGATGAAATTCGCTACACGGGCGCGCGGCTCACCGATACGGCCACGCTGTTCCAGGCGATGGGCAATCCGCTGCCTGCGACTGCATCTACATCTGCGGCAACGACAACAGCGACGGCCTCACCAGCATCGACCAGCACCGCACACGACTGAATCGCAGCGGGGTTATCCCCAGTTCATGTTGAACAGGCTGTTGAAAACCTTCGGACAAGCGCGCTAACGCGTTGAGCGCACAGTGCTTTTGCAGGGTGATGCGAAAAGTGTCGCGTCGTCACGCGATCGATGCAAAACGCGATCGTGTGACGACGGAGTTATCCCCAGTTTCTGTTGACAGAGCTGTTGATAAGTATCGCGCAGCGACTCTAACTATCTGATGTGAATGGCATTGCCGTCGCGGGTGCGCAGTCATGCAGGTCCGCACAGACTAGGGGCCGACGACAACGACACACTCGGGCGATTGCGTCCGCACACGGTCGCGCAACGCAACCCTGCGCGGATCGCGACGTTGTCCACAGATTGTGTTGAAAGACCTGTTGATAACACCCGGACAACCATGCCAGGTGTTTGAATGAAGGCAGCTTTCCGCTGCTGCTGGCCGATACGCCGTGCGTGAACGCACACAGCGTCCACGCACGACGGGATCAAGACCCGATCAAGGCTTGTTCGATTCGAACAGATCGAGAATCTGCTGTTTCTCACCCGACGATACGGTCGGCACCGGAGGCGGCGTCAGCCCACCCGGATTACCCACGGCATCCGTTCCGCCCGCGAGCGGATTCGCCGCATCCATCCCGATGCTCGCAACAAACCCGTTGCCCGGCGTAGCGTCGGCAAAGAACAGCTCGCCATCCACCGTCGTGACGGTATCGGGCATTGCCGGTTCGGCCTGCGGTACGCCGCGCAACGCACGTTGCATGTACTCGACCCAGATCGGCAGCGCGAGTTGAGCGCCGAATTCGCGACTACCGAGCGATTTCGGCTGGTCGTAGCCCATCCACGCCACCGCGACGAGCGATTGCTGATAACCGGCAAACCAGCCGTCCTTCGCATCGTTCGTGGTACCGGTCTTGCCCTGCAGGTCCGAGCGATGCAGCACGTTCGTCCCCGCACCCGTGCCCGCCGTCGCCACCGAGTGCAGCAGGCTGTTCATGATGTAGGCGTTGCGCGGTGTCAGTGTCTGCGGCGCGTCGCGGCCGGCCACGAGCGGCTGCGCTTTCGACAGCGGTTCACCGCGCGCATCGTCCACTTCCGCGATCAGATACGGATTGATGCGATAGCCGCCGTTTGCAAACACCGAGTACCCGCCCGCTGACTGCAGCGGCGTAACGAGACCCGCGCCGAGCGCCATCGGCAGGTACGGCGGCGTCTTGTCGACATCGAAACCGAAACGCTGCGTAACGTAGTCCTGCGCGTACTTCGTGCCGATAAACGACAGGATGCGGATCGACACGAGGTTCTTCGACTTCTCCAATGCGAGGCGCATCGACATCGGACCTTCGGGCTGATCGTCGTCCTTCGGTTCCCATGCGTCGCCGCCGGGTGTCGTCGGCGGGAAATACAGCGGCGCGTCGTTGATGATCGTAGCCGGCCCAAGACCCTTCTCGAGCGACGCCGAATAGATGAACGGCTTGAAGCTCGACCCCGGCTGACGCCAGGCCTGCGTTACGTGATTGAACTTGTTCTTGTTGAAATCGAAGCCACCGATCAACGCGCGAATCGCGCCGTCCTGCGGCGTCAGCGACACTAGCGCGCCTTCCACCTGCGGCAACTGCGTGATCTGCCAGTTGCCCTTCGCATCGGCAATCAAACGTACGATTGAACCGGGCTTGATGCGCAGCGTCTGCGACGCGCGCGGCGATAGCGCAGCGGCCACGAATCGCAGTCCGTCGCCGCTGATCGTCGCAACCGTACCGTCGAGCACCTGGGCCGTCACCTGCTTCGGCCCCGCTGCGGTCACGACAGCCGCGATGATCTCGCCGTTGTCGGGGTGATCGGTGAGCGTGTCTTCGATCGCCTGATCGCGGTCGTCGCCGGGCGGCGGCAATTCGACGTACCCTTCCGGTCCGCGATAGCCATGGCGGCGTTCGTAATCCATCACGCCCTTGCGCACCGCATCGTAAGCTGCCGTTTGATCGGCGGAATCGATCGTCGTCGTCACGTTCAGGCCGCGCGTATAGGTTTCGTCGCGGTATTGCGTGTACATCATCTGGCGCACCATTTCGGCGACGTACTCCGCATGCACGCTGTATTCGTTGCCGGCCGTCTTCGTATGGATGTCTTCCTTCACGGCCTGATCGTATTGATCCTGCGTGATGTACTTCAGATCGAGCATCCGCTTCAGGATGTATTCCTGGCGAATCTTCGCGCGCTTCGGATTGACCACCGGGTTATACGCGGACGGCGCCTTCGGCAGCCCCGCGAGCATCGCGGCCTGCGCCAGCGTGACATCCTTCAGGTCCTCGCCGAAATACACGCGCGCGGCCGCGGCAAAGCCGTAGGCACGCTCGCCCAGATAGATCTGGTTCATGTACAGCTCGAGAATCTGGTCCTTGGTCAGCGCGCGTTCGATCTTGTACGCAAGCATCATTTCGTAGATCTTGCGCGTATAGGTCTTTTCGCTCGACAGGAAGAAGTTGCGCGCCACCTGCATCGTGATCGTGCTCGCGCCCTGCGATGCGCCGCCGTGCATCAGGTCGGCAATCCCCGCACGCAGAATACCGAGGAAGTCGACGCCGCCGTGTTCGTAGAAGCGGTAATCCTCGATGGCGAGGACCGCTTTCTTCTGGATGTCGGGGATGTCCTGGAAGCGCACGAGGCTGCGGCGCTCTTCGCCGAATTCGCCGATCAGCACGTGGTCCGCGGTATAGACGCGCAACGGTACCTTCGGACGATAGTCGGTCAGCGAATCGAGCGACGGCAATTGCGGTCCCATCACGACGAGCGCATAACCGATGATCAGCGAACCGATCACGGCGAGCGTCGCAAAGAATCCGGCAAACCACAGCGCGAGCGTCACGCCGAACGAACGTCGGCGCGGCGTGTGGTTTTCGCGCGGTCGTCCCGTGGGGGTTCCGGCGTTGAAGCGGGGTTCGCGATCTCCGGACTGGCCGGGCGACTGGGAAGAATGCGGTCGTTTAATGATAGGCATGACTGGAATGGTTGGCGCGTCGCGGCGCATCTTCGGCGCCCGAACGGACGGCGCTGCGCGAGGCAGACACCGCCATGCGGCCCCAAGCCCCGGGGTGCCGCATGGTGCACCGGACAAAGATGCCGGCGCAACTTAACAGCGCATTCTAAAGAAATCGAGCGGCCTGTTTGCCAGTTTTTTTGTAAGAATTCCCTCACTCATGGTCCCGCGGACGCCCACGCCACCCCGTTTGTACCGCGCGGACACGCCGTCCGGCCGGTCTGTGCGATGCCCGACGGTTATCAACAGAAAATGTTGAACACCCTGTGGACAAACCCGCCGAAAAGCGTACAACTTGTTGAAGTCACGGCATTTTCATGTGCCGCCCGGTTTCGCATCCGGGCAACTCGACTTATGATGAAGTCATCAGGCGGCGGCGCACACGGCGTAGCGTCCCGCGCCCGCAGGAAACGAAGTCAACAAGGCACGTGAGCGGATCATGAACAAGCCTACCGAACGCATCGTCGTATTCGTCACGCCCGCGCAGAAACGCGCGATCGCCGCGAGCGCGGAAGACCTCGGGATCAGCGTCAGCGAACTGATGCGCCGGGCCGTGCTCAGCTTCGGCGCGACCAGCGAACAGGTGAAGGCCGCCAGCATCGTCGATCGGCTCAATGCGCCGCGCGAACCCGATGCATTGAACGAAGCATTGCAACGCGTCGCGCGCACTGCGACGAAACAGCGTACTGCACCGCGTGCAGCGACAAAAGCCGCGCCCGTGGTCGAACCGCGCGACACGTCCGATCCATCGTCCGCCGGTGCGCCGTTCGGCGAACATCACGGCGCCCCGCTATCGATACCCGACGCACTGCGAGCACATCACGACGCGCTCGCCGCAACCGCGGCAGCGGTCGCGGCAGCCGCCGGCGCGCTCGATGCACCACTAACCGACACCAGCGCCGAAGACCTGCAGGCAGCCGCAGAAGCCGCTGCGCGCGTGACTGCGGCCAAGGCTGCGTCTCTCGCTGCAAACGCCGCCAAAGCACCCCGCACGCGCCGTGCGGCCAGTTCCGAAGAAGACGACTCGCACCCCGATCCGGCAACCCCCGACGGACATTTCGCCTGACCGGCCAGCGCTGCAACGTACAACGTCGACGATCTGCGAATAGCGACAAAAACGACAATAAAAAACACTGCCAATAGACGTTCACGATACCGTTTTGAAACACATGTAAAACGGTTTTGGAAACCGGCGTTTTAAGACCGTTTTAAGGGAGGCCGTGGTGTAATATCCGCGGACAGTCTGGCCCTTTAGGACCTTTTACGATCTTTCGCCACAGGTAGCATCGTCAGCAGCTTATTCGTGGCCGGACTATTGCAATTCGCATGGGCGCCCCGATGTCCGGGTCGGCACCGCTGCGCACAGCCTGTGCAGCACGCGTTTTTCGCGCGGCGCAGGCTGGCGCTGGACGCCGGGCGCCGTTTTCAATCAATGGAGGGTTTCATGTCGCTTATTGACAGCATTTCGCGCACGCTCAAGGGTCTTCTCAACGACGCTGCCGATTCCGTGCAGGACCCGTCGCGCGACTCGCGGCAGATCGTTCGCGAACTCGACGACAGCATCGCGAAAGCGGAAAACTCGCTGATCGAGATTCAGGCGCAGGTCGCCACGCAGCAAAGCAAGCGCGACGTCGCCGCAGATAAAGCGAAGAAGTACGAAGACGGCGCGAAGCGCGCGCTGCAATCGGGCGATGAAAACCTCGCGCGCGAAGCGCTCGGCGCCCAGGCGAACGCGGAAGCCGAACGCAATGCGCTCGCGAGCGAACTGTCCACGCTGGAACCTTCCGTCGACCAGCTCAAGCAGCAGATCGACGACATGCGTCAGCGCCGCAACGATCTGAATGCGCGCTCTAATATTCTTCAGGCGAAGCAGCAGATCGCGCAGGCCAAGGATGTCGCGGCCAGCGCGCTCGGTGGGATCGGCGGCAAGAATCTGTCGGAAGATTTCCAGAAGCTCGAAGACAAGGTGGCGCTGTCGAATGCGCGCTCCGACGCACGGCTTAATTCCGCCGACACGAAAAGCGGCAAGGCCCTCGACGACAAGCTCGCGGATCTGAACCGCGGTCCGTCTGTCGAAGACCGTCTCGAAGCACTGAAGAAGCAGTTGAATACGCCTGCGCAGTAGTCTGGTTGGCAGGACGGGTATCTCACTACCGCGCAACCATCTTGCATGAAATCGGCACCGGTGCCCTGCACCGGTTCCGGTCGACACATGGAGACGGGCGGCTAGCCGCCCGGTCCGCATCATGAAGAAATTCCTCGCAGCAGCGTGTCTGTCGCTGATGCTCGCTTCGACCGCTGCGTTCGCGGTGCCGAGCGTTCAGCAGATCGAATCGGCGATGTCCCAGGGCAACTGGCAACAGGCCGATAGCGGCCTGACCCAGGTGCTCGAAGCGCATCCGAACAATGCGCACGCGCACTACCTGTACGGCCAGGTGCTCGATCGCGAAGGCCGCTCCGGCGACGCGCTCGCGCAGATCCAGCAGGCGAAGACACTCGATCCGCAAATCCGCTTCACCGATCCGACGCGTTTCGCGCAGACCGAAGCGCGGATTCGCCGTAACGCCGAGCAGAGCGCAGGCGCCGCGCCTGCGAACCGCACCGGCAATGCGATCGTTCAGCAGCAAACCACGGCGTTTGCGCCGCAGGCGCCGCAACGCCACGGCCCGTCGATCGGTTGGTGGATCGGCATCGCTCTGCTCATCGCGGTGATTGCGTTCGTACTGCGCTGGACGCTGCGACGCGCTCGCTCGAACGACGATACGCGTAGCGACGATGAACGCCGCACGCAATTGAAACGCGCCACCGATCTGCTGAATGCCGTGCGTTCGCTGAAGCTCGACGTGCGTTTGTCCACCGCGCCCGGACACGATGTGCTCGAGAAAGAAGTCGAAGGCGTCGAAGGACAATTGCGCGAGCAGGTCGAAACGCTATCGAACGGCAAGAACCCGGTGCCGCCCTATCAGCTCGACGAACTCGACCGTCGCGTAGAAAGCCTGAAAGCGCGCGCCGATGGTCGCCCCGATCCGTACCCTGCCGGCGCGGCACCGGTACCCGGCCAGTCGCCGTATGCCCGCGAAGCGGATGAACGCTTCGGCCGTTCGCAGGAACCGCCGCCGCCCTACTATCCGCAACAGCAGCCGCCCGTCATCGTCCAGCAAGGCGGTGGTTTCGGTGGCGGCATGGGCGGACTGCTCACCGGTGTACTGCTCGGCGAAGCGCTGAATTCGGGCCGCGACCGGGTCGTCGAGCGTGACGTGGTTGTCGACGATGAAGAAGCACGACGTCGCGCCGCCGGTGGCGATAACGGCGGCGGTCTGGATTTCGGTCGGGGATCGAACGACTGGAACGATGGCGGCGGGGGTGGCGGCGTCGATATGGGCAGCAACGACGATTCGGGCGGCTGGTCCGATACGTAAGCGATCACCGTTTCAAACATCGCAGTACCGTTGTTCCGACACCCTGCGTGCGCGCTGCCCGCAGGGTGTTTTTCTTTTTCATCAACGCCCGTCAATACACAGCGCGTAACGCTACCGGCTCACGACGCTGCCACCGGCGCGGCCGGATCGTGCTGCACGAGCACGATCGCACCAGCAAACAACCGGATGATGAAACGCTCCGCGTAGTCCACCAGCGCCTCGCGATTCACCGCGTTCACGATGTACTCGTGCGACAGATGAAACAGTTGCAGCACGATCTGCGTGCAGATTTCATCGATCGTTGCGCGCGATAGCGACGGCATCAGCTCGAGTTGCACGACGTCGTCGGCCATTTCGGCGGCGACCTCGTTGAGGTTCGCGCGCACCGCTTCGCGCAGCGCGGGCGACGTGCCGTGATATTCGGCGAGCGCGCTGAGAAACGCCTCGCGATTGTCGAGTGCGAACGCAAAAAACGCCGCGCTGGCGCGCCGCGGCACACTCATCGGTTCGTCGTGTGCGGCAAGCCAGCGCTCGCGACGCAGCATCGGCCGCAGACGCCGGCTCACCCAGGCGACCGCCTCGCGTGCGAGCGCGTCGAGCGTATCGAAATGACGATAGAACGTGTTCGGGTTGAGCCCCGCCTCGCGAGCCAGTTCGCGCAGACCGAGCGTTGCGAAACTGCGGCCGCCGGCCGTGAGCCGCAGCGCCGCTTCGATCAGCTTGCGCTTGCCCGGGGCAAGCTCCTGATCCAGATCAAGCTCGGGTTCGATGCCGGGTTCAAATTCCATGATGTCCTGCAAAACGGCGTGGAAGGCCAGATATGCGTGCACTCTAAACGATCTTGACGGGATGTGTACAGTTGTCTACTCTCTGCCAGATACGGTAGACACCTGTAGACATTGCGGTAAACACTGAGGCGGCAACAGCCGCCGGTCAGGGAGACACATCACATGGCAAGCCTCGAATCCATCTCGCCCGCACAGCCGGCTCCGCTGCCGCGCCGCTCGCTCGCCGCGCGGCTGGGCATCACCAGTGTGCCGCGCGCCGATCTGCGCAGCCGCTACACGCAGAGCGGCTCGAAATTCGTGCAGATCATGGGCGGCGACGTGCACTACGTCGAACAGGGCACGGGCCCACGTACGCTCGTGATGATCCATGGTTTCGCCGCATCGCTGCATACGTGGGATGGCATCGCCGGCGATCTTGCGCGCGAGTACCGCGTGATTCGCCTCGACCTGCCGCCGTTCGGCGTAACGGGGCCGCTGCGCAACGCGTCGGGCGGCATCGAAACCATGAACCTGCCGACCTACCGGCGTTTCATCGATACGTTCATGCAGGCAATCGGCGTGACGCGTGCAACGCTGATCGGCAATTCTCTCGGCGGCATGATTGCGTGGGATTACGCGGTGCGGCATCGCGAGGCGGTGGAGCAGCTCGTGCTGATCGACTCCGCCGGCTTTCCGATGAAGCTGCCGATCTACATCGACCTGTTCAACTACGCGCTGGTCCGCGCAAGCTCGCCCTGGTGGCTGCCGGAGCCGATCGTGAAGAGCGCGGTGCGCAATGTCTATGGCGATCCGCGCAAGCTGTCGCCGACGACGCTGCGCCGCTACATCGAGTTTTTCCATGCGGAAGGCGCGCGCACCGCGATCGGCAAGATGGTGCCGACGCTCGATTTCAAGGAAGTCGACACGGACACCATGAAGACGCTGGACGTGCCCACGCTCGTGCTGTGGGGTGCAAAAGACCGCTGGATTCCGCCTGCGCACGCCGCGGAATTCACGCGTCGTATTCCGGGCTCGCGCTCGATCATGTACCCGACGCTCGGGCACGTTCCGATGGAAGAATCGCCCGAGCAGGTACTGCGCGATTTACGCGCGTTTCTCGTGGAGAAAACGGCGGTGCAGCCGGCCTGAACGTGCGGGCCGTTCAGCCGACCATCAGCCCGTAGCGCGACCGACGTAAACTCGCGTGTCGTACCTGAATTCGATCGTGCCGTGCTGTTCGGTGCGCTCGAACAGATCGCGCAGCGCGGCGAGCAACGGCGCGTGATTCGGATGCCCTTCCTTCGGCGCATAGGACGACGACATCAGGCGCCCTTTCAGTCCGTCGAAATCGAGCTGCTGTGCATTCGGGAAACATCCGCTGCCGACGAAACGCGGACCGAACCAGCGGACCATCGTTGCATCGTCGCCATAGGTATCGGCGACCTCGCGATAGTCGACGCCGTAGCGCTGCAACAGCGCCTCATACTCTTCGAGAAACATTGAGCCGGTTAGCAAGCGGCTGTTCCAGAACAGCGCGACACGTCCCTGTGCTGTGAGAATGCGCGCGAATTCGTCGCGTACCGTCACCGGATTGAACCAGTGGAACGCCTGGCCCGCGATCACCAGATCGACGCTGTGCGTGTCGAGCGTGGTCGCTTCAGCGGTGCCGGCGACGCTGCGATACGACGGTGCGCTACTAAGCCATGCGTCGGCGGCTGTGCGCATCGCCTGATTCGGTTCGACCGCGACCACCGGATGGCCCGCATCGAGAAACAGCTTCGTCGAAATACCGGTGCCCGCACCGATATCGGCCACCCGCGCATCGTCCGCTACCCCGCACTCGCCATGCAGAAAATCGACGACGTCGCGCGGATAGGTGGGCCGGTATTTCACGTAGTCCGCGACGCGGTCGGTGAAGCGCTGGGTGGAATCGAAACTCATCGGGGGATCCTCTTGTAACGGAACGTAAGCGATTGAAGCGGCCTGCGTGGCATTGCGCGACGCGCATCCAACGTTACCCGAGTTCACCGCTCGATGCATGACGTCGGGCTTTCATCCACCGCCGAGAAAACGCAGCAGATCCCACACAAAGCGGCAGACGAGCACGATCAGCTCCCATAGCTGGACAAGCTGGTGCCAGAGTCCGACGCGGAAAAATCCTTCGATCATCGATGCATGCGGTGTTAATTCAAGGCACAAGCAAAAACAAGGCAGGCGAAAACCTGCCGACGAATCCGCATGATATCGGCCACGGGACATCCCGTATCAAGTTCCGCGTGCGCGCGCCGTAAACGCGGAGAGCAGGCGAGGCGTTCGTGCAGCACAGCGACGACCCCGCTGCCGCCAATCCCGCCACCTCTCGCGTGGGATCGATCAGGAGACACCGTCATGCCGCGCTTCAGTTTTTCCCGTCTGCGCAACCCCGCCCGTTCGCGTACGGTAGTCGGGGATATCGCCGCTCAGGCGGGTACCCTGGGCATCGAGATCTGCGATGTGTCCGGCCACGTCGACGAAGTAGCCACGCGCATCCAGAATCAGGCCCATGTGTGCCGGGCGTTACGCGATTCGGCAGCGCAAACGATGGCGGGCAATCACCGTATCGCCGAAGCCGCTCGCGAAATGCGCAGCGTCAGCGCGCGGGCCGCAACGAGCGTCGAGCAGTCGCAGCAGACGCTCGAAACATCGCTCGCGGATATTCACGGGCTGGTGGAAGGCGTCACGGTGATCGAAAGCCAGATCGGCGCGCTGCGTGCCGCGCTCGCGCATGTGAGCCGCGTGTCGGAAGAGATTTCGCTGATCGCGCGACAAACCCATCTGCTCGCGCTCAATGCCGCGATCGAAGCAGCACGGGCCGGCGATTCGGGCAAGAGCTTTGCCGTGGTGGCGGCCGAAGTGAAGAATCTGTCGGCGAAAACGGCGCAGGCCACCGGTCAGATCGAAACGACGCTCGCGCAACTCACGCAGCAGACCGAGCAGTTGATTGCGGAAGGTTCGGTCAACACCGAACGCGCCCATCGTGTGCGCGAAGGCACGCGCATGATCGGCGATGTCGTTCACGCAACCGGTCACGCGATCACGCAACTCAACGACGAAGCAAGCCAGATCGCGACGCTGACCGGCGAGATCGAAACGCAATGCAACGGGCTCGAAGCGCAGGTGTTGGAACTGGCGGGCGGTGTCGAGGATTCGAGCGAGAATTTCGTGCAGGCGAAAAACCGGCTCGGCAATCTGCTCGGTGTGTCCGAGACCTTGATCGAACTGACCGCGGCAGCCGGTGTCGAGACGACCGATACGCCGTTTATCGAAGCGGCCCAACATGCTGCCGAGAAAATCGGCAAGACCTTTGAGGCCGCGGTGGCCCGCGGCGATATCGCACTCGACGATCTGTTCGACGCGCACTACGCGCCGATGCCCGGCACGAATCCGCCGCAGTTCATGACGCGCTTCACGCTGTTCACCGATCGCGTGCTGCCCGCGATCCAGGAGCCGCTGCTTTCACTCGATCCGCGCGTCGCGTTCTGCGCCGCCGTCGATACACACGGTTACCTGCCGACACATAACCTGAAGTTTTCGCAGCCGCAGGGTACGGACCCCGTATGGAACGCGGCGCATTGCCGCAACCGGCGACTCTTCGACGATCGCACCGGGCGCGCCGCGGGCACGCATACGAAGCGCTTTTTACTGCAAACGTATCGGCGCGATATGGGTGGCAATGCGTTCGTGCTGATGAAGGATGTGTCCGTGCCGATTTTTGTCGGCGGGCGGCATTGGGGTGGGTTGCGGATTGGGTATAGGGTTTGAGCGACCGGCTTCACACGCAAGCCTGTCTCTACCGCCACTACGTCAAAGAGACCACGCCGCCCTCTGCAGCACCACGCGATAACCGTCGTGGTCCTCGAACGTCCGCCCCGACACATCCCAATACGGATTGAACGACGGCACGCCAACGAAACCGTTTTCAACCAGACGGTCACAAGTCGATTGCCACTCTTCGCTGTCCGGCACATAAAACACCAGCAGATCCTCATGCGTCGGCGACGGCGCAACCGGATGCGTGCGGCACTGCGTGAACTCGAAGTGATAGTCCATGCCGGACCTTCCCAGCATCACACCGTCGAACCCCTGATGATCATGAAATCTCGCCAGCGCAACGAGGTTGAGCGCGGCGCAATACATGCGCTCCGACCTGGCAAGATCGCTGACGGGGCGGGCAACTCTGAGACGTGTCTGCATGGAAGGTCGTGGTAAGAAAGGTGGTTGGGAATGCCGGAAAAACCGCATGACTGCGGCCGAAACTACTGTACACGCTGGCACGCCCCACAAGCCAACAGAAAGCTCCCTCCTCTACCATCACCTCCACGACAGCGAAGGGTCACCCCACGCCCGCCCGCTTCCGGTCGCACTGACTGCCATCGATGATGACGGCTTTGTGTCGGCTACCCACTGGCTGCGGAGAAATCCATGCTCGGAATAATTGGGCGGTACGGTTGGGCAACGCTCGGCGCGCTCACTGCGTGCGCATGCTTGCTATCGACAGCAGCACATGCAGAAAATGTCGTCATCGGCGTGAACGTAGTCAACCCGATGCGTGCCAGCATCGCCGACCAGAACGCTGTCTTCGCCCAGTTGAAGGCCGCGGGTGTGCATGTGATCCGCTGCGGCATCACGGCCGACGCCAAAGGTATCGATTACGCCAAACGGGCCGCCGCGCAGGGCATCAAACTACAGCTCGGCATCAGTCCGACCTACCCGCCCGATGCGCCCAGGCGCCCCTATCAGCCCGCACTCTTTCCGCAGATGTGGAGCGGCCCTCCATTGTCCCTTGCCGACCCGACTCTCTCGCGTGCATCGTTCCAGTTCATCTTCGATCAGCTGGACGCCAACGGCATCGCACTTGCCGGCGTCGAGCTCGGCAACGAGATCAACTGGGCGGCTTTCAACTCCGAGTTTCCGTTACCCGGCGAGGGCAAGATTCTCAGTCTCGCCGATCTTGCCCACGATCCCGAAGGCAAGCAGATCGCCAAAGGATTCCTCCAGTACCTAAAGATCCTCGCGGTGCTCAAAGACGTGCGGGACCATTCGAGCATCAACCGGAAAACGCCGATCATCTCCGCCGGGTTCGTCGATGCGCAGGACGGTGCGAAGCTCTATAACAACCGCAAAGAAGACATGGTCAGTCTCTCTGCAACGCTCGCGTTTCTTCGTGCGCACGGTCTCGATTCGCTCGTCGATGCGTACGGGATTCACACCTATCCCTCGTCCGCACAACCGGGCAATGCCGCCACGGCCGCGGCGCGCGCTGCCCGCCTGGACGACGTCACTTTCGCGGAATGTGGTGTACAGGGTGCCTCGGGGAGCGCCAAACCCTGTTGGGTCACCGAATGGGGTTTTCCCAATAGCGACTTTTCTTGCCCCTCGCAGGATGCGAGTCGTACGCTGCTCGTTCAGGAAGTCCATCGAGACTTTGCACAAATCGCAGCCCAGCGCCGTCTGGTCGGTATCACCTGGTTCGCCTGGAACTCCGACCCGTGGTCGAAAACGCCGAACCAGGACAACATCTATCGCTGCGACGCGCTCATGCCGAGTGGCCGCGCAGCCATCAAGCCGATCACACTCGGCGGATAGATATAAGTAGAGCGCAATAAACCTGTCGACAGCTCACCCGATCACGGCGACGTATGCCAGAGAGGACTTGCTGCAGCCGATTGAATGATGATCGCGCTGTCGTCGGGCAGGAGGAAGCCGTCCCGCTCAAGTTCGCGCGTCGCGCGTCGAACACGGTTCACATACTCGTCGCGCGTCGTGTATCGCTCCAGAACGGGACGACGTCCATCGTGCGCTGCTTCGGCGTCCGCCTGTGTTCGGGGGAACGCGACGTAGGCGCCAGCAAGCATGCACAGAAAAGAAAGCGGTGGATTTTGCCGCGCGTTCGTGCCGAGCGGCGCCTCCATGTCGGGGAGCCTTACCCCTCCCATAGCATTTCCATCTTCGTCACGCTTCGGGATTTCGACTATCGCTTTGGGCAGATAACTCGGCGCGTGCAGAACCATCGGATCATTTTTGGCATCTACAAGCGGCATGAGGTGGCTTTCCGGCGGCTCAGTTCCCTTCACCACCCAGTCTTCCAGGTGCAGTAGCGTTGCGCGTGAAACCGGACTCCAATCCAGTCTGGCCGGTGGTAGTTCGCAGTGGGTCTCCCGCAAAACGACGTGGGATGCACCCGCAATGTCATACACGCGGACATTGTCCGGAATGCGCCGCTCGGCCGTCCCTTCGGCCCCGGTACGCGACAGGGATGCTCGCAGCGAGAAGTAGTCGGTCGTGGAGTTGATGAGAATCATGCGAGGGGGATTCTCACCTCGCGCCTTGACCCGTTGAATGACGTCGCCGATGGTCAGCACGCCATCGTTGACGCCGCGAAATTCGGGGTTACCGAAAGTCGGAACCTCGGCAGCGCTCGACTGCGGCCCCGTGCCCGATTGCATGATGGGCAACATGCCCGCGCCCGAGACAAAAATATGCATGCCGTCGAATACGCGATGCCCCTCCGTCATGTTGAAACCGTTCAGGAGGAAAGTTTTAAGGTATCGCCCCGATTGCGACTTGCCGGATGCGAGTGTCCACATGACAGCGCCTTGCAGGGGGTTGGCCGTGCCGGATTTATCGGACGTAGCATGCGCAAGGAAATCGGCGGCGTCTCTGACAATTGCGAAGCCGACACCTTCGATGAAGCGCTGCCGTCCTGATCCGTCGATAAACACAGGCAGGTCGGCACCTTTACCCAGTTCCCACTGCACCTCAGCAACAGCGAAACCTCGATCCTGAAGGAAGCCCGTGCCCGCTTCAGTCGCGCCGGCCTCAAACGGCTCATCACGCGGGCTGTTGTAAAGCGCCTGTGCATAGGGACGACCCCGGTTAGGAATGTCGACCAGAAGCACACCGTTGCCGCTTTTCGGGTCCTTCGGAAAGGTCAAAGAGATTTTTGCTGAGTACTCGACGAGTCCATCGGCATTTCTCGGTGCCTTTTCAATGTCGCGAATCTTCTCGGTGGGTTGCAGTTCACCAAAGATGCGACCTTCCCAGTGTTCGAATTCACCGGGTTTGAACGTGCCGTAGCTTTGCTTCGAGGTAATCTCCAGTCGGGTGACTCTGGCATCGGCTAAAGCCGGGAAGCCGATGCCAGTCATGAGCGCCGTGATCATGACGGCCATAGAGGTCAAATGCGCACGTGTCATCCAAAGTCTCCGCACGTCGGTGGTCCGACTGATTAACTGTCCCAGGCACGGTGCCATTACCCGGCGTCTGGTCAGAATTGTCCGGAAAGCAGGTGCCCTGCGCCGCGTACTTCGGCCTTCAGATCAAGGGTCTTGAGAATGCGATAGACGGTAGCGACCGCTGCCGACAATACTGGCTTGCCCAAACGGTCCTCGACCAGCTGGATCGCGGGCAGCGAGGGCATCTGTACACAGGCGGACAATACGACGGCGTCGGCTTCGCTGACATCGAGCCGTTTCACATGTTCAAGCAGATTCATCGGATCCAGGCGCCCCACTTCGAGGTTGTCGGAAACCTCGAGACTGAGGGTGTCCGTCACCTCGATGTCTTCGCTTTCGATATAGGTGGCGACCTGCTGCGTGAGCGGCTTCATGTAGGGCGTGAGAATGGCGACCTTGCGAAAACCCATCGCCTTGATTCCTTCGCATAGTGCACCGGCCGAACTGATCACCGGTGTGGGCACCCCGTTCTCCTCTGCGACCCGGCTCAGCCGGGACTCGGACTGACGATGGTATCCCGGCCCCTGACACATGATCGCTACGAGACATGCGTACGCGAGCACGTCGCATCGCGCATCGATCAATTCCGCTGCACAGCGGTCGCTTTGCACGTCCATGTTCTTCAGTTCCTCGGGGTCACGTGCATCATGCGCATGCGCGCCGAGTGGAAGGTGAAGCGTTCCTCCGGAAACAAGGCCTGCCGTGCATTGAGCATCGCGGGGATTTCTGTCTCCATCGTGGTATTGGAACTCGGCACGATCTGGCCGATTCGATAGCTCTTCATAAACTGCTCCGGTTGATTGGAAAAATTCAGTTGCCGCTAGTCAATTGCGCGCCCTTTGTCTCACGCAACGTGAACACCAGCGCGGCAGCACACAGGTAGGTCACTGAAGCCATGCAATAGGTCAGCGTGAAACCCAGGATGGGGATCAGCATCGGCACCAGCTTGATGCCGGCGATCGCACCGACGCGGCCGAAGTTGAAGCAGAACCCGGCCGCCGTGGAGCGGACGCTGGTCGGGAACAGCTCGGCATACCAGGCGCCGAATCCGCTGAAATAGCCCGTGAAAAAGCCCAGCAAAGCGGAAAGCCCGCCGATGCCAGCAATGTTTCCAGTCGTCCACGCAAGCCGGCCGTCGTACAGCGGAATCATGCGTGCGCCATAGGCGAAGATCGGCACAGCCAGTGCGATGCCGAGAAAGAAAACCGCAAACGCCTGACGTCGACCCACACGCTCCGCCAGGACGCCATAGAGCAGATAACCGAGCGTTGCACCCACCCCTGTCCATACCAGGAACACCGGCGCCTGATCGATCCTCACGTTCAGGACGCTCTGCAGGTAGATCGGCGTGAAGGTCATGATGATCCAGTAACCGAACATGCCGAGGATCGAGATGGAGAGTGCAAGCAGGGTCGTTCTGCGCAGATCCGCGTTGAATATCTGCAGCAGCCCCGCCCTGGTCTTGTTACGACGCAGGAACTCGCGGTTCTCGAGCCAGACTGGCGATTCCCTGACGAACACCAGAATCAGCAGCGCAACGCAATAGGCGGGCGCTGCCGACATCATGAACAGACGTCGCCACGAGGCAGGATCGGAGGCGTCCAGCAGCGTCCACGCGAAGACGGCCGCCAGAAGGCTGCCCGCCGACCAGCCGGTCTGCATGAACGCCATGGCTTTAGCGCGGCCGGAGGCCGGCCACACTTCACCTACCAGCGCGACGGCGGCAGACCACAGCCCGCCCACTCCAATGCCCACGGCAAAGCGATACACGCTGAGTTCGGTGACGCTATGCGCGAAGCCGCATAGCAAGGTACCGGTCGCATAGGTCAGTACCGAGATCAGCAGCGCACGCTTACGTCCGATCCGGTCAGACAGGTTCCCTAGCAGCAGGCCGCCTACGCCCGTCGCAAGCAGGAACCAGGCGACGATCGAGACAACCTGCCCGAGCGTTGCCCCGAACGTGTGTGCGATGGAAAGAATCACGAAGCTGAAGATGGTTGCATCGAGGGCATCGAACAGCCACGCTCCCCACGTACCGCCGAGCGTCGCGTAACGCACGAATCGCGACGAAACTCCGATCTCCATTACCTGTGTTTCTCGCAACGTCTCCATGGCTCCTCCGATTTCCTTTGTCTGGTTTTTTGCATGCATGGAGCGCGCACCTTCACTGCGCAAGCATTGGTTTGCGCGAGGTTGCGTCTGTCAGACATGTCGTTGACCCGGCCGCTGTCTTTGTAAATTTGCGGACCTCGGCCTCGATTGACTTATCGTAGGGGGCTGGCGAAACCCTGTATATCAACGAGTTGCGACCGTGCCATCGCGAAACGCGATGGCAGCCGGCAAGGTTTCAGCGGGAGGCGCGCAGGTGGTCAAAGAAGAGTCTCGCAACGGGCGACAGGGCGTCGACACGACGCACGCAAACGGAGAGTTCGCGGCTCGCCCATGAATCTTCAAGCGCTAGCGTACGTGTTCCCGAAAGCGCATAGATCTCGACAATGCCAGCGGGCAGCACGCCGATCCCGACACCGCACTCGACCATCTTGCACAGCACATCGTAAGAAGCGACCTCCACCCGGGAGCGCAGCAATTTACCGGCTTGCCCCGCAGCCGTCAGCATGCGCAGGCGCAGATGAGTGCCGGTACGCAACACGACATGCTCGTAGTCGAGTACCTCCGAGAACGTAACCGACTCGCGCGCAGCGAGCGGATGATCCTCGCGCACGAGCACTTTCAGTTCGTCATGACGAAACGGATAGACCTCGATATCGGCGCTGTATGGCAGGCTGGTAAAGACGCCTATGTCAGCCAGGTTCTCAGCGATACCTTCGGTAATCGACAGACTGTCGCGCTCCATCAACCGGAACTGCACGTCCGGATAGCGTTCGCCAAACGATTTGACAAGCGGCGGGATGAAGGTCGACACCGCCGAGATATTGACGAGCAGTCGCACCAGTCCGCGGGTCCCGTCGGAGAACTCCCGCATCCGCGTGACGATGTTTTGCAGATCGTCCAGCACGTCGCGCGCCATGACCGAGAGATTGATCCCGGCCGCGGTCGGCGTAATGCCTTTATTCGTGCGTACCAGCAGCGGTGTGCCGAGTGCCTCTTCGAGATCGCTGAGCCGTCGGCTGATTGCCGCCGCGGCAATATGCTCACGGGTGGCTACGCTCGTGATAGTGCCGTCCTCGACGACCCGCACGAATAATCTCAAGGAAAGAGGGTCGAGTTTCACGGCAATTGGCGCTCGTCATCGGGAAAGGTCGGCGGAACACATACGGCCGCATCACTGTACCGCGCACCATCGAAAAGGCTACCCAATACAATCAGTTTGACCGGATTGACCGACTATTTGACCGGATAGGGAGCCACCGGCTTGATTAGCGCCCATACAATGCCTTAACCATGTGGTCGCCGTTTCCGGTCGGGCACATGCCTGATTTCTTCATTGCCCCCCAGGACGACATCTCACCATGCAACTCATCAGTCAAAGCTTTAAAAACGGCGCAACGATTCCCGGCGAGTTCGCATTTGCCGTCGCCGACCCGGTCTCGCACGTCGCCCTGTCGTCAAACCGCAATCCTCATCTGGCGTGGAGCGACGTGCCCGAAGGAACGCAATCGTTCGTCGTGGTCTGCCACGATCCGGATGTGCCGAGCCGCGGCGACGACGTCAACCAGGAGGGCCGTGAAGTACCTGCTTCGCTGCCTCGCGTCGACTTCTTCCATTGGCTTCTGCTCGACATCCCGACCGGTATCACCGAGATTCCCGCCGGCACGCACGCCAGTGGCGTCACGCCGCGAGGCAAGGCTGGCCCGCTTGCCCATAACGGCTGGCGCCACGGTATCAACGACTACACAGGCTGGTTCGCGAACGACGAGCACATGCAGGGCGAGTACTATGGCTACGATGGTCCGTGCCCGCCGTGGAACGATGCGATCGTCCACCATTACGTGTTCACGGTCTATGCGCTTGCCGCTCCCACGCTCGAAGTCAGCGGTCCGCTTACCGGAGCGAACGTGCGCGCCGCGCTTGCCTCCGCATCCGTGCTGGGTCAAGCCAGCGTGACCGGACTGTACAGCCTGAACCCGAAGGTTCTGCTCGACTAGCGATATCGCGTCCACGATCCAGCCATGGCCTCGCCTCACCTCATTTCCGATGACGCCCTACCGCTCTCCAAAGTTCGGGAGCCGATGGGAGAGGCGAGCTGGCATCTGCCATCCGGCGCGCCTGTATCGAGGCACAACCTGTGCGGTCTGGCGCGACCATGCTTGAAGCGGGCCCTGCACACGCAACGTTTCCGCTTTTTTGAAGCGACCGTGTTGCTTGTGGTGACAGGTCGATTGACGCTCGACGACGGAACACAACGACTGGTGGTCGATAGCCCGTCGTCCCTGATCCTCGTCGACCAGAGCACGTGCACGGATATCCTGAAGACTCCCGGGGGCGATGAAGGCCGCTTCCGTTCGATCTTCCTGACGTTGTCAACCGGACTGCTTGCTGAGTTCCATCGTCATCACCCTTCCACGCGAACGAAAGAGCGCCGGTCGATGGCATTCCAGCAGGTTCCGCTAGACGATGATTTGTCGTCGACGTTCGAACATTGCGTGCAGAGCATCGAAGCACGCCAGATTAGCGATCAACGGCTTCTGCATCGCCTGATGGACTTGCTGATCGCGCTGTCGGACCGCGGCCATCAGTTTGCCTGTGACGGGTTGCAGATAACCACCTCCGAACGATTGCGCAGCCTCATCAGCGAGGCACCCGAGCGTCGCTGGACAGCGCAGGAAGCCGGTCGCGAACTCGCAATGAGCGAATCGACATTGCGCCGGCGCCTGGCCACAGAACAGGTGCGCTTCGAGGAATTGCTCCTCGACACCCGCATGCATCACGCCATGATGCTGATGCAGACAACGGCCTGGACCATTCCGCATATTGCTCAGGCCTGCGGGTACAAATCCCGCACGCGATTTGCAGAACGCTTCAAGGAACGATTCGGCCGTGCGCCATCCAGCGTCCGCTGAGCGGTAGTGCCTATCCCACCGCCTCCGCCATCCGCCGCTTCTCCGCTCGCTGCATGAAATAATTCCCGATGATCACACCAGCGGTCACCACGGCGATAAACAGCGTCGCGAGCGCATTCATCTCCGGATTCAAGCCAAGCCGCACGCGCGAAAACACGACCAGTGGCAGCGTCGTCGAACCGGGCCCCGACAGAAACGCCGACAACACGAGATCATCGATCGACAGCGTAAACGACAGCAGCCAGCCCGCGATCAACGCCTGCGAAATCAGCGGCAACGTGATCGCGAAGAACACGCGCAACGGCGTCGCGCCAAGATCGAGCGCAGCCTCTTCTAGCGACGGATGCAGCTCACGCACACGCGACTGCACGATGATCGCGACGTAGGAAATACACAGCATCACGTGACCGATCCAGATCGTGAAGATGCCGCGCCCCGCCGGCCAGCCAAACCACTTCTCCATTTCGATGAAGAGCAGCAGCAGCGAAATGCCCTGAATCACCTCGGGGATCACCAGCGGCGCGTTGATCATCCCGGTGTACAGCGTGAAGCCGCGAAAGCGGCCCATACGCGCCATCACGAAGCCTGCCCACGTGCCGATGAAAACCGACGCGAAAGCGGTCAGCAGCGCGATGCGCAGCGACAGCCGCGCCGCCGCAATCAGCTCGTCGTCCTGCAACAGCGCGGCATACCAGCGCGTCGAAAACCGCGTCCAGACCGTGACGAGCTGCGACTCGTTGAACGAATAGACGACGAGACTGACGATCGGCACATACAGGAACAGAAAGCCGATCCCGAGCGCGATGAACTGAAGAATGCGATTCGGTTTCATCGACGCTTCTCCCCCAGTTCCTTCGCCTGCGAATACTGGAAGAGTGCCATCGGCACCAGCAGCAGCAACACCATCGCGCACGTCACCGCGGATGCCATCGGCCAGTCCGCATTGTCGAAGAACTCGTTCCACATGACGCGGCCAATCATCAGCGTATTCGCACCACCGAGTAGTTCCGGAATCACGTACTCACCCACCGCCGGAATGAACACCAGCAGGCAACCAGCGATCACACCGTTTCTCGACAACGGCAGCGTGATCTGCCAGAACGCCTTCCACGGCTTCGCGCCGAGATCGTAGGCGGCTTCGAGCAGCGTCATGTCCATCTTGACGAGGTGCGCGTAGAGCGGCATCACGAGAAACGGCAGGTACGAATACACCATGCCGATATAGACGGCCGCGTTCGTGTGATACAGCTCGATCGGCGTATGAATCAGACCGATCGACATCAGGAAGTTGTTCAACAGGCCGTTGTTCTTCAGGATGCCGATCCACGCGTACACGCGGATCAGGAACGACGTCCAGAACGGCAGCATCACCGCCATCATCAGGATGTTGCGTGTAGCCGGATTCGAGCGCGCGATGTAGTACGCCATCGGGTAGCCGAGCAGCAGGCACAGCAGCGTCGAAATCGCCGCGACCACCACCGAGTTCACATAGGTCGCGAAGTACAGGCTGTCGGTCAGCAGGAACGCGTAGTGCGACAGGTCGAACGCGAACTGGACCACCCCGTCTTTCAACGTCACCAGTTCGGTGTACGGCGGAATGCCGAGCCGCAAGTCGGCGAAGCTGATCTTCACGACCAGCAGGAACGGCACGAGGAAGAACAGCAACAACCAGATGAACGGACCCGCCACGACGGCGGTGCTGCCCTTCAGGTTGAAGCGCCGCACCGGCCAAGCCATGAAAGCATCGAGTGCGCGCTTCATGATGTCAGCACCACGCCGGCCGATGCGCTCCAGCGCACATAGACCTCGTCGCCCCAGGTCGGCGAGTCGATCTCGGAGAGCGCAAGGCTCGACATGTTGGCGATCACCGTCTTGCCGCCGTCGAGCTTCACGTGATACAGCGAATAGCCGCCCATGTAGGCGATGTTCGAGACGACTCCCTTGCCCCAGTTGTAAGTACCTTCGGGCGGCTTGCGCGTAAGCGCGATGCGCTCGGGACGCACCGAGATCGTCACCGGCATGCCGAGCGGCCCGGTGATGCCGTGGCTCACGTACAGGCGGGTCGGCAGATCGGCGGTTTCGATGAACACGTGGTCGGGCTCGTCCTCGACGACATTGCCGTCGAACAGATTCGTCGAGCCGATGAACTCCGCCGAGAAACGGCAGTTCGGAAACTCGTAGACTTCGTGCGGCGTACCGAGCTGCATGATCTCGCCCTCGCTCATGACCGCGAGGCGCGAAGCCATCGTCATCGCTTCTTCCTGATCGTGCGTAACCATCATGCAGGTCACGCCGACCTTGTCGAGAATGTTGACGAGTTCGATCTGCGTGCGCTGGCGGATCTGTTTATCGAGCGCGGACATCGGCTCGTCGAGCAGCAGCAGCTTCGGCCGCTTCACCAGCGAGCGCGCGAGCGCCGCGCGCTGCTGCTGGCCACCCGACAGCTGATGCGGTTTGCGCTTCGCATAGCGCGCCATCTGCACGAGTTCGAGTGCGCTCTGCACACGGTCTTTCAGTTCCGCTTTCGGCACGCCTTCCTGCTTCAGGCCGAAGGCGACATTCGACTCGACCGTCATGTGCGGAAACAACGCATACGACTGGAACATCATGTTGACCGGTCGTCGGTACGGCGGCAACTGCGCGAGGTCTTCGCCATCGATCAGGATCTTGCCCGACGTGACGCTCTCGAGACCGGCCATCATCCGCAGCAGGGTCGACTTGCCGCAGCCCGAGCTGCCGAGCAGCGCGAACAGCTCGCCCTTGCGGATGGACAGGTTGACCTCTTTGACGGCCACCGTCTCGCCGAATTTCTTCACGACGTCGACGATCTGCACGAAGTTATCGTTGGCACCCCCGGTGGCACCCCCGGCGGCGCTACCGACGACACTGCCGGCCGTGCCCGGCAAGCTCGACTGGTCACTCATGATCGATTGCTTTTACCTGTTTCTCAGCTGCGTTAGACGAACAAAGCCCCCGGTGAGTACCGAGGGCTTCAGGAGTTGCATGGCTGTTTCCTGCGATCCGCTATCGCTATCGATGCTTCAGCGGCCGGACTTGAATTCGGTCCAGAGCCGCGTCTGCAGACGCTGGATTTCAGGCGGCAGCGGCTTCATCAGGAACAGCGTCTTGACGACGTCCTGCGGCGGATAGACGGCCGGATCGTTCGCCACATCCTTGTCGACGTACTTGCGCGCTTCGGCGTTCGCACTCGGGTAGTAGACGGCGTTCGTGATCGCAGCGTGCACCTGCGGTGTCTCGATGTAGTTGATCCATTCGAGCGCGGCTTCCTTATGCTTCGCGTCCTTCGGAATCGCCATCACGTCGAACCACACCGGCGCCCCGCCCTGCGGAATGTAGTACTCGACCTTGTACGGCTTCTTCGCTTCCAGCGTACGGTGCTTCGCGATCACCACGTCGCCCGAATAGCCGTACGCGAAGCAGATGTCGCCACCGACCAGATCGTTGATATAACCCGACGAGTTGAACTGCGTGATGTACGGACGGATCTTCTTCATCATCGCGAGCGCGGCGCGGTAGTCGTCCGGATTCGTGCTCATCGGGTCTTTGCCCATGTAGTGCAGCGCGGCGGCGAACACCTGGTCCGGCGCGTCGAGCAGCGACACGCCGCAAGCCTTCAGCTTCGAGATGTTTTCCGGCTTGAACAGGACGTCCCAGCTGTTGAGCGGCACGTTGCTGCCAAGCAGCTTTTGCGCCTTGGTCACGTTGTAGCCGAGACCGGTCGTGCCATATGCCCAAGGCACCGAGAACTGGTTGCCCGGATCTGCACCGGCGATGAGCGCCATCAGTGCGGGATCGAGATACTTGAGATTCGGCAGCTTCGATTTGTCGAGCGGCGCGAAGATGCCTGCTGCGATCTGCTTGCCTGCGTAGTTGCTGGTCGGCACGACGATGTCGTAGCCGGAATTGCCGGTGAGGAGCTTGGCCTGCAGCGTGTCGTCGCTGTCGTAGTTGTCGTACTGGACCTTGACGCCGGTCTGTTTGGTGAAGTTCGGGATTGTGTCCTTGGCGATGTAATCCGACCAGTTGTACACATTCAGCTGCGTGTCCTTCGCTGCCGCCGTCACCCACGGTGCCGCACACAATACGAGCGCGGCCAGCCGACCCATCACCTGTCTCTTCATCCTGTTCTCCGTTGCCGACCGGCCCGAACCGGTCGCTCATGTAACTTACGTCGCCGATGCCGCGCGTCCGCGCACGGCACCCCCGAAAAATTCGAAAACTACCATTAATTGCTGCGCGCGCCAAAGAAAAAACCTTCCTGTCGCACAAACAGTACAGGGCGTGCGGCTCGTGGTTGTTGGGTCCGCTGCATGTCCGTGCCTTGTTTCCGCCTTTCCCGTGTAAATCTCGCGCTGCAAAACGGGCGCAATTTTAACGGGTTATGCGCGCGTGTCCAGCCGGAAAAAAACCTCCCGCTCCGGTAGCACCGTGTCGGGCCAGTGCACGGCCCGCGCGCCATATGGCGCCGACGGTTTATCGCCAATGCATATTGACGCACGCGCGGCAGGGTAATCGATGTTCGCAAGCGCGTTGACGGGCACAATAGGCTTGGCCCGGCCGCCCGACATCTCGCGATACCTCGCAAGGCCGGGCCCGCTGCCTGCGCCAAACCGGCTTACCGGCTGTACCGTCCAGGGTTCGCGATGAATACCAACCCGTTTGCGCTGCGTCAGAATCGCCGCCGCCCGCCTCAGGGCGGCGAGCCGGGTCGGCCGGCGCACTGGTTTTCGTTCGTCGGTGCGGGGGCGTTGATCGCGGTCGGCTACATGGACCCGGGCAATTGGGCCACTGCGCTGGCCGGCGGTGCGAGCTACGGCTACGAGTTGCTCAGCGTCGTACTGCTATCGAGCCTGATGGCGATGCTGCTGCAATGGATCTCGTCGCGGCTCGGCCTCGTCACCGGGCGCGATCTGGCGCAGCTCTGCCGTGAGCGCAATCGCCGCGCGACGACGGTGTTCCTGTGGATCACCAGTGAAATCGCGATCATCGCGTGCGATGTCGCCGAAGTGGTCGGCAGCGCGGTGGCGCTGCAACTGTTGCTTGGCGTGTCGCTGACCGTCGGGGTGCTGTTATCGGCGGTCGGCACGCTCGCGATGCTCGCGCTTCAGCAGTACGGCAGGCGCACGCTCGAAGCCGTCGTCGTCCTGCTGATTCTGTTCGTCGGGTTGTGCTTCGTCGTCGAACTCGCGCTCGCCAGACCCGACTGGCACGCGGCACTCGCCGGCACCGTGCCGAGTGGCGAGTTGTTGCGCAACGCGGGGATGGTCTGGCTCGCGGCCGGGATTCTCGGCGCCACCGTCATGCCGCACAACCTTTACCTGCACTCGGCGCTTGTCAAGCAACATGCGCCCGGCGGCACCCGGGCGGAAATCGCCCATGCGTTGCGCGGCGTGAATTTCGATACTTTCGGCTCGCTGTCGTTTGCGTTCGTGATCAACGCGGCGCTGCTGATACTCGCGGCCGCCGTGTTCTACGCGAACGGCCATCGCAACGTGACCGATCTCGCCGACGCGCACCGGCTGATCGCACCGATCGTCGGATCGCGCTGGGCCAGCATCTTGTTCGCGGCGGCGCTACTCGCCTGCGGGCTGAACGCCACGGTGACGGGAACGCTGGCGGGCCAGGTCGTGATGGAGGGATTTTTGCGGCTGCGGCTGCCGCGCTGGCAACGTGCGTTGCTGACCCGGGCGCTCGCGATGGGGCCCGCGCTGCTGGCAGTCGCGCTGTTCGGCCCGCATGGTTCGAACCAGTTGCTCGTGGCGAGCCAGGTCGTGCTGAGCCTGCAATTGCCGCTGGCCGTGGTGCCGCTGATCCGCTATGCGTCCGATCCGCTGTTGATGCACGACTGGCGCGTGCGCGGTGTGCCACTGCTGCTCGCGTGGCTTTGCGCCGTGGCGATCCTCGTGCTCAATGGGGTGCTGGTGTGGCAGGTTGCGACTGGGTCATGAACTGTTTCTTCACGCAGGCGCCCACGTCCTTTCGTTTAACATAGCGGGACGTTCCCGTTTTTTCGCTTTTAGCTTCAAGGTCTCCGATGGCATCCAATCTTCACGCACTTCCCGACAGCCCCTGCATCGGCGTCTGCTCGACGCTTTTCGACGAAATCTGCAAGGGCTGCGGCCGCACGGCCGGCGAAGTAGCGAACTGGGTCTTCATGACCGACGACGAAAAGCGCGCGGTGTGGGAGCGCATTCAACGCGAAGGTACTGCGATGCGGTTTCAGTACGACAAGCTGTAACGCGGCGGCGTGGGTGACATGAGCAACCTCGCCGCCGGTCGGTGCGCTTACTCCACACCCTGGCTAGCGAGGAAATCCTCGTAATTCCCACCAAAGTCGTTCAACGTACCATCCGTCTTCACTTCAATGATGCGATTGGCCAAGCCATTCACGAACTCGCGATCGTGCGAAACGAAGATCAGCGTGCCTTCGTATTTTTCGAGCGCGATCTGCAGCGACTCGATCGATTCCATGTCCATGTGGTTGGTCGGCTCGTCCATCAGCAGCACGTTGTGACGGCCGAGCATAAGCTTGCCCCAGATCATGCGGCCCTTCTCGCCGCCCGACAGCACCTTCACCGACTTGCGGATATCGTCCGCGTTGAACAGCAGCCGGCCAAGCGTGCCGCGCACCGACTGTTCGTCGTCGCCTTCCTGGCGATAACCGTCGATCCACTCCATCAGCGTGACGTCGTCCGGGAATTCCTCGTAGGTGTCCTGCGGCATGTAGCCGAGGTTCGCGTTCTCGGCCCACTTGATCGTACCGTGATCGACCTTGAGGTTGCCCCTCAGCGTACGCAGCAACGTCGTCTTGCCCGCCCCGTTCTCGCCGATGATCGCGATGCGCTCGCCCGGCTGCACGCTGATGCTGAAGTTGTTGAAGATCGTGCGGTCGTATTTCTTGGTGATCTTCTCCGCGACGACGGCGATGTTATGCAGCTTCTTCTCGTATTCGAAGCGGATAAACGGGTTCTGCCGCGACGACGGCTTGAATTCCTCGATCTTGATCTTGTCGATCATCTTCATGCGGCTGGTGGCCTGACGGGCCTTCGACTTGTTCGCCGAGAAGCGGCGCACGAAGTCCTGCAGATCGGCCACGCGTTCCTTCGCCTTCGCGTTGGCGCTCTGCTGACGCTCGCGCGCCTGCGTGCTCGCCAGCATGTAGTCGTCGTAGTTGCCCGGATAGACCTTCAGCGTACCGAAGTCCATGTCGGCCATGTGCGTGCAGACCTGGTTCAGAAAGTGTCGATCGTGCGAGATGATGATCATCGTCGAGTTGTACTGGTTGAGCACGTCTTCCAGCCAGCGGATCGAGTTGATGTCGAGGTTGTTGGTCGGCTCGTCGAGCAGCAGCACATCGGGCTTCGAGAACAGCGCCTGTGCGAGCAGCACGCGCAGTTTCCAGCCGGGCGCGACGTTGCTCATCGGGCCGTTGTGCAGGTCGATGGCAATACCGATGCCGAGCAGCAGTTCGCCCGCGCGCGCTTCGGCCGTGTAGCCGTCGTACTCGGAGAACTTCGCTTCGAGTTCGGCGGCGTGCATGTAGTCGTCGTCGGTGGCGTCCGGGTTCGCGTAGATCGCGTCGCGCTCGGTCATCGCGGCCCACATCTCGGTGTGGCCCATCATCACGACGTCGAGTACCCGTACGTCTTCGTAAGCGAACTGGTCCTGGCGCAGCTTGCCGAGGCGGATATTCGGTTCGAGCATCACGTTGCCCGAACTCGGCTCCAGGTCGCTGCCGAGGATCTTCATGAACGTGGACTTGCCGCAGCCGTTCGCCCCAATCAGGCCATAGCGGTTCCCTTCCCCGAATTTGACCGAGATGTTCTCGAAGAGGGGCTTCGGCCCGAATTGCATGGTGATGTTGGCGGTAGACAGCACAGCGCGTCCCTTTGAAAGGTAGTACGGCGAAAAACCGGGTATTTTAGCAGGTTCTCGTGAACGGTTCAGGTTGGGCGGCAGCCCGGTTCACCGCTACCGACGCCTGGGCGATACCCCACATCATCTGAAATATGGAAATGACGACGACTCAATCAAGTTCAAGTATGAAAACCAGTCCTGCACACACGGCCGAACGATCGGCCAGCCCGGTGACCTGGTGGTGACAGCCATGAACCGCACCAAAACAACACCCAGGCCCATGCCCACAAGAATCCGGAGAGCACTCGGTATCGTCGTTTGCCTATGGCTGCTGGGGGGCATTGTGCTGGCTTCAGCGGGATTGCTCACGCGTGCCCAACCGGCCGATGTCGGCGTCGTGCTGGGCAACGCGGTGCAGCGCGACGGCACCCCGTCACCACGGCTCGCGGCGAGGCTGGACACGGCGCTGCAGTGCTATCAGCAAAGCCAGTGCGGGCTACTCTTCGTGAGCGGCGGCATCGATCCATCCGGCACGAATGAGGCGCTGGCCATGCGCGCCTACCTGGTAGGACACGGCGTGCCACCCGACAAGATCGTGGTGGACAGCACGGGCGGCGATACGTGGAGCACCGCCCGTCACGCAAGCGCCTTCATGCGCAGCCGGGGGCTGTTCAGCGCCGTCGTGGTGACGCAATACTTCCACCTGCCCAGGACCACGCTTGCTCTCAAACGCTTCGGCGTACGCGACGTAAGTGGCACGTATCCGCGGTTCTGGGAACTCCGCGATATCTATTCCGTGGCACGCGAAGTCCCCGCCTACTTCTGGTACAGCATCCGCCCGAGCTAGTGCTCCCCGAGGGGTATGCCGGCATCACTTCGGCAGCACCCCGTCGACGCCCTCGACATACCAGTTGAGCCGCTGCAGTTCCGCATCGGCCAGCGTCTTGCCCGCCGGAACCTTCACCGCACCGGTCTGATCCTTGATCGGACCGGTGAACACGTCCCACTTCGCGCTCGCGATTTGCGCGCGCTTCGCTTCGACGTCCTTCTGCGCGGCGGCGGAGAGGACGCCGGTATTCAGGTCTTCGAGATTGACGGCTTTCTGCGGAATGCCCCACCACACCGGATCGTTCTTCCATTTGCCGTCGAGCACCTGCTGGATCGCCGCCGTGTAGTACACGCCCCAATGTCCGACCACCGACCCGAGATGCGCGTCAGGACCGAACTTCTTCATGTCCGAGTCCCAGCCGAACGCATGCACGTGTTTCTCCGAAGCGGTGGCCAGCGTTGCGCTTGAATCGGTGTTCTGCAACAGCACGTCGGCGCCCTGCCCGATCAGCGTTTCGGCGGCCTGTTTTTCCTTGCCCGGATCGAACCAGCTGTTGATCCAGATCACCTTCGTGTGCACTTTCGGATTCACCGAGCGCGCGCCGAGCGTGTACGCATTGATGTTGCGGACCACCTCGGGAATCGGCACCGACGCGACGAAACCGAGCGTGTTGGTCTTCGTCACATAGCCGGCCGCGACGCCCGCGAGATACGCGCCCTGGTACATGCGCACGTCATAGGTGCCGAAGTTCGCGGCTTTCTTGTAGCCGGTCGCATGCAGGAACACGGTGTCGGGAAAGTCCTTCGCGACCTTCAGTTCGAAGTCCTGGTAGCCGAAGCTCGAACCGATGATGATCTTGTTGCCCTTGTTCGCGAGATCGCGGAAGACGCGTTCGGAGTCGGCGGATTCGGGCACGTTCTCGATCCGCGTGATCTTGATCTTGTTGCCGAACTGCGCTTCGGCTTCTTTCGAACCCTGATCGTGGGCGAAGGTCCAGCCGGCGTCGCCCGGGTTGCCCAGATAGACGAAGGCGACGCCAGGTGCCTCGGCTGCCTGTGCCGGTTGTTGTGCAAGCGTTGCGCCAAGACTCAGCGATGCGGCCGCGAGCGCGAACGTGGTCAGCAGTTTTCTTCTCATTGTGTTTTCTCCAGTGATGTCGTTGATTGTCAGATCGTTGTTATCCAGATGCACTCAGCCTGCGGCGAAAAACGGTTTGCCGAGCGAAGCCGGCGCATTCAGCCGGATCGTGTTCGGGTTGCGCGAGATCAGCACCAGCACGACGATCGTCGCGAGGTACGGCAGCATCGCGAGAAACTGCGTCGGCACAGGCACGCCGATCGCCTGGGCGTAGAACTGCAGGCCCGTCACGGCACCGAACAGCAGCGCACCGATCAAGAGACGCCCCGGCCGCCACGTCGCAAACACGACAAGTGCGAGCGCGATCCAGCCGCGTCCCGACGTGAGCTGCTCCTGCCACAGATGCAGATTGACGATCGAGTAGTAGCCGCCCGCAAGCCCCGCCATGCCGCCACCAAACAGCACCGCACCATAGCGCACGCCGACCACCGGAAAGCCCACCGAATGCGCGACCTGCGGCGACTCGCCCACCGAGCGCAGCACGAGTCCCGCTCGCGTGCGGTACAGGAACCAGCCAATCGCCGCGAACATCGCGAACGCGAGGTAATCGAGTGGCGTCAGACTGAAAAACGCGGGACCGAGGACCGGAATTTTCGAGAGCAGTGGAATCGGCCACGCATCGATCGTCACGCGCACAGCCGCCGATGTGTACGGCTTGCCGACATACGCGGACAAACCGATGCCGAAGATCGTCAGCGACAGGCCGGTTGCGACCTGGTTCGCCATCATCGTCAGTGTGAGAAATGCGAATAGCAGCGACATGGCCACGCCTGCCGCGATCGCCGCCATCACGCCGAGCCACGGGTTGCCCGTGATTGCGGTGACCGCATAGCCGCTCACCGCGCCCATCAGCATCATCCCTTCGACGCCGAGGTTAAGCACCCCCGACTTCTCCGCGACGAGTTCGCCCGCGCCGGCGAACATCAGCGGAATCGCTGCGGTCACGGCGCTCGAAGTCAATGCACTGGCTTGCTGGATATCCATGAGAGTCGTGTTGGAGAAGTCAGTGGGCGTGCGGAACGTGCGCGGCCGTATGGCGGCGACGCACGCGGTAATTCACGAACAGGTCGGCACCGAGCAGGCAGAACAGCAGCAGCCCCTGGAACACGCCGGAGAGCGCCTGCGGCAGTTGCATCGACGTCTGCACCGCTTCGCCGCCGAGGTACAGCAACGCCATCAACAGACTGGCCAGCACGATACCGAACGGATGCAGCCGGCCGACGAACACGACGATGATCGCGGTGAAGCCATAGCCCGGCGACCACGTCGCCTGCAGTTGCCCGATCGGCCCCGCGATCTCGCCCATACCCGCCAGCCCAGCCAGCCCGCCGCTGATCAGCAGCGAGGTCCAGATCGTGCGGCGATCCGAGAAACCGGCATAACGTGCAGCGAGCGGTGCCAGACCGCCGACGTTCATGCGGAAGCCCGCAAAGCTCTTGCGCATGAAGAGCCACACGAGCGGAATCGCAACCAGCGTGACGAAGATCGACGCGTTGAGCCGCGTGCCGCGCAGAAATTTCCAGTGCCAGTCGCCGGCGAAGGTCGGATAGAGCGCGTCGCCAGAGAACATCTCCGACAGCGGAAAATTCATCCCCTGCGGGTCGCGCCACGGACCGCTCACCAGATAGATCAGCAGTTGCGTGGCGACATAGGTGAGCATCAGGCTCGTGAGGATCTCGTTGGTGTTGAAGCGGCTCTTCAGCAGCGCCGGAATCGCGGCCCACGCCATGCCGCCGAATACGCCGGCCAGCATCATCGTCGGCAGGATCCACCAGCCGCTCGCCTGATCGAAGTAGATCGCGACGCCGCTTGCGGCAATTCCGCCGAGCAGCATCTGCCCTTCCGCGCCGATGTTCCAGACGTTCGCGCGATAACCGATTGCGAGACCGAGACCGATCAGACACAACGGCGACGCCTTTAGCAGCAGTTCGGTCCAGCCGTTGATGCTCGACAGCGGTTCGATAAAGAACGCGTGCATTGCCTGCAACGGGTCGCGGCCTACCAGGCCGAAAATCAGAAAGCCGATCACGAGCGTCAGCAGTGCGGCGATCAGCGGGACGGCGAGCTGCATCGCGCGGGACGGCGAGGTGCGCGCTTCGAGTCGATACGGAAGGATCATGTGGTCGGAGTGGTGAGCGTGTCGTTATCTGTCTGTGCGCTGTGTGCTTTCGTGTGCGGCGTCATGCGTGCGCGGGTTCGCCAGGCGGTGACGGCGGCAACGTTGCGCTGTCGTGCTCGCCGAACAGGCCCGCCATCCAGCGGCCGATCTCTTCGGCATTCGTGTCGCCGCACCGGCGCACCGGCGAAAGACGTCCGCGCGCGAGCACGGCCACGCGGTCGCAGATGTCGAACAGTTCTTCGAGTTCTTCGGAGATCACGAGGATCGCTACGCCACTTGCCGACAGATCGAGCAACTGCTGACGGATGAACGCCGCCGCGCCGACGTCGACGCCCCACGTAGGCTGCGCGACGACCAGCACCTTCGGCGCCTGGAGCATCTCGCGGCCGACGATGTACTTCTGCAGGTTGCCCCCCGACAGACTTTGCGCAAGTGCATCGGGGCCGCCGCAGCGCACGTCGAACGCCGCGATGCAACGCTGCGCGAACGCTTTCATTGCGCGCGCATCGATCCAGCCCGAGCGGACCATGTTCTCGCGATGCGCTGTGAGCAGCGCGTTTTCCGCGAGCGACATCGCCGGCACAGCGCCGCGCCCGAGCCGTTCTTCGGGCACGAACGCGAAGCCGAGCGCGCGCCGGGCGCCTGCGCCGAGCCGCCCCGCCGGTCGGCCGCAGATCTCGATCGCATCCGGTTGCGCGCTACGCGTTTCGCCCGACAGCGCGGCGAGCAGTTCCGCCTGGCCGTTGCCCGACACACCCGCAATGCCGAAGATCTCGCCGCCGTGCACCGCGAGCGACACGTTGTCGAGCGAGGTGCCGAACGGATCGGCGCTCGCCACAGAGAGCTGCCTCACCTCGAGCAATACGTTGCCCGGCGTGTGCGCGCGGCGCGTGTAATCGGGCAACGAATGGCCGACCATCAATTGCGCAAGCGACGCATGCGTTTCGTCGCGCGGCGTCACGCGGCCCGTTACGCGGCCGCCGCGCATCACGGTCGCGGTATCGCACAGCGCCTGGATCTCGTCGAGCTTGTGACTGATGTAAAGGATGCTGCAGCCTTCGGCCGCCAGCCGCCGCAGCGTCTCAAACAGCTTGCGCACCGCCTGCGGCGTCAACACGGAGGTCGGTTCGTCCATGATCAGCAGACGCGGGTTCTGCAGCAGGCAGCGGACGATCTCGACGCGCTGCCGCTCGCCCACCGTCAGGCTATGCACGTGGCGCTGCGGGTCGATATCGAGGCCGTAGTCGGCGGAAACTTCGCGGATGCGTTTGCCTAAGGTCTTCAGGTCGAATGGTTCATCGAGCGCGAGTGCGATGTTCTCGCCGACCGTCAGCGTCTCGAACAGCGAGAAGTGCTGGAACACCATGCCGATGCCGAGTTTGCGCGCTGCCGCCGGACTCGCGATCTCGACGGTTTCGCCTTCCCAGCGGATCTCACCGGCATCGGGACGCACCGCGCCATAGATGATCTTCATCAGCGTGCTCTTGCCCGCGCCGTTCTCGCCGAGCACCGCGTGAATCTCGCCGGCTGCGACGGTGAGCGTGACGTCGTCGTTGGCGCGCACGGCCGGGTACTGCTTGCTGATGCCCGTCAGCGCGAGCCGCGGTGCGGGAGATGAAGCAGGGGAAGAGTCGTCCATGGGATTCCGTAGTGCATCGATACGCCGTCTGCCGCCCTGCGCCGCCGCTCCGAAGAGCCTCGTGTGCACTGCGGCAACCGGTCGACAATACCTAATTCGCCGCAGCCAGTCGAGCCGTCAAAAATCGCGCAAAGCCGCGCCACAGCACGCTTTCCGGGTTAGCCACCCTTGACGCGGCTTTGTGTCTATATTAAAACGTATATACCCTACAGCACCCTCGATCAGCCTTTACATATAATCGGAGAAGTCATGAGCCAGCAACGCGAGGCGATCGACACCTACTTACTGCGGGTCTTGCACACCCTGCTGATGGAGCGCAGCGTGACGCGCGCCGCCGTCAAACTCAACCAGTCCCAGCCGGCCATCAGCGCGGCGCTGCGCCGGTTGCGCGACATCACCGGCGACCCGCTGCTCGTGCGCGGCAAATCCGGCATGGTGCCGACCGAGTACGGCCTGCGCCTGCTCGAACCGGTGCAGAACGCGCTGCGCGAAATCGAGCGCATCAAGTTCCAGCAGCACAACTTCGATCCGGCGACATCGATTCGCTGTTATCGCATCGGTTGCCCGGACTATCTGAACGTGCTGTTCGTGCCGACCGTCGTCGAGCGTTTCCGCCAGGCCGCGCCGAACGCGACACTCGAATTCCATTCGCTCGGTCCTGCGTTCGACTACGAACTCGCGCTCGAAGACGGCAAGCTCGACATCGTCGTCGGTAACTGGCCCGAGCCGCCCGAGCAACTGCATCTGTCGAACCTGTTCGTCGATCAGATCGTCTGTCTGATGAGCAGCGCGCACCCGTATGCCAAACGCGGCGGCCTCACACTCGACCAGTACCTGAACGCGCCCCACCTCGCGCCGACGCCCTATTCGGTCGGCCAGCGCGGCGCAATCGACGTGCACCTCGCACGCGAGCGGCTCAAGCGCCATGTCGTCGTTACGCTGCCGTACTTCAATCTCGCGCCGTACGTGCTCGTCAAATCGGATCTGATCTTCACGACGACGCGGCTCTTCGCCGATCACTACTCGAAGTTCTTGCCGCTCACGGTCGTGCCCGCGCCGCTCGACTTTCCACCGATGCAGTACTACCAGTTGTGGCACGAGCGCTGCCATTACTCCGACGAAGTGCGCTGGCTGCGCGGGCTTGTTGCCGAGGCGACTCGCACGTTGATCGACAAGCCGTGAGGCGAGCCCGCGTTCATTGTTACGCAGGCTTGCGTCGGCAAGACGCACAGCGTGCTTGCGCGCAATCCGTCAGCCCTGGTGGCGCAACGACCTGATACTGCGGCTGAGTGAGCCGGTTGTGCCGCTCACTCAGACGCTGAATGACTATCGTAGCTACGCAGCCGCCTGATACAGCGTCCGCGCAAGCCCGTTGTGCCGCTCGATCACCGGCCCTAGATCGAGCGTCGTCAGCCTTCCCTCTTTCACGACGACACGCCCACCGATCACGCTAACCGCCACCTGCGACGGCGCGCAGAACACCAGCGCCGCAACCGGGTCGTGCAACGCGCCGGCAAAGAGCGGCTGGCGCAAATCGAACGCGACGAAATCGGCGGCCATGCCGGGCGCGAGCGCACCGATATCGTCGCGATTGAGCACCCGTGCACCACCGAGCGTCGCGATTTCGAGCGCTTCGCGCGCGGTCATCGCATCGGGCCCAAAACCAACACGTTGCAGCAGCAATGCCTGGCGTACTTCGGCAACCATCTGCGCGCCATCGTTCGACGCCGAACCGTCAACGCCGAGCCCGACCGGCACGCCGGCCAGTCGCATTCGTTTAACCGGGGCAATGCCTGAGGCAAGCCGCATGTTCGAGCACGGACAGTGCGCCACGCCGGTGCCGGTCCGCGCAAACAACGCAATCCCCGCATCGTCGAGCTGAACGCAGTGCGCATGCCACACATCGCGCCCGACCCAACCGAGATCCTCGGCGTATTCGGCCGGTGTCATACCGAACTTCTCGCGACTATACGCAATGTCGTTCACGTTCTCCGCAAGATGCGTATGCAGCGACACACCGTACTGCCGCGCCAGCACCGCCGACTCCCGCATCAAATCGCGGCTCACCGAAAACGGCGAGCACGGCGCGACGACCACCCGCAGCATCGCGTAGCGGCCTGCGTCGTGATACGTCTCGATGAGCCGCTGCGTGTCCTTCAGGATGTCCGCCTCGCGCTCGACCACCGAATCCGGCGGCAATCCCCCGTCTTTCTGTCCCACGCTCATGCTGCCGCGGCTCGCATGAAAGCGCATACCGATGCGCTGTGCGGCGGCGATGCTGTCGTCGAGCCGGCTGCCGTTCGGATAGATATACAAATGATCGCTCGACGTCGTGCAACCGGACAGCAGCAGCTCGGCCATCGCCGTCAGCGTCGACACTTCGATCATCTCGGGCGTCAGATGCGCCCACACCTTGTAGAGGCTCGTCAGCCAACCGAACAGCTCGGCGTCCTGCGCGGCCGGGATCGCCCGCGTCAGGCTCTGATACATGTGGTGATGCGTGTTGACGAGCCCCGGTATCACCAGGTGCCCGTGCAGGTCGAGCACGTCGTCCGCTGTCTGCGGTAGTTCGGATGTCGGCCCAACTGCAACGATCCGGTTGTCTTCGATATACAGGCCGCCGTCGCGCAACTCGCGCCGTGCGCCATCCATCGTCACCAGTACATCGGCATGCCTGACCAGCATGGTCTTGCCGCGGGGGGTGTGCTGCGCCATCGTCATTCGTTTCTCCGCCTGATTCATGCCGCTCCGGCGAATTGCCGCAGCGACGGGTGCGAGGCGCACCGAACGCGATGGGGCGAGCACGCACCGTGCCGCCGCGTCCGTTCAGACGCCGGGGGCCCGGTTACCCGGCGTGCTGCGCCGTCTTCGGGACACGCAGCGGGGCTGCGCATGGGCATAACCTTCGCGGGCCAAAATTGCGCTGACAACACGCGCCGGTGCGATACCGGGATTCACGCTGCCGATATAGTGGGTCATTCTGGCGCCGGTACGATCGGTAAAACGCATAAATCGTGTCGTCATACCGTCGCCGCAGGGTTCAGCTTTCAGCAGACTGTCATGCGTCAGGCTTTATCTTTCCTATCGCTCGTGCGCGAATGCGTTCATCCTTTTTACAATGGCTGCCACGGCGCTCGCTTCGATCCGCCGACGGGTATGTAGCCACTGACGTGGAGCCTCGATCCGCCGCACACGCATCATGGATCGGGCCGTCGCTGAAACCTCGCATCGATACAAGGAAAATTGCGAATGGGAAAGCTCACTACCCACGTGCTCGACACCGCGAACGGCCGGCCCGGCGCCAGCGTCAAGGTCGAACTCTACGCGCTGACCGGTGACACGCGCCGCCTGCTGAAAACCACCGTCACTAACCACGATGGCCGCTGCGACGCACCGTTGCTGGCGGACGATACCTTCGTGGTTGGCGAATACGAACTCGTGTTCCATGCAGGCGACTACTTTGCCGCCACGGGCGCGCAGTTGCCGCAGCCGCGCTTCGTCGATCGTGTCGTGCTGCGCTTCGGCATCGCCGATGCGGGTTCGCACTATCACGTGCCGCTGCTCGTGTCGCCGTGGTCATACAGCACGTATCGCGGTAGCTGACACAAGGCCGGTCACCGTCCGTGCATTTTGCAGATGACGAGGAGACACCTGCTGAACGCTGACGGACGGCTGGATCAGAACGGCAACCGCACACCCACATACGGCGCCCTACGCGCCTGACGCAGTCCGCGCGCCGGCCACCCGACGAGCCGCGACGCGACGCGCACAACGAACAGGAAGTGGAGGAGTTTCATGGAAGGATTTATCACCGACTGGCTGAATCTCGCGATTCGCTGGTTTCACGTCATCGTCGCTATCGCGTGGATCGGCGAGTCGTTCTATTTCGTCGCGCTCGACAACAGCCTGAAACCGCCGCAGGACGCGAACCAGCGCAAACGCGGCGTGTTCGGCGAACTGTGGCACGTGCACGGCGGCGGCTTCTACAACATGCAGAAGTACACGGTCGCACCACCCGAAATGCCTGACGATCTGCATTGGTCGAAGTGGCCGTCGTACACGACGTGGCTCTCGGGCTTCGGCCTCTTCACCGTGCTGTATCTGTTCGCGCCGAACACCTACCTGATCGACAAGAACGTGTTCGATATGGGACCGGTCGTCGCGATCTTCTCGGCGCTCGGTTTTCTGGCGGCCGGCTGGATTGTCTACGACTCGCTGTGTCGTCTGCTCGGTACGCGAGACAAACTGCTCGGTATAAGCGTCGGCCTGTACGTGCTGATCGCCATCTGGCTCGCGTGTCATATCTTCGCGGGGCGCGCGGCGTATCTGATCACCGGCGCGATGCTCGCAACGATCATGTCGGCGAACGTGTTCGTCGTGATCATCCCCGGTCAGCGCAAGATGGTCGACGCGATGTTGAAGGGCGAGACGCCGAATCCGATCTACGGCAAACGCGGCAAGCAGCGCTCGGTGCACAACACCTATTTCACGCTGCCGGTGGTGTTCGCGATGCTGTCGAACCACTACGCGATGACCTACACGCATCCGTACAACTGGGCCGTGCTCGCGATCATCATGCTGGCCGGCGCACTGATCCGTCAGTTCTTCGTGATGCGGCATCGCGGCCAGGTGCTGTGGTATCTGCCCGTCGGCGGTGTAGCGCTGATGGCTGCCGCACTCGTGTGGACGATGCCGAAGCCGGTCGTGCCGCAGGCGCAGGCAGCGAACCAGCCGGTGCTGAAAGTCGCGGATATCGCGCCGGTGTTGCAGCAGCGCTGCATCGCGTGCCACTCGTCGCACCCGACCATGATGGGTAGCGCCCCGGCCGGCGTGATGTTCGATACACCCGACGAGATCTCGCAGAACGCGCAACGGATCTACAACCAGGCAGTGACGCTGAAGGCAATGCCGCTCGGTAACGTCACGCACATGACCGATGCCGAGCGGCAGAAGATTGCTGCGTGGTTTCAGGCCGGCGCCGCGAAGTAAGCGATAAGGGGCTGGCCGCAGGGTCGGGATGACCGGCGGCCAGTCCAGGATGCTCCACTCCGACAGATCGACCACGCGCTATGACAAACGCGCGAGGAAGCTACCGATCGCACGATTGAACGCGGAATTGTCCTCGACATGAGGGATATGCCCGATGCCCGGCAAGACGTTCATTTGCGCGTCAGGCAACAGGCGCGACAGGCGCAGTCCATCGCTAACGGGCGTTACGCCGTCGGTTGCACCCCAGATCACATCGACCGGCATGGTCAGCGACGCGTAGTCCGGCGAGTGGCTGCTTTTGCTGAGCCCTGGATCGTTGAGAAATGCATCGAGCCAGTTCTCGTAAGCCACCGTCGTCCCAACCACCGAGAGCGGTCGCTGATAGACGGCGATCCATTCGGGCGTCAGTGCGTCGTGACGCGAGGTGAACTTCCGTAAAAACCATCCGGTGAGCCGCGGATTGGTCGCCGTCGCGGCAATCACCGGTCGCGCGACCACCGGTAGCGCAAGCAGATTGCCGATTAACCCTCGCTGCGCGGGCGCTCGATCGATAGACAGCGCAACATCCACCAGTACCGCTGCCTTAAAGCGCTCCGGTTCAGTCATCAACGCTTCGACCGTCGCTCGCCCGCCAAACGAATGACCGACGAGTACGACCTCTGAAAGCTTCAGCGTGTCGAGCATCCCGAGAATGCGCAGCGCCTGGTGTTTCGTGTCGTAGGTATCGGCCGCCGGCCGGCTCGTATAGCCAAAAGGCGGCAGGTCGACCGCAATGCAGTGATAGCCCGCCTGAGCGAGATAATTCATGGTCGGCAGCCATGTCGAACTCCAGGCGCCTGCGCCGGAAATAAAAACAATCGGCTTTCCGTTCGCGGGACCCCGCTCCTGTATCAGCATATCCACGTCCGCCGCCCGCACGAAACGCGATCCAGCCGGCGCAGCGCTCTGCGCGACGTCTTGCTCGCGGCTATGGGCCAGTAAATCTGCGGCGCCCAATACGCACACCAGTACGATGATCGGTGTGGCGACCACGGCAATCGCGATTTTATAAAATTTCATGAAGTCTCACGCGTTCTTGTTATGTTTCGTCGTTGCAGCGGCCTATTTACTATGGAAAATAATTACATGTGCCAATACCGCGCCAGTTTTCTCAAGATCAAGATCGACCGATAATATCAAGTCCGCTTAAAATTGCGCACCGAAGCTTAAAACAAGCTGACAGTTTCAGCAGCCGTCAATCGACTCCCGGGAACAGGCGAAAACAAACATGCTATTAACTACAGTCGTCCCCGCTTTCTTTTTGAGCCGCGGTCGCATTACACGCAGCGAATGGCTGACCCGCATCGTCATCGCCGCGCTCGTGTGCACCGCGTTCGGCAGCCTCGCCGGATCCTGGTTTGGCGAAACGGGCACGAGCCTCTTTGCGATCGTCTTTCTCTGGAGTGCAAGCGCGCTCTCCGCGCAACGCCTGCACGACACCAGTCGTAACGGATGGTCGTTATTAGCCGCCGTCATCCCGGTGTTCGGGCCGATCTGGGTTTTGATCCACCTGCTGCACCGCGGCGTCGATCACGCCAATCGCTTTGGTCCCGATCCGGCAATCCGCTCGGATTACCTCAAAGTCAATATCGCGGAGTGATGCAGACATGGCAACGGTCAACGACGTCACCCAGCTAAACCGGATCCCGGTATTTTCAGTCGCTACGCCTGCTACCACGCAGGAAGTCGTCGAGGCGCTCACGCAAACCAATCTGCCGGTATCGGTAGGCGGCGGTCACTTCAGCATGGGCGGACACACTGCCAGCCCGGGTACGCTGCATCTGGATATGCGCAAGATGAACCGGATACTCCGGTTCGAGCCGCATACATCGGTGATTCGCGTGCAGGCTGGCATCCGCTGGTGCGACATCCAGCACTTCATCGATCCGCATGGTCTGTCCGTCAAGATCATGCAGACCTACGCGAACTTCACGGTAGGTGGTGCGCTGTCGGTGAACGCGCACGGGCGTTACATGGGCCTTGGGCCGGTTGTGCTGTCGGTACGGGCCATTACGCTCGTGCTCGCGAGCGGCGAAGTCGTCACCGCGACGCCTTCTGCGAACACCACGTTGTTCAACGCGGCGATTGGCGGATATGGCGGTGTCGGCATCATCACCGAAGTGGAACTCGACCTCGCGCCCAATACGCGGGTCAAGCGCAGCGATCGCAAGATGCACACGGTCGATTACAAGTCATGGTTCGACAAGAACGTGCGCGGCCATCACGACGTGATCTTCCACAATTTCGATCTCTATCCGCCGCGCTATACACGCGGCCGGGCCATCAGTTGGACAGTGACCGACGAGCCGGCAACGTCGGGACGATTGCAGCCGCTCAGCCGCGGGTTTCTGGCAGCGAAGTATTTTCTGTGGGCCATCACCGAGACACCGCTCGGCAAGTTCCGGCGCGAGTATCTGTACGACCCGCTGCTGCATTTCGGCAAAAAGGTGCACTGGCGCAATTACGAAGCCGGTTACGACGTCGCGGAACTCGAACCGGTCGGGCGTCGCCGGCGCACGTACGTGCTCCAGGAGTATTTCGTTCCCGTGGCCGTCGTCACGCAATTTGCAGAGGCGCTCTCGGAGATCCTCTCGCGACATCGGGTGAATGCCGTCAACATTTCGATCCGCCACGCGCTCGCCGACAACCGCACCGTCATGGCGTGGGCACGCGGCGAGACATTTGCCTTCGTGCTCTACTACAAGCAGCGCACGCGCGACAATGCCCGCGAACGCGTCGCGGTGTGGACGCGCGAACTGATCGATGCGGTGCTGGCGGTGGGCGGCACCTACTATCTCCCCTATCAGTTGCACGCGACCCACGAACAGTTCCATCGCGCTTATCCGCGCGCGCGCGAAATGTTTGCGCTCAAGCAGCAATTCGATCCGCAATACCGACTGCGTGGTGCGCTGTGGGATCGCTACTATGCGCCGGAGCGAGGCACGCCAGAAACGACGCCGATGTCGACTACCGCTGCGGCAACAAAGGAAGACAGCAGCGGCACATTGTTCTCGACGATCTACGGTAACGAGCACGAAGCCGATCGTTTCTATACGTTCCTGCAGAACATCTTCCACGTGTTGCCTGAAGACCGCCTGCATACGTTGATCAAGGCGTCGATGGCGGAACACTCGGGTGACGAGGGTATTTATCGCGCGATCCAGGCGGGTCTCCCCGCTATCACACCGCGCCTCGCGATGCTCACCTACGCGCTGCCGTCCCTGTCGACGCAGAAAGCGGAAATGGGCCGGCAAGCCGCCACGCTGCTAGGCGATGCGCCGTTGCGAGACTACGTTGAGATCGGCACGACAGGGCGTTACGTGCGCGCCATGAAGAAGTATCTGCATCTCAAAGGCGAGGTCACCCTGGTTCACGATGTGCGGCCGGGCATGAGCCCGGTCGATATCGTCGAGCGCGGGCAGCTCGGCTCGATCGGCAGGTTCCAGCCTTTGAACGACTACGCTCCGATCGCACTACCTGCCGCCAGCGCGGATCTGGTCAGCTGCTTTGTCGGTCTGCACCATATGGCGCCGGCAAAGCTTGCGCCGTTTCTCGACTCGATTGCGCGAATCGTCCGCCCGGGCGGGTATTTCGTGGTTCGCGATCACGATGTGACGACACCGACCATGGACGCATTCGTCGCGCTCGCGCATACGGTCTTCAACGCGGGGCTCGGCGAAACGTGGCACACCAACCAGGCGGAATTACGCCATTTCGCCAGTGTGGACGACTGGATCTCGCGTATCGAAGCCGCAGGTTTTCGCCATACAGGCGCGCGCCTGACCCAGCACGGCGATCCATCGGACAATATCCTGATGGCGTTCGTGCGCGTTGGAGAAGCGGCATGAGGTGGCCGTTGCGCAATGCGCTTCTCGCTATCGGCGTGGTCATCGGTATCGTGCTCGCAGTCTCGACGCCAGCTGTGCATGCGGCAACGCCCTCCGCAACACAGGGGGCTCCGGGCACCTCATACCAGAGCCCCGTACCGGTAGCCGATCGCCGCGGCACCGAACAGACGCTGCTGACCTTTCCCGAGTGGTACCTCGTGCACAGTCCCGCGGAATACGCGCGGATCGTCCGGATTGCGCCGTCGCACGATTTTCCGTTTCTGGACCAGACCGGCCAGCTGTGGTCGAGCTACGCAACGGTCACGCGCGAGCAGTTGCATGACCACTATCCGCTCAATCCCGGCTATCACGTGATGATCTGGGTGATCGCGTCGAGCACCACGATCGAATACGCACTGCGCTCGATCTATGAAAATACCGTGGGCCGCGCAAGTTGGCTGCTCGGCGGAGAAAAGCTCACTGACGAAGACCGTTACGGTGCCCAGGCCGCGCAGGAGTACGTCGACTTCATCCGCCAGGAGCCGTGGTATCTGTTCGATTTCAGCGCGCGCCTGCATCACCTCTGGAGCGATGTGCCGCTGTGGGGACCCGGGCTGATCCGCAAATGGGAACGCCGCTACGCGCTGACCACCGAATACGCGATCAAGGCGGTGTATGGAAAGATGATCGAAAAGGCCACGCGGGCCGCTTATACGCCCGCGCTGATGACCACCGATGTGGTCGTGGACCACCTGCCCGATGGCTGGTCGGCGCCCACCCATGTCAGCGTGCTTGCTCACCTGCCGGACGGTCAGGCGTTACTTGCGTTGCCGCGCTATTTCGACTTCAGGCTGGCGGCGACAACGCTTGCGCAACAGGGCATTCATCTCACCGATATCGCCGGCAACCGATCGGTGATTCTGGTCACGCTGTGGGTGAAGGACGACCAGGTATTGCCCGCGACCAGTGGCCGCGTGCTGTTCGAACAGCCGCTAACCATGCCCGCCCATACCCGACGCGTCGCGCTGCTGATACCGGTTCGCGACCTGTCCGACTTTCTGGCGGCGGCCGGGAAAGACGGTCTCGAGACGGAGCATGTGTACGACTATTGAATCCGCTCAGAGCGCGACCGCCTGCAGCGCCTCTTCAGTCAACCACAACGATTCGTCGAGATCCTGTTCGTTGAGATTGAGCCCATCGCCGCCACGATCGACGACGATGAAATCGCTAATTTCGCCGAGCGCGATCAGCGGATGGTGCCACACGCCCTTCGCGTAATTCACGCCCTGCCAGCCGCTCGTCACGAACGCGCGGATCACACGGGGATCGAGTTCACCCGCCGGCGCAACGACCACCAGATACGGCTTGTCGTTCAGCGGCACGAACGCCTGGCTGCCGAGCGGATGCCGTTCGAGCATCTTCACCTCGAACGGTAGCGTGCGCGGCTGGCCGCGAAACAGGTTCACGAGCGCACGACCGCCCTCATCGACGACATCGACATGCGCGAGATCGTGGTAGCGGATCGTCGTGCCGAGGTTGATCGGAATCTGCTTTGCGCCGTCCAGTTCGATCACGTCGCCGAACGGGGCGAACGCGGCGCGGGTCAGCGGTTCGATAACGAGCTTGTTCATCGTGATCAGGCGAGCGTGCCCCATAGACGCAGGCGCGATACGCCGCCGTCCGGGATGATGTTAAAGCGCACGTGCGTGACCACGCCGAGCGCTGCCAGTTCGCTTTCGAAATGATGCTGCCGGTCCATCTGCAGCTTCTGTTCGCCGAGCAGCACCGGCCAGAACATCGCCTGCGTCACCAGTGAACTGTCAGTGCCGCCCGTCACGCGCGCGGCCTGGATCGAGCAGCGATCCGGATAGTTGCCCTTGAAGTGCGCCGTATCGACTTCGATCTTGCGGATCACACCCGGCTGCGCGAGCGCGAAAATCGCCCAGTCGTTGCCCGGTTCGCGACGGCGTCGCGTTTCCCAGCCGTCGCCCATGTTGACGCCGCGACCCGGCATCAGCAGCGTGGAGGCAGCACCGAAGTGCTGGTTGTTCGCGCCGACCAGGTATGCACCGTTTTCCATCGCCGCCAGATCGAACAACTCAGTGCGACTTGCACCGGCCCAGTCGACCTGCGGCTGACCATATACGCGCAGACGCGCGATACCGCCGTCCGGATAGATGTTCACGCGCAGATGCGTCCACGCGTTGGCGTCGGTCACGTCGAGATAGTGATGGCTGTTGCCTTGCAAGGTGGTCGACGGGACGATCTCGGTCCACTGCGTCGAAGCACCCGGTGCGCCGTCGACGACGCGCGCCGCCTCCACCGATGCCGCCGGCGGAAAGTTGCCGGTGAAGTGACTCGTGTCGAGATCAAGCCCCTTGATCACACCCGGCCGCGCCAGCTTCACGACGCACCAGTCGTAGCCGCTCGAACGCTTGCGGCGGGTTTCCCAGCCGTCCATCCATTTGCCGTTGTCGTCGTACTTGCCGGGAATGAAGACGGCCGGTTCCGGGTTCAGCATGCGTTCCTTCGGCGCGAAGAAATCGTCGCTGGCCTCGAGCGCCTGCGCGCCGAGACGCGGGTCCGCCAGATTCACATAGCGACGCGTGAAGTCCGGTGCGTTAGGGTCGAGAATCGGGAGTGCCATCGTTGTCTTCCTTTCTGTCTATGGATGCCGGCGTCGGTGGCCGGCGGTTGCAATGTTGCAATGTTGGTTAACGCGCGCGCTACGCTTCGATCAGATCGTCGAGCCTGAAGCGCGCGATCCGGTAAATCTGGTCAAGGCTCGCGCGCAATTCTTCGGCACGGTTATGACTCACGCGCGCTTCGAAGTTCGCGATGATGCCGTGCCGGTCGTAGCCGCGCACCGCGAGAATGAACGGAAAGCCGAACTTCTCGCGATACGCCGTGTTCAGGCTCACCAGTCGTTCGAATTCTTCGCGCGTGCATTGATCGAGTCCGGCGCCACTCTGCTCTCGCGTCGACTCTTCTGTCAGCTCGCCGCGTACCGCAGCCTTGCCGGCCAGCTCCGGGTGGGCGTTGATCAGCGCGAGCTGGATCGCTTCGTCGGCACTTTCCACCGCGTGCGTCATGGTCGCGTGCAACGCGTCGATGCTCGCAAACGGCCGCGCGCCAGCGGCGACTTCGGCCACCCACGGCGAATGCTCGAAAATGCCGGACAGCGCCGCGACGAACGCGTCGGTTGAACTGTGATTGAGCTGGTCGAGTGTGTAATGCATCGCCTTCATGCCGCGGCCCCGCGGGAAAGGGGTTGATAAGGATGATGGTCGCGCCAGTGTCGCGCGATATCTACGCGCCGTGTCACCCACACGCGATCATGCTGCTCGATGTGGTCGAGAAACCGCTGCAATGCGCGGAACCGCCCCGGGCGGCCGAGCAGCCGGCAGTGCATGCCGACAGACAGCATCTTCGGTGCTTCATCGCCCTCTTCGTAGAGCACGTCGAACGCGTCGCGCAGATAGGTGAAGAAATGATCCGCGGTATTGAAGCCCTGCGGTGAGGCGAAACGCATGTCGTTGGTATCGAGCGTGTACGGCACGATCAGTTGCGGTACGTTGACGCCGCCCGTCACTTCGACGTCGAGCCAGAACGGCAGATCGTCTCCGTAGTTGTCCGAGTCGTACAGGAAGCCGCCGTATTCGGCGACAAGCCGGTGCGTGTTCGGACTGTCGCGACCGGTGTACCAGCCGAGCGGCCGCTCGCCGGTCACGCGCTCGATCGCTTCCATGCCGAGCCGCATATGTTCCGCTTCGCGCTCCGGCGCCATGTCCTGGTAGTGAATCCAGCGATACCCATGACACGCAATCTCATGCCCCAGCTCGACGAATGCGCGCGCGAGCTCCGGATGCCGCTCGATCGCCATGCCGACGCCAAACACGGTGAGCGGCAGGCTGCGCTTTTCGAACTCGCGCAGGATGCGCCAAACGCCGGCGCGCGACCCGTATTCGTAGATCGACTCCATGCTCATATGCCGCGACGGATAAGCCGCTGCACCGACGATTTCCGACAGAAACTGTTCCGACGCCGGATCGCCGTGCAGCACGCAGTTCTCGCCGCCCTCTTCGTAGTTCAGCACGAACTGCACGGCGACGCGTGCGCGCCCCGGCCAGTTCGCCTGCACCGGGTGGCGGCCGTAGCCGATCAGATCGCGCGGGTAATTCGAATCGAATGACATGGTATGGACGAAAAGCGGTCTAGCGACGCGGTGAAAAGAGGCGTGGAACGCGGGATACCGACATGTATCCCCGACGTTCGAATACGGACGCCACGATGCAACGAGTGTAGCGAAAACGCCCGGATGCGCCCATACACACGGGCAGATAGTGCGAGTCAGACCGGGTGTATGTGCGGCTGCCGCTGCGGTTCGGCGCCGGGTGCGGTTACGCTCGCGTTTACCCGACCTGGTGCGCCACCTGGCCCGCTGGATGGCGTACCGCCGGCCAGCTCGGGACTAAACCGCTCGAATTCGCCGTCGTAGCGCTTCGGCAGCGGCCGTGCATAGTCGCCGCGCTTCGCGGTCGCGAGGCGCAGCGCAACCAGCGCCTCGACCCATTTCACCGCGGCGGTCACGCCTTCGATCACCGGCGCACCCAGCGCATCCTCGATTTCCGCGCACAGCTCAGCCATCCCCGCGCAACCGAGCACGATCGCGTCCGACCCGTCTTCGTCGAGCGCGCGGCGACATTCGTCGAGAATGATCGCGCGTGCCGCCGAGCCGGGACGGTCGAGATCGAGCACGGCGACATCGGTGGCGCGCACGTTGCGGCAAAAGCGTGTCATGCCGTACCGCTCGGCGAGATGCCATGCCATGCCGCGCGTGCGCGCCAACGTCGTCACCACTGAAAACCCCGGCGCGAGCACGCTCGCCGCGTGCATCGCCGCTTCCGCGATACCGATCACGGGGCCACGCGCCAACTCGCGTGCGGCGTAGAGACCGGGATCGCCGAAGCACGCGATCACGTAGCCGTCGCAGCCCTCGCGCTCGCCCGCGGCGACTTCGGCGAGCAGCCCAGGAGTGGCGAGCGCTTCGTCGTAGTAGCCTTCGATCGATGGCGGCCCCATCGGCGGGCTCACGGTGATCAGCTCCGTGCCGGGCGCGACGACTTCGCGTGCACAACGCGCCATCGCGTCGGTCATGCGCCACGTCGTGTTCGGGTTGATCAGTTTGATACGCATGTCTGCTCCTGCTTGAATTGCAACTTCGGTTGTCGCTTCAATGGCTATCTCATCTGCGCGTGAACATCATGTAGAACCCCGCGCCAAGCGCCGCGCCGATAAACCACGAGAAATTCGCGAGCCCGTTCAGTCCCGGCACCAGCACGCAGACAATCGCAATCACCGCCGCTGGCAGCAGTGCTGCGACCGCCTTGTAATTCACACCGCCGCGATACCAGTAGCTGCCCGATTCGGACACGGTGTACAGATCGTCAAGCACGATCTTCTGCCGCTTCACCAGGTAGAAGTCGATGATCAGCACACCATACAGCGGCCCGATGAAACTGCCGAGCACGTCGAGCGTGTAGTGAATCACCTCGGGGTTGTTGAACAGGTTCCACGGCGTGATGAAAATCGATGCGACCGCGGCCAGCATGCCGCCCGCGCGCCAGCTAATCAGGCGCGGCGCAACGTTCGAGAAATCGAATGCCGGCGACACGAAGTTCGCCACGATGTTGATGCCGATCGTTGCGATCGTGAACGTCAGTGCGCCGAGTATCACCGCGGTCGGATAGTCGATGCGGCCGACTGTTTCGACGGGATCGGTAATCAGCTCGCCGAATACCGGCAGCGTGGCCGCCGTCGTGATCACCGTGACGAGCGAGAACGCAAGGAAGTTGACCGGCAGGCCCCAGAAGTTGCCGCGCTGCACGCTGCGAAAGCTCTTGCCGTAGCGCGAGAAGTCGCCGAAGTTCAGCATCGGCCCCGAGAAATACGACACGACGAGTGAGATCGCCGTGATCATCACCGGTACGACTTCGAGCCCATGATATTTGACGCCGCCCAGGTTGATGCCGATGTTGCGCCAGCCCGCACGCCACACCATGTAACCGGCGAGTATGAACATCACGATGTAGACGGCCGGCCCGGCGAAGTCGATGAACTTCTTGATCGTCTCCATGCCGTTCCAGAACACGAGCGCCTGCAGCACCCACAGCAACATGAAGCCGGCCCAACCGATCGTCGACAGGCCCATGAAGCCGTGGTGATGCACGTCCGCATACGGAAGAAGCTGCGGGATGAATTTCAGCACGACGATGACGAGCGCACTCGAGGCCAGGTAGGTCTGGATGCCGTACCACGCAACGGCGATCAAGCCACGGATCACCGCTGGAATATTCGCACCGAGCACGCCGAACGTCGCGCGGCACGCGACCGGATACGGCACGCCGTTCTGCTGGCTCGGCCGCGCGATCAGATTGCACAGCACATTGACGATCGTAATGCCGACCAGCAGCGCGATCAGCACCTGCCAGCTCGTCAGACCGAGTGCGAACAGGCTGCCCGCAAACACATAACCGCCGACGCTATGCACGTCCGACATCCAGAACGCAAAGATGTTGTACGCGCTCCAGGTTTGATGCCGCAGCGGTGCGAGGTCTTCGTTGTAGAGACGTTCGCTGTAGCCGGCGGGCAGCGGCGCGCCGGGCGTCGAACTGCCCTCTTCGAATGCCGGCATTGTGGCGCTGGCAGGGTTACCCGGTGCTGCACTGAACTGAGCCATGACTCCTCCTTGAGATGGGACCGTCGATTGCGAATCGAAGGGCATTGCATCCTGCATGCCAGCGGCCGGGCCGCTATGGCCGGGGCTGCGCGCCTGCAGGCGCCGCGAGTGTCTCCGTACATACGTACTGGTTTTTATCGCCCCGGTATGAGCGCGGACTCATACCGGAGCGCGTTCGCCTGCGTCTGGGCTGGACGTGGGCGTCCCTCCACGCGATGGACAGCGCACTACGCTGGCCATCGCACGGTGGTGGTCGTTCAGTTCGAATTCAGTGCGACGCGCACCACGCCTGAGCGTGTGCGCGCGGATTGCTTCAGATTGGCGCGGGCTTTGCGCCTCGTGTGCCGAACACTTCGTGTAGATCGGCGGCGCCGCGCGCAGGACGATCCAGCATCTTCAACTCGACGCTTTGCAGGTGGCGCGCCATCAGCGCTGCGGCTCCCTGCGTATGGCCGGCGTCGAGCGCGGCCAGAACGGCTTCGTGATCTTCGACCGAGCACGGGCTCTGACCAATCGATTCGTACAGCGCCGAGATCAACGTCGAGCGCGCAACGAGCCCGTTCAGGCAATCGCACAGCACCGTGTTGCCCGTCAGCGCGGCCAGCTCCGTGTGGAACTCGCCCGACAGGCGGATCCACGTGGAAAAGTCTCGCGTCTCGAACGCCTTGCGCTCGCGGCCGATCATGCTGGCGATGCCCTTCAACCGGCGCGTGCCGTGCCCCGAGCAGATCCGCTCGACAACGGCCAGCTCGATGATGCGGCGCATCTCGAACACCTCGTGCACTTCCTGCAGCGACGGACTCGCGACAAACGCGCCACGGTTCGGCTCGAGATCGATGAGCCGGTCGGTCGCGAGCAGCGCAAGCGCCTGGCGCACCGGCCCGCGCTTGACGTCGAACACCTCGCACAACTGCGCTTCGGTCAGCTTGGCGCCCGGCGCGAGTCGATGTTCGAGGATCGCGTCGCGAATGCGTTCGGCGATGGCCTCGGGCCGGTTACCTGCGGAAGAAGCTGAAGTTCGGTCGGACATGATGTGCGTTCCGTTATGGAGAGCATCTTAGGTTGGACATTAAAATTGTCAACAATTTTTGCTGTCAATGATTGGCAATTCAACCTGACTTGCCCTTGTCACCGTGGAGATACGTCGTTTTTTAAGGGAAAATCCTGGTCTTCTGGGCATGACAAGCCACGATTCCGCCGCATATTTTGTTGACAATATTTTCGAGGATCGCGCTCGACGAACCAATGCGTACGGATTCGTGACCGGCAGTTAGTTGCGACAGACGGGCGTTCACGACGTGCGCTATCCACCGCCCCGCTCTCGCAGCGGATAGCGCACATCGGCGGATAACGAAGACGTGGACAGACGCAAGCCGCACTACCGCCGGCCGCCCGCTCAGCCCAGATGCGGATAGTTCGAGACGGTCAGCTGGAAGCCGTGTGGATCGGCGACGAGGTGCGCATCGGCGCCGAACGGCAGCGTCACGATGTCGGCAATGTGGCCGAACGGCAGCCCGGTGATCACCGGAATGCCGATGACCGACCTGACCTGCTCGATCATCGCGTGCAGGTCGTAGCCGTTGTCGGAGTCGAATAATCTGGCACCGGAGAAGTCGCCCAGCACCAACGCCTGCTGCTGCGCGAGGATGCCCGCCAGATGCAGCTGATAAATCATCCGCTCGACCCGGAACGGCTGTTCGTTGACGTCCTCGAGCCAGAGGATGCCGCCCTGCACCGGCGGCATATACGGTGTGCCCACCAGCGACGAGAGCACCGCGAGATTGCCGCCCCATAGCATGCCGGTCACGTCGGCGGACTGCGCCTGATGGGTGTCGCTCGTCACGGTGAAGGTCGGTTTCGTGAGCGCATTCCAGAAGTGCTGCATCGTGAATTCGCTTGGCGTTTCCGCGCCGAAATCGCTCAGCAGCATCGGCCCGGCAAACGTCTTCACTCCCGCGCGCGCATACAGCGCGAGCTGGATCGCAGTGAAATCGCTGTAGCCGACGAGCGCGACCGGTGCGTCACGCAAGCGGCGCTGCAACCCTTCGTAATCGAGCCCGTGCAGGATGCGCGTCGCCCCGTAACCGCCACGTACCGCGAGCACGATATCGGGCAGTGGGCGCGAAGTATCGGCGAGACGGTTCAGATCGGCGGCACGTTCGCCGTCGGTGCCCGCAAAACGCTGATAGCAGCGCTGCGTCGCGTCCAGCCCTTCGATGCGATGTCCTTGCGCGCGCAACCTTTGCAGCGCGCGCTGCGCCGCCTCCTGGTCGTACGGGTAGCCTGAAGGCGCGATCAGCTCGATGGTGCGGTGGGCGGTCATGGGCAAGGGCAACGAAGGGGAAAAATCGGGTTGGGTCAGAAGTCGGCGGAATCGGAAGGTGGCGTGTCCGGCGAACCCGAAGACTGCGCTGCCGGGGTTTGGGCCGCAAGGGCGGCCCGAGCCGCCCTTGCTTCCCTGCTCGCGCGACGCCGGTCGACGAAGAAAGTCTTCAGCGCGGCACCGCACTCGTCCTCCAGCACGCCGCCGATCACCTCGGTGTGGTGATTGAGCTGCGGATTCGCAAACGCATCGACGACGCTGCCGCACGCGCCCGTCTTCGGGTCGCGCGCGCCGAACACCACACGGGCAATGCGCGCGTGCATGATCGCGCCGGCGCACATCAGGCACGGTTCGAGGGTGACATAGAGTTCGCAGCCCGGCAGCCGGTAGTTTTCGAGTGCCTGCGCCGCGGCACGCAGCGCGGCCATCTCGGCGTGCGCGGAAGGATCGTGACCGCCGATCGGATGGTTGAACCCCGTCGCTATCACTTCGTCGCCGCGCACGAGCACCGCACCGACGGGGACCTCGCCCGCGGCCCGCGCTTCTTCGGCGGCCGCCTGGGCAAGCGCCATGAAGCGACGATCGCGTTCGGAAACAAGGGGGGAAGGCGCCGCAGCCGGCGACGTCGGAACGTCGCGGCTCACATCGGGGGAAGTGGAAAGCAGATTTTGTGCGGCGCTGTCAGTGGCCCCATCAGCGGTGGCCGGCGTCTCGCCCGGCGGCTGCGGAGTGCTCACGCCATGCCTGCTTCGCCGCTGCCGCCCGGATCGGCGGAAACCCGCTCCGACAGGCGTTCGGCGATGCGCCGGCAGTATTCGCGCGGCAGCACCAGCGGGCCGCCGCGCAGCGATTCGAGCGCCATATCGAGCGCCAGCATGCGGGCCTGCAGACTGCAACGGGCAGCTTTGTCGCCCGCGGCGTCGAGGTCGTCGCGCAGATCGCAGAGCGCGCGCAACTGCTCGACGGCGGGCGGCACGAAGCCCGCGTTCTTCAGGATCCGGTTCGCGATGCGGACCTCCTCCGGCACGAGCAGGTCGTCGTCGAGCGCGAGCGGCGCCCGGGCACGGGGCAAATCGTCGAACTCGCCACGCGCGGCTGCGGCGGCAATGCGCTGTTCGACTAACGCATCAAGCAATTTCATCGGTCATCCACTACGTTGCGGCCCGCGCATTTTATCAGGGAGCCGCCCCGGTGGGCGTCGGCGTCATCGTGCGTGGCCTCTAGCAGGCCCGCCATTCCCGGGAAAACGTGGCCCGGCGGGCGGTCCGGGCGATCGGGCGCCTCGGCGAATAACAGCGTCGGCGCTGCAAACAGCCTGTAAACTGGCGCAATCGACCAGACCCACGGGTCTTGTGGGCCTAGTAGGCCCTGTCAACCATCAAGCAAAGGAGGGATTCCAATGAAACGGTTTTTCCGCCCAGTACTCGCGATTGCCGCCGTATCGGCCGCCCTCCTGCTCTCCGGATGCGGAGTTTTCTGCGGTGGCGCAGGTGGTAGCGGTGGCGGCTTTGCCGGCGGCTGCGGAACGGGCATGCGCTTCTGATCGATTGCTTCGGGGGGAGCACCGCCCTCAGCCTGTGCACCGCCCCCGGCCGCTAACGCACAGGCAGTTCGCCGCCGAGCGTCCATCGCCCCAGCACCTCGTGCCGCGACTGCCCCAGCAGGCTATGAACAAGAAAAAATTCGCGCACCGGCCAGCCGATCTTATGCACGACTTGCCGCGCCACCGGCGGTGTGTCGTAAAGCAGCGTGACATGTGGCGTGAAACTCGCTGTCCGTCTTTTCGCTTCGCTGAATCCGATCGCCGCCCCCAGCGATTCGCGAAACGCACCGAGCGCCGCAATGCCGGGCGCACCGGGCGCGGCGCGCAACACCAGCGGCTTGTTGTCCGCGCGGCGCCCAAAATACTCCACACGATCGAACTCGACATCGAATGGGGCTGCGCCTGTGCCAACCTGCGCGGCAGCGAGATGCAACAGATCGACGATCTTTTGCGGCAACCCGAAGTGATCGCCGAGCCAGAACAGCGTGATATGCAGCCGCTCGCGGGTAATCGGCTTGTTCGTCAGCCCCGATGCGATCCGCAGGCGCGCCACCAGCCGCTCGATATGGGCAGCAGCTTCATCGTCGGGACGGATCGCGAAGAAGAGCCGGTCTGTCGGCCCAGGCAGATTCTCGAATCCGTCCAGCAAAAGCTGTGTCGCCACGACGTCTCCTCGAGATTGTCGTCACCCACGTATGTGCCCGGCGATGCGGCGAGCTCGACCCGATCAGATCGACATGGCCCGCGCGAGCGCATTCATCTGCACGCCATCAGGTGCCGCCAGATCGTCGAGCACCGAAAAATGCGTGCACTCCGGTACAGGCAGATAGGCCGCCTGTTCGCCCCGCTCGTTGCACGCGTGCGCATAGTCGCTCGAATGCCGCACGAGTTCCGGTAACTCGGCCGCGCCGACACTCACCGTCATCGGTACGCCCTGGCCGATGTGGCGCAATGGGCTGTACGCAGCGATCTCTACCGCTGTCAGTTGCAGCTTGTCGTTCAGCCAGGACAAGCCGATCGGTTCGAGATCGACGAGCGCGCTGATCGGCATCGCGTAGGTGATGCCGGCGTGCGCGCGATACAACGCGGCCAGTTGCCCGCCCGCCGAATGCCCGCTCAGGCACACGGGGCGCCCGCCGAAACCGGCGGTGCCTGTGTCCGCTGCAAGATGATCGAGCAGCCGGCCGATCTCGTCGACGATCTGCGTCATCGATGCAACCGGCGCCAGCGTGTATTCCACCAGCACGACGTTGAAGCCGCAACCGAGCGGCCCGCTCGCGACGAACGCGAAATCTTCCTTGGTGCAGTTCTGCCAGTAGCCGCCGTGAATGAAGATGAAGGTCGGCGCATCGGGCCGACCGCACGGCAGCCAGTCGAACCGTTGACGCGGCTGCGCACCGTAGCGAAGGTCGCGTTGACCGGGCACCGCGCGATAGAGCGCTTCGCTTTGTTCCTGAAATCGCGCCAACGTGCCGGGGAAATCGGCGGCGGCCTTGACGTTGTTGTAGGCCGTATCGAGCGTGGCGCGGTCCATGCCGCGATAAAGCAAGGTCATCTCGTGCGCCTCCGTGCGCAGGTCATCCGGCAATGCAAACGTACGTCGTCATGCGGACTCATTGCGAGAACCCGCCGATGCCTGCGCGACCCGGCTGCCGAGCGCCGCAACGACCTGCTGCACGACCTCGTCCCAATCGCCGGGACGGCTCTGGCGAAACAGACGCAGCGCCTGCGGATACCACGGCGAATCGCTGCGCGGCTGCATCCAGCGCCAGTCGGTCCAGTACTTCGACAGCAGCACCCAGCACGGTTTGCCGAGTGCACCGGCCAGATGCGCGACCGCGGTATCGACGGTGATGACCAGATCCAGTTGGGCAATCACGGCCGCCGTGTCCGCAAAGTCCGCGAGATCGGGCCCGACTGGAATGACCGGCTGATGCGCGGGGGCGCGCGCGGCTTCTTCCTCGGCCGCGCCCTTCTGCAGGCTGACGAAACGCACGCCCGGCACCGACCATAACGGCGCAAGCGTCGCAAGGCCCGGTAGCGACCGGGCGTCGTCGTTCTGATGCCCCGTGAAGCCGCGCCAGACGAGGCCGACCTTGAAGCCGTCAGCGGGCAGGCGGTCGCGCCAGCGCTCGAGTCGTCCGGGCGGCACACGCAGATACGGCAAAGACGCGGGAATCGTGTCGAGCGTCGTACCGAGAAGCATCGGCAGACTCATGAAGAACAACCAGTAGTCGTACGTGCGCGCCGGCTTGAGCGACGTCGTAACTTCGTCGACTCCATCGACCGTCGCGAGCAACGCCGCGAGCGGTTCCGGGCAAATCAATGCGAGATGCTTGACACCTCGTGCCTTCAGCAGCGGCACATAGCGCACGAACTGAAGGTAGTCGCCGTAACCCTGCTCCGGCCAGATCACGAGCGACTTGCCGGTCAGCGCTTGCCCCTGCCACCGCGGATAGTCGAGCTGCGGGACATCGGTACGCGTATTTCTGCCCGCATGGTAGCGAAACTCGCCGTGCGGCCAGCCCTCTTCGTAGCGCCCCTGGCCGAGCAACAGTATCGAGAGGTTCCAGTGGGCATCGGCGAAATCCGGCCTGCGCTCGAGCGCTTCGTGGTACATCGCTTCGGCTTGTGCCGGACGCCCGAGCAGTCTGAGCGCCGTGCCGAGATCGTTGCGCGCGTCGACATGCGCGGGATCGATTGCGAGTGTCTGGCGCAAGGCGAGTTCGGCTTCCTCGATGCGATCGGTGCGCAACATCAGCAGGCCGAGGTTGTAGTGTGCGTGCACATAGTGCGGATCGATTTCGAGCACCCGGAGATACACCGCATACGCATCGGAAAACCGTTTGTCGCGCACGTAGATCGTGCCGAGATTGTTCAGTGCACCGGTTGCGTGGGGATCGATTTCGACTGCGTGCAGAAACGCCGCTTCCGCTTCGTCGAAGCGCTGACGCTCCATCAGCACGTTACCGAGGTTGTAGTGACCCGGCACGTGGCGCGGCCCAAGTTCTACTGCGCGGCGGCACATTGCTTCGGCTTCTGCGAGACGGCCTTGCTTGGCGAGCAGATTGCCGAGGTTCGCGAGATACACGGGGTCTTCGCTCTGCGCGATTGCCTGACGCATCAACGCCTCGCCACTGGCCGGATCGCCCGCGTCGGCGCGTAGCAGGCCGAGTAGATGCAGCGCGTCGGCATGCTGCGGCTCTTGGGCGAGCACCTGAAGATAGCCGTCGGCAGCTTCCTGGAAACGGCCGGCCTGATGCGCGGCGTATGCGGACAGGAAAAGAGACATGAATGGAGTAAGAGGCTTCGATCAGGGGAGCACAGTCCGACGATACCTTCGCGATCGTGAAACGGTGCAGCCATTTATCCGCGTCGATATTCGCGGATGCGTGAAGTCTAGCAGTAGATGTGCAAGGCGTTCCTCGACGCTGCGTATCTGGCGGTCACAAGCCCGGCTTATCAAAGGCCGGATGAGACACCATCGCGCGAGTGTTGTCGAGGATCGCTCGCGCGAGTTCGGGGTTACCCACCGCGCGGGCCATGCTCACCGCGCCCACTATGGCAGTCAGGATGGCGGTGGCTCTTGCATTGGCTGCCTCGTCTCCCCCGAGCGCCTGAGCAATCTGCCCGACGTTTTTCCTGAATTGACCGGCGATCACTTCGCGCACCTCCGGCCCGGCGTATCGCGCCTCACCCGCTAACGCGCATACCCCGCACCCGCCATCGAGGCTCTCGATGTGCCTCTGGTTGAGCCATGCATCCACGATCTCCGCGACCGTCGGCTTTTTCTTGACCTGGAAGAAGTGGTCGAGGTGCGCTTGCCCACGCTGCATGACCCGCTCGGCGGCTTCCGCAATCATGGCTTCACGCGATGTGAAGTGCGCGTAAAAGGCGCCTTTGGTCAAGCCCGCGCTTCCCATGGCGTCCGCGACACTGACACTGTCGAGGCCATGCTCGCTGATTTGCCGCGCGGCCGCTTCGAGAATTCGCTCCCTGCTGAGCGCCTTGTCTGCCTGTGAATATCCCACGATTCCTCACGAAAAGAGCTTGACATTGTGAAGTACGATCGTAATACTGATTCTGCATTACGACCGACCGACAGATTATAGTCCGAGACTCTGCAACTCGCGATTGCTTAAGTTATGTCGAGGCGCCCTGGTTGCCCCGATGTCCATCGAAGAGGATTTCATCATGAAAGCTGCTGTGCTAACCGCCTATGGCGACCCCGCAACGGGACTCGAATTGCGCGAGTTGCCCGAGCCTGCCAGTCCGGGTGCGGATCAGGTACTGGTGGGAGTCGAGTATGCGCCAGTGAACTTCAGCGACATTCTCGTCGCGCGCGGCTTGTATCCTCTGCGACCCGAGTTGCCCTCTGTCATCGGCAACGAAGGTGTGGGGCGTGTACTTGAGATCGGCAGCGGTGTCGGCCACCTCAAGACCGGCGACCGTGTCGCGATTCCACTCGGCCACTTTACCTGGCGCGAGCGGATGGTGATCAACGCGAACAGCGTGGCCGCGCTTCCCGCCGGTGCCGACCCGCAGCAACTGGCTATGCTCAGCATCAATCCGCCGTCCGCCCACCTGTTGCTCGATAAGTACGTGCAGTTGCAACGGGGCGACTGGATCGTAGCCAACGCGGCCAATTCGGCAATAGCGCGCTGGATAGCCGGTTTTGCCCGGCAAAAAGGGTGTGAAGACAATCGGCCTGGTACGACGCGCCGAGGCGATGAGCGCCGCGCGCGAAGCGGGATGCGAACTGGTGTTGCTGGACGACGATGACGCGTACAGGAAAGTCGTCGATGCGTTGGGCGAAAAGCGCATACAACTTGCGCTGGATGGCGTCGCGGGCGACGCGACTGGACGCCTCGCCAGGCTACTGGGGTCGCGCGGCACCCTCGTCTCGTACGCTGCCGAGAGCTTCGCCCCCATGACACTCAGCGCTCGCGAGGTCATCTTCAAGGATCTGACCGTGCGCGGATTTTCCATGGGTAATCCGGAGTTCGCCGAAGAGATTCCCCACGCGATCATGCGAGCGGCAACGATGGTGACTTCGGGCGAAGTCACTGTTCCCGTGGCGGCCGTATATCCGCTCGAGGAAATCGCTGCTGCTATCGCGCATCAGGCAAGAGGCGGAAAAATTCTGCTGAAAGTTGGAGGTTAAGGACGTAGTTGCCTGAAAGCGGCGCAACGCGCTCACGGCAACGCGAATCAATCCGCGTCAGGCGTAGCTTTCTGTTGCGCCTGACGCTGCAGACGGGACAACTGCGTCAGCGCATCCGCCGCGGACTCGACGGGCACAAAAATATGGTCGTGAAAAGCCGCTGCGACCACGTTGCAACTGATACCCGCGTCACCGAGTGCTTGCGCGAACGCGGCGGTCAAGCCCACCGCGTGCAGGTCGGAATGCACGGTGAGCGTAATCCACGCGGCACGAAACAGTACCGGTAGTCCTGCGCGTTGCGCCGTTGCTTCATCGACGATCAGCGTCAGTCCCTCTTGCTCGCGAAATGTCGCGAGCGGTGTCAGCGTTTTGATATCGGCATCGAGTGGAACGGACGAATACACGTAGACGCCCGCGTTTAACTCAGGGCGCATCGATGCGAGCAGCTTGTCGAGATCGGTGATGGGTTGGCTCAAAGGTTTCTCTGTGCAGGTTGAATCACGCTACGCGCACGGGCGCTCTGTTTGTCAGCCCGGGAGATACGGCGCAATGTTCGCCAGCGCGCGCTCCACGTAGACCTCTTTCTCCCCGACCGGCGCGACATAATGGATCGCGCTGCGCGCCGCATCGACACCTTCCAGTCGCGCGATGAACCAGGCGGCCAGATACTGCGACGACAGGCAGCCGCCCGCGGTCGCCACATTTCCCTTCGCGACGAACGGCTGATTGAGCACAGCCACGCCCGCTTCCTCGACCCACGGCCGGGTGGTCAGGTCCGTGCACGCTGGAACGTCGCCGAGCAGGCCCAGCTTCGCGAACATGAGCGTGCCCGAGCACTGCGCACCGAGCAACTGGCGCGTCGAATCGAACTTCAATTGCGACATCAATGCGGTGTCGGCGACGATTTCGCGGGTTCGTACGCCGCTGCCCGCGAGTACTGCGTCGGCGTCGCATGCTTCCTCTAGCGACGCTTGCGCCTCGACCACCACGCCGTTCATCGAACGTACTTTGGCCGACGGACTGGCGATCGACACGCGCCACCCCGGCTTCTTGACGCGGTTCAGGATGTTCAGCGCGATCAGCGAGTCGAGTTCGTTGAAGCCTTCGAAAGTCAGGATGGCGATATGCATGAGGATCTCGTGCTAAGCGTGCCGTTGTGTTGCGTCATCGTAAAGCCGACCGCCGATACATTCAAACAATTGCGATTACTTCCAATCCCGCCGCAGAAGCCCATAGACCCACGAATCCGATACCTCGCCATTCACGATGCACTCTTCGCGCAACGTGCCTTCGCGGACAAATCCGAGCTTCTCCAGCACGCGGCTCGATGCCGTGTTGCGCGTGTCCGCCTCGGACTGAACACGGTTCAGGTCCAGCGTATCGAATGCCCACTGCAACACCGCGCCGGCCGCTTCGGTGGCAAAGCCCTGGCCCCATGCCGAATCATCGAGGCAGTAGCCCATCTTCGCGCTGCGATAGTCCGGATTCCAGCGGAACAGACCACACCAGCCGATGAACACACCGTCGGCGGCACGCTCGATGGCGAGCCGCGCGCCGGTGCCTTCCTGCTCGAACTGCCGGCAAACCTCGATGAAGCGCTCTGCCTGCTCGTGCGTTTTCCAGGGCGGCGCGTCCCAGTAGCGCAGCACGTACTGGCTGCTGTGCAACGCAAAGATCGCATCCGTATCGGCTTGCGTGAAAGGACGCAATAGCAGACGGGCGGTGTGCAGTGTCGGAGTGGATAAGGACATACCGGTAACCATTAACTGTTGCGAAGACCGTTGATTATCAGACCCAGTCCAAACTCAAAGGCCACGTCGGGATCGATGGGATTTATCTCCGGGCCGGGCGCTGCTGCCGCGGTGTTCCTGTCTGTATCGGATGACGCACCGCCCGTGTCACGCGCCTGCTCTTCCAGCACGCAACCGAGCGTGAACTGACCCGCCGCCAGCAACGCCATCTGCGCGTCCGGTTCGCTGAAACCTGCGCGCACAAGGTAGGCCACTTTCGGCACTATCCGCGCAAGCTCGTCCTGGTTCGGCGTGGTCCCCGCATGCAGCAGTGCGCCATCGCGATGGGTCAGAAGCGCTCTGCGGAAACTGCGCGCGTTATCGGCAAACCAGACCGGCCAGTCTGCGCTGTCCTCGGGCACGTCGAGCGTGTGATGCCGCGCCAGTACCAAAGAGGCCATCTCGGCAAGAAGCGCCGACTTGTCGCGGAAATGCCAGTAGAGCGTTGCCGACTCCACACCGAGTTTCTCGGCAAGACGCCTTGTCGACAGGCCATCCAGCCCAACTACGTCGAGGAGTTCCAGCGCCGCACTCACCACTTCGTCACGTCGAATTTTTGCCATGCTTGATTTTCTCTATCATTGATAGATATACTTATCGCCGATAGACTTTAGCACGAAGGAGCCGAGCATGCCTGTTCCCCCTATCCGCACATCGGTGCTCATCATCGGTGGTGGGCTGGTCGGGCTGTCCGCCGGCCTGTTCCTCCAGCGTCTTGGTGTTCCCTTCATCCTCGTCGAGAAAAACGAGGGGGTTTCGCCACTACCGCGTGCCCGTGGCATCCACTTGCGCACGATGGAGCTGTTTCGTCAGATCGGCGTTGAGGAAGCGGTCAAGGCAGCAGCGGCTACGGCCTGGAAGCAAGGCGCGTTCGGTGGCGCGCGACGTGGGGAAACGCTGATCAACGCGGAATCGATCGTCGACGTCGCAACGATGCGCTCGAAGATAGCGGCGGCCGGTGCCTCGCCGTCGAGCTTCGGTGCGTGCCCGCAGACGCTGATCGAGCCAATATTGCGCCAGCACCTGGAAACGCGCGGCGGCGATGTGCGCTTCGGTCATGAACTCGTGTCGTTCGCCGAGTCCGGTTCCGGCGACGTCGTGGTCGCCACCGTACGCGCCAAAGATGGCCAGGAAACGACTATCGAGGCCAGCTGGCTGCTCGCTGCCGACGGAGGGCGTAGCTTCGTGCGCAGACAGTTGGGTATCGGCATGAGCGAGACGCCCGCCCCCCAACACCTGGTCAATATCTTCTTTCGCGCCGATCTGGCTCAGGCCGTGGAGGGCCGCACTTTCAGCCAGTGTGAAATCGCGAACGAGAAGGTGCGCGGCCTGTTCCTCGCGATGAACAACACGGACAAGTGGTCGTTCCACCTCGAATACGATCCGGCGCAAGGGCCGCCGGCTGACAGCGCGTTGCCCGATCTGGTTCGGGCCGCGATCGGCCTCACCGATATCGATATCGAGATCCTGAGCCACGGTACGTGGAGTACCGGGGTGTCGATTGCGGAGCGCTATCGGGTGGGTCGCGCTTTCCTGTGCGGCGACGCTGCGCACCTGATGCCGCCGTGGGGCGGTTTCAACGCCACGACCGGCATCGCGGATGCCCACAATCTCGCGTGGAAAATCGCCGCCACGCTGCGCGGCGAGGCGGGACCGGCGCTGCTCGACAGTTATGAGAGCGAGCGGCGGCCGCTGGCTGTGCGCAATGGCCATCAGGCGTTGTTGCGTTCGGATTTCGATGCGCGCTTTGGCATGGAAACCCCCGCCAACCACGATTTTTTCGGAGATCTGCTCGATTCCGGTGCCTTGTTGCTGCGGCATCGCTATCTCGATGCAAATATGTCGTCTGCCGGCGATGCATCGGAGTTGGTCGCTCATCTGCAGGCGCAGACCGGGACGCGCTTCCCGCACGCCTGGATTCGACATAACGGTCAACGGATCTCGACGCTGGATCTGTTCGGCGACAGCTATGTGTTGCTGGCTGGCCCAAAGGCGTCGGTGCAAGCGTCGAGTCGCCCTTCCCTGGACTCACGCACACCTGTCACCTATGTCGTTGGCAAGGATTTCGCATTCGTCGATGACGAGGACAGCTGGTACACGTTGACGTGTCTGCCCGACGACGGCGTGGTGACTGTGCGGCCAGATGGATTTGTGCAGGAGCGTTCGGACGATGCGCTCGATCAGGGTATAAGGCGTTTCCGGAAGAACACGACTCGCTCGGTTTCTTCAAAGCCGAGTGCTCGATGCAACGCTTGAGCATGAGCATTGCCGACCTGTGTATCGGACGCGAATTCCATGCAGCCATGGTCAGATCCCCATTGACCGATAGCGGCACACAACGCACTCGCAATTCCTGCCCGGCGCATCTCCTGGACGACGTAAATACCTTCGAGAAACAGCACGGGCGATGTCTTGCAGCCGTTGACGTAGTCGCGACGCACCGCGGCTTCGGCAAAGCCAATTGGTGCGTTATCGTCAGATAACACGATGAACGTCACATAGCGATGTGGGTCGGCGAGCAGTTCCCGAGCTTCGAGGAGGTGATCGTCGTCGCTGACGTGTTGCCAGAGCAGGCGTCGCAACGAACACCATGCCGAAATGTCACTGGGCAGAACCGCTCGAACCGTAAAAGAAACGTGAGGCACGCTCAAACAGGTACTCCGTCAGGTTATCTACCCAGCGACGAGCCGCAACAACCCGCGCTCCCACTCATCGCCCCGCTCCACGCGCATTCGCATACGTATCGCCCACCATCAGATGCACGATCTCGTCACCGCTGGTCCCCGCCACGAGCCGCTCACCGGCAACCTCCCCACGCCGCAACACGACGATCCGGTCGGCAATGGCAAAGATATCGTGCAGGTTATGCGAGATCAAAATCACCGATACGCCCTGCTGTTTTAACGCGGCAATCAACTCCATCACCTTGCGCTGTTCGGGCACACCGAGCGCCGCCGTCGGCTCGTCCATGATCAGCACACGCGCATTCCAGTAGATGGCGCGACCGATTGCAATGGCCTGTCTCTGACCACCGGAGAGCATCTTCACCGGCCCTCTAAGCTTGCGCTCCGGAATCACGATATCGAGCCGCTCGAGCACTTCACGCGCGACCTCGGTCATGCGTAGCCGGTCGATCACCTCAAGCCCGAACTGACGACGCGTCGGCTCGCGTCCGAGGAAGATATTGCTACCTACATCGAGGTTGTCGGCAAGCGCGAGATCCTGGTAGATCGTCTCGATCCCCTGCGCACGAGCATCCTGCGGATCGCGCAGTTGCAAAGACGCACCGTCGAACAGCAACTGCCCCGCATCGGCATGGTAGACACCGGAGATGATCTTGATCAGCGTCGACTTGCCCGCGCCGTTGTCACCGGCCAGTGCCAGCACCTCACCGGCCATCAGTTGCAACGACACGTGCCGCAGCGCCTCCACACCGCCAAAGCGGATCGAGATGTCGCGTGCTTCGAGAATCGGCGTGCTCATTGCGCGCCTCCGAGCCGGTCCTTGTACTGATCGATCAGCACCGACATGATGATCACGATGCCGACCACGATAAATTGCCAGAACGCGTTGACGTCGATGAACACGAGCCCGAACTCGATCACCGCGATAATCAGCGCGCCGATCAACGTGCCGATAACGTTACCGGTCCCGCCAAACAGACTCGCCCCACCGATCACGACCGCCGCGATCGAATCGAGCAGCATCGGCTCACCGGCATTCGCGGCGCCTGCGGCAAAACGCGCCGTATAGACGATGCCGCCAATCGCGGCAAACGCCGCAGCGATCAGATAGATCACGAGCAGATGGCGCCTGACATTGATGCCGGCGCGAATCGCCGACTGCGGATTGCCGCCGATCGCATACGTGTACTGGCCAAAGCGCGTCTTCGACAGCACCCAGTGCATGACGAGCAGCAACACAACGGTCAGCACGACCGGCGTCCAGCCATGACCGAGCCAGACGAGACCGGCGTTGTCCACGGCCACGGTCATGCCGCTCCCCGCGGCCAGAAATCCCGCGCCGCGCGCAACGCCATACATGCCGAGCGTGCCGATGAAAGCAGGTACACCGAGCCACGCGATCAGTACGCCGTTCACGAGCCCGGGAATCGCGCACACGGCGACAGTCAGCGGAACCGAAAACAGCATGACCCACGGCGAGCCGCCGCCCAGTAGCGTAAATTGCGCGACACACACGGCGGCGAGTCCCATCACGAATCCCACCGACAGGTCGATGCCGGCCGTGATAATCACAAACGTCTGGCCGATCGCGAGCAGCAGCGGCGCGCTGGCCGCGAGTCCGATCGATTGCAGGTTGTAGGCGTTGAAGATGAACGAGCGATGATCGGATATCTGCGCCCAGGCTTCAAAGAACACCAGTAGCGCCCCCAGGAAAAGCCAGGGCCACACCTTGCTGATCAGGGCGAGTCTATCGAGCCGTGAGTTATCCATCGAATCTTCCAGGAAGCCGGCAGTAACGCCCGCGTACGCGCAGCGGCGCACGCGGGGCAGATTCTCGTTCGACAGCGCCTGCCTAGTTCGAATAGATGTATTGCTTCATATCCGGCTGGTCGATGTTCGTCTTGTCGAGCACCACGAAGCCCGTGCTCTTGAACGGCGGAATCTTCTTGCCGTGAATCAGGTCTGCCGCGTACTTCACGCCGTAGTAGCCGATCTCATCCGGGCGTTGTGCGATCGCGATGTCCACGAGACCGCTTTTGATCTGCTGATCGACACCAGGCACGGCATCGAACACGACGACCTTCACGACACCCTGCTTGCCCGCGGCCTTGACACCTTGAGCCGCACCGCTGCCGGAGAAAGTATTGGCGCCGAACACGCCGGCCAGATCCGGGTTGCGCGCCAGCACCGCAGCCACATGCGACGCGGCGCGATTCGCATCGTCTTCGTTATATTGCGTTTGCAGCACCTTGATGTTCGGGTGCTTCTTCATCTCTTCGAGGAAACCTTCGGCGCGCGCATCGGTACTCGAGATGCCGGGCTTGTTGTTTTCGCAGTAGACCGTCCCCTTGTCGCCGATGGCCTTCGCAAGCGATCGCGCGGCCACGCGTCCACCTTCCAGGTTATCGGAGGCGATATAAGACAGCGGGAAATCCGCGTCGCCCTTGCCGGTTTGATAGTGGCCGTCGCCGATATACGTGTCGACCGTGATGACCTTGATGCCTGCGTCGGCCGCTTCTTTCAGCGGTCCGATCAGTTGCTGCTTGTCGACGGGCGAGACCAGCAGGACGTCTGGGCGTTTGGCGATGAAGGCCTTGAGGATCGGCACCTGCTCGGTGGTATTCCATGCCTTCGGCACCTGGAACAGCAACTGGACATGCTCTTCGTTCGCGGCCCGCTCGGCGCCGCGATGCATCGTGAAGTAGAAAGGATCGGTGACGCCCGGCAACAACGCGACCACGGGATTCACCGCATCCGCGTGCGCCGGTCCCGTGAACGAGCAGGTAACGATCGCCGCCAGCGCGACCAGATAGTGGGAAACGATGCGCTTCATTCTTGTCCTCCTGTTGAGTCCGACGAACGGTGCATAACCTCACTTCTTCCGACTTGCTTCGACCTTCGCGAAGCAACTGCGTCCGGCAAGTGGGCCAGTATACTGGCGAGCGTCAACAGCGAGCCTGGTGTTTTCCTGCATCGTTTCCCTGTCTTTGCGCGGCAGGACCTGGCTCGTGCGGTCTTGCCGTTTGTCGCCGCTCAGAACTGCTCGATAGACAGCTCCGAGCCACTCGATGTGCCGCTACGTATCGTTTCCAGCAACGCATTCGCGACCGGCAGGATCTTGTCGGCGTAGTAGCGCGCGGTGGCGAGTTTGGTGCGATGGAAATCGGGGTCTTCGTTAGCCGCGCTTTTTCTCGACGCAATCAGCGCCGCGCGCCCCATCTGCCATCCACCACATACGTAGCCTGCGAGCATCAGGTAGTCGACGGAACTGGCGAGCGCTGCATCGGGTTGCGTCGTCAATGTCTGCACGACCCATGCGGTGGCTTCCTCCAGCGCCTGGACGCTCGTCGTCAACGCTGCGCCGATGGACACCACCTGCGTAGCGGTGCTGCGCACCAGCTCCGCCGCGGTCTCGCGCAGCTCCGCGATCAGTTCGGCCATCCCGGCGCCTCGATCCGACGCGATCTTGCGGCCGACAAGGTCCGCAGCCTGGATGCCGGTCGTGCCTTCGTAGATCGGTGCGATGCGCGCGTCGCGCAGGAACTGGCATGCGCCCGTCTCTTCGATATAGCCCATTCCGCCGTGCACCTGCACGCCCATCGATGCGATCTCGACGCCCAGTTCCGTGCACCATGCCTTCAACACGGGGATCAGAAAATCGACACGCACCTGGCGACGTGCGCGCTCCGCAGCATCGGGGTCGCGATGCGCGCGGTCCATATCCGCGGCCATCACGTAGGCGAAAGCACGCATCGCTTCGACCTGCGACTTCATCGTCAGCAACATGCGCCGTACATCCGGGTGATGAATGATCGCCACAGCGCCGCCCGACCTGCTCGATGCGAGCCGCCCCTGCACGCGCTCCTTCGCATATTCGCGAGCCTGCTGATAAGCGCGCTCCGCAATCGCCAGCCCCTGAATACCGACCTTCTGGCGCGCCTCGTTCATCATCGTGAACATGTGCGCGAGGCCTTTGTTCTCCTGCCCCACCAGATAACCGATCGCACCGCTCTCGTCGCCGAAACTCATCACGCAGGTCGGACTCGCGTGAATGCCGAGCTTGTGTTCGAGCGACACGCAGTGCACGTCGTTGCGTTGCCCCGGCGAGCCATCTGCATTCAGCAGAAACTTCGGCACCACGAACAGCGATATGCCGCGCACGCCCTCGGGCGCATCCGGCGTGCGTGCGAGCACGAGGTGAATGACGTTGTCCGTCATATCGTGATCGCCCCACGTGATGAAGATCTTCTGGCCATACAGGCGATAGTGGTCGTCTTCGGGCACGGCTTTCGTGCGCACAGCGGCGAGATCGGAGCCCGCCTGCGGTTCGGTCAGATTCATCGTGCCGGTCCATGCGCCGCTCACGAGCTTCGGCAGATAGCGTCCTTTCAGTTCGTCTGAGCCGTGTTGACGCAACGCTTCGGTGGCGCCCGCCGTCAACAGAGGACACAGTGCGAACGCCATGTTCGACGAATTCCACATCTCGACGGTCGCCGCTTGCAGCAACTCGGGCAGGCCCTGGCCGCCGAATTCCGGATCGCCGGAAAGGCCGCTCCAGCCGCCTTCCACGAACTGCCCATAGGCTTTCGCAAAGCCGTCGGCTGCAATGACGCCCTCTTTCGACAGGCGCGCGCCCTGCTCGTCGCCGGTCTTGTTGAGCGGCGCGAGTACTTCTGTTGCGAGCCTGGCCGCCTCATCGAGTACAGCGTCGGCGAGTTCGGGCGTCGCCTCTTCGAAGCCCTGCAGCGCGGTTAACCCGTCGAGCCCGGCCAGTTCCGTCATCACGAAGCGCATGTCGCGCAACGGGGCGATATAGGTGCTCATCATGACCTCCAGCGTCAGTTCGCTTGCAGTTTGTCCAGTTCGCCGGACAACTCCGGCAACACCTTGAAAAGATCGCCGACGATCCAGTAATCGGCAACCTGAAAGATCGGCGCCTCTTCGTCCTTGTTGATCGCGACGATCACCTTCGAGTCCTTCATGCCGGCCAGATGCTGGATCGCACCCGAGATGCCGACCGCGATGTAGAGCTGCGGCGCGATCACCTTGCCGGTCTGGCCGACCTGATAGTCGTTCGGCACGAAGCCGGCATCCACGGCAGCGCGCGATGCACCGACTGCCGCGCCCAGTTTGTTCGCGATGTCTTCGAGCAACGCGAAGTTTTCGCCGGAGCCCATGCCCCGGCCACCCGAGATCACGCGCTGCGCCGCTGTCAGTTCCGGGCGTTCGGAGCGTGTCAGTTGCTGGCTCACGAAACGCGAGCCCGGGACTTCGGCGGCCGCTGCGAGCGGTTCGATTGCAGCCGCGCCGCCTTCGGCGAGCGCCGCTGCAAACGCTGTCGTGCGAACCGTGATGATCTTGATGCGGTCCGCACTGCGCACGGTCGCAAGTACATTGCCCGCGTAGATCGGGCGCACGAACGTATCGGCGGATTCGACGGCGACGACATCGGAAATCTGCGCGACGTCGAGCCGCGCAGCGACACGCGGCAGCGCGTTCTTCGCGGTGGTCGTGGCGGGCGCGAGGACGTGGCTGTAGTCTGCGGCGATTGCTTCGATCAACGCGGCCAGGTTTTCCGCGAGCGGATGCGCATAGTGCGGCGCATCGGCAACCCGCACGCGCTTCACACCGGCGATGCTTGCAGCCTGTTCGGCCACAGCCGCGCATTGCGCTCCAGCGACAAGAACATGAATGTCGTCGCCAAGCTGCGCAGCAGCGCTTACGGTGTTCAACGTCGCCGCCTTCAGCGTCTGATTGTCGTGTTCTGCAATAACGAGTATGGACATGCTTTCCTCTTCCGGTCAGATGACGTGAGCAACATTCCTCAGCCTGGCTACAAGATCGGCGGCATCGGCCACGCGCACGCCTGCCTCGCGTTTTGCCGGCTCGGCGAGCTTCAGCGTCGATAGCCGCGGCGCAACGTCGACACCGAGCGCATCGGGTGTTATCACTTCGAGTGGCTTCTTCTTCGCCTTCATGATGTTGGGCAGCGTCGCATAGCGCGGTGTGTTGAGACGCAGATCGGTGGTCACGACAGCCGGCAGGTCGACCTCGATCGTCTCCAGCCCGCCGTCGATCTCGCGCGTCACCGTCGCTTTTCCCGCTTCCACGACGACCTTCGATGCGAATGTCGCCTGCGGCCAGCCGAGCAATGCCGCGAGCATCTGGCCGACCTGATTCGCGTCGTCGTCGATGGCCTGCTTGCCGAGCATCACGAGTTGCGGTTGTTCCTTCTCTACGAGCGCCTTGAGCAGCTTCGCCACGGCCAGTGGCTGCAACTCGATGTCGGTCTCGACGAGAATGGCGCGATCGGCACCGGTTGCGAGCGCCGTACGCAGCGTTTCCTGGCAGCCCGGCACGCCGCAGGACACCACCACCACCTCCGATGCCGCGCCCGCCTCCTTCAACCGCACGGCTTCTTCCACGCTGATTTCATCGAAGGGGTTCATCGACAGCTTCACGTTCGCGATGTCGACGGCGCTGCCGTCGGCTTTCACGCGGACTCTCACATTCGCGTCGACGACGCGTTTCACAGGAACCAGAACTTTCATCGGCGACTCCGTTTAGATGGAAAACTGCGCGACGGCGGCAAGGCTTGGTGCACCGCAATACGATTCGATGCACTAGACATGTCTGCGTCCTCCAGATGGTTGGGCGTATGATTTGTTCATGGTGTCTGAGTGCAGCGCCACGCAGAATCCCCCGTAAAGGGGAGTGCGATGACATGGATGGGGAATGGCAGCCAGGGTCAACCCGAACGCCCGGAGCATCTGATGCACGTGATAGAAGCGACGCCCCCGAAGAGGCCGCCTCTCTTCCTCGCCACGAAAGTCTTTCCGCCGCGCCTGCCCCCTGGGTTGATCGACCGGCCGCGGCTACTCTCTCTCGCCGGCAAGGCGGAATACAAACGGCTCACGGTCATCAAGGCGCCGGCCGGTTTCGGTAAAACCTCGCTGGCGCTCATGTGGCTCAACGAGCTGAATGCAGGCGGCGCCTTTGTCGCCTGGCTATCGCTCGATACCGAGGACGACGAGCCCGCCCGCTTCTTCCATCACCTGGCCCAGGCATTGCGCAACGTCTGCGCGAGCGTCGGGCCGTCCGCGGTCAGCCTGACCACCGAAGCGTCGCTCGTGCCCGCGCATCTGGTCGTGTCGACACTCGTCAACGAACTTATCGAAGTCGACGACGAGGTCTATCTGTTCATCGACGACTATCACCTGATCACGCTGCCCGCCATTCACGATGCGATGTCGTACTTCATCGCGAACGTGTCCTCGAACGTGCATGTCGTGATCTGCACGCGTGCCGATCCACCGCTACCGCTTGCCAACCTCAGAGCGCGCAACGAGTTGCTGGAAATCGATGCGTCGACGCTGCGTTTTAACATCGACGAAACCCGCAGCTTCGTCGAGCACGAATGCCCCGGCGAATTGCGTCCGGCCAGCGTCAAGTCGTTGTTCGCGAGCACGGAAGGCTGGGCCGCGGCGCTGCGCATTTCGGCTTCGGTGCTCGCGCGCGGCGAAGGCAAAACGGATTGGGGTGCGAGCGCGCCGTCCGGTGCGTCCCGGCCGTTCGCCGCCTACCTCGAAGAGATGCTCAAGCGTTTGCCCGCGGACATGGTCGAGTTCATGTTGTGCACGTCGATACTCGATCGCCTGAGCGCATCGCTATGCGAAGCGGTCACCGGTATCGCGACCGAACGGGACATGCTCGAGACGATCTCGGCGCGCCAGTTGCTGCTCGAGCCGATCGATGTCGAAGGACACTGGTTCCGCTATCACCATCTGATGGGCGAATACCTGCGTCAGCGGCTCGAAACGCAACAGCGTGACAAGGTTGCAGTGCTGCATCGGCGCGCGAGCGAGTGGTACGCGAAAGAGGCGCTATGGACCGACGCGGTCAAACACGCGATCGCCGCGGGTGACACCGAAGACGCGGTCGCGCTGATGAGCCACTGCGCCATGGCGCTCGTCACAAAGGGCGATCTGCTGACGCTGCTCGGCTGGCAACGCCAGTTCCCCGCACATCTGATGCGTGGACAGGTCAAGATCAAGCTGGCCATTGCATGGGGCATGGCGCTTGCGATGCGCTTCGACGAAGCGCGCGCGATGCTCGACGAGATCGAACGCGACGCGGGCAGTCACTCAAGCGATGCGCTCGACAACATCCACTGGGAGTGCCAGGCCATCCGTTCGGTGGCGATCGCACTACAGGACGATGCGCCGCGCGCGCTTGCGATCGCGCAGACCTGTCTCGAACGGCCTTCAACCGATAGCTGGACCACCAACGTCGTCTCCAACGTCGTGCGTTTCGGGCACTGGAAAGCCGGTAACCTGCAGGCGCTGTACGCGACACCGTGGATCCCCTACTCCATCGAAGAAGATCAGCGCAACGTATTCGCCTCGGTCTACCGGCTATGCCTGCTCGGCCACGCGGAAATGCAGCAGATGCACTTCGCGCTCGCCGAACGCTATTTCACCGAATCGATGCAACTCGCCGAGCGTCATACGGGTCCGAAATCGATCTCGGTTGCGTTGTGCGCGCCGATGATTGCGCAGATCTGGTACGAGCAGGGACGGCTCGACGAAGCGGAAGCGCTGTTGCTCGATCTGATGCCGGTGATCGATCTGGCGGTGCTGCTCGACAGCACGTTGATTGCCTACCGTGTGCGGATCCGCATCGCGATTGCTCGTGCCGACACTGAGCGCGCCTATACGTTGCTCGATCAGGCGCAGATCCTCGCTTATGCGCGCGGCTGGGACCGGATGATTGCCGGTGTCCTTGTCGAGCGCGCACGGCTCTATCTCGACGAAGGAAGGATGACGGAAGCATCGGCTTGTATCGTGCAAATGAATCAGCTCGTGCGCTCGCATTCCAACGCCGGGCAGGCCGTCTCGCCGGAAATCGAAACCTACCGCGCGATCGCGATGGCCTGGGTCTCGATGGCCCGCAACGATACCGGTGAAGCGCTCACGTCGTTGGCGGCTGCGTTGCAAAGCGTCGAAGACCGGCACGGCGATTATCTTGCCCTGCGCCTGCGCACGGTGCTCGCGCTCGTCTGGTTACGCTCGAACGAGCCGACGCGCGCCGTAGAAATCTTTCGCGAAGTCTTGAGCGCGAACAGCGATATCTACCGCTCGATCATCGACCAGGGGCCGGAAATCGGGCCCCTGCTGCGTGCGGTGCGCGACGACACGCGCTCGACGCCGCAAACGAAGGAGAGCACCGCGTACATCGATCGTCTGCTGGACGGCTGGCGGGCGCTGTACGAGCCCGCCGTGCCCAGGCGCGACATGGAACGCGAGCCGTTGAGCGCACGCGAACGCGGCATTGTCGAGCTGATTGCCCAGGGGCAGTCGAACAAGGAAATCGCACGCACGCTGGGGATTGCACCCGAAACGGTCAAGACACACGTCAAGAACATCTTCGTCAAACTGAACGTCGACAAGCGCGCGCACGCTGTTTCCCGTGCCCAGACACTAGGACTGGTCGCAGCCGGTTAGCGCGGGTCTCAATGCATGACGAAAAGTGTGGCGGCATGAAGCAACAGGCCGACCATGCCGCCTACGAACGTGCCGTTGATCCGCACATATTGCAGGTCGCGGCCGATTTCCGTTTCGATCTTGCGGCTGACTTCTTCTGCGTCCCAGCCTTTGACGACTTCGGTGATCAGCACAGAAACCTGGCGCCCGTAGCGTGTGACGAGTTCACGCGCAAGCGTGAGCCACCATGCGTTCAGCTTGCGTTGAATCTCGGGCTCGCGGCCGATCCGCTTGCCGAGCGACACCAGCATACGGGTGAAAGCGTCGCGCACCGCCGATGGCTCACGGCCGAGATCGGCGATCACATGTTCGCGCAAACGGTCGAGCGGCACGCGGTAATAATCGGCTTGCCTGAAATGACGAATGCAGTCGCGCATCAACGATCTGCCGAAACGACGATGCCCCGGCGAGGTCTGCAACTGCACGATCAACTCGCGCACGGTTTCGTCGAACTGGCGGCGCAGTTCGTGATCCGGACTCGCCGCTGCTTCATGAAGCAGCGCAATGATGCCCTCGACAAATTTCCTGACGATATAGGCATCGAGCCGCGCAGGCGTGTACTTCGACGTTTCGCTGAACTTGGCCTTGATCATTTCGACGTTGGCCACTAACCACTTTTCCAGCGCATCGAGCCCGTGATCGAGCCACGGCTGATGCCGCTCGTCTTCAGTCAGGATCTGGAGCACGTTGCCGGCCATGCGGGAGACGTCGAGCGTACGCAGTTGCGGTATCACCAGATGATCGAAAAACCATTGCACGTCTTTTTCATTCATACCCGCAAGCAGTCCGGCAACGGCATCCGCGGCGACATCGGCGACGCCGCGGCTGTTCGCCGGTTGTGCCAGCCACTGCGCCAGCGCCTTTGCCGCATCGTGACTGCCCAGCCTGTCGACGATGAGGTCCGGCGTCAGAAAATTTTCTTCGACGAAATGACCTAGGCTCTCGGCGATGCGCTGCTGGTTCTGCGAAATGATGGCCGTATGCGGGATCGGCAAACCCAACGGGCGACGAAACAGCGCGACGACCGCATACCAGTCCGCGATCGCACCGACCGTGCCGGCCTCCGCAAACGCTCGCGGCCACGCAAGCCACGGATACTGCGCCTGCCACACCACACATGCGAACAACAACGCGATCATCAGGACGAGCAGGCATAGCGCCGTCCGACGCATGCGCCTCAGGCCCGCTATCTTGCGATCTTCACGTGCGTTGGCAGCGGCATTAATCGACCGCGCCTCATCGCCATCGCCAGCAAAAAAATTCAACCTGCCTCCTGCCTGAGAAACCTGCGCACCACCGGCCCGACTTCGCTCGCGCGCGAGATAAGAAACAGATGACCGTCATCGATCACATAGAGCGTCGAATCGCGGATACGTGCCGCGAGAATTTTTGCGTTGGTCAGCGGCACGATCGGGTCGTCGGTGCCGTGCATGATCATGGTTCGCTGGCGCAGCGCGCCGAGCCACGGCAGGCTGCTCCAGCCGGTCGCGGCCAGCAGTTGATACAGGTAACCGCGACCGCGCGGCGGCTGGATATGCCGGCTGTGCGCCTTTAGCAACGACGGATCGCGCCGGTAAGCGCCTCCGTAGATTTCCGCGCCCACCTCTTGCAGATAGGCGGGATCGGTGTAGCGGCGCGGTCCGATCAGCTTCGACAGCACCGACAGTTTCGCCGGCACCATGATCACGCCCGGCGAGGTTGCCGCGAGAATCAGCCTGCGGCAGCGGCCCGGATACAGACGCGCGAACTGCTGCGCCAGCGCGCCGCCCCACGATACGCCGAGCACGTCGACGGGTCCGTCGTAACCGAGCCGCGTGAGCAGCTTGTCGGCGAGCACCGACAACGTCGAAAAGCGATACGGCACAACGGGCACAGGCGAACCGCCCACACCGGGAATATCGAAGATGATGACGCTCACATCTTCGAGCGCCGCGACGAACGGCTCGACCAGTTCGAGGTTCGCGCCGATGCCGTTGAAAATGAGCAACGGCGGCGACGCATCGCTGCCGTGCCATGTGGCGACACGCAGTGTCTGACCGTCCAGGTCGATCATCTGGATTTGCATGCTGCAAGCTGATTCGGGGCTCGGGTGCATTTCTTGTTTCCGGATGATCTTCTGGAAGGATACCGCGTTGGAGGTTTGGTCAGGCCGCACGGGCACTGCCCCATCACTTCTTCGGTTGCAAGAGCGTCTTCAGTTCCTCGACGTGTTCGGCAACGCGCCGCGACACGACCGCGAAGCTGTCCGACTGTGCACGGTAAGCCGTGCTCGCGAGTTCTTGCATATCGGCGAGTGCCTTGTGCAACGCCTGCTGGACCACTTCGCCCGTATTGGCCGAAGGCTTGACACCCGAGGCCGCCACGCGACCGACGAGCGACTGCAGCTCGGTCAGTGTCGTGCGAAGGATCTCCGACTGCTTCTGGGCCAGCGACTGCACGCCCGCCAGCGCCGTCGTATTGGCTTCTGCAATTGCCTCGATGTCCTTGCGGCGCGACTCGAGAACCGCGTTGACGTCGATGCCGGGCAACTTGAACTGCGTGATGACCTTCTTGTACTCGTCGAAAATACTGTTCGAATTGGTTGTGTCCATTATCGATACTCCAGTGAAACTGCATTAAGAATGTGTTGGCCGCGGCGCGGTCAACGAGGATGCGTCATGCTTCCATGACATAGGTTCCCGGCGCTTTCACGCCAGCGGGATGCTTCGCGCTGCCGACTGCTGCCGGCGCGGTACGGCGCTCGCCGGAGTGATCGACAAGCCACGTGCGCCAGTCGCCCCACCACGAGTCCTTTTCGGTCTGGGCATTGCCGAGCCATGCATCGGCAGTCGCAGGCAACTCCGGGTTATGGAAGAACTTCGCCTTCGGATTGCCCAGCGGATTGATCAGACTTTGAATGTGGCCACTCGAACTCAGCACGAAGCGCGTCTTGCCGCCGAACGTGCGCGCCGTGTTGTACACGCCCTTCCACGGCGTGATGTGATCAGTCATGCCGGCGACGATGTATTTGTCGCAGGTCACTTCGGACAGATCGATCGGCGTACCGAGCACCGTCAGCGCACGAGGTTTGCTGAACAGATTGCCCACGAAGATATCGAGCAGTTGTCCATGCATCTTCGCGGGCAACCGCGTTGCGTCGTTGTTCCAGTAAAGGATGTCGAAAGCGGGCGGCGTTTTGCCGAGCAGATAGTTATTGACCCAGTAGTTCCAGACGAGATCGTTGGGTCGCATCCATGCGAACACACGGCCCATTTCCTCGCCGGCCAGCACGCCCTTCGACGTGCTGTTCTGCTTCGCGGCGGCGATCGCTTCCGGTGTCGCGAAGAGACCGAGTTGCGAGTCGGCGGTATTGTCGAGCACCGCAACCATCAGCGTGGCGGCATGCACGCTCGTGTCGCCGCGGCTGGCGAGGTGGCCGAGCAACGCCGAAATCGTCATCGCCCCCGAACACGCGCCGTGCAGGTTGACGTCCTCGCTACCCGTGATTTCGCGCATAGCCGCGATGGCCTCAAGCAGCGCGGCAACATAGGTATCGAGGTCCCAGTGACTCTGCGCAGCGGTAGGATTGCGCCAGCTCACCACGAACACCTGGAACTCGCTCTTCACGAGGTAATCGACAATGCTCTTGCCTTCGGACAGATCGAACACGTAGTACTTGTTGATCTGCGGCGGCACGATCAGTTGCGGGCGGGTGTACACGTGCTCGGTGGCCGGTGTGTACTGGATCAACTCGAGCACCTCGTTGCGAAACACCACTGCACCCGGCGACGTGGCGAGATTTTCGCCCACCTTGAACGCGCTCCTGTCGACTTGCGCCGGCATCCCCTGGTTCTGCACGACATCGGTCACGAGGTTGCGGATGCCGCCCAGCAGGCTGGCGCCGCCCGAATCGATGATCTTCTTGAGCGCTGCCGGATTGCCGAGCAGCGTGTTGGTCGGCGATACCGCATCGGTGAAGAGCGACAGGACGAACCGCGCGCGTTCCTTGCTCTTGTCGTCGAGCGTCGAGCGGTCGACAAAACCTGTCAACGCGTTGCGCCATGCGACATAGCCTTGCATCGCCATGCGATACAGCGAGTTGCTCTGCCACGCCGGATCGGTGAAACGTTTGTCGCCTTGCGAGGGCGCGAGATCCGCGCTGCCGCCTAACACCGCCATCAGATCGCGAGCGAGTGCGGCTTCCTGCTCGAGAAGCAAGGCCGGTTGCCGCAGCGCCTGAGTGCCGATCTGTTGCGCGGTAGCGAGAATGTCGCGTGGCCGCAGCCCCACGAACGGATTCGGTCCGAGCATGCCTTCCGCGGCAGATGCCGCAACGTCGTTCGCCTGCTCGCTACGTGTCGTGCTTTCGTCATGTGCCGCCATGGTGCTGCTCCTCAAACGTCTCTGTCTGGTTAGCCTGGTTGGCCTGGTTGTGCGATCCGAAGGCTTATGCAGCCGCCACGAGCATCGCCAGGGTTTCGGCAATCAGCGCCGGCTTGTCTTCGTTCTCGATCTGCAATTCGTTCATCGTCTTGACGATGATCCGGCCGCCACCCTTCTTTTCCACCGAGACCAGCGTCACGCGATTTCTCACGCGCGCACCCGCTTTCACCGGCGTCATGAAGCGCACCTTGTCGAGCCCGTAGTTCAGCCCGGCCGATGCGTCCGCGGGAATGATGCCGACCTCGATCGCAGCCGCCGCCAGCAGCGACAGCGTCAGATAGCCGTGCGCGATCGTGCCGCCGAACGGGCTCTCGCGTGTCGCACGCTCCACGTCCACATGAATCCACTGCCGGTCGCCGGTGCATGCTGCGAAGGCGTCGATGCGTGCCTGATCGACGGTGACCCAGTCCGATATGCCCAGTTCACGGCCTACGAAGTCGTCGATCGTGGCGACGCTGTATCCATTGATGCTCATCGTGTCTGCTCCTTAAGGCCGGTCACGCGAACTGTTCGCGCAACCACTTCTTGTTGGTTTTGCCGACGCTCGTTTTCTGCAGTGCTTCGACGAACTTGACGATCTGCGGCACCGCGTACTTCGAGATCCGCCCGGTCTTGCAGAAACCCATCACGTGTTCCTTGACGCCGTCTTCGGTCAACGCCGCGCCCGCCTTCAGCACCACGAGCGCCACCGGCCGTTCGCCCCATTTGTCGTCCTTGATGCCGATCACCGCGACTTCCGCGACATCGGGGTGCTGCGAAATCAGGCTCTCGATTTCAAGCGACGAAATCCATTCACCGCCCGACTTGATGACGTCCTTGATGCGATCGGTGATCTGGATGTTGCCGGTCGCGTCGATGTTCGCGATGTCCTGGGTATGCAGGTAACCGCCAGCCCAGAGTTGCGTGGAGGCATCGGGATTGTTCAGGTAGCCCTGCGTGAGCCACGGTGCACGCGCGACGATCTCGCCGTAGGCCTTGCCGTCGTGCGCAACGTCTTCCATGCTCTCGTTGACGATGCGCAGATCGACGAGCGGAACGGGAAAGCCGGTCTTGCAGCGCAGACGCACCTCTTCATCGCGATCGAGCGGGCCGGTGTGCGGCGGTAGTTGCGCGAGGCTCAAGACAGGACACGTCTCCGACATCCCGTAGCCGACGAAGATATCGATGCCGCGCTCGAGCGCCGCGCTCGCAAGACCATGCGGCAGCGCGCCGCCGCCGATGATCACCTTCCACTTGCTGAAGTCCGCGTGCTTCGCGGTATCGCACGAAAGCAGCATGTGCAGGATCGTGCCGACGCAGTGCGAAAACGTGACGCCTTCGTCGCGGATCAGTTGTACGAGACGCTCGGGTACGTAGCGGCCCGGATAGACCTGCTTCACGCCTAACACGGTGGCGATGTAGGGCATGCCCCAGGCGTGCACATGGAACATCGGCGTGAGCGGCATATAGACGTCGCCGCGATGAAAGCGCTGGCCCGACATCGGACTCGCGAGCGCCGCCATCAAGGTCAGCGTGTGCAGAACCAGCTGACGATGCGAGAAGTACACGCCCTTGGGCAGGCCCGTAGTACCGGTCGTATAGAACGTGGTGGCCCGGGTGTTCTCGTCGAAGTCGGGGAAGTCGTAGCTCGTGGCGCTCGTTGCGAGCATCGCTTCGTATTCGGTAGCGAACGCAATGGTGTGTGCGGTCGGTTCACTACCCGGCTCATCGATCCATACGAAGGTGCGGACCGTTTCGAGTTGATCCTTGATCGCTTCGACCACCGGCAGGAAATCGGTGTGAACGAACAGCACCTCGGCGCCGGCGTGATTGATCGTGTAGGCGATCTCGGCCTCCGACAGGCGCACGTTGACCGTCTGCAGCACGGCACCCATCATCGGGACCGCGAAGTACGCCTCCAGATAGCGGTGGCTGTCCCAGTCCATCACCGCCACCGTGCTGCCGTGCCGCACGCCGAGCCCGTCGAGACCATTGGCGAGCCGCGCAATGCGTTCCTTCAGCGTGGTGTAGGTCATCCGCAGCTTGCCGCGGTAGACGATTTCCTGGTCCGGTGCCTGAACGAACGACGTATGCAGCAACTGCTTGATCAGCAGCGGATAGGCGTACGGGGAAGGCGTGATGTCTTGCACGGCGTCCTGCATCTAAATCTCCTTGAGTCGAGAAATCGATCGGGCTGACACAGGCTGTGGGTACGTATCGCGTGCGGTGGCATCCCGGTTGATGCCATCATCGATTTGATCAGGGGGACGGACTATCCCCCGAACAGGGGAGCGTTATGGGGGTAGGCGCGCCGCGGAGATTGCGGCGCAGACGGGGCCGTTGCAAAAGCGCGTCGCACGAGCCCCGCGTTTGCCCGAAAAGATTGACTGCGCCGCGCGGGAATCGTTACGCTCTCGCCTCGATGGTTCCCGTGATAGGGATAAAAGGGAACGCAGTAGTCGCGTCGATGGATCGACGCTTCGAGTCTGCGGCTGCCCCCGCAACTGTAAGCGGCGAGTCCGTGCCACTCATGGCCACTGGGAAACCGGGAAGGTCGGCACCGGGCGGCGACCCGTGAGCCAGGAGACCTGCCATCAACCGAGGTCCTGCAGCCGCGCCGGGCGGGGTGTCCCGAAGCGCGAGCACCGCGTGATGCGAGTGCGTGTTGCAAGGACGGCTCCGACCTCTGGATCTGTCACATGGCTAGCATCATTAGAAAAACCGCTTTCTTTCAGAAAGCTTTCTCGCGTCGCGTTGCGGGAGTTGCGGGAATTTCCGCCGCCCTCGCCCTTTCGTTCGGTGCATCGATCGCACAGGCGGCTGACGATTCGACGTCGCCACCAGCGCCGCAATCTTCCTCCGACACCACGACCACACTGCCGAACATCGTCGTCACCGGCGATACGCAGCATCTACCGCAATCGTTCGATCAACGGTATGCGACGACGCACGTTCTGACGCGTCAGGATCTCGACCGGCTCTCGCCCGCCGATCCCAGCATCACGCAGGCGCTCGCTACGCTTCCCGGTGTTACCGTTGCGCAGAACGGCGGGCCGGGCGCGACGGCGTCTGTCAGCATTCGCGGTTCGTCGGGTGCGCAGGTTGCCGTGTTTATCGACGGTATCCGCGTGGGCTCCGCGACCACGGGCACAGCGGAATGGGCCGATCTGCCGGCTTCAGCCTTTGAGCGTGTCGAAGTGATTTCAGGTCCCGCGGCGGCTTCGTTCGGCGCCAACGCGGTGGGCGGTGTCGTGCAGCTGTTCACACGCCACTCGGCGAATCAGCCCAACCAGACCACGATCTCCACCGGTGGCGGTTCGAACAAGACGTTTGATACGCAGATTCGTACGTCCGGCAGTATCCCCTCGACCGGCCCACTTGCTGCGCTTGCCGGGCTCACATATTCGCTCGGATTGCACGACTACAACACGGCCGGGATCGATACGACCCAGCCTTACGCATACGGTCACGAAGCAGGCCGCAATCCGTACCACGCGCAGGATATCGACGGCCGCCTCGGCTATGCGCACGGCGACTGGTCGATTTCCACGTTCGCGCTTTATCACCGGTCGGACCTCTCGTACGACAATGCGGGCGGCGATAACCGGCAACTCGATCACCAGTTGACGACGGGCGTCGCATTCCACTGGGACATCGCACCGGACACGCAGTTCGACCAGTCCGTCGGTTACGCGAACGACCGCCAGTTTTACTACACCACCAACAGCCCGGGTATTTCGAGCGACAAGATCGACTCGACGCGTCTCAGCACATCGACGTCGCTCACGCATCAGGAAAAGGGCTTCCGGTTGTTCGGCCTGCCGCTGTCGGGTGAGACGAAGCTTGCCTACGACTTCTCGCGCGAACAAGCCTTCCTGCCTGTCGATATCCCAACCGGCGTGCCGACGCGCAACGATTCCGCGGTGTCGCTCCATCAGTCGGCCACGCTCGGTGCGCTCACGCTGTTCCTCGCGGGACGCCATGAGATTGTCGAAGGCCAGTCGGTCAACACCGGCAATGTCGCCGTGTCGTATGCGATCACGCCCGTCTACACGGCGCGACTGTCATACGGCAACGCGTTCCGTCTGCCGACTTTCAACGATCTGTACTACCCGCAATTCGGCAACCCGAATCTCCGGCCCGAACGCAGCGATTCAGTCGAAGCAGCACTCGACGCGGCCACTTCGTTCGGCAATTTCTCGCTGGCGATTTACAACACCCGCGTGCATAACCTGATTGCGTATAACTCGGCGACCTTCGCGCCCGATAACATCGGCGAAGCGCGTATTCAGGGCATCGACCTCTCGTACAAAGGCACACTCGGCAAGTCCACACCCGTCAGTCTTGCTGTCGGCATCCTGAATCCGCAGGACATCACCGACCGCAGCTGGCTCAATCGTCGCCCGCGTCAAACGGTCAACCTGAGTGTCGATCACACCTGGGATGAGTTCCACCTGCATGCGCTCAGCACGGGCGTCTCTGTGCTGTATGGCGGGACGACGTTTGACGATCAGTTCAATGCGACTTATCTGCCGTCTTATACGCGGGTCGATTTGCGCGCGTCGTATCGGGTTAATTCGCATCTCACGGTGTCGGCGAATCTGTCGAATCTGTTCAACCGGCAGTATGTGACGGCGTATGGATATAACACGCTGGGGCGGACGGCGTTTGGGAAGGTTTCTTATACGTTTTAGGTGGGGGAAGTAAGGCCGGTCGTTGTGGTGTGCCGGTCGGTACTTACGCGTTTGCGGCGAGACGAAAAGCAGCCTCCGCCTGCACGATAACTATCGTGCACGCCCAGTAGGTAATCCGATTCATAGAGCCGCGCTTTGGGGTCGACTCGACCGGCGCGTTGAGCCCGCTCCAGCCTCCGGCGCATCAACTGACGTCCCCATCGGTCCGGGCTGGCGTCACTGAATGCGCCAAACGTCTCCTGTCCCTGAGGCGGATATTGCCGCCCCGCAAACCAGCCGAGCCGCGGGTCGAGATTGAAAGAAGGAGCGCATCTGCACTGGAAGTTGTGCCGATTGTGAGCGACACCGCCGCTCGACAGAACGCGGCCGACGTTGGAAAGGTTTAGCAATAACGAACTGGTTCAGCGGCTACGCATCTCGAAGCACTGCTCGTGCACTTGCGGCGATGATGGTCAGCAGGACAACCAGCCCGAGAAGTGCAGAGGCAAGTGAAGTGTAGCGTGCAAGGGCTCCTATTAGCGCGGGACCCACAAAGACTCCGCAGTACCCGATCGTCGTCATCGCAGCGACGGCGGTACTTGTTGGCATGATCTTCTGCTTTCCGACCGATGAAAAAAGAACCGGCGCGATATTGGAGCAACCGGCTCCCACAAGTGCGTAGCCGAATAGATCCACGACCCAGGACGTCGCGAACGAGACAACGAGGAACCCCGTAGCCGCACATAAGCTGCCGGCAACGACGACACGCGTTTTTCCAAGGCGATTGACGACGCGATCACCGGTAAGACGCCCCATGGTCATCAGTGCCGCAAATGCGGCGTACCCATACCCCGCATAAGCATGAGACATCCCTCTTTCTGACGTGAGGAACACACCGCTCCAGTCGAGCACCGCGCTCTCGGTCAGAAAAACGATGAAAGTGAAGACGCTCAGAATCAGCACGATTCCGTGAGGGATAGCAAAGACGCTTGCCTGGCCGGCTTGCGGCTCTGCAATCAAGGCGGGGTACGCGTAGAACAGGGCAACCACCATAAGCGCGGCCGCGAAAGCTGTCGATCCTCCGTGCGATAAACCCACGGTGAGGAGCAGGCTGCCCCCCGCAGCGCCGACGATACCGCCGATACTATAAAACGCGTGAAAACCCGACATGATTGAACGTCCGAAATTTCGCTCGACTTCGATCGCCTGGATATTCATCGCCACGTCAACCACTCCCGCAGCCATACCGAAGAACGTCAGAGCGAAAATTGCAGATAGCACGTCATGTACGAACGCGAGAGCAGGAAGCGTAGCGCAAAGGAGCACGGTGGCTATCGTTATCACCGTCCTGCAACCGAACCTGGAGGTCAATCCTCCCGCGAACGGCATCGCCACCATCGAGCCGGCACCCAGGCAAAGCAGCAGAAGTCCGAGCTGGCCATCGTCAAGCCCAACTCTGGCCTTAACGAATGGAACGAGCGGCGCCCAGGAGGCTCTCCCATAACCGGCCACAAGAAAGATAGCGCGCGTCGCAGCCTGGCGACTACCAAAGGATGATTTGTGTAACGTTAGATCAGACGGCATGAACTGACGGATGTTGTGAGTTGTGTGTAGCGGCATCGCTCTCGCATGGAGCAGAGTGCATGACCGGAGGATCTGGGAAACGCTTTCTTTCAAGTCCGAACCAGGCAACCGCCACGATGACGAAACAGCGGACAAAGTAGTGAACAAGAATATCCATCGGCGGTTGCAATCCAAAGGCAGCAAATCCACTCTTAGGCACTGGCTCGGCGGCAAACCGGGCAACCAGGGAACCTGCGCCGCAGAGTTCCCCGCTCTTCCAGTCAAACGGCGTGGTAATCAGCCAGCCTGTGAACAGCCGCGGCGGCCGCATCAAGACGTGTCGCATCAAGCTTGCCGCTCTGCACGGCCTTCTCGATGGATACCGCAATTTCATCGATGTGCGGCACGGCCTTGGGTGACAACAAGACTAGATCTGCGCCAGCTACAAGTGCATCGACCGTGGTATCGCCGAGTGACCGGTTCCCGATGGTCGCCTTGTGGTCGATGTCACAGGTCATAACCAGCCCACCAAACTCCAGTTCCTCCCGCAAGAGCGCGATCAATGCAGCCGACAATGACCCCGCTGTCACAGGCTGGGTTGCCTCAAAGCGCGCCGGCCCCATCATCACAGCGCTCACGCCCTCTTCGATTCCAACCCGGAACGCACCCCATTGAGCCCGCAGTTCATCCAGCGAGGAAGGTACCGTTGCTTCCGGTGTGCCCGGATGGCCTTCCAGTACGGGATGCCCGGGGAAATGCTTCAGAGTCGTCTTCAAGCCTGCACGACGAGCGCCGCGAACATATGAACGCACCATTCGCGATGCGGTCTCGGGATCGTCGGCCAGCGTACGGCCCTCGAGCCACGGGTTCTTTCCTGTCAAAACGTCGGCGGTTGGAGACAGGACGAGATTGATCCCGGCGTCGACCACTCCACATGCGGCCTCAAAAACGATCTGTTCCAGCTCTGGTCCTGACATCCGCCGCGCGGCTTCACGCGATGGCAGTGGTGCGCATACTCCCTGCAACCGATGGACGGCAGCGATATCCGCGTCGGCTGCCAATATCAGTTGGCCTGCACGCGTCGTCACCGTTCTGATCGCATCCTGCCAGGCATCGAGCGTTTCCCGCTTGAGCCTCTGGTCGCTCATTCTGCCGGTGACGTATTCGTCCCCCGTCTCCCCGAACAGGAGGCTCCTGCCACCATTGTCCAGGAAGCGAGCGATATGATCGTCGATGTCCAGCGTTTCAAGCACCGGAAACAGCACGGCATGCGCGAGGCGAGATACTTCGCTGGTCACGGTTACGTGCTCCTTGCGGTAAGCGTCCCGACGGCGCGCCCCGTCTCCAGGTTTCGCGCCAGCGAGCGCACCCGGTGAGCCGCTTCTGCAAGCCGCTCCTGTGCAAGTGCCCCACTCTTTACGGCTTCGACGATAGTCCCGACGATGACATCAAGACCCGATTGACTGGAGACAAGCAACAGGTCGGTGCCCGCAACCAGCGACGCGACTGCCGTCGCCGCGATTGTCCGGCCGCGCAGGATACCGGGCGCGTCAATATCGTCCGAGACGATCAGGCCTTGGAAAGCAAGCTCTCCCCGCAGAAACGACAGCGTGTCATGCGAGGTACTGGAGGGTTTGTCGGCATCGATAGCTGGCACTAGCGCCGGACCTGCCATCACCGCACTCACACCTGCATCGATCACATCTCTGAACACACCGATCGTGGGTTGCAGTTCATCCAGGGTGGCCTTGACCACCGCCTCATGCAATGCCGGATCGAGCTCCGTCACAGGATGTCCAGGGAAGTGCTTCGCTGAAGCAGCGACACCGGCCGCCTGCACACCGCGCACAAACGCGCATGCGATACGGCTCACTTCAGCCGCATCGGCGCCAAGGTTTCGACGCTCGAGCCACGGGTTGATACCGGTGACCACGTCGATTATCGGCGCCAGGAACAGATTGACACCCAGACCCCGGGCAGCTGTCGCTACCGCGGCCGACTGCTGCGTGATTTCGTCCGCGGAAAGGCTACGCGCCGTTTCGAAGTCTGGTAGAGCCGGTGCCAGCCGATGCAGACGCTGAATGCCGCCGAGCTCTTGATCGATGGCCACGATGACGCCGCTTCCGGCATGACGTCGCGCGAGTTCAACGACATGTTCGAAGTTGGCAGCGGTCTCATGCGCACGCCGTTCGTCACTCATGGCACGCGCGACATACTCCTCGCGGCTTTCGCCGAGGAGGATGGAGACGCCACCGTTATCGAGGTAACGCAGAACCACGTCGTCGAGTTCAAGACCGCCAAAGGCCGGGAGCAGGACCGCGTGAGCGTCCTGAATAAGATCGTTCAAGGAAATATCTCCAGTCGGGTAAAGGTGCGCCACAAAAAAGCGCGCTGTGGCGCGTATCGATCTCTGCTTGCTATAGCAATTTATAGCGCAGTATAGATCGATTTATGGACCCGTCAAGGACGAACACGCACAAAACGACGCTCGATTATGCTCGATCCGGATTCGATGAACAACGTCGCCTGACGGTCTATTCGTCGTGGAGGCTCCGGTCGATTGCGGGCCCCACCTGAAAATCGCGAAATGTCACTTCAAAGCCAGCTCGCTCCGGAGAGCAGCACATCACGCCTACGTCGATGCTTTCGGTAGGAGGAAAATACGCCAGTCTCACGAGCTGCCACCGCTTGTCCGATTCGCGTAGATACTGAATCCGCACGGCTGAAGCGTGCCTCGTCAAGCGCAATCGCAACGCGTTGGCCGAGCTCGCCAGAGGCTGCATCGACCAGTCGGAATAGTTATTGGTAACGACGACAGACATGCAGAGTTGACCGTCAGAGAATTCTGTCCCGGCTTTGATCCAGTGCGCCTCGCTTTGACGCATCATCAAACCGGCCTGGTCGTACAGGACCTCGTAGCGAGCATCGACCGCGACCTCTGCGGAAAAATCTCCTGTCACGGTGACGTATCCAAAATGCCCCGTATCGCGCCAGAAATCATAGAAAGTCCCGCGCCAGAAATCTGTCCGATCAGCGGTTTTGACCCACAAGGCGCCGGAGCGAATCTCAGATGCCTGCGGCGCGTTAAACCAACTCAGCTCATGCAAACTTGCCATCTGTCACCTCGTTTTCATCGGTGTTGCCGGGGCCCTGCAACACCACGGTTCAACCTGCCCCTCAGCGAAGCCAGCCACCAGATGGCGCCCATTGCGAGTGCCGCAAGTGTGGTGATGGCCGCGTCATGATTCTCATCGGGTAACGTCAGCGTGACGATGACGACCAGGGTCCATGCCCCACCGGTCACGATCATGGGCACAAGCCAGCGGCCAAGATCGAACACCCCTTGCGGCGCGCTCGGCATATCGCCGCGGCGATGTGCCAGATAAGCGGCGACCAGGGTCAGAAAGTAAGTCAGGTAGTACGTCAAACCCACCATCGAGTAAATCGCCGTGACAAATCCACCGCTCGCGAGATTCAGCACTACCGCAATGACCGTGATCAGGACAATTGCGCCTACAGGCGTGCCGAACCTCGGATTGACGGACGACAGAAACCCAGAGCCAGGTAGCATCTTGTCCCGCGACAACGCAAACGCCATACGCGTCGCCACCGCCATGTTCGCAATCAGACAGGCGAGAATCGACGCGAACGCTACGACAACCATCACACTGCCCGCGACGCGCCCGAGTTGCAACCGGACGAGATGAATGACGGGGTTCTCCGAATGAGCCAGAAGCTGCTCTACCGACCCCGGAATTGCCATTCCCAGCAAAGCGAACACGACGATGCCGAGGACACTCGATACCACGACCGCCCTGATCATTGCCCGAGGCGCGGTCTTGCGAGGATCCCGGGTTTCTTCGGCAAGGTCTGCGGCACCTTCCCATCCCAACAGCACGGAAACCGGCAGAAGCGTTGCAAGTGCGATCGTAACGAAATGAATTGGCTGCTTGCTGACGGGATTAGTGTCGACCAGAATTCCCAATCCTTGCGTGTGAGGAAAAAAGAAGAAGACTCCTCCGATCAACGCGAGCGTCAGTACGACCGTGCCGATGAGCTCGATACATGCCCCAGGTCGTTCATTCGTGTTGCGATCCTGATGCCGAACACATTCAGGACACCGACGACAACCGTTGCGCCGATACTCAACAGCTGAATCTGCAACTGCGTCGGGTTGGGCCATATCTCAGGCGCAAACACACTTCCGATCGCCGCCGACGTCGCAGCCGTACCGGCAGCAAAAGAGATGAACGCCACCCACCCGGTGAACCAGCCGAAGTGATTCCCAGCCAGCCGGCTCGACCACTGGTAGGCATAGCCCGTCAGTGGAATCCGTCCCGCGAGGTGCGAATAAACCATCACGATGCAGAACACCAGCGGAATGACGACGAGCCACAGCAGAATGCCCACGCCACCCACCCGGGTGAATGGATCCGAAAAAAGGGTGACCACCCCTGTGTTGATCGAAACCATCGAGAACGCAAGGGCGAAGGACGTGAAGGATCCCATCGTGCGATGTAGCTTCTGCTGGTAACCCAGCGTCGCGAGATCCGCATCGTCGGAGGCTACCTGCTGCTCATCGCTCACTTCCGGGGCGCGTGCATCGTAGGCCGTGGAGGGGACACTCATTTGACGTTCTCCTCGATCATTCCCAGCACCTCGTCGAGGACATCAAGGGCACGCGCAAGCAAAGGACGCTCGATGTCCAGCGGCGGCTTGATCTTGATGAGATTGCCCAGGCCGGCGTAGCGACTTTCGCCGAACAGCACGCCACGCTCAACGCCGAGCCGATACACCTCCTGCGATTCGCGCCGTGCAGGTGTCTTCTTTTCCCGATCGGTAACGAGCTCGAACGACACCATCAGACCCGGGCAGCGGACCTCGCCAATCAGCTTGCGGCGCTTCTGCATCTCGAGCAGTCGCTGGGTTGCATATTCGCCCGATTCCTTTGCTTTCGCGCAAAGGTTGTCTGCCTGAATGGCTTCAATCGTGGCCACGCCTGCCGCGAGCGATACGGGGAAGTGACCAAAAGTGAGTGCCTCTTCTCCTTCATCGAACCACGTGAGACGTTCATCGGCGAGGATACCGGCGAGCGGGAAACCACCGCCGACGCCCTTGCCGAACACAATGATGTCGGGCAAAACATCGTAGTACTCCGCGGCCCACATCGTGCCCATGCGGCCGAAGCCTGTCTGAACCTCGTCCAGAATGAACAGGACGCCGTGGCGATCGCAGATTTCACGCACCCCCTTGTAATACGAATGCGGAAATTCTATGTGACCGCCGTTTCCCTGTATCGGCTCCATCATCACCGCGGCTACGGGACCGTCGACGCCTTTAGTGATCGCGTCCTCGAGGAGCCCAAGGCACAACTGCGATTCCGTCTCGGGGTCCATTCCGAGGCGGCTGCGATACGGATAGGGATGCGGAACACGTGTAAATCTCGGCTGGATCGGCAGGAACGGATTGTTCGGATGCGGCCAGCTGGCGCCAAGCGTCGCCAGCGAGCGACCGTGGTATCCGTCCTGCAGGACGATCAGGTTCTGTGCACCCGGACGACTCTTGAAGGCGAGCTTCATCGCCATTTCGCCAGCGAGGCTGCCATGCAACGCAAAGCCGATCTGGTTCAGGTTCCCGGGGGCGATTTCCTGCAGTTTCTTGACGAGCGCGCGACGCGGCAGTGAGTCGAAGTTCGGCCGGATGTGCATCATCTCGCGGGTTTGAGCAATCGCCGCCTCGACCACCCGTGGGTCATTTGCACCGAGGTTGTTGGACCACGCCTGCGCCGTGCAGTCGATGTACTCCTTGCCCGTGTCGTCCCACACAAGAGATCCCCGTGCGCGTACGAGCGTGATTTTGTCCGAGGACTTCAGGCCAGCAACTTCTTCCGTTGTGAATGCGTCTTTCCCACTCATGTCTCTATCTCCTGTTTCGCGGGGCGCCAGAACTGCGCCTTCGACCGAATGCTAGGAGGTGTAAACGCTGGCTAGAATGACGAAAAAAAGATGTATATATTGGAAATACCAATAAATGACGGCACGGTACCTACGGGGCACTGCTGCAATGGAGTTTTCGATGCATAACTTTGGATTCGATCTGCGGCAATTGCGTGCCTTCGTGACGGTCGCCTCCGAGCTCAACTTCCTTCGGGCCGCGCATCTATTGCACGTGTCGCAGCCGACACTTTCGCAGACCATCCGGCAACTGGAAGGAACCCTCGGCGTCTCCCTTTTCAATCGCAACACCCGCAACGTTGCCCTAACGGAAGCGGGTGAAGAACTGGTCAAAGACGCGAAAAAGATTCTGGACTACGCCCAAAAATTCATCGAAAACGCGGACGATCATGTTCGGGGAATACGAGGCGTACTCAATGTGGGGTTCCTGACAGGTACAGGTGTTGACTTGATGCCCGAGGTATTGCGTGCCTTTGGTGAAAAATATCCAGAGGTCCGCGTGCTGGTCAAAGAGTTCGACTTCTCAAAGCCGGAGGCAGGCATCAATGAGGGCATGGATGTCGCGATACTCAGGCCACCGGTGAGCACCGAGGGTGTTGAACTTGAGATCCTGCTCGAAGAAACGTGCGTGGCATGCCTGCCTCAGGCTCATCGTCTGGCCAAGGCCGCTAACCTGAGCATTTATGACCTTCTGGACGAGCCCATCGTCGCGGCGCCCAGCCAGGGTATCTGGCGCAATTACTGGATTGCTGACGACTACCGTGGCGGACGAGGAGCCAAAGTCGTTCACGAAGCCGCAACCGTGGAGAGCGAACTTCAGGCGGTCGCATCAGGGCGCGGGATCAGCATCACTGCGTTGTCGACAGCCCTCTTCTATTCGAGGCCGGGTGTCGTTTTCCCTCCCATTCGCGACATGCCGCCATGCCGCATAGCGGTCGCCCTGCCTCAGACGGCCACGAAGGCCGCCCGCAATTTTGCTGATATTGCGGTGAGTGTCGCTGAAGAGCACCGTACACGCGAAGCCGTCTGAGCGGTTGGTCATCGAGTGTCTCAGCGAGCCAAGTCTTCTATTCGGTAGTTCGCCTTGAACTCTACGGGGGTAAAGGGTGTTTTTCGAAGTCGAACACCGGTCGCATGGAATACTGCATTACTGATTGCAGGTGCAACGGTCAACGCGACCGGCTCACCTGCACCGACCGGCGGCTGATCAGGACGGTTCAACAACGAAATCGTGATCTCCGACGGTAATTCGCTAAAACGCAGGATGGGGTAACTCGTCCAGTCCAGCGACAGCATTGCTTTACTGTCAAAGTGCACTTCTTCCTTGAGCGAACGGCTAAGCGCCTGAACCACGCCCCCTTGTATCTGGTTGCGTAGCCCGTCAGGATTCACAATCAAACCGCAGTCGTGTGCGACAAACACACGTGTGACACGAATCTCGCCACTGTGAGTGTCCACCGAAGTCTGGCACACCATCGCGACATAAGCTCCACCAGGCTCAAGTTGTGCGAGCGCAACCCCAACACCCTCGCGAACCGTGGCACCACGCTTGTTCGTATTGACACGCCGCGCAGCCCAGTTCGATATCGCTCTCACCTCTCGAAGAACTGCGATCGCACGCGCGTCGCTCAGATGCGTGAGGCGTAACTCGACTGGATCGCGCGAAGAAAGGCTGGCTAACTCATCGAGAAACGACTCATTCGCGAATGCATTTGCCACTGCTCCGAGACCACGCATCGCTGAAGGACGCAGGACGCCATCGGGTAGCCAACGTACTGCGACCCTTTCGTCAGAAAAATGGTAAAGCGTTCTTGCACAATCGTCTCCGCCGTAGCGAATCGGCTTGGGTGACAGCCCCAGCATTCTGCCCGGCAACAGGTTTCCCGCATTACCAAACGGCCGCGAGATGTGCGTCGGGGTGGATACCAGGTATGCCCAGCTATCAACCCTTCCTGTTGCGCCGATACTGCCTTTAACCTGAATTTCCATTGCGGGACCCTTGGGATCCCAACCGTGTTCGTCATGCCGCATCCAGTGCACACGGACGGGGCGTTTAAAGGCCTGCGAAAGCACTGCAGCTTCGGCCGACGCGTCGTCCGCGCCGTTATGACCGTAGCATCCGGAACCTTCCACCCAGACAAGACGCACTTTGCTTGCTGGCAGATTGATCAAGGCAGCTATGGCGTCGCGTGTCCCAAACGAACTTTGGGTCGCGGACCATACAACCGCAGAGTCATTCTTGACATCTGCGACCCCACAGGAAGGTCCGATCGACCCGTGAGTTTGATACGGTGTCCGATAGGTGACGCTCAGGCGCCTCGACGCCTTGTCAAAAGCGTGGCTGGCATCGCCAGCTTGACGCAATTCCTCAGTCTCACCCTGCTCCGCACGCATCGTGTCATATATCGCAGAGCTCTCGATCGAGTCTTGCGGCAACTTCCATTTGACTACGAGCGTCCGTGACGCGGAGACCGCCTGGAACTCCTGCTCGCAGACGACCGCAACGAAGTTATGTTTGACGAAAACAGCGATGAATCCCGGCAGATCAGTCACGCTCTTCCGATCCACGTCTATCAACGTTGCGCCACTGAGCGGCGGATGAATCACGCGAGCGTGCACCATGCCCGGTAGCCGTAGATTCTGAAGGTACGCGTGAGTACCGGCCACCTTCTCCGGCAGATCAATCCGCTGAACCGGCTTGCCAATTACATCAAAAGCGGATGCTCGCTTTAACGTTGCCTCTTTATCGACCGGCAGCGTCGCCCATGTTGGCGGGATCACATCGCCATATGCAACCGCGTGTTGCGGATTTGAGGTTACGCGGACATATCCGTCCCGGGTACTCAACTGACTTATCGGCACCCCCAACGCGTTCGACGCCTGTTTGACCAGAAACATCCGGGCCGTCGCGCACGCGCGGCGTACCGGTAGTGCGCTGTTCTTGATCGTCATGCTGCCAAACGTCCCTCCCTGATCGATAGCAATGGAAGTATCGCCCATTGTCACCGTCACGCTCGCAACCGATACGTCAAGCTCCTCAGCAACGAGTTGTGCGAGTGCCGTCTGCACGCCGGTGCCAAGTTCCACCTTCCCTGCGTACAACGTAACTGCGCCATTCCTTGCGATCGAAAGCCATGCGCCTATGTGTCCCGCGTCCTGCGATTTTGGCGCTTCCGTTTCGTTGCCTGTAATCGCATACGCAGGCGAAATCGACTGTGGCATGAACAACGGAAGCGAAAACGATATGGCGAGACCACCGCCCATTTTCAGAAGCTGCCGGCGGCTGGTCATACCGCCCCCTCTTTGGCTGCATCTTCCACAGCGGCGAGAATGCGGAAATGAGTCCCGCATCGACAAAGGTTGCCGTCCAGCGCCGCAACGATCTCATCCCTCGTTGCATGAGGTGTCTTATCGAGCAGAGCCGACGACGTCATTATCATGCCGCTTATGCAGTACCCGCATTGGGCGGCCTGGTGTCTCACGAATGAGGAAATCAACGGGTGCGGTGGATCGCGCCTTGCGAGCCCCTCGACTGTCGTGACGGGTTGAGTAACCGCCTGCACAGGAAGCACACAAGAACGTACTGCCGCATTGCCGAGATGCACCGTACAAGCCCCACATTGAGCAAGCCCGCAGCCGAATTTGGGTCCGTTTAGGTGCAACTCATTGCGCAAAACGTAGAGCAACGGTGTGTCAGGACTCGACGCGACCTCATGTGGTTCTTCATTTACAACGATAGTCTGAGGCATGCTTGTCTCTCGGATGGGTGAGTGCAATGCGAGGGTTTCCGGCGGCTTTTCCCTGAAGTCAGGCGTTGCTTGATCGACGACCTGCCGCGTGTCGCTTAGCTGTCGCTTAGTTGCCGCTCAGTTCGCACTTACGCACTGACCCGTCCTGCACTTATCGCCGACGACAGCCACACCTTCAATTTCGATCTTCCATCCAGGTTGCGCCAGATCCTTGATCGTGATCAGAGAGCTCGCAGGGTAGTTGCCGTCGGGAAAATATTTTTTCCTCAACCTGACGAACGTATCTCCATCCTTTTCGTCCTTGATGAAGACAGTCATCGTCGTGATATCGGCGTTCGTACCGCCTACTTTCTTGAGCGTCTTCGAGAAGTTCGAGAAAATCAGTTCGATCTGGGCATCCAGATCGTTCGATATGTCCTTCCCGTTCGCATCCCGGTTTCCGCCTTCCCCCGCCAGAAAAACCATGTGACCGCCATCAGTGACAACGGCTGTCGAGTACGCACGGCTTTTCTCGAATGGACCGCTGACGTAGTCCGCGGCGAAGCTTTGGGTGAGTCCGGCTGACATCAGGATGAACGACAGACACGCACTTATGGACAGATTTTTCATTTTCTTGCTCCGGTTTAGCTACGATTCGCGTACTGCGATCTACGGCTCTACACGATCTCCTTCCCCGCATCAGCCTCGTCAACCATTCTTCAGTCTCGCATCGAGTGAAGCCGCTCCGGGGCCCACCACAACCACATAAAGAAGGCCACCGATGATCGATATGTTCTTCAGAAAGTTATAGAGCTGATCATCGAACTGCTTCGCGTCAACGCTCCAGAACGGATGGAAGATGAATGACGTCGGAAGCGTAAAAATGATCAATACCAGCGCTGCCCAGCGAGCCTTGTAACCCACCGCCAGGAGACTTCCACATCCGATTTCGATCGCCAGCGCCACCAGAATGCTGAGCGTGGGAAATGGCAGATGTTTGATCGTTGCATAGCGCACCATCCCGTCGAACCCGATCACTTTCAGGACCCCGCTAACCAGAAAGAGAATGGCGAGCAGAACCCGTGCAGCAGCCAGGGAGGTGTCGGAGCCTGATGTATTGACCTTCAATCCATTTGTTTCCATGCCGCTTCCTATGCGTTCCTAAATGTATGAATATCGCCTGATTCATGGGGTGTTTTTATTTCCATCGCCCATATACATGAAAAATCATTCAATCCGGGACCAAGTGTATACTTGAACATTCATATATATACACCAGGGTATACCCGCTCACATGGATGCGAAATATAGCTAATTTCCCGCGTGGCATGCTCTATCACGGATCTATCCGACACACTGAACATTGATATATACTTGCATTCGCATGTATTTCGTGGAGACGACCAGGAAATGAAAAAGCAGCGTCCTTCGCAGATCGAGGTCGATCATGATCTGGAGCGAGCCGTACCGTACCTCGTGGCGCGCGCAGGAAGCCGGATGGGCAACGCTTTCTCGAGAGCGCTCAAGCCATACGGTCTGAGCCTGAGCGAATGGCGCGTGTGTGCGTCGCTCGGTCATATGCCTCATCAGCGACTCTCCGAGCTGGTTCCGCGGGCGTGTGTCGATCAGTCTGCACTTTCACGCATCGTGGACAGGCTGATTGAACAAGGGCTCGTTTCCCGAGAGAAGAGCAGTGACGATGGCCGCGCCGTGCAACTCGCGCTGACAAGGAAAGGCGCCGAGCTGACGAGTGAAATCGTTCCGCTCGCGCAGCGTTATGAGACCGTCGCATTGAACTGCTTTAGCACGGCAGAGGCCGAAATGTTGCGTGAGCTGCTAGCCAGGCTCTTTCACAACGTAGAATCCCCAGCCGCCTTCGACATCGACGCGGAGTCGAGCGACTCCAGTCTGTAACGGATCTTGTTAGCGCGTCTTAGATGGTCTCGTTCTTCTGCCCTACAATGCTCGTTATTGCTCACTACGGGTCATTCATCGGAATCCACGATGCTCACTTACGAAGCCCTTCCAGACGAGCGCCAACGTCATATACGCTCATTGCTCGCGTCGAAAGGCAAAGTATTTGCCGCCGATCTGGCAGCAGAATTTGAAGTATCCGAACACACTATCCGGCGCGATCTGACCGACCTCGCAAAAGCAGGCGCTTGCAAGCGGGTGTACGGAGGCGCAGTCGCGATTCCACCCAATGGCGGGAACCTGCAGCATCGAATGGAACGGGAGCCTGAGCGAAAAGACGCGCTCGCTGTTGCGGCGGTCTCTTTGCTCGCTGACAACCAGTGTATTTTTCTCGATACCGGCAGCACCAACCTGTCTATCGCGCGTGCCATTCCAGCGAATCTCAGCCTCACCGTTGTCACCAATTCTCCGGTTATCGCGTCCGCTCTTCTAGAGAAGGACAATGTGACCTTGATCGCGCTGGGCGGTCAGATCGACAAGGCGATTGGCGGTACCGTGGGCGTTCTTGCAGTCGAGGCGATCCAGAGGTTGACGTTCGATCTTGCGTTTCTCGGTGCATGCGCAATCGATCCGCAAGAAGGCTTGACCGCCTTCAGTCTGGAGGACGCGTCATTCAAACGCGCGGTACTTGCAAGAAGCGGCGCGATAGCGATAGCGGTGATCAAGGAGAAGATGATTAGCGTGGCTACGCACAACGTCGCTTCTGTAGACGCCATCGCAACGATCATCGTCGAAAAGGATGCGCCGAAGAAGCACGTCAAGGCGTTCGCCGACAGCGGAATACAGGTGCTGGTCGCGTTCCGGTGACGCGGCTGCGGCAGTTTGCGATTACCGGGGAAACATAAGATGGCGCACCGCTTTCTTATCAAGGAGATTGCCCTGCAGGCCGGCGTCGGGGTGGCGACAGTCGACCGCGTGCTCAATGGACGCATCCACGTCCGCGACCACACGCGCAAACGCGTCGAACAGGCCATCAAGGAGCTCGAAAAGCAGGAGTTGCAACTGGCCACCGCGGGACGCAAGCTCATGATCGACGTCGTCGTCGAAGCTCCGGCGCGCTTTGCCGACGAGATCAAGGAGGCACTCGAAGCCGAACTACCCGGGATGCACCCTGTCGTCATTCGTCCGCGTTTCCTGATGCGCGAAACGATGACAACGGCTGAAGTCGTCGAGGCGCTTCAGTCGATTGGACGTCGGGGAAGCCATGGAGTCCTCCTGAAAGCACGCGATGTTCCCGAGATTGCAGAAGCAATCGGCGATCTGAAACAGCGCGGCATTCCGGTCATCACGATCTTCACCGACATTCCGCTGTCCGGGCGCGTCGCTTATGCGGGGCTGGACAACCGGGTCGCCGGCGCTACCGCTGCGTATCTTGTCGCGCAGTGGTTGGGCCCAGGACCCGGCCACATCCTGATCACCATGAGCGATGAACGGTTCAGAGGTGAAGAAGAACGCGAAATCAGCTTTCGCCGCGCGCTGAGAACACGCTACCCCCAGCTCACGTTGATCGATGCCAGTGGCGGACACGGCCTCGACACGCCCACGGAAAAGCGCGTCCTCAATGTGCTCGCCACCGGGACCCACGTTGCCGCGGTCTACTCCATGGGGGGAGGAAATATCGCTATTCTTCGAGCACTCGAAGCGCAACGGCAATCTCCGGTTTGCTTCATCGGACACGATCTCGATCGGGACAATGTGCAACTGCTGCGCGAGGGCAAGCTTCAAGCGATTCTTCATCACGAACTACGTCAGGACATGCGCTCGGCGTGCCAGCACATCACACATTTCCAGAAACTTCTGCCTGGATCAGCTGTGTCGCAATCTTCATCGGTCGTTGTCGTCACGCCGGAGAACATTCCCGAACATATCGCGAGCCGGTTCCGTTGATCGCGACGTCGATATTGCGGACCTAGCCGGGCCCGGCATATAGAAGCGTCCGCTTCTAAAGTTATCCACCTGCCCGGTATCGCTTGTTCTGGTACAACTCTGGCCCGAGTGTATATTCGTCAACGATGAAGACACGTCCAGGAGAATCTGTTGGCACCTCTGGTTGCTTACCAAAGTCGAATCCGCCTCGTCGCCACGCTGCTCGCCTCGAGTCTCTTCGTCATCGTGTGTCTCACGTCGATCGTATTTTCGCGAGATGCGATGAGCACCCGCGCAATAATCTTTGCGGTGGCGGGCGTCCTTTTTTTCGGCCTTTGCGCATGGTTCGCGTTATCCCGCCTGATACGGAAGAAGGCCGCCGTCGTAGTCGATAGCGACGGACTCACCGATCGGGCATCAGCCATAGCGTTAGGGTTTATTCCATGGTCCGATATCGTGGATGCCAAAGTCGTTCAGCAAGATTTTCGCAATTCCCAGCACACATTTCTTGGTGTGTCGCTGCGCGATCCTGACAAGTATCTGGCAAGGTGCGGTCCCGTCGCGCGCGGTGTGTTGAAACTGAATCGCCGCATGTCCGGTTATATCGTGAATATTCCGCAAACCACGCTGTCGGTGACGGTTGAAGAGATCTTGAAGCGGATGAATGTTTTTCTTCAAGCGCAGCAAGTTGGCAAGAACCCGGACGACGATAATTCCTTTATCCGCCGCACAAAAGAACTGAACGCGACGTCGAAGGCTCTGATCGAACAGAGCCAGAGGTGGCTTGAGCGTGCTCTCGCCGCGCGCGGCGACGATGTGCGCCCTCTGCTGCAAGAAGCGCAAGGACTACCTGCGCGCATCAACTCGCATCTGATGGATCTCGGGTCCAGCAAGGCGCTGGAGTGGTCCTCGGATGGCCTCGTACTTGGCACGCTCGCGGCAAAAGTCGCGCTGGTACTGCATGGCGCCGACTGGCCCCAGCTTGAATCGTATGAGCGCCACGCCGGGCACGACAGGAGCACTTCGAAGCAAGCGGACCCGTGCACCTGGGGCTATGTCGATTTCAAGGAGTGGTTCGTCCAGCATGATCGTATCGACCCAGGCTGGAGAGATGAGGCTGAAAGGAAGTGTGAGAGTACGCGTTCGGGCTAGAAGCGAAAACCTGTGCAAGCCAGGACTATGGCCTGCCTCGCACAGGTTTTAAATAACTTCACAGCGCGCCACCAAAGTCCACCGACACGCCTACTGACCCGCCAGCACCACCGCAGGGTCCAACTCGAAGCCCGGGTAGTTGAATGCACCGTTCAGCTTGTCGCACTCCGCAGGAGTCACACCCTGCTGGCGCAGGATTGCATGCCATCGTGCAATCACAACCTGCTGAATCTGGTCGACGATCGCTCTCGCGCGTTCGAGTGAGAGTTTGAACTGCCCATGTTGCGAGAGCAGATTGGTACGGTTTGCATAGCGGTTGTAGATCCCGCAGGTCATCGCAAGGTCGCGCTTCTCGATGCTGGTCAGCGGGTTGGGCGTCAGGTCGTATGCCGGCGACAGCTCCCACTTGTCCGTCGGCGCGATCAATGCATGGTTGCGGGGATGGTCGTCGGTGTTGGAGATGAGCGCGTTGAACACCATACGCCGGAACAACTCTTCAAGATCCTGGGCTGGGCGTGCACTTCGCCGCCGCAGCTCATCGGCGAGCACCAGGTACGACCACCTGGCCCGGTCCCCATGCGAGTCTTCGGCGCCTAGCGCGGTCAGGCCACTGATCATGCGATGGCGCAAGTACCCATCAGCGGTAAGCGTGCGGTCGAAGCGCTGCACGAGCAGCACGGCCTTGCCGGCGACGTTTTCGATGCGATGCCTGGCAACGCGCAGGCCGCACTCCTGTGCCAGCGTGAGCATCGCACCTTCGACACGCGCATTGTTCCACCTGTCGCTCCTGTCCGGAAACTTGGCGAGCCATAGGCCCTCGGTATCTTCGACCACGTTCTTCGGCCGTGCTCCGCCCATCGAGGTGCCGGGTTGCAGGAGTTCGAACATCTGCTCCGGCACATCCGGTTTGCCTGCAGCATCGTCTTCCATGAACTGCTCGGCCGCTGTGAGCAAGGCCTCCAGCTGGACGACCTGATTGAACTTGCGGATCAGCGCAGGGGGTACCTTGTCACGCCCGAAGGACAGGGCCCCTGCGCGGTCTTCCGGCGAGTGCAGCAGGTAGTCGACCTCGGTGAGATCAGTGCGTTCGGTGTGCTTTTCGATGATGCGGCGACCCCAGGCGTCGGGTGACGCATCGCGCAAAGGGCCGAAGATGCCCTTGAGTTTCACCGTCTGCACGCGGCGCGGCGCCAAGGGCAGTTCATACGGATCCAGCGGGACAGCATCGGCGCGCTGCAGGTAAGCCGGGTTGTAGACAAACGACCCTGTAGGCACCCCTTGCGGGAAGTCCAGCTCGTAGAACCCCGCCGTCACGACCTCCATTGACTGCGGTAGCTGGAGGTAAACGTAGGCGCGCTGGTCAGAAGTCGCCATCGAATTGCTCCTTGCGATGGCGAATCCGCTGCGGCAAGCGCGTGAGCTCCAGTTGCTTGCCTTCCTCGTCGCGCTCAGAGTCGGCAAACGCCTGGATCTCAGATTCCAGACCCATCGCCCACAGCATGGCCAGGTAGGCCCCCAGGCCGGTTTGCAGGTTACCCGACTCCACAGCGCGCGCGGTGTCGTAACTGATGCCCGCCTTGGCGGCCAGCTCGCGCAGGGTCAGCCGGCGGCGTTTGCGAGCCGTCGCCAGCCGCTCGCCGATGCGTTGGGCCCCGTCCTTCACAGCGAACGGGGCGGTCTGATTCAATTGAAGTGGACGAGGCATGCCGAAACCATCCGGAATTCACATAGGAACGGTTTCAGTATTCTTTTTTGATGGACCGAAGTCAAGGAGCAAAGGCTGAATCCGTTCAAAAATTCCCTAAAAACGGTTTCAACAGTCCCAAATTGATCTACGCTCTCCTGAAAGAGGCAAATGCCGTCACCCGTCAAAAGACGTGTGCCTGTCCACAAACCCGCACGAATATTGACTTATATGCGGATTTCTCGCCCCTCACTCCCACTCAATCGTCGCCGGCGGCTTCCCCGAAATGTCGTACACCACCCGATTAATCCCCCGAACCTCATTAATAATCCGGTTCGACACCCGCCCAAGCAGTTCATGCGGCAGATGCGCCCACTGCGCGGTCATGAAATCGAGCGTCTGTACCGCGCGCAGCGCAACGACATATTCATAAGTCCGCCCATCGCCCATCACACCGACGCTCTTCACCGGCAAGAAAACCGCAAACGCCTGGCTCGTCAATTCGTACCAGGACTTGCCGGTGGCTTCATCGATCGTCGTACGCAGCGTTTCGATAAAGATCGCATCCGCACGACGCAGCAGATCCGCGAAGTCGCGTTTCACTTCGCCGAGAATCCGCACACCGAGACCCGGCCCCGGGAACGGATGGCGATACACCATCTCCGGCGGCAGACCGAGCTTCACGCCCAGTTCGCGCACTTCGTCCTTGAACAGTTCGCGCAGCGGCTCGAGCAGCTTCAGGTTCAACGTCTCAGGCAAACCACCGACGTTGTGATGGCTCTTGATCGTCTGCGTTGCCTTCTTGCCCTTACCCGCCGATTCGATCACGTCCGGGTAAATCGTGCCTTGCGCAAGCCACTTCGCGTCGGTGAGCTTGCCAGCTTCCGCCTGGAACACTTCGACGAATTCAGCACCGATGATCTTGCGCTTCGCTTCCGGGTCGGTAACGCCGGCGAGCTTCGACAGAAACGGGCCGCTCGCATCGACATGAATCACTTTCACGCCGAGATGGTCGGCGAAAGTCGCCATCACCTGCTCGGCTTCGTTCAGACGCAGCAATCCGTGATCGACAAATACGCACGTGAGCTGGTCGCCGATCGCGCGATGCAACAGCGCCGCCGCCACCGACGAATCCACGCCGCCCGAGAGCCCCAGAATGACGTGCTCGCTGCCAACCTGCTCGCGAATCTTCGCGACCGCCTCGTCGACGTAATGGCCCATCTCCCAGTCGGGTTGCGCACCGCAGATCTTCAGCACGAAGCGTTCGAGCATCGCGCGGCCCTGCGCCGTGTGCGTGACTTCAGGGTGCCATTGCACGCCGTAGAAGTGACGGGTCTCGTCGGCCATCGCCGCGATCGGACACGATTCGGTGGAAGCCATCAGCTGGAAGCCCGGCGGCATGTCGAGCACCTTGTCGCCGTGGCTCATCCACACCTTCAACATGCCGTGGCCTTCCGCCGTGCGGAAATCCTCGATGCCGTCGAGAAAACTTGTGTGATTGCGGGCCCGCACTTCCGCGTAGCCGAATTCGCGCAGGTGGCCGTTATCGACCTTACCGCCGAGCTGTTCGGCCATCGTCTGCATGCCGTAGCAGATACCAAGCACCGGCACGCCCAGTTCGAACACCGCTTGCGGTGCACGTGGCGTATCGGTGTCGGTGACCGAGCTAGGACCGCCGGAGAGAATCACGCCCTTCGGCTTGAACTCGCGGATGAACGCGTCGTCGACGTCGTACGGATGAATCTCCGAATACACATGCGCTTCGCGGATGCGACGCGCGATCAGTTGGGTGACTTGCGAGCCGAAGTCGAGGATCAGGATCTTGTCATGCATGGCAGCGGACGAAATAAGAGTGAGAGGATACGGAAAGCCGCGCAGCGCGCGGCGTTAATCTGGATGCCGGCTGCGAACCGGCAATGTGGGTTGTGGTCTGCTCGCCGGGAGTGCGTGGCACAAGCAGTGACGCAAACGGCGCACGCAGACGGAATACGGGAGCTTTAGCGAACGGTATCGGGCAGCGCGCGTCAGCCATGGAATGGAGGCCGCGGCGGGCTAGCCGCCTCGGCGGTTGCATCGCGCGTGCCGCTCGTGCCGGCTTCGCCGCCAGTACTGGCGCCGGTACTGGAATACACGCTGGGCCGCGATGCGGCAGCGAGATCCGGTTCAACACGCTGGCCTGCTGCGGGAGCGGCCGAAGCCACCGGCAAAGCAGGTTCGGCGGCAGGTTGCGTGCCATAGCCTGAACCCGAGCGATCGGTACTGCGCGCTTTCGCGGCCTGCTTGTCGGCGCGCGCCGCAGCCGCCGTTTCAGCGCCCCGTGTGCGGTCACGTCGTCGCACGGCACCCGCCAGTCGCACACCGCCAAGCCCGATAATCAGCAGCACCGCTCCAGCAAGCACCGAAACCAGTTGCCCAAAGCCCGTCAACGACGGCGTACGCAAACCGAGCAGCCAGACCAGCATCAACACACCGGTAAGCCAGTTCACATGTCCGACGACACGCGCCGCCGTGGTAGTGAGCGCACCGTCAATCGATGCATGCAGCGCCAGCCACGCGAGACCGATCAGCGCGATACCGAACGCCTGCCCAATCAGCGCGGGCTGCACCTGGACCAGTTGCATCGCGTTGTACAGCGACGCCCATGGCGTGAGCAGGAAGAGCAACCCGAACGCGAGCAGCAACAAGGCATCGACGATCAGTACAACGCGCAGCAAGGCTTTCATCGGCGGTTAGTCCACGTGGTAGTTGGGCGCTTCCTTCGTGATCTGCACGTCGTGCACGTGCGACTCGCGCATGCCGGCCGCGGTGATCTGGACAAACTCGGCCTTGTCGTGCAACTCGTCGATCGTGCGGCAACCGCAGTAACCCATGCTCGCGCGCACGCCGCCGATCAGCTGGAACAGGATCGCGCCAACCGAACCCTTGTACGCAACGCGGCCTTCGATACCTTCCGGCACGAGCTTGTCGATGTTCGCCGAGTTGTCCTGGAAGTAGCGGTCCGCGGCGCCGTCCTTCATCGCGCCAACCGAACCCATACCGCGATACGACTTGTACTGACGACCCTGATACAGGAACACGTCGCCAGGCGATTCTTCGGTGCCTGCGAACATGCTGCCCATCATCACCGAGTTCGCGCCCGCGGCAAGCGCCTTGCTCACGTCGCCCGAGAAACGCACGCCGCCGTCCGCGACGACCGGCACGCCCGAACCCTTCAGCGCTTCGGACACGTTGGCAATCGCGCTGATCTGCGGAACGCCCACACCGGCAACGATCCGCGTCGTGCAGATCGAGCCTGGGCCGATACCGACCTTCACGCCGTCCGCGCCGTATTCGACGAGCGCCTTGGCCGCATCGGCAGTCGCGATGTTGCCGCCGATCACTTCCACGTGCGGGAAATTCTTCTTCACCCAGCGAACGCGCTCGAGCACGCCCTTGCTATGTCCATGCGCGGTATCGACGACGATCACGTCCACGCCGGCCTGCACCAGCAGCGACACGCGCTCTTCGTTGTCTTCACCGACACCGACTGCGGCGCCCGCGCGCAGCTTGCCATGTTCGTCCTTGCAGGCGTCCGGGTGTTCGGTCTGCTTGGTAATGTCCTTGACGGTCATCAGGCCGCGCAGTTCGAATGCGTCGTTGATAACCAGCACGCGTTCGAGCCGGTGGCTATGCATCAGCGCTTTCGCTTCGGCGAGCGGCGTGCCTTCCTTGACAGTAACGAGGCGATCGCGCGGCGTCATGATCGTGCGGACCGGCTCGTCGAGGCGGGTTTCGAAACGCAGATCGCGGTTGGTGACGATACCGATGAGTTGCGCGCCTTCCACGACCGGGAAGCCCGAGATGCCATGTTGCTGCGACAGCGCAATCACGTCGCGCACCTTCATTTGCGGCGGCACGGTGATCGGATCGCGCACGACACCCGATTCGAAGCGCTTCACCTTCGCCACTTCGCGAGCCTGCTCGGCGGGCGTCAGATTCTTGTGGATGATGCCGACGCCGCCCATTTGCGCCATTGCAATGGCAAGACGGGCTTCGGTGACCGTATCCATGGCGGCGGATACCAGCGGCATATTCAGGGAGATGTTGCGGGTCAGCCGGGTTTTGAGGCTGGTGTCGCGCGGCAGAACATCGGAGAAGGCCGGGACGAGGAGCACGTCATCGAACGTGAGTGCTTTTTGGATCAGACGCATGGCAAATCCTATAGGCGCAAAAGTGGATTATACGCGATACCTCCCTGGTTTTCACTGCACGAACAGCAGCTTAGCGATTTTCCCGGCTTTTTTTGCTCGTGCGCAACGCTCCGATTTCGCTTCTCCGTTCGCGGCCAGTTCGATCGGGTTTCGTTTGCGCGTTCGGGCACAGGGCGGCGGCCCCGGTCGCCGGCGACCCGCCACGGAAACCTCGGGGACAAAGCGAAATCGCCGCAGTGCAGGATTGAACAAGACCCCTCCCGCCCATGCCGCTAACCTGCATCCCATCGTTTTTCCTTATCGGCCGGGTTATGTCGGAGCAGTCAATGCAGCGCGGAGTTGCCTACGGCGTGTTGGCCGGAGCGTTATGGGGCATGGTTTTTCTGGTGCCGCGGCTGCTCGCCGATTTTTCGCCGCTACTGCTGAGCGCAGGGCGCTACACGATGTACGGCATCGTGTCGCTGGTCGCCGCGTTGCCCGCGGCACGCTCGCTGCTGCGTCGTCTGACCCGCGCAGACCTGATCGCTCTGATCAAGCTCGCGCTGATCGGCAACCTGCTCTACTACATCCTGCTGACGGGCGCCGTGCATCTGGTCGGCATTGCGCCGGCCTCGCTGATCGTCGGTGTGCTGCCGGTTACTGTGACGCTGCTCGGGCGGCACGATAGGGGCGCTGTACCGCTCTCGCGGCTTGCATTACCGCTGGCAATGGTCGTCGCAGGCATCGCGTGCATCAACGTCGATGTCTTCACGGCCGCGCAGGCCGGCAGCACGGGGCTCGGCGCCAAACTCGCCGGGCTTGCCTGCGCGACCGGCGCACTCGCATGCTGGACCTGGTTTGCAGGCGAAAACGCACGCTACCTGAGGCGTCTCGAGCATTTCAGCGGCAACGAGTGGTCGGTGCTATGGGGGGTGGTCACCGGCGCGCTCGGCGCGGGGTTATGGCTGGTAATCGCCGTGCTGCCGTCCAGCAGTGCCCAGGTGCCGCTCGCAACCGATCGCTGGCACCTGTTCTGGCTGCTCAATCTCGGCCTCGCCATCGGCGCGTCGTGGCTCGGCAACGGGCTCTGGAACGCAGCGTCGAAACGGCTCCCGTTGACACTATCCGGCCAGTTGATCGTCTTCGAGACGTTGTTTGCCCTGCTCTACGCGTTTATCTACGACCATCGGCTGCCACGGCCGCTGGAAGCGGCTGCAATCGTTCTGCTGGTAGCGGGTGTGAGCTGGTCGGTGCGCCAGCATGCGGGAAGCGGCTCACAGGGCACTTCGATTGAGGACAAAGCTCAGGCACAAGCCCACTGAATCTGAGGTACCGCCTGCGTGATCAGGCACGAACCCCTAGCGTGAATCCTTCGACAACCACTTGCGCCCTTCGATCGACCCTTCGCGACGTGTTTTCTCGACGCGCCGCTGCCGTGCGGTCTTCGGATCGACGGTGAGCGGCCGGTAGATCTCGACACGGTCGCGATCGGCCAGCACGGCATCGAGCGGCTTCAGTTTGCCGAACACACCGACCTTCTGCTTCGTCAGATCGATCTCGGGATGCCACTGTAGCAGGCCGCTCGCGACAATCGCCTGCTCGAGCGTCGAACCGGCAGGCAGGCTAAGTGGCACGAGCGTCTGCGCCTGCGGCAGCGCGTAGCAAACCTCGACCGACAGCAACGTACTCATGACTTGCCGTACCGCTGGTCGGCCCGTTTCACGAAAGACTCGACGAACGTGTTCGCAATGTGGCTGAATACCGGGCCGATGATCTTTTCGAGGATGATGTTCGCGAATTCGTAGTGCAGCGCAAACTCGATCTTGCACGCGTCGGCGCGTAACGGTGTAAAACGCCAGTAGCCGGTAAACTTCCGAAACGGCCCGTCGGTGAATTCCATATCGATCCGCGTAGGCCGCTGCTGGGTGTTGCGAGTCGCGAAATGCTGCTTGATGCCCTTGAAGTTGATATCGATCCTCGCCTCCATGCCGCCCTCGTCCTGGCGGCGAATGTCGACGCCACCGCACCAGGGAAGGAAATTGGGGTAGTCGGCGACGTCGGTGACGAGGTCGAACATCTGTTCCGCCGAATGGCGAATCAACACGGTTTTCTGGACATCTGCCATAAATTGAACAGCACGCGGCGAGGTGGGCTGGCGCGGCGGGCCTTTCCGGGCCCCGCTTTGCTAAAATCGTAATTTTAAACGAGTTAGGCACTTTCCATTAATGAGCATCATTGACAACAGAAAAGCCTTCTTCGATTACTTCATCGAAGACCGCTACGAAGCAGGGCTCGTGCTCGAGGGATGGGAGGTCAAGGCGCTGCGCGCCGGGCGCGGCCAGATCCGGGAAGGCTACGTGGTGATCCGCAACGGCGAGCTGTTCCTGATCGGCGCGCACATCAGCCCATTGCCGGAAGCGTCGACGCACATCCACCCTGACCCGGTCCGCACCCGCAAGCTGCTGCTGCACGCCGAAGAAATCAGCAAGCTGATCGGCAAGGTCGAGCAGCGCGGCTACACGCTCGTGCCGCTGAACTTCCACTACAAGGGCGGACGCGTGAAGTGCGAAGTCGGTCTGGCGAAGGGCAAGAAGACGCACGACAAGCGCGATACCGAGAAAAAGCGCGACTGGGAACGCGAACGGGCGCGACTGATGCGCAATCCGACGTGAGGGGCTGCCGCCGGCCGCACTGCGGCACGGTTGCGGTTATGGCCGCACAACCATCCATCATGAAACGGGCCCGCAGATGCGGGCCCGTTGTCTTTCTAGCGGTTAAATCGTAGCCGCTTAACCGCTTATCCAGTTACCGTACGTCCGCGCTCTTCCCCTTGTTCACGATGGTCAGCGCCGACGCGATCATCGTGCTCATGTCCGCGAGATTGCCGGGGACGATCAACGTATTGCCCTGCTTCGCCAGATTGCCGAACGCATTGACGTACTGCTCGGCGACCTTCAGGTTCACTGCTTCCATCCCGCCCTGCGACTGGATCGCCGCGGCAATTTTCTGGATCGCCTGTGCGTTCGCCTCGGCGACTGCCAGAATGGCCGACGCCTGACCCTGGGCCTGATTGATCGCGGCCTGCCGTTCGCCCTCGGACTTCTGGATCGACGCTTCCCGGCCACCCGATGCGATATTGATCTGCTCCTGCTTACGCCCTTCCGATGCCGCAATCAGTGCGCGCTTTTCACGCTCGGCGGTGATCTGTGCCTGCATCGCGTGGAGAATTTCCTTCGGCGGCGTCAGGTCCTTGATCTCGTAGCGCAACACCTTGACGCCCCAGTTCGCCGCCGCCTGGTCCAGCGACGACACGATGCTGTGATTGATGAAATCGCGTTCCTCGAAAGTCTTGTCGAGTTCGAGCTTACCGATTACAGAGCGCAGCGTGGTCTGCGACAGCTGCGTGATCGCGAACACGAAGTTGCTCGATCCGTACGACGCCTTCATCGCGTCGGTGACCTGGAAGTACAGCACGCCATCTACCTGCAGCTGTGTGTTGTCGCGTGTGATACACACCTGGCTCGGCACTTCGAGCGGAATCTCCTTGAGCACGTGCTTGTAGGCGATCCGGTCGATAAACGGCAACACGATGTTCAGACCCGGCGTCAGCGTGCCGTGATAACGACCGACCCGCTCGAGGACCCATGCGTGCTGCTGCGGCACGATCTTGACGGTCTTCGCGATGAGCGTGAAAACGATGAGCAGCAGGATTACCCCAATGATGGTCAAATTCATGGCTGTACCTCAGTAGTTCGAATAATGGTTCGCCAGCAAGCCGCGGCTGCACCGGCGAATCTTGCTATCACACCTGTTCGGGCTGCTTTCTCGCCGCTACGATCAGACGGCTGCCTTGCAGTGCGGTGATCTCGTAGAGCCGCGCGTCTTCGGGCTCGCCTGGGGCAAGCTCGACGTCCCATTGCGCACCGCGGTAATCCGTGCGCGCCCGGCGGTCATGCCACTCGGTGACCGTTACCGTGGCACCGATGTCGAGATTCACATCCCGATCCGAAGCAGCATCGATACGTGTACGTCGACCGCCGAAACGCGAGCGGCGCAAGAAGATCACCGCGACCAGTGCCACCACCGCCCCGCACGCGAACTGCCAGTGCGGTGCAGCGCCGGCCCAATGCGCCAGCCCCCCGGCCACGCAACCCAACGCGATCATCAACAGATAGAACGTGCCGCTCACCAACTCCAGCACGAGGAGCGCGCCCGCTGCGCCCCACCACCACAGTGCGCCTATCTCCACATCGGTCTCCCAAAACAAAACACCCCGGCTCTACCGGGGTGTTTATAGCACGAACCACATCTTAATTTGCGGTCGTGAATGGCGACGCCTTACTGCTTGCTGTCGTACGCGACAACATGCCGCGTACAGTTCGTCACCTGATCGTACTCAGCGTGCACTCGACTTCGCCAGCGCCTGCCAGGTCTCGATAATGGTATCGGGATTCAGCGAGATCGAAGCGATGCCTTCGTCGGTCAGCCATTGCGCGAAGTCCGGATGATCCGACGGGCCCTGACCACAGATGCCGACATACTTGTTCAGCCGCAGACAGGTTTCGATCGCACGCTTGAGCATGAACTTGACGGCCGGGTCGCGTTCGTCGAAATCGACGGCCAGCAGTTCCATGCCGGAGTCGCGATCGAGGCCCAGCGTCAGCTGCGTCAGGTCGTTCGAACCGATCGAGAAACCGTCGAAGAATTGCAGGAATTCTTCGGCAAGAATCGCGTTCGACGGCACTTCGCACATCATGATCAGGCGCAGCCCCTTCTCGCCGCGCTTCAACCCGAACTTCTCGAGCAGGCCGACCACACGTTCCGCCTGCTTCAGCGTACGCACGAACGGCACCATGATCTCGACGTTGTCGAGGCCCATTTCCTCGCGCACTTTCTTCAGCGCGATGCATTCCATGTGGAACGCTTCGGCGAAGTCTTCGGCGATGTAACGCGATGCGCCACGGAAGCCGAGCATCGGGTTTTCTTCGTCCGGCTCGTAACGCGAACCGCCGATCAGCTTCTTGTACTCGTTCGACTTGAAGTCCGACAGACGCACGATAACGGGCTTCGGATAGAACGCCGCAGCAATCGTCGCAATCCCTTCGGTCAGCTTGTCGACGTAGAACGCACGCGGCGATGCGTGACCGCGCGCAACGCTTTCGACCGCCTTCTTCAGGTCCTGATCGATGTGCGGATACTCGAGAATCGCCTTCGGGTGAACGCCGATGTTGTTGTTGATGATGAACTCGAGCCGCGCGAGACCGACGCCTGCATTCGGCAGGTGCGAGAAATCGAACGCGAGTTGCGGATTGCCGACGTTCATCATGATCTTCACCGGGATCGGCGGCAGTTCGCCGCGCTGAATTTCGGTGACTTCGGTTTCGAGCAGGCCGTCGTAAATCTTGCCTTCATCGCCTTCCGCGCACGACACGGTGACGAGCGCGCCGTCCTTCAGCAGATCCGTCGCATCGCCGCAACCGACCACCGCCGGCACACCCAGTTCGCGCGCAATGATCGCCGCGTGGCAGGTGCGCCCGCCGCGATTCGTGACGATCGCCGATGCGCGCTTCATGACCGGCTCCCAGTTCGGGTCGGTCATGTCCGCGACCAGCACGTCGCCGGGTTGCACACGCTCCATCTCCGACGGATCGTGAATTACGCGCACGGGGCCTGCGCCGATCTTCTGGCCGATCGCGCGGCCGGTGACGATCACCTGCGACTGGCCCTTCAGCTTGAAGCGCTGTTCGGCCTTGCCTGCGGCCTGGCTTTTCACCGTTTCAGGACGTGCCTGCAGGATGAAGATCTTGCCGTCGCGGCCGTCCTTGCCCCACTCGATATCCATCGGGCGCTGGTAGTGCTGCTCGATGATCACGGCGTACTTCGCGAGTTCGATCACGTCTTCGTCGGTGATCGAAAAGCGGTTGCGCTGTTCGTGCGCGACGTCGACGGTCTTCACGCGGCCCGCTTCGCCAGCCTTCGTGAATTCCATCTTGATCAGCTTCGAGCCGATCGAGCGACGGATGATCGGGTATTTGCCTTGAGCCAGTGTGGTCTTGAAGACGTAGAACTCGTCAGGATTCACGGCGCCCTGCACGACCGTCTCGCCGAGACCGTAGCTCGACGTGATGAACACGGCGTCCTTGAAACCCGATTCGGTGTCGAGCGTGAACATCACACCGGCAGCGCCGACGTCCGAGCGAACCATCCGTTGCACACCCGCCGACAACGCCACTTCAGCGTGCGTGAAGCCCTTGTGGACGCGGTAGGAAATCGCGCGGTCGTTGTACAGCGACGCGAACACGTGCTTCATACGATCGAGCACGTCTTCGATACCGACGACGTTCAGGTAGCTCTCCTGCTGACCCGCGAACGAAGCGTCCGGCAGATCTTCCGCCGTGGCCGACGAGCGGACCGCGAACGACAGTTCTTCCGGCGAGCTTTGCTTGAGCGTGTCGAAACCGACGCGGATCTCCTCTTCGAGGCGCGGTTGCAGCGGCGCGTCGACGATCCATTGACGGATTTCCTTGCCCGCTTCGGCGAGCGCTTTCACGTCGTCGACATCGAGCGTTTCGAGACGTTTGGCGATGCGTTCGGTCAGCGTGTTGTGATGCAGGAAATCGCGGAAAGCGAGTGCGGTGGTCGCGAAACCGGTCGGCACGCGCACGCCTGCTTGCGCGAGTTGACTGATCATCTCGCCAAGCGACGCGTTCTTGCCACCGACGATTTCCACGTCGGTCATCCGCAACTGCTCGAACGGAATTACATACGCCTGATCCTTTGCGACGTTAACAGCGTTAGTCATACAAGCCCCTAAGTGTGGAAGAAATACACGGTTGCGCAAGTGGGCTTGAACGCGTGCGCTTATAAGAAGCGGTCGACGCGCCTTGCACAACCTGTTGGAGAAGCAATCGCCTTGCTCTTCGGCCCAGATGAGGCCGCATGAGACAACTGCGCGACGAAACGGAAATTTCGACGCTTTTGAAAGCAAACCACGCAAATTACCGGCAAAAAGAACGGGGTTAGCCGAATATGGGCGGCGGTTCGCCTGCAATTGCTTATCCAACAAGTTGCCGCTATTCTACCGTGCCGACTCCTGAAATGTGACAGTCGGACGAGAATTGCGCCTCGAAATTCCGCGTGCTTACACGTATTTACGTTTTCCACCCGCCGATGCCGCCCACCGTATTCATCGTCTCCGACGGTACCGGGATCACTGCCGAAACCTTCGCGCATTCGATCCTCTCCCAGTTCGACCAGAAATTCCGTCTGGTTCGCGTGCCCTTCGTCGACTCGACGGAAAAAGCGTATGCGACGCTCGAGAAGATCAACGAAGCGGGTCAGGTTGAAGGGCGTCGGCCGATCGTGTTCACAACGCTCGTCAACAGCGCGTCGAACCAGATTGTGAAAGGCTCGAATGCGCTTGTGCTCGACATGTTCCAGACCTTCGTCGAACCGCTCGAACAGGAACTCGAACTGAAGTCGAGCCACGCGATGGGTCGCGGCCACCAGAACGCCGACACCGAGGAATACAAGAACCGCATCGAGGCGATCAATTTCTCGCTCGCACACGACGACGGCCAGTCGAACCGCAATCTCGCCGATGCGGACGTGATCCTCGTCGGCGTATCGCGCAGCGGCAAGACACCGACGAGCCTGTACCTCGCGATGCAATACGGTGTGAAAGCAGCCAACTATCCGCTGATTCCCGAAGACTTCGAGCGCGGCAAACTGCCCACTCCGTTGCTGGCGCATCGGCAGAAGATGTTCGGTCTATCGATCGATCCGCAGCGGCTTTCGGAAATCCGCAACGAACGCCGGCCCGGCAGCAAGTACGCGGCGCTCGAAAACTGTCGCTACGAGATCAATGAGGCAGAGGGGATGATGCGACGCGAGAGCGTCAAGTGGTTGTCGTCGACGCATAAGTCGATCGAGGAAATCGCGACGACGATCCTGCAGGAAATCAAGCTCGACAAGCCTGCGTACTAACGCCCAAACAATGACTCATGCAACGCGCTGCTGCCTGCATTGCTCGAACAGGCATATCGCGGCGGCCGCTGCAACGTTCAGCGACTCCATACCGCCTGGCTGAGGGATCGTCACGCGGCGTGTGTGCGCATCGCGCCACGGCGCCGAGACACCCGCCCCTTCATTGCCGAACACCCATGCAAGCGGTCCCGACAGGTCCGTGTCATAGATCGCGTCGGCACCGTGCGAATCGGTCATCACGGCAGGCACTGCAAGCCGCTCGATCAACGCCTGCGCCTCGACGTCTTCGTGGATTTGCAGCAGGAAATGCGCGCCCATTCCCGAGCGCAGCACCTTCGACGACCACGCATACGCGGTACCGGGCGCACAGAACACGTGGGCCACACCGGCCGCCGCCGCGCTGCGCAGGATCGAGCCGACGTTGCCTGCATCCTGCACGCCGTCGAGCACAACGCAGGTCTGTGTCACACGCTCGGGCAACGGTGCAACGAGCCGCTCGACCAGCAGCAGCATCCCTACCCCGCTCACGACATTCGACAGTTGCCCGAATAACGCGTCCGGCAGCGTCACGACGCGCTGCTCGTCGATCCGTCCGACGATCGCCTGTGCTTCGGCATGATGCAGCGCGCCTTCGGTCACGATGCAGGTTTCCGGCTGCCCGGCCACGTCGAGATACGCACTCGCGAGATGAAACCCTTCGAGCAGCGCATGCCCGCTGCGGCGCTGCTGATGCGTCGAACCGGCCAGCGCCTTCAGACGTTTGTAGAGCGGATTGTCCCGCGACGTGATGGCTTTCACAGGCAGCGCTAACAGTAGGAAACGGTAGAGATAGAAAAAGCCGCCGATGGCGGCGGGATCAGAAAGGAGCTTCGTCGGGCGCCTGCGCTACTACTGGCGCGACAACACGACCGCCGAAGAGCACATGCGCCTCACGCACCGGGGCAAACGAGCGCCGATGATGCTCGCACGGCCCATGCTCGCGCAGCGCCGCGAGATGCTGCGGTGTGCCGTAGCCGGCATGCGCATCGAAGCCGTAGTGCGGAAAGGTCTGATGCAGTTCGAGCAGCATGCGGTCGCGCGTGACCTTCGCCAGAATCGACGCCGCCGAAATGCTCGGCACCAGCGCATCGCCGCCGACAATCGCAACGCTCCGCACACTCAGCACCGGGCAGCGATTGCCGTCGATCTTCGCAAGCGTGGGCACGATCTTCAGGCCTTCGACCGCGCGCTTCATCGCGAGCATCGTGGCGTGCAGGATGTTGAGCGTATCGATTTCTTCGACCGAGGCGGATGCGACGCACCAGGCCAGCGCGTGTTCGACGATCTTGGTGTACAACTCTTCGCGTTTTTTCGCGCTCAGTACCTTCGAATCGTCGAGCCCGAGGATGCAATGCTGTGGATCGAGGATCACTGCCGCCGCAACCACCGGCCCGGCGAGCGGTCCGCGCCCTGCTTCGTCGACCCCGCAAACCAGCTCGTCAGGCGAGTCGAAGGCGAGCCCACTCTGATCCGCGGCCGCAGCAGCATTGCGCCGGCGTGCAGGCCGGGTAACCGTCACCGCGACACCCCGCGCGCACCGAGCACGTTCACGACCGCTTCTGCCGCACGCTGCGCGGTGTTCTGCTTCAGCACGTGATGCATCTCCGTGAAAATTTCCGTCAGCGTGCACCGGTTCGTTTCGTCGCGCAACTGCTGTAGCGTCGCGTCGGCGAGCGCTTCTGGCGTCGCGAAGTGCTGCAGGATTTCCGGCACCACGAAGCGTCCGGCCAGGATGTTCGGTAACCCGACGTACGGCAGATAGCCCTGGCTGCGCATGATCTGCCCGGTCAACCAGGGCACCTTGTATGAGATCACCATCGGCTTTTTCAGCAGCGCCGCTTCGAGCGTAACCGTGCCGCTCTTGACGAGAATCGCGTCGGCCGCGGTCATCGCCTGCTGCGACTGGCCGTCGGTGAGCGTTAGCGCAAGCTGCGGATGCACATCGACGAGCGGCTGCAACTGCGCGCGCAGCGCCGGGGTCGCAGCCGGCATCACGAAGCGGACACCCGGTTCGCGCTGCTGCATCAACGCCATCGCCGCGAAGAACGTCGGCCCGATCAACTCGATTTCCGAGCGCCGGCTGCCCGGCAGCACCGCGATCACCGGTCCGCTTTCCGGCAGCCCGAGCGCGCGGCGCGCGCCGGCCGTGTCGGGTTCGAGCGGGATTTCGTCGGCGAGCGGATGGCCGACGTAGGTCGCGGCAACGCCAGCCTTTTCGAGCAGCGCGGTTTCGAACGGAAACACGCACAGCATGTGGTCGACGGCTTTCGCGATCTTCTTGATCCGGCCGCCGCGCCACGCCCAGATCGACGGGCAAACGAAATGAATGGTCGGAATGCCCGCGTCGCGCAGCGCGTGTTCGAGGCTGAAGTTGAAATCGGGTGCATCGACGCCGATGAACACATCGGGTGGTTCGGCGAGTAGTTGCCGTTTCAGGTCGTTGCGGATGCCGAGAATTTCGGGAATATGTTTGAGCACCTCGACATAGCCGCGCACCGTCAGCTTTTCCAGCGGCCAGTGCGCGTCGAAGCCCGCCGCAGCCATGCGCGGACCGCCGATGCCGTAGTACTGCGTGCCGTCGGGCAGGCGACTGGCCAGCCCGTCGAGCAGCGATGCCGCAAGCAGGTCGCCGGACGGCTCGCCGGCCACCATGGCGAGCCGCGGAGAACGAAAGGGACCGGGTTGCAGCGCCATCGCCTAGCGGATGATGCCGCGTTGCGAGACTTCGACGAAGTCGGCAAACGCCTTCACCGCTTCGTCGCCGTCACCGCCCGCCGATGCGAGTTCGCGCAACTGCACTTTCGCCTCTTCGAGCGACAGGCCGTTCTTGTACAGCACGCGGTACGCCGTGCGCAGCGCGGAGATCGCATCGGCCGAGAAACCGCGGCGACGCAGCCCTTCGACGTTGATGCCGTGCGGCTCCGCCTTGTTGCCCGCGGCGATCACGAACGGCGGGACGTCCTGCACGAGCGCCGAGGCACCGCCCAACATTGAATGCGCGCCGATGCGCACGAACTGGTGCACGCCCGACATGCCACCGATGATCGCGAAATCGCCGATCGTCACGTGTCCGGCCATCTGCGCATTGCTCGACAGGATCACGTTGCTGCCGACGTGACAGTCGTGACCGATGTGCACATACGCCATGATCCAGTTGTCGTCGCCGAGCGTCGTCACGCCGCCGTCCTGCACGGTGCCCGTGTGGATCGTCGTGAATTCGCGGATCGTGTTGCGGTGGCCGATCTCGAGCCGTGTCGGCTCGTCCTTGTACTTCATGTCCTGCGGCCGTCCACCGACCGATGCATAGTGGCCGATGCGGTTGTCCTCGCCGATCGTCGTATGACCTTCGATCACGCTATGCGAACCGATCGTCGTGCGTGCGCCAATCGTCACGTGAGCGCCGACGATCGCATAGGGTCCGACTTCGACCGTTTCGTCGAGCGTTGCACCGGGCTCGACGATCGCAGTGGGATGAATCCTGCTCATGCGTCCTCGCTACTGTTGCCGTTGGGTTGTCTCGAAGCCGCCGTGCCGCACTGCCGCTTCTCGCGCCGGCGGCATCCGCCTGCCGGCATCGACAACGAAATTACTGACTGTCGCTATCCGACTGCCGGACCGCGCACATCAGGTCGGCTTCCGCCGCCACTGCGCCGTCCACTTCCGCGCGCGCCTTGAACTTCCAGATGCCGCGCATGTGCCGCTCGAGCGACGCGTGCAGCATCAGTTGATCGCCCGGTTCGACGATGCGCTTGAAGCGCGCGTTGTCGATGCCGACGAACAGATACAGCGTGCTCTCGGGATCGTGCGGCTCTTCCGAGAACGTCAGAAGCGCAGCCGTCTGGGCCAGCGCTTCGAGGATGAGCACGCCCGGCATCACCGGACGCTTCGGAAAGTGCCCCGTGAAGTACGGCTCGTTGATCGTCACGTTCTTCAGCGCCTTGATGCTCTTGTGCGGCTCGAGTTCGAGCACCCGGTCCACCAGCAGGATCGGATAACGGTGCGGCAGTAGCGTGAGAATCTTGTGGATATCGAGATTGATTTTTTCGGTGCTCATGGTGTTTCTGCTCACGCGTGGATCGCGCGACGATGACTGCGGATGCTGGTGCAGGGAGGTTGGTCACACAAGCTGCGGCCGGTCTCCTGTTCCAGCCGCCGCATGGCTTTACGCCTTGTCCGTTGAGGCCTGCGCGGCCGTGGCCGCTTCGAGCGCCTTGATGCGGTCTCGCAGCTTGTCGAGGTTGCGCATTATGGCAGCACTCCGGTTCCAGTCGGCGTGATCGACGGCCGGGAACGCGCTCGTGTACATGCCGGGTTTCAGCAGCGATTTCGACACGCCCGATTTCGCGGTGACGATCACGTAGTCAGCCAGCGTGACGTGGCCCGCAATGCCGACCGCGCCACCGATCATGCAGTGCCGGCCGATCGTCGTGCTACCGGCAATCCCCGCACAGCCGGCGATTACCGTGTAAGCGCCGACCTTGCAGTTGTGCCCGATCTGCACGAGATTGTCGATCTTCACGCACTCTTCGATCACCGTATCGGCCATCGCGCCGCGGTCGATCGTCGTGTTGGCGCCGATTTCGACGTCCGGCCCGATCGACACGCCGCCCACCTGCGGAATCTTGACCCAGTTGCCGGTACGCGCGTCGCCTTCGCCTACGAAGTCGGGGGCGAAGCCAAAACCGTCCGAGCCGATCACTGCGCCAGCGTGCACGATGACACGCTCGCCGAGCTTGCAGCCGTGGTACACGGTCACGTTCGGGTACAGATGCACATCCGCGCCGATCTGCGTGCCGCGCCCAACAAATGCGTTCGCATCGAGCCGGACCCGTTCGCCGATCACCACGCCGGCTTCGACGGTCACGTTCGGTCCGATCACTGCGCTCGCCGCGATCTGCGCCGATGGGTCGACGGTTGCACCCGGATGCACGCCGGGCACCGGCTTCGGTGCGGCGAGATCGATGAAGGTCTGGGCGATGCGCGCGAAATACGCGTAGGGATTCGGTGTGACGATGAAGTTGCGGCCCTCGCGCGATGCGAGTTTCGCGAGATCGTCGGCATTGATCAGCACGGCGCCCGCACGCGTGCTCTCGACCTGCGACAGATACTTCGGGTTCGCGAGGAACGCCAGTTGGTCAGGAGCGGCCTGATCGAGCGGCGCAAGACTGCCGACCCGGTGCGAAGCGTCGCCGACGACTTCACCGCCGAACTGCCCAACGATGTCCGCGAGCGTAAATGCCATGCGTGTGCTGCTCCTGCTGTTCAGTGGGCTCAGTTCGACGACGAACCACTCGCCCCGTTGCCGGATGCCGCCGCCAGTGCCTTCAGCACCTGGTCGGTGATGTCGATGCTCGGACTGACATACACCGCTTCCTGCACGATCAGATCGTAGTGCTGCTGCTCGGCGATCTGCTTGATCACCTTGTTCGCGCGATCGAGTACCGCCGCGAGTTCTTCGTTGCGGCGCTGGTTCAGGTCTTCACGGAATTCGCGCTGCTTGCGCTGGAAATCGGTGTCGAGCTGCGAGATGTCGCGCTGCTTCTGCGCGCGATCGAGAGCCGACAGCGACGCGCCGTTCTTGTCGAGCGAATCGGACAGGCTCTTCAGCTTCTGCGCCATGTCCTGCAGGTCCTTGTCGCGCTTCGCGAACTCGGCCTCGAGCTTGACCTGCGCCGCCTTGGCCGGCGCGGACTCGCGCAGGATGCGATCCGAATTGACCGCGGCGATCCTCGCGACCTGAGCGTGCGCAATCCCCGCCCCCAAGGTCATCGTCATCGCCAGCGCCCAGGCGCACGCCACACGTTTCGAAAACATACCGGTTTGCAAAGTCATCCTCTCGATACCGTAAAGAGCCCGATTCCGTCCTGCTTCATCAGAATGCTGTCCCGATCTGGAACTGGAATTTCTGATACTGGTCGCCGGTGTGCTTCTGCAGCGGGAAGCCGAGACTCAGCTTCAACGGTCCGATCGGCGAGATCCACGCCAGACCGACACCGTAGCCGTAACGCAGACCGTTCGCCCCGACGCTGTTGCCCTCGTTACCCCAGACGTTACCGCCATCGAGGAACGTGAAGACGCGCAGCGTGCGGTCGTAGCCCGTGCCCGGCAGCGGGAACGTCAACTCGATATTGCCGACCACCATCTCGTTACCGCCGATCGGGTCTCCCGTCGTCGCGTCGCGCGGACCCAGCGAGCTTGGCTCGTAACCCCGCACCGAACCGATACCGCCCGCATAGTAATTCTTGAAAATCGGATATGGCTTGCCGGCGAGCCCGTTACCGTAGCCGCCCTGCAGGTTCAGGCCGAGCACGAAACCGCGTGCGAACGAGTAATAGTACTGCGCCTGAACGTCGGCCTTGTAGTATTGCGTACGCCCTGCCGGCGTGCCGTATTCGGCGTTCGCCTGCGTGAAGTAGCCGCGGCTCGGTACGAGCGCGCTATCGCGCGCATCGCGCGACCAGCCTACTGTGAGCGGTACGTTGTTCGACACGCGGCCGAAGTTATTCACGTAGTCGATGTAGCTTTGCGGCGTGGCCGAATCGACGTCGAGCGTGTTCTGCTCGAGGCCCGCGCCGAAGTACACCGTGTCGACTTCCGAAAACGGAATACCGAACTTCAGGTCGCCGCCCACCGTCACGATGCGGAAGCTCGAATTGGTCGAGTAGTACAGCGGCTGATACGTGCGGTAGTAGACGTCGGTGATCCGCTTGATGCCGTCCACCGTGAAGTACGGGTCGACCTGGGTGACCGTCAGCGTGCGGTACGTCTTGGCGGTGTTGACGTTGACCGACAGGCTCGTACCCGAACCGAACACGTTGTCCTGCGACACCCCCGCCGACAGCACGACCTTGTCCGTCGACGAAAAGCCCGCGCCCAGCGTAATCGCGCCGGTCGGCTTCTCGGTCACCTTGACGTCCACGTCGACCTGGTCGGGCGTGCCTTCCACCGGGATCGTCGTGACGTCGACGTCGGTGAAGTAGCCGAGACGGTTGATCCGGTCCTTCGACAGCGCGAGCCGGTTCGAATCGAACCACGAGCTTTCGAGCTGGCGCATTTCGCGGCGCACGACTTCGTCGCGCGTGCGCGTGTTGCCGACCACGTTGATGCGCCGCACATACACGCGGCGGCTCGGATCGACCTGCAGCGTGAGGTCGACCTTGTGATGCTCCTGGTCGATCTGCGGCAACGCGTTCACGGTGGCGAACGCATAACCATACTCGCCGAGCTTGTCGACGATCGTCTTCGTCGTGGCCTGCAGTTTTTCGGCCGAGAAGCGATCGCCCGGTTTGATCTTGATCAGCTTGGTGAGCTCCGCCTCGCGGTCCAGCAGGTTACCGCCCAGCTTGATGCTCGAAATCGTGTACGGCTCGCCTTCGTGCAGCGTCACCGTCAGGTACATGTCCTTCTTGTCCGGCGAAATCGACACCTGCGTCGAGTCGATGTTGAACTCGAGATAGCCGCGATTCAGGTAGTACGAGCGGATGTTTTCGAGGTCGCCGGTGAGCTTTTCCTTCGAGTACAGATCGTTCTTCGTGTACCACGAGAACCAGTTCGGTGTGGACTGCTGCATCTCGTCGCGCAGCGTGCTCGTGCTGAACGCCTTGTTACCGATGAAGTTGATCTGGCGGATCTTCGCGCTCGGCCCTTCGATCACCGAGAACAGCAGCGACACGCGATTGCGGTCGATCGGCGTGACCGTGGTCGTGACTTCGGCTGCGTAGTAGCCGCGCGTCAGGTACTGGCGCTTCAGTTCCTGCTCGGCCTTGTCGACGAGCGCCTTGTCGTAGTAACGACCTTGCGACAAACCGACCGCGCGCAGCGCCTTGGTCAGGTTGTCCTTGTCGAATTCGTGGATGCCGGAGAAGTCGATCGTGCCGATGGCAGGACGTTCCTGCACCTGCACGATCACGACGTTGCCTTCGGTCGCGATCTTGACGTCGTTGAAGAAACCCGTCGCGTACAGCGCGCGGATCGCTTCGGAAGCCTTGTCGTCGCTGAATGTATCGCCTTGCTTGATCGGCAGATATGAGAACACCGTGCCGGCTTCGACGCGTTGCAGCCCCTCGATCCGGATGTCCTGCACCACGAATGGTGTCGTCGCGTGAGCCACCAGCCCATGCGCGGCGAATGCCGCGGCTACAACAGTCTTAGGTACCAAGCGATGAGGTTTAAACAACGTGCTTCCCCAGTGTGTATAGCTGCATCAGGTCAGACGGTCGTCATCGTGAACGCCGCCGGACACTTTAAAAATGGATTAAACGAGCCAGATCGTTGAAAAGCGCAATCGCCGACAATGCGACGATGCAGGCGAGTCCCGCTCTCTGCAGAACGAGCTGCCAGCGATCGGATACAACCTTGCCGGTTACAGCTTCAACCAAATAATATAACAGATGCCCCCCGTCCAAAACCGGAATTGGTAACAGGTTGAGCACGCCGAGACTAATACTGACGAGCGCGAGGAACGATAAAAAGGCCGACGGACCGAGTCGCGCGCTCTTGCCTGCGTAATCCGCAATCGTCACCGGGCCCGACAGATTCTTCAGCGAGGCCTCGCCGACGATCATCCGGCCGAACATTCGCAGCGAGTAAACACTGAGGTCCCACGTGCGGCGCGCGCCCAGTTGCATGCTTTCGAGCGGACCATAACGGACTTCGAGCGACGGCACCTGGGTGGCCAGTTCGGCGCCGATGCGGCCGACGTCCTGGCCCGTCGTCTCGTCGCGCCGGGCCACGGGCACGATCACGATGTTCTCGAGCGTGCCGGGCTGCTGTCTCTCGGCGCCGCGTTCGACCCGCAGGGTGACCGGCTTGCCCGCATGTGCCTTGATGGCCGCGATGAAGGTGCTGGCGTTGTCGGCCGGCTTGCCGTCGATCGCGCGCAGCCTGTCGCCCGGCTGCAATCCGGCCTGTTGAGCCGCGCTACCCGCCTCGACACCGGCCACCGACAATGTCCCGCCGCCCGGCTCGAAACCGAGCCGCGACATGAAATCGTCGTCGACGTCCTTGTCCGACACGCCGCGCAGGTCGACGGGGAAATCGAAGGTGCCGCGGCCGTCCTTCGCGCTCAGTACCACGCGGCGGTGGTCGAAGGCCGCTCCGAGCAGCTTCCAGCGCAGATCGGACCATGAGCGCACGGGTTCGGACTCGCCCGCGTCGCCTTCGCGCACCGCCACGACCGTTTCACCGCCATCGAAGCCCGCGCGCGCTGCGACGGTATCCGGAGCCGGAGTCGCGACAATCGCCGCCGGCTCGGTTACGCCCGTCGCAAAGACCACGGCGAACAGCACGATAGCGAGCAGGAAATTGGCGATCGGACCGGCCGCGACAATCGCGATCCGTTTGCCGACCGACTGGCGGTTGAAGGCATGCGGCAGCTCGGCGGTGGGGATGGGTACACCCTCTTCACGCTCGTCGAGCATCTTCACGTAGCCGCCCAGCGGCAACGCGGCAATCGTCCACTGCGTACCGGTCTTACCGCTGACCCATTGCACGAGCGGCTTGCCGAAACCAATTGAGAAGCGCAGTACTTTCACGCCGCACAAACGCGCGACGCTGTAATGGCCGAACTCGTGTACGACGACGAGCACACCGATCGCCACCACGAAGGCAAGGAGTTCGATCAGCAGGTTCATGGTCGGCTCACTGGGCCACGCGTTCCGTGCGACCGGTGCTGCCTGTGCCGCCTGTACTGTAGGCACCGGCGACAAAACCAGCCGCCGCACGACGCGCCGCGGCGTCGGCCTCAAGCACGTCGTCGAGGCTGCCGGCGCTGCGGTTAGGCAGCGCATTCAGCACGGCGTCGACGATCTGCGCAATCGCCATGAAGCCGATCTTGCGCGCGAGGAACGCTTCCACCGCGACTTCGTTCGCCGCGTTCAACGCGGCGCTCGCGACGCCGCCCTCGGCAAGCGCCTTCATGGCGAGCGCCAGACACGGGAAACGTGCGTAATCGGGTTTCTCGAACGACAGCGACGCGACCTGTACGAGGTCGAGCGGCGCGACGCCGGAATCGACGCGCTCCGGAAAGGCCAGCGCGTGCGCGATCGGCGTACGCATGTCGGGGTTGCCGAGCTGCGCGAGCACCGAACCGTCCGCATACGACACCAGCGAATGGATCACGCTCTGCGGATGGATCAGCACCTCGATCCGTTCGCCCGGCAGGCCGAACAGCCAGTGCGCCTCGATCACTTCGAGGCCCTTGTTCATCATCGTGGCTGAATCGACGGAGATCTTGCGACCCATCACCCAGTTCGGGTGCTTGCAGGCTTCGTCGGGGGTGACGTCGACGAGCGTCGACGGTTCGCGCGTGCGGAACGGGCCACCCGACGCGGTCAGAAGGATCTTCGAGACGCCGCCGTGCAGCGCGGCTTCGCGCGGCAGACACTGGAAAATCGCGTTGTGTTCGCTGTCGACCGGCAGCAGGACCGCGCCGTGGTCGCGCACCGCGTCCATGAAGATCGCGCCGGACATCACCAGCGCTTCCTTGTTCGCGAGCAGGATGCGTTTGCCGGCGCGCGCCGCCGCCAGCGTAGGAGCAAGGCCGGCTGCGCCGACGATCGCCGCCACCACCGTATCGCAGGCGGCATTTTCCGACACGTCGACGAGCGCCTGCGCGCCGAACGTCACCTCGGTCTTGCAACCGGCGGCCCGCAGCTTCGCCGCAACCTGCGCGGCAGTATCGGCGTCGCCGACCACGGCCACTTCGGGGCTAAAGCGCAGGCACTGCTCGACGAGCTTGTCGCCGTTGCGATGCGCGCTCAGCGCGTAGATCGAGAAGCGCTCGGGATGACGCGCGACGACGTCGAGCGTGCTGTCTCCAATCGAGCCCGTGGAACCGAGCAAAGTTAATCGTTTGTGCATGTCTCTTTCTCTAGCCGAGCGTCGGCGGCAACAGCAGCATGGCGAGCGGCAGCACCGGCAACAATGCGTCGATGCGGTCGAGCACGCCACCATGTCCCGGCAGCAGGCCACTTGAATCTTTCACGCCGGCCTGGCGCTTCAGCAGCGATTCGAACAGGTCGCCGATCACGCTGAACGCGACCAGCACGGTCAACGTCGCGATGGTGCGTACTGCACCGAACTGCGCGAACAACGCGGAATACAGCGTGGGTTCGAATGCGTGCAGCGCAATCGCCACGCCGGCCACGATCATCACCGTCACCCAGCCGCCGATTGCACCTTCCCAGCTCTTGCCGGGACTGATCGTGGGAGCAAGCTTACGGCGACCAAATGCTTTCCCCGCGAAGTATGCGCCTATGTCGGCGAGCCACACCAAAAGCAGCAGGGACAGAACAAACGGTACGCCGGCCATGCGGGCGGCAACGAGCGCATGCCAGCAGGCAACGAACGCCACGATCCCCGCGACGAACAGAAACAGACGCCATGCGCCTTGCGCGAGCGTGGGCTTGCGTAACAACACGAACGGCCCGGCCAGCACCCAGAATACGCCTGCCGCCTGGAAGAGCGGTCGGGGCAACTGCATGCCGGTCCCAAGACGCGTACTCGCGACAAGCGCGGCCGCCGTCACGAGCGCATAGACCACCGGCCCGGCGCCGCCCACCTTGAGCAGGCGCGCCCACTCCCACGCGGCGAACACGACGACGAAGGCGATCAGCGCGCCGAACGCGCCCACCGGCGCAAACAGCGTGACCGGCAGGAACACTGCGAGCAGGACAATCGCCGTGATGACACGGGTCTTTAGCATGGAAGCGAGTCGGCGTTTTGCGATTGCGGCTCGAGCTGGGCGCTCGTGCGGCCGAAGCGGCGCTCGCGTTCCGTATAGGAAGCGATGGCATGGCCGAGGGCGTCGGCGTCGAAGTCCGGCCAGAAGGTATCGGTGAAATAGAACTCGGTGTAGGCCAGTTGCCACAGCAGGAAGTTGCTGACGCGTTGCTCGCCGCCGGTGCGGATGAACAGGTCGGGCTCGGGCGCGTACGCCATCGCCAGATGTTCGGCAAACGATTCCTCGGTCACTTCGACGGCGTGGCCCGCAACCGCCGATTGCTCGGCGAGCTTGCGCGTCGCCTGCATGATGTCCCAGCGACCGCCGTAGTTCGCCGCGATGGTCAGCGTGAGACGCGTATTGCGCGCGGTCTTGGTTTCCGCGCGGCGGATCAGGTCCTGGATGCGCCGGTCGAACATCGACAGGTCGCCGACCACACGCAGGCGAATACCGTTCGCATGCAGCTTGCCGACTTCGCGTTCGAGCGCGGTGACGAACAGACGCATCAGGAACGAGACTTCATCCGTAGGACGCCGCCAGTTCTCCGAGCTGAACGCGAACAGCGTCAGGTATTCGACGCCTTGCCGCGCACACGCTTCAACGGTGGCGCGCACCGCATCGACGCCGCGCGTATGGCCCGCCACGCGCGGCAGGCGACGCTGCGTCGCCCAGCGGCCGTTACCGTCCATGATGATCGCGATATGTCGCGGCACCGCTGCGACGTCAGGCACGCGCACGGTTGAGCTGGTATAGGTCATGGCCGTCGGAGCAATGGCTGCAATGAAGAAGAGTGGACCTTGAAGGTGCCGATGCCTGAGGCATCACACCGTCATGATCTCGGCTTCTTTCGTTTGCACGAGCTTGTCGATCTCCGTGACGAACTTGTCCGTCAGCTTCTGGACGTCGTCGCTGGCGCGGCGCTCGTCGTCCTCGGAGATATCCTTGTCTTTCACGAGCTTCTTCAGTTGCTCGTTGGCATCGCGCCGCAGGTTGCGCACCGCGATCTTGGCCGTCTCGGCTTCGCTCTTGACGACCTTCGTCAGTTCGCGGCGGCGCTCTTCGGTGAGCGCGGGCATCGGTACGCGGATCTGGTCGCCCGAGGTAGCCGGGTTCAGGCCCAGATCCGATTCGCGGATCGCCTTCTCGACCACCTGCACCATCTTCTTTTCCCACGGCTGCACGCCGATCGTGCGCGCGTCCACGAGCGTCATGTTCGCGACCTGCGAGATCGGCACCGGCGAGCCGTAGTAATCGACCTGGATGTGATCGAGCAGGCCCGTATGCGCACGGCCCGTGCGGATCTTCGACAGATCGTTCTTGAATGCATCGATCGAGCGCAGCATTTTCTGCTCAGCGCCCTTCTTGACGTCAGCTACAGACATATTTAAACCTCCGAACCTTCAAAACGGTGCGGGCCAGCCAGCGCGCGTAAAGCGGCGACCCGGGCCCGCGTTCGAACCCACATTTTCTGACAGGGAGTTTACACGTGGACGAGGGTGCCCTCGTCCTCGCCCTGCACGATACGTTTGAGCGCGCCCGGCTTGAGAATCGAGAACACGCGGATCGGCAGCTTCTGGTCGCGGCACAGCGCAAAGGCCGTCGCGTCCATCACCTGCAGGTTGCGACCGATCGCTTCGTCGAAGCTGATCGTCGTGTAGCGCGTCGCGCTCGGGTCTTTCTTCGGATCAGCCGAATAGACGCCGTCGACCTTGGTCGCCTTCAGCACGACTTCCGCGCCGATTTCCGAACCGCGCAACGCCGCTGCGGTGTCGGTCGTGAAAAACGGATTGCCGGTACCGGCCGCGAAGATCACGACCTTGCCTTCCTCAAGCTGGCGGATTGCCCGCGGGCGAATGTACGGCTCGACCACCTGGTCCATGCGCAGCGCGGATTGCACACGCGCTTCAATGCCCGCGTGACGCATCGCATCCTGCAGCGCGAGCGCATTCATCATGGTGGCGAGCATCCCCATGTAGTCGGCCGTCGCACGGTCCATACCGGCCGCGCCGCCCGCCACACCGCGGAAAATATTGCCGCCGCCGATCACGACCGCGAGCTGCGTGCCCAGCCGCACTACCTCGGCCACGTCCGCCACCATGCCTTCGATCGTTGCGCGATTGATGCCGAAAGCATCCTCGCCCATCAGAGCTTCACCGGAGAGTTTGAGGAGAACGCGTTTGTAGGCAGTGGGCATAGGGGTATCCAGATCGCGCGGAACAGGGCAACAACAAGGGACTAATGTAGGGGTGAAATGCCGGTTCGGGCAAGGGCCGCCAAATTGACGGCCTGCGAGGCCCGTGCGGGGCGGCTGCGGCGCGAGGGTCGACCCACGGACAGCCTTGCGGCACTTCAGGCCGCGGCGGGCTTGTGCCCCGCCGCGGGTCCAACGATACAACGTGCTGGCGCAGCATGGTGCCGCGCCAACCTCCAACGCTTACTGTTGCTTTGCAGCAGCCACTTGCGCGGCCACTTCGGCAGCGAAATCGTCCTGGCGCTTCTCAATGCCCTCGCCGACCACGAACAGTGCGAACTTCTGCACCGACGCGCCGCCAGCCTTCAGCATCTGCTCGATTGTCTGTTTGTCGTTCTTCACGAACGGCTGGTTCAGCAGCGAGACTTCCTTCAGGTACTTCTGCACGCTGCCGTCAACCATCTTCGCGACGATTTCAGCCGGCTTGCCGGATTCGGCAGCCTTCTGTTCGGCGATGCTGCGTTCCTTCGCGATCAGGTCCGCCGGCACTTCGTCGGCCGACAGCGACACCGGCTTCATCGCGGCGATGTGCATCGCGACGTCCTTGCCGACCTGCTCGTCCGCGCCGGTGTACTCGACCAGCACGCCGATACGCGTGCCGTGCAGGTACGCTGCCAGCTTGTTCGACGTTGCGAAGCGCGCGAAACGGCGGATCGACAGGTTTTCACCGATCTTGCCGACCAGTGCGAGGCGCACGGCGTCGACGGTCTGGCCGTCGAGCGGCAGCGCGGCGAGCGCAGCCACGTCAGCCGGGTTTTGCTTCGCGATCAGTTCAGCGACAGTCTTCGAGAACGCGAGGAAATCATCGTTCTTCGAAACGAAGTCGGTTTCGCAGTTCAGTTCGACGATCGCGCCCGCGTTGTCGCCGAGGAACGAGGCGATCACGCCTTCTGCCGTCACGCGCGATGCTGCCTTGCTCGCCTTGTTGCCGAGCTTCACACGCAGCAGTTCTTCGGCACGTTCCATGTCGCCGTCAGCTTCCGTCAGCGCCTTCTTGCATTCCATCATCGGCGCATCGGTCTTCGCGCGCAGTTCTGCAACCATGCTTGCGGTAATTGCCGCCATCATTCGCTCCTTGGGTCTGTCTTTCACACGCCGTCCGCATTCGATGCCGACAGCAAGAATTCGTTTCCGCGCGGCGCATTTTTTTACGCGCCGGCGATGGTCCTGCTAAACGCTACGGCTTAAAAAAAGGGGGCCTGTAGAAAGCCCCCTTTTTGGCCGGTCACGGGGTCGCTTACGCTTCCGCGTTGACCTCGACGAACTCGTCGCCGTCGTCGCCGCGTGCGGCCTGGACCACTTCGTTGACCGAGTTCGCACGGCCTTCGAGGATCGCGTCGGCCACGCCTGCCGTGTACAGGGCGACAGCCTTGCTGGCGTCGTCATTACCCGGGATCACGTAGTCGATGCCTTCCGGCGAGTGGTTCGTGTCGACCACTGCGATGACCGGCACGCCGAGCTTGTTCGCTTCGGTAACGGCAATCTTGTGGTAACCGACGTCGACCACGAAGATCGCGTCCGGAATGCCGCCCATGTCCTTCACGCCGCCGATCGACTTTTGCAGCTTCTGGATTTCGCGTTCGAACAGCAGCGCTTCCTTCTTGCTCATGCGTTCGGTTTCGCCGGATTCGACAGCTGCTTCCATGTCCTTCAGGCGCTTGATCGATACTTTCAGCGTCTTGAAGTTGGTCAGCATGCCGCCGAGCCAGCGTGCGTTGACATACGGCATACCAGCGCGCAGCGCTTCTTCAGCCATCGTGTCGCGCGATTGACGCTTCGTGCCGACAAACAGGATCGTGCCGCGGTTCGCTGCCAGTTGACGCACGTACTTCAGCGCGTCGTTGTACATCGGCAGCGTCTTTTCGAGGTTGATGATGTGAATCTTGTTGCGATGGCCGAAAATGAACGGGGCCATTTTGGGGTTCCAGAAGCGCGTTTGGTGACCGAAGTGGACACCGGCTTCCAGCATTTGACGCATGGTGACTGCCATGTAAATCTCCGCGAGGGTTGGGTCTTAAGCCGGCTGCCGCATCCACCGCGCCGCCCTCACCTTTGTGAAGACCTGACGCTGCGGACACCCTGGGTGCGCCGGCTTGCGAGTTTGCTGCTTCGCTTCCTGCTTGTTCGAGGCGCCCGTACTTATTACATAGGCAAGCACCTCGAGGATCGTCGCGACGCAGGAAGCGCCCGCCGCGAGAACCAGTCCTCCTGAATTCGCCCAACACCGCACACAAACCGGTATCTAACAAATCAGGAACGACGTAGCCCGCGATTATAGCATGTGACTATCGCCCGACTCAATGGGTCCGATGGATACCTGGTAGCACATGGCTTAAGCCGCCGGTTGCACCTCCGGGCACGCGTTTCGGCGCAAACCGGGGCGCCACAGCCCCGTCCGCTGGCCTCCAAGGCGGCTCCGGGTCGTCTCAAAAGCCAGCGGCACCCTCAATATGGTGCGATAATTCGCCCAATAGACGCATTTCAGGCCCATCCCATGGCTATTACGATCAAAAACGAACACGATATCGCGCAAATGCGCGTTGCATGCCGCCTCGGGAGCGAGGTGCTCGACTACATCACGCCTTTCGTCAAGCCCGGCATCACGACCGGCGAACTCGACCGGCTGTGCCACGAATACATGCTGAACGTACAGGGCACGGTACCGGCCCCGCTCAACTATCAGCCGCCGGGCTACCCGCCGTACCCGAAAGCCACCTGCATTTCGGTTAACGACGTGATCTGCCACGGCATCCCCGGCGAGAAAACGCTCAAGAACGGCGACGCGCTGAACATCGACATTACGGTGATCAAGAACGGTTATTTCGGCGATACCAGCCGGATGTTTATCGTCGGTGAAGGGTCGATTCTCGCGAAGCGGCTTGTCCAGACCACCTTCGAATGTATGTGGCTCGGCATCGAGCAGGTGCGCCCGGGCGTGCATCTCGGCGACATCGGCTACGCGATCCAGCGGCATGCCGAGGCGCAGGGCTATAGCGTCGTGCGCGAGTACTGCGGTCACGGCATCGGTACCGTGTTCCACGAAGATCCGCAAATCCTGCACTACGGCCGCCCCGGCACGGGCCTCGAATTGCAGACCGGCATGATCTTCACGATCGAACCGATGATCAACGCCGGCCGCCGCGATATCCGCACCATGCCCGACCAGTGGACCGTCAAGACTAAAGACCGCAGCCTGTCCGCACAGTGGGAGCACACCGTCCTCGTCACGGAAACGGGGCACGACGTGCTGACCGTCTCCGCCGGTACGCCCGCCCGGCCGGCGCTCAGCGCCGCTACCGCCTGAGCTTTCCGTTTCCCTTGTCCGCCGCGTGCCCATGAGTAGCGTCCAGGTTGTTCCTCTTTTCAGTGCTACGTCGCTCAAGGCGGACTACAAGATAGCGAAGGCCGCGCTGCTGGAGCGCTTCAGGACCGCCGGCAACGTCGATACGCTGATGCGCTCGCTCGCGCGTCTCACCGATACCGCGCTGCGCGGCGCCTGGGATGCGTGTGGACTGCCGCCTACGCTGACGCTGCTGGCCGTCGGCGGTTATGGACGTGGCGAACTCGCGCCGTTTTCCGACATCGACATTCTGGTGCTGCTGCCCGACGGGCCGAATCCGCAGCTTGAAACGCGGCTTGAGCGCTTCATTGGCCTCGCGTGGGATCTCGGGCTCGAACTCGGCAGCAGCGTGCGCACCGTCGAGCAATGTCTCGAAGAAGCCGCCAACGACATCACCGTGCGGACCTCGCTGCTCGAAGCACGTCGAATTGTGGGCAGCACATCGCTGTTCGAGCGCTTCGCCGTGCGCTATCGCGAGGCGCTCGATCCGCGCGCCTTCTTTCAGGCGAAGGTGCTGGAAATGCGTCAGCGCCACGCGAAATTCCAGGACACGCCCTACTCGCTCGAACCGAACATCAAGGAAAGCCCCGGCGGCCTGCGCGATCTGCAACTGATCCTCTGGGTCACGCAGGCGGCGGGCTTCGGCAGCAGCTGGCGCGAACTCGATGCACGCGGCCTGATCACCGAGCGGGAAGCACGCGGACTGCGTCGCAACGAGAGCTTCCTGAAGACGCTGCGCGCGCGACTGCATGTGATCGCCGGGCGGCGCCAGGACATTCTCGTCTTCGATCTGCAGATCGCGGTCGCCGAAAGCTTCGGGCACAAGGCTACTGACGCGAAACGCGCCAGCGAACATTTGATGCGCCGCTACTACTGGGCAGCGAAAGCCGTCACGCAGCTGGCGACGATCCTGATCCAGAACATCGAGGCGCAGCTGTTTCCGGATACGAGCGGCATCACGCGTGTGCTCTCGGACCATTTCGTCGAGAAGCAAGGCATGCTGGAGATTGCCGGCGACGACGTCTTCGAGCGCGAACCGCATGCGATTCTCGAAGCGTTCCTGCTGTACGAGAAGATTCGCGGCGTCAAAGGGTTGTCCGCGCGCACGCTGCGCGCGCTCTACAACGCGCGCGACACGATGGACCGGCACTGGCGCCGGGACCCCGAAAACCGTCGCATGTTCATGGAAATCCTCCAGCAGCCTGAAGGCATCACGCACGCGCTGCGGCTGATGAACCAGACGAGCGTGCTCGGGCGCTACCTGCTGAACTTCCGCCGCATCGTCGGACAGATGCAGCACGACCTGTATCACGTGTACACCGTCGACCAGCACATCCTGATGGTGCTGCGCAACCTGCGCCGCTTCGCGGTCGCCGAGCATGCGCACGAATACCCGTTCTGCAGCCAGCTGATCGCCAACTTCGAGCGGCCGTGGGTGCTGTATGTCGCGGCGCTGTTCCACGATATCGCGAAGGGCCGCGGCGGCGATCACTCGAAGCTCGGTATGGCCGACGCCCGACGCTTTTGTCGCGAGCACGGCATCGAAGCCGACGATACGGCGCTCGTCGTCTGGCTGGTCGAGCATCACCTGACGATGAGCCAGTTTGCGCAGAAGCAGGACACGAGCGACCCCGAGGTCATCAAGCGCTTCGCCGAACTGGTCCGCAGCGAGCGGCGCCTGACAGCGCTGTATCTGCTGACGGTTGCCGATATCCGCGGCACCAGTCCGAAGGTCTGGAACACGTGGAAAGGCAAGCTGCTCGAAGACCTTTATCGCACGACGCTCAATGTGCTCGGCGGCGCGCAGCCCGATGCGCATTCGGAGCTGAAGTCCCGTCAGGAAGAGGCGCTCGCACTGCTGCGGCTCGAAACCGTGCCCGAGCACGCGCATAGCGCGCTGTGGGATCAACTCGACGTCGGTTATTTCCTGCGCCACGATGCCGCCGATATCGCGTGGCAAACGCGCGTGCTGCATCGCCACGTCAATACACCGACGCCGATCGTCCGCGCGCGCCCATGGCCGATCGGCGAAGCGCTGCAGGTGCTCGTCTATGTGCAGGATCGTCCGGATCTGTTCGCCGGCATCTGCGCGTATTTCGACCGCAACGGGCTGTCGGTGCTCGATGCGCGGGTCAGCACGACGAAACACGGCTACGCACTCGATAACTTCCTCGTTGCGCACACCGAACGGGACGTGCACTATCGCGACATCGCGAATCTCGTGGAGCAGGAGCTCGCCGCCCGGTTAACCGCTGGCGGCACGCTGCTGCCGGAACCGTCGAAGGGCCGTCTGTCGCGGCTCTCGCGCACGTTCCCTGTGACGCCGCGCGTCGACCTGCGGGCCGACGAGCGCGGCCAGTACTACATCCTGTCCGTGTCGGCCAACGACCGGCCAGGCCTTCTTTATTCGATCGCGCGTGTGCTGGCTGAGCACCGGGTCGGCGTCCATGCGGCGCGGATCAATACGCTCGGCGAACGCGTCGAGGACGTGTTTCTGCTGGACGGACGCGGCCTGTCGGACAACCGCCTGCAAATTCAGGTCGAGACCGAGCTGCTGCGCGCGATCGCAGTGTGAGATTTCATGCGAGTCAAATTAACAGCCAAGCATCCGCGGCCGGCTTCGTCCGAACGCGCCCCTGTGCGCACCGGTAGTACGTCTGCGCGGAAGCCTGTGCGCGGGGCGGGTGCGGGTAAATCTGCGGGGGGCGCGGGGTCTGCTGGATCTGGTGGCGCGGGTAAGCCGCCGCGGGCGGGTGCAGCGGGTGCGGAGAAGCGTCCGGCGGGCAAGTTCGCCGCTGCTACTGGCGAGCGGCGCAAGCCGGCGTCCGACGCGGGTGGCGTTAGATCCGACGCGCGACGTGCGCCGTCCGAGCGGCCGCCCCGCCGCGCCGAGGGCGAACCTCGACGCTTTGACGGCGAGCGTGGGCGTGGCGATGGCCCTGCACGTCGTGCTGATGGCGAACGTACGCGTGGTGATGGCCCGGCACGTCGTGCGGATGGTGAACGTACGCGTGGTGATGGCCCGGCACGTCGTGCGGATGGTGAACGTCCGCGTGGAGATAGTCCGGCGCGACGTTTCGACGGTGAACGTCCACGTGGCGACGGCCCGACCCGACGTGCCGATGGCGACCGCCCGCGCGGCGATGGTCCGGCGCGACGTTTCGACGGTGAACGTACCCGCGGTGATGGCCCATCACGCCGTGCTGACGGCGAGCGTCCGCGTGGCGACGGCCCGGCCCGGCGCTTCGACAGCGAACCGCGTCGCACTGGCGGAGTACGTGCGCCACGCGACGGCAACCCGGACGCGCCGCGCAATCGCGACGCGGCACGACCGGCACGTTTCACGGGCGAACGCGGTGCGCCGCGCCCGGACCGCGACGCGAGCGACCGTCGCGTCCCCACCGAACGTGGCCCGCGCGCAGCTTCGAGCGACCGTAGCGAGCGGCCCGTCTTCAGATCAGGCGAGAAACGCGAAACCGGACGCGACAGCGCCCCCGAGCGCAAGGAACGTCGCATCGCACAACCCATCAAGGGCGGATACGAAGGCCGCACTACCCGGCCGGCCGAGGACACCCGTCCGGCCCGCCCGGCCGCACGTCGCACCGCTGACGAGCACAACAGCCCCTATCCCGGCCCGAAGCTCGACGATCAACGCTCGAGGCGCGCCAAACGCGCGGATGACCCCAAGCCCTTCAGGCCAGCGCGCGAACGCGACGACGAACCCGGCACGCTGCGTCTGTCGAAGCTGATGTCCGAACTCGGCATGTGCTCGCGCCGCGAGGCCGACGAGTGGATCGAGAAAGGCTGGGTAACGGTCGACGGCGTGGTGATCGACACGTTGGGTACGAAGGTCCGCCCCGATCAACGCATCGACATCGATCCTGCCGCACAGGCCATGCAGGCAAAGCAGGTCACGATCCTCATACACAAGCCGGTCGGCTATGTATCGGGGCAGGCGGAAGACGGCTACGAACCCGCGGTCGCGCTGGTCACGCCGGCCAACCGCTGGGAAGGCGACCATTCGGGTACCCAGTTCTCGCCCTCACATCTGCGGACGCTGGCACCGGCCGGACGGCTCGACATCGATTCGACGGGGCTGCTCGTGCTGACCCAGGATGGTCGGGTCGCGAAGCAGTTGATCGGAGGGCATTCCGAGGTCGACAAGGAGTATCTGGTCCGGGTCGCCTACGGCGACATCGAAACCGACGTCGATCAACACTTCCCTCCCGAGAGCCTCGCGCTGCTGTGTCACGGCCTGTCCCTCGACGACGTGCCGCTCAAACCCGCGAAGGTCACCTGGCAGAACAGTGAGCAGCTTCGTTTCGTCCTGAATGAGGGCAAGAAACGGCAGATCCGCCACATGTGCGAAGCCGTTGGGCTACGGGTCGTCGGGTTGAAGCGGGTGCGCATCGGCAAGGTGATGCTGGGCGCACTGCCACAAGGGCAATGGCGCTATCTGAGCGCCGACGAGTTGTTCTGACGCGCATCGCCCAGGGACTCAATCCAGGAAAGGCCCGACGTTAAAAAGCCCACGAAAACGTGGGCTTTTTAACGCATGCGCAGTTCGCCGCGCTCAACCGAAGCAATCAATCGTCGCTATTCGGATCGAGATCGGGGAACAGGATTTCAGTGAAACCGAACTTCGAGAAATCGGTGATACGCATCGGGTACAGCTTGCCGATCAGGTGATCGCATTCGTGCTGCACGACGCGTGCATGAAAGCCTTCCGCGACCCGATCGATCGGTGTGCCGAACTGGTCGAAGCCGTGATAGCGGATCATCGAAAAACGGCTCACCGCGCCGCGCATGCCCGGCACCGACAGGCAGCCCTCCCAGCCCTCTTCCATGTCCTGCGACACCGGTGTAATGGTTGGGTTGATCAGCACCGTTTCCGGCACCGGCGGCGCATCCGGATAACGCTCGTTATGACCGAAACCGAAGATCACCACCTGCAGATCGACACCGATCTGCGGCGCCGCAAGTCCGGCGCCGTTCGCATCGTGCATCGTCTCGAACATGTCCTTCACGAGTTCGTGCAGCTCGGGGGTGTCGAAATGATCGACGGCAGCGGCGATGCGGAGCAGCCGCGGGTCGCCCATCTTGAGAATTTCGCGAATCATGTTGAGTGCCCCTCCAGGAGCGTGCGCATACCATCTTCGTCCAGCACCGTGATGCCGAGTTCCTCGGCTTTCGCAAGCTTGCTGCCCGCTTCGGCGCCGGCCACCACGTAATCGGTTTTCTTCGATACCGAACCGGTCACCTTCGCGCCGGCCGCTTCGAGCATTTCCTTCGCGATCTCGCGCGACAGGTTCGGCAAGGTCCCGGTCAACACCACGGTCTTGCCGGCGAGCACACCTTGCGGCGCCTTCGGCGCGGGTGGTCCTTCCTCCCACGTGACGCGGCCCGGTGCACGCAGTTGTTCGATCACGGTGCGGTTGTGCTCTTCGGCGAAGAACTGATGCAGCGCTTCGGCTACCACCGGCCCTACATCGTTCACCTCCAGCAGCTCTTCAACCGACGCGTTCATGATCGGATCGAGCGAGCCGAAATGTTTTGCAAGGTCTTTCGCAGTCGATTCGCCCACATGGCGAATACCGAGCGCGTAAATGAAGCGCGCGAGCGTGGTATGCTTCGCCTTGTCGAGCGAATCGAGCAGATTCTGTGCCGACTTGTCCGCGAAGCGATCGAGCGCGGACAGCGTCGCGAAGCCAAGATTGAAGAGGTCCGCAGGGGTACGCACGAGGTTCTGTTCGACCAGCTGGTCGATGATCTTTTCGCCGAGCCCATCGATATCGAGAGCGCGCCGCGCCGCGAAATGCCATAGCGCCTGCTTGCGCTGCGCCGGGCAGAAGAGCCCGCCGGTGCAGCGCGCAATCGCCTCGTCCGGCAGCCGCTCGATCGCCGAGCCACACACCGGGCACACGGTCGGCATCACGAATTCGTGCGCGTCCGCCGGACGGCGGTCGAGCAGCGCGCTAACCACTTCGGGAATCACGTCGCCGGCGCGCCGCACGATCACCGTGTCGCCGATGCGGATGTCCTTGCGACGCACTTCGTCTTCGTTGTGCAGCGTGGCGTTGGTCACCGTCGCCCCGCCGACGAACACCGGCTCCAGCCGCGCCACCGGTGTGATCGCGCCAGTGCGGCCGACCTGCACGTCGATAGCGAGCAGCTTCGTCAGTGCTTCCTGAGCCGGGAATTTGTGTGCGAGCGCAAAGCGCGGCGCCCGCGACACGAAGCCGAGCTTGTCCTGCTCGTCGCGGCGGTTCACCTTGTACACCACGCCATCGATGTCATACGGCAGCCGCTCGCGCTTCTCGCCGACTGCGTGAAAGAACGCGAGCAATCCATCCGCCCCTTCGACGACAGCCCGCTCGCCGTTCACGGGCAGTCCCAACTCCGCGTACCAGTCGAGCAGCTCACTGTGCGTGCCGGGCATCTCGAAGCCTTCGAGCACACCGATTCCGTACGCAAAAAACGACAGCGGACGTTGCGCGGTAATACGCGAATCGAGCTGCCGCAAACTGCCGGCCGCCGCGTTGCGCGGGTTCGCGAATTCGCGTTGTTCCGCTTCGCGCTGCCGTGCGTTGAGACGCTCGAAGTCGCGCTTGAACATCAGCACTTCGCCGCGCACGTCGAGCACCTTCGGGACGCGCGGGCCCTTGAGCGTGAGCGGAATCGAGCGCACGGTACGGATGTTTTCGGTGACGTCTTCGCCAGTCGCACCGTCGCCGCGCGTCGATGCCTGCACGAATCGGCCATCGACATAACGCAGCGAAATGGCAAGCCCATCGAACTTCAGTTCGCACGCGTAGCCGACCGGCGTGTGACCGAGCGCATCGCCCACGCGCCGGTCGAACGCGGCGATGTCTTCGTCGGCAAAACCGTTGTTGAGCGACAGCATCGGCTGCGTGTGCACGACGGGCTCGAAACCCCGCGCCGCTTCGCCGCCGACCCGCTGGGTGGGCGATTCGGGCGTGACCAGATCGGGGTGCTCGGACTCGATCTGCTGTAGCTCCTTAAAAAGCCGGTCGTATTCCGCGTCCGGCAATTCAGGTTGATCGAGCACGTAGTACGCGTGATTCGCGCGCTCAAGCTCTGCGCGCAGCCACGCGACCCGTTCGGACGGGCCACTGGATGCCGGTTTGGAGACGCTGGTTCGGGCCATGCTGTGGATGGTTCGCAGGTGGAATTCAGACGTCAGATTATCGCAGGAAGCGCGGGCCGTGGCATCGGCCGAATGGGTGTGCCAAAGTGTGCGCGGATACGCACGGGCAGTCGATATTGGTACGAAGTGAAGCGGCTTCGCGCGTCAGCGCGGTTGCCGCGGTTGGCACGGCGAAAACATGCACGTGGAAGGCAGGATCGGCCTCGAACCGATGGACAGCGGCGAGGCCGCTGACGCACGGACCCACAAGGCGAAGCCGTGCGGTATCAGAACACTATCGGGAAGCGAAAGCGGAGAAGCCGGTCGCGCGCGGTGTGTGAAGTAAACATGGAACACCCTTACCCCACACCGCGCTGCACCAACCTTAGCTGTTGAACTACTGACTAAACAACCGCCGAGTAGCCGGCGAACCCGCCGGAATCCCCGCCTGTTCGAGTTTTGCGTACAGCGTCATCAGTTGTTTTTCGATGGCGAGAAGCGCGCTTTCGGGCAGCGGCCGGCGTTGATCGTCGACCACGCGCCCGCCGATCCGCTCAGCCAGCGACTTCGCGTAATCGCACATCAGCCGGAACGGCAGGATGTCCTCGTCGGCCACCGGCACGTCGAGCACCAGCGTGATCATCTGGCCGCCCTTGTAGGTCAGGTCGTCGCGCAGGAAATTCGTGTCACCGAACTGCAGCATGAACACCGGGCTCTGCTTCGCATCGAGCTTGACGAAGCGGGTGCCGTCGCGCGACAGCAGCAGTCCGTCCTGCGACGCCACTGCCTGCACGTAATTCGCCGACCACGGCGCGCCATCCGACATCACGTTGATCGACAGTTGCGCGTCGCACTGCGCGGCAAAGCCGTCGAGTTCGCGCGCCATCGCGACGGTTTCCAGCATGTCGGGAAATTCCGGCGATGCATCGATTGCATCGGCGAACTGCTGTACGCCCGTCACGAACTCGGAGAACTCCAGTTCGTTGAGCGGCCCGCTGCGGTTCGCAAGTTGCGCAGCCGCGCGCAGTTCCTCGTAGCGCACGCCGTTTTGCAACAGCTCCCATGCACCGCCACCTTCCGGCTTGCCTTCGATATGCACGGGCTTGCTGCCCGCGCGACGCAAGCGCTGCGCAAACGGAATCACCTTGTCGCCAGCCACGGTTGCGGCGGGCCGGATCGGCACGATGCAATCGATACGGCGGTCCACGATGGCGGGCGGCGCAGACGAGATCGTCGTCGCGGCAGGCAGGATCGGTTCGGCCGCTTCGTCGGGCCCACCCTCGGCCGCACTCTCGGGAAAGCCGTTTGGCGTCGTCGCCTCGGCCTGAATATCGGCCGGTGTATCGAGCGGCGCAACCGCGCCGAACGTCGGCTCGACGCGCGGCGCCACGCTGGCGCCGGTCTCGCCCGCCGCCGGTTCGCGGCGCACCGGCTGGCGCGCCGGCTCGATGAACGGACTCTGTTCCGCCTGATCGTCGCGGGCCTGCGCTTCGGCGGCATCGGCCGGCATCGGCCGCGGCATCCTGCGGCGCACTTTCGCGCCCTGCCAGGCGTTGTACGCCACCACACCTCCGACGACCACAGCGCCGGCACCGATCAAACCGAGTGTCAACTCGTCCATGCACGCTCCATCAGCAATTCCCTTGTTTCAATTCACTTGCCAGCTCATTTGCCTGCCGCGGTTTGCCCGAGTCTACGACAGGGCCGCCGGCGCATGTGATTCAAACCCGCGCGTCAAAGCGCATTCTGTGCGAATCCTGCCGCCGCTTCCATATCGACGGCGACGATCCGGGACACGCCCTGCTCCTGCATCGTCACGCCGATCAGTTGCTGCGCCATCTCCATCGCGATCTTGTTGTGCGAGATAAACAGGAACTGCGTCTTTTCCGCCATCGCGCGAACCAGGTTGGCGAAACGTTCGGTGTTCGCGTCGTCGAGCGGCGCGTCCACTTCGTCGAGCAGACAGAACGGCGCCGGATTCAACTGGAACATCGCGAACACGAGTGCCGTCGCGGTCAGCGCTTTCTCGCCGCCCGACAGCAGGTGGATCGTCGAGTTCTTCTTGCCCGGCGGCTGTGCCATCACCTGCACGCCGGCGTCGAGAATTTCGTCGCCGGTCATGATGAGCCGCGCCTGCCCACCGCCGAACAGCCGCGGAAACAGTTCGCCGAAGTGCTTGTTGACCTCGTCGAACGTGCCTTGCAGCAGCGTACGCGTTTCCTGATCGATCTTGCGGATCGCGTCTTCGAGCGTGTCGATCGCGCTGGTCAGATCCGCCGATTGCGCATCGAGGAACGCCTTGCGTTCGCTCGCGGCCTTCAGCTCGTCGAGCGCGGCCATGTTCACCGGCCCGAGCGCCGCGATCGCGTTGTTGATGCGCGTGACCTCGCCTTGCAGGTACGACGGCTTCATGTCCGGCGTGAGCTTCGCCTGCAGCTCGGCCTCGTCGATGCCAGCCTCGGCAAGCTGCTCGATGAACTGCTGGCCGCTCAGGCGCGCAGCCTGTTCTTTCAACTGCAGTTCGGTGATGCGGTCGCGCAGCGGTTGCAGTGCGCGCTCGGCGGTAAGGCGCGTTTCGTCGGCCTGGCGCAGCTTCGCCGTCAGATCGTCGAGCTCGAGCCGGGCTGCCTGCAGCGCCGCTTCCTTGACCGCGCGCAGCTCCAGCGCTTCCTGCAAACCGGTGTGCGCGGTCTGCTCGTTGATCGTTTCGAGTTCTGCCCGCGCGTCTTCCAGCGACCCTGCCACTCGCTCGCTCTGCTCGTGCGCGATCTGGATGCTGCGCTTCAGTTCATCGATGCGGTTCGCCATGTTGCGTGCGGCGAAGCGCGCATCGGTGGCAGCACGATCAAGGTCGCGCGCTTCGGTGCGCGCGTTGCTGAGCGCTTCGTCGAGGGCTTCGAAGGCAAGCTGGTTGTCTTCGAAACGCGCCTGCAATTCGGCCAGTTCCGTATCGTGACGCTCGAAGTTCGCTTCCGATTCGGCACGCAGCGCACGCTGTTCGTCGATCTGCCCGGTGATCTCTTCGAGTTCCTCGCGGATCTGGGTGCTGCGCTGCGTATAGCGCTCATGCGCCTGGGCGAGCTTCAGCACATCCATCTGCAGCGCGTGTACCCGCTGCGTCGCGCGTTCGGCCTGTTGCCGCACGTCGGTCAGCACCTGCGCCGCCTGGGTGTGCGCCGCTTCCGCACGAATCGCTGCCGACTTCGCCTCTTCGGCAAGCAGCGCCTGCGCGCGCACCTGGCGCGTCAGGTTCTCGATCTCCTGCTGGCGTGCCAGCATGCCGGCCTGTTCGGAATCGGCGGCATAGAGCTGCACGCCGACACGCGTCACCACATGGCCGGCCTTGACGACGAACGCGCCGCCTTCGGGCAACTGCGTGCGCATGGCCAGCGCTTGCTGCAGGTCGTCGGCAACGAACGCGCGACCGAGCCAGTCGTTGAGTACCGCGCGCAGCCCGGCGTCGTCGATGCGGACCAGCGCCAGCAGCGGGCGCAGCGTGGCCGGGGCGTCAGGCGCGGGGCCGGCCACGGGTGGCGCGTAGAACGCGAGCTTGGCCGGCGGAGCATCGGTGGCGAATGCCTTGACCCAGTCGAGGTTCGACACTTCGAGCGCGGCGAGCCGCTCGCGCAGCACCGATTCGAGCGCGGTTTCCCAACCGGCCTCGACATGCAGTTTCTTCCACAGACGCGGCAGGCCGCCCAGTTCGTGCCTGTCGAGCCACGGCTGGATCTTGCCTTCGGTCTGCACGTTTTCCTGCAACTGCTTGAGCGCTGCAAGCCGTGCATCGAGTTGATGGTTCTGTGCGCTTTCGGCCTGCACACGCTCCTGCGCGGCGCGCCGGTCGGCATCGAGGCGCGGCAGCGTTTCCTGCGCATCGGCGAGACGCGCCTGCGCATCCTGCAGAATCTCTTCGTGTTCCGCGAGCTGCATGCGCGACTCTTCGAGCTGCGCTTCGTCCGGTGCATCGAGCCCACCCGCTTCCGATTTCAACCGCTCGTGACGCTGCTGCAGTTGCTGCAGTTGCTGATCGGCGTTGCGTTGATGCGCGGCTTCCAGCTTCAACGCCTGCTCAGTCTGTGCGATACCGCCGCGCTCTTCGTTCAACTGCGTCTGCGCGTCGCGCCAGCGTGTTTCGAGCGCCGGAAGCGCGTCGTGCTTCGCAGCGGCGCTTTCCTCAGCGACGGCGGCCTTTTCTTCCGCGACGGCCAGTTGCTCTTCAGCATCGCCGAGATCGTCGCCGGCCTTGGCCGCTTGCGCATTCCATTGCTCGCGCTGGGCGGTCAGCGCCGCGATCTGCGCCTGCACGCGGTTGCGCGATTCGACGATGAAGCGGATCTCCGCTTCGAGCCGGCTCACTTCGGCATTCGCTTCGTAGAGGCCGCCCTGGGCGCCCTGCATCGCGTCGCTGGCCGAATAGTGGGCAACCCGCAGCGTTTCGAGCTGCGCTTCGACTTCGCGCAGCTTCGCGGTATGGGCTTCGAGGTCGATCTGCGCCTGTTCGATCGCGCGCTGCTGACGCTCCTGCTCGCCGCCCGCCTCGTTCTTGCGCAGCAGCCACAGCAGCCGCTGCTTCTCTTCGCCGTCGGTCTGCAGTTCCTTGAATTTCGTTGCGACGACCGCCTGCCCTTCGAGCTTCTCGAGGTTCGCACCAAGCTCACGGACGATGTCCTCGACGCGCGTCAGGTTCTCGCGCGTATCGTGCAGACGGTTTTCGGTTTCGCGGCGGCGTTCCTTGTACTTCGATACGCCCGCGGCCTCTTCGAGGAACACGCGCAGTTCTTCGGGCTTCGCCTCGATGATCCGCGAGATCATGCCCTGCCCGATGATCGCGTACGCGCGCGGCCCGAGGCCGGTGCCGAGGAAGATGTCCTGGATGTCGCGCCGGCGGGCCGGCAGGTTGTTGATGTAGTAGCTCGAGGTGCCGTCGCGTGTCAGCACGCGCTTCACGGCAATCTCCGCATACTGGCCCCACTGGCCGGCGGCACGGCCGTCGGCGTTGTCGAAGATGAGTTCGACGCTGGCACGGCTGCCCGGCTTGCGCGCGGTCGAGCCGTTGAAGATCACGTCCTGCATCGATTCGCCGCGCAGCTCGGACGCGCGCGATTCGCCCAGCACCCAGCGCACGGCGTCGATGATGTTCGACTTGCCGCAGCCATTGGGACCGACCACGCCGACAAGCTGGCCCGGAACCTGGAAATGCGTGGGATCGACGAAGGATTTGAAGCCAGCGAGTTTGATCGAGGTCAGACGCACGGCGATATCGCTGATTGAAAAGAGAAAAGGGACACGGACCGCGACTGCCGGCTGCATCGCCCAGCGATGTAGCGAGCCGACGCGCGGACCCGCCGCGAACCTGGCGCCGCATACGCGCGGTCAGGCGCGCTGCGGCGGGCAGAGGCAATCATACCATCGCGCGTGAACGATTCCGGCGCTCCGCTTCGTCGCCAGGCCCGTCGAGCGGCTCGGGCCGGGCGCGGTGCACCCAGCTCGCCAGCGCGGATGCCAGCACGATGCACGCGCCGCCGGCCCACTCGCGCGGCCCCGGCGTCTCGCCGGCGAAGAGCCATGCCGACAGCGCCGTCACGACGATCTCGAACAGCATCACGATCGACGCGCGGTTCGCCGGCACGCGCGCGAGGCCGTACTGCACGAGCATGTTGTTGGTGGCAAGGACGAAGCCGAGCGCGCACACCAGCAGCGCGGCCGTGACAAGGTGCGTGCCGGCGGGCGGCGTGGGCATCGCTTCGAAGAACGACGCGCACGAGCTGAAGATCGCCGCCCCGCCGAAGATCGTCGCAGTGCGCATCTCGGCTTTCATGTCCGGCAGCACGCGGCTCGTCTTCACGATCAGCACGTTGCTCATCGCGAAGCCCATGCCCGCGGCCAGCCCGGCCCATTCGGCGAGATTGCCGGGCATCGGCATGCCCAGACGCGGCGACCACAGCATCAGCATCGCCCCGGCCAGCGACAGCGCCGCCAGTCCCGCACCCGCCCACGTCAAACGCTCGCGCAGGATGAAATGCGCGAATAGCGCGGTCCATGCGGGCGTCAGATAGAACAGCAGCAGCACGCGCATCACTTCGCCGTGGATCGTGCCCCAGACGAAGCCGAGATTGGTGATGCCCGCTGTCAAGCCGAGCGTGGGTATCAGCCAGTGCCAGCGCAGTGTGGCGATCGCGCGGGGCCGCAGCAGGAGCACGCACAGACAGGCGGCTGCGCTCGTCGATGCGCTGGCCACGGTGCCGCTCACGCCGAGCGCCGCGAGCATCCGCAGCGGATACCAGATCATTCCCCATACCGATGCTCCCAGCATGATGGCGAGCACGGGCCAGTTGCGCAGCCAGGGGCTGGTCGTGTTCATTGTGCGGCGCCCACCGCGATCGTCGTCCGTACCGTGACCAATTGCCGTTCCTGTTCTGTTCCGTTTGCCGGTGCGGCGTTATCGGGCTCAACCACCGGGCTCAACCACCGCCCGCCGCGCCCCGCGCAGCCTGCCGGCCACGCTATAATCGCGAGGTTGCCGGAAGCCGCGCCCGCGCTCCGGTCATTGTGTGCGCCGACCGCCGCACGCACCTGCCTCCGCCCGTCTTCGATCCGACCCGATCCGCCAAGTGAATCCGCTCCTCGACTCCCTCCAGCCCTACCCGTTCGAAAAGCTCCGCGCGCTGTTCAAGGGCGTCACACCGCCCGCCGGACTGCCGCATATCAGCTTCGGCATCGGCGAGCCGAAACATCCGACGCCGACGCTGATCCGCGACGCCGTCGTCGCCTCGCTGGATGGGCTCGCGTCCTACCCGGCGACGCTCGGCTCGGAAGCGCTGCGCGTCGCGATCGCGCGCTGGGTGACGTGGCGCTATTCGCTGCCGCCCGTCGATCCGGCCACCCAGGTCCTGCCTGTAGCGGGCTCGCGCGAAGCGCTGTTCGCGCTCGCACAGACGGTGATCGATCCGGCCCGTACGGCCGGCGGCGAGCCCGCGATCGTACTCTGTCCGAACCCGTTCTACCAGATTTACGAAGGCGCGGCGCTGCTCGCCGGCGCGCAACCGTATTTCGCCAACAGCGATCCGGCGCGCAACTTCGCATGCGACTACGCGGCGATTCCCGCCGACATCTGGGCCCGCACCCAGTTGCTCTATGTATGCAGCCCAGGCAACCCGACCGGCGCCGTGCTCACACTCGACGACTGGCGCGAACTGTTCGCGCTGTCGGACCGCTACGGCTTCGTGATCGCCTCCGACGAATGCTATTCGGAAATCTACTTCGACGAAGCGCAGCCGCCGCTTGGCGCACTCGAAGCCGCACATAAGCTCGGGCGCGGTTTCGAACGGCTGGTCATGCTGTCGAGCCTGTCGAAGCGCTCGAACGTGCCGGGCATGCGCTCGGGCTTCGTCGCGGGCGACGCGGCGATCCTCAAGCAGTTCCTGCTGTACCGCACCTATCACGGCGCCGCGCTGTCCACCGTCTACCAGACGGCGAGCATCGCGGCCTGGAGCGACGAGACGCACGTGCGCGAAAACCGCGCGAAGTATGTGCAGAAGTTTTCCACGGTTACGCCGATGCTGGCCGAGGTGCTCGACGTGCGTCTGCCGGACGCGGCGTTCTATCTGTGGGCCAACGTCGAGCGCACCGGTCTCGCCGACGACGAATTCGCCCGGCGTCTGTACGCCGACTATAATGTGACGGTTCTGCCGGGCTCATACCTCGCGCGCACCGCACACGATGCGAACCCGGGCCGGGGTTTCATCCGGATCGCGCTCGTCGCGGATGTCGACGAGTGCACTGAAGGTGCCCGGCGCATCGTCGAGTTTTGCCGGGGACTGAAACGCTAACCCGACGCTGAACCGGCCACCGCTCCCATCACCCGATTTCAAACACCTCTTCATCAAGCACCCATATGTCGCAACAACTTCAGCAGATCATCGATAACGCCTGGGAAAACCGCACCGAGCTGTCGCCGAAAGCCGCACCGGCCGACGTGCGCGAAGCCGTCGCACACGCGATCGAGCAACTCGACCGCGGCACGCTGCGCGTCGCCGAAAAGAAGGACGGTACCTGGGTCGTCAATCAGTGGCTGAAGAAAGCCGTGCTGCTGTCGTTCCGCCTCGAAGACAACCTGCCGATGCCGGCCGGCGGTAACGGCGGCAATGGTGCTAACTACACGCAGTTCTACGACAAGGTGCCGTCGAAGTTCGCCAACTACACCGCGGAAGACTTCGCTGCCGGCGGCTTTCGCGTCGTGCCCCCCGCGCTGGCGCGCCGCGGCGCGTTCATCGCGAAGAACGTCGTGCTGATGCCGTCTTATACCAACATCGGCGCGTACGTCGACGAAGGCACGATGGTCGATACGTGGGCAACCGTGGGTTCGTGCGCGCAGATCGGGAAGAACGTGCATCTGTCGGGTGGCGTCGGTATCGGCGGCGTGCTGGAGCCGCTGCAGGCGAACCCGGTGATCATCGAAGACAACTGCTTTATCGGTGCACGCTCGGAAGTAGTCGAAGGCGTGATCGTCGAGGAGAACTCGGTAATCTCGATGGGCGTGTATCTCGGCCAGAGCACCAAGATTTACGATCGCGAAACCGGCGAAGTGACCTACGGCCGCATTCCGGCGGGCTCGGTGGTGGTCGCGGGCAACCTGCCGTCGAAGGACGGCTCGCACAGCCTGTACTGCGCCGTGATCGTCAAGAAGGTCGACGCGAAGACCCGCGCCAAGGTCGGTCTAAACGAGCTGCTGCGAGGCGATTGATGGCACGCGCCAACAAGACCGTCGTCTATGGCATCCCGAACTGCGACACCGTGAAGAAAGCGCGTGTCTGGCTGGAAGAGCACGGCATCGAGTTCGAGTTTCACGACTTCAAGAAGGCCGGCGTCACGGCGCCGCTCGTGCAGGACTGGCTCAAGGATGTGTCGCTCGACGCGCTGCTGAACCGCCGCGGCACGACCTGGCGCGGCCTGTCCGACGACATGAAAGCAGCAGCCGATAACCAGGCCGGTGCGATCGCGCTGATGATCCACAAGCCTTCCGTCATCAAGCGGCCGGTCGTGGTCGTGAATGGTCGGGTCAAGACGCTCGGTTTTTCGGCGGAAGAATACGCAACGCTGTTCGCTTGACGTTGACCTCGCTGACCTCGCGGATCTGCGCAAGCAGCCTCCGCGCTGAGTGACTCACGTAGTAGCCGGCCTATGGGCCGGCGTTTTTTCATTTGCATCTGAATCTGGTGGATACCCAATCCATGTCCGGCACCCTCGCCCTTACCGAACAGCTGATCGCGCGCGCGTCCGTCACACCCGACGATCAGCACTGCCAGCGCATCCTCACCGAGCGTCTGTCCACGCTCGGCTTCGATTGCGAAACAATCGAATCGCACGGTGTGACCAATCTGTGGGCCGTTAAACGCGGCACGTCGGGAAGCGACGGCAAGCTGCTGGTTTTTGCCGGCCACACCGACGTCGTGCCGACCGGTCCGCTCGAACAATGGACCTCGCCGCCGTTCGAACCGACCCATCGCGACGGCAAGCTGTACGGCCGTGGCGCCGCGGATATGAAGACTTCGCTGGCCGCTTTCGTCGTCGCCAGCGAGGAGTTCGTCGCGGCGCACGTGGCACATCGCGGATCGATTGCGTTTCTGATCACGAGCGACGAAGAAGGCCCCGCCACCGACGGCACCATCAAGGTCGTCGAAGCTTTAAAGGAACGCGGCGAACGGCTCGACTACTGCATCGTCGGCGAACCGACGTCGAGTGCGACGCTCGGCGACATGGTGAAGAACGGCCGGCGCGGCTCGATGTCGGGCAAGCTGATCGTGAAAGGCATCCAGGGGCACATTGCCTATCCGCATCTCGCGAAGAATCCGCTGCATGTGCTCGCCCCCGCGCTTGCGGAACTGGTAGCCGAGCGCTGGGACGACGGCAACGAATACTTCCCGCCCACCACGTGGCAGGTATCGAACCTGCATAGCGGCACCGGCGCCAGCAACGTGATCCCGGGGCATGCGGACCTGCTGTTCAACTTCCGCTTCTCGACGGCCAGCACGGTGGAAGGACTGCAAAAACGCGTCCACGCAATTCTCGACCGTCACGGCCTCGAATACGATTTGCAATGGAGCGTCAGCGGCCTGCCGTTTCTCACGCCACGCGGCGATCTGTCGGAAGCGCTGGCGCGCGCGATCGTCGACGAAACCGGCGTCACCACCGAACTCTCCACCACCGGGGGCACCTCCGACGGCCGCTTCATCGCGCAGATCTGCGAGCAGGTGGTCGAGTTCGGGCCGCCCAATGGCAGCATTCACAAGATCGACGAGCATATCGACGTCGCCTTCATCGAGCCGCTGAAAAACGTGTATCGCCGCGTGCTCGAACAACTGGTCGCCTGACCGAGGACCCTGCAGCAATGACGCTCCCGTTTTCCACTGTCCGCGATCTGCTGCGTTTCGCCGTATCGCGTTTCAACCAGGCCGGGCTCGCGTTCGGTCACGGCTCCGCTAACGCCTACGATGAAGCGGCCTACCTCGTGCTGCACACGCTGCATCTGCCGCTCGATCTGCTCGATCCGTTTCTCGACGCACGCCTCGCGCCCGCTGAAATCGACGCGGTACTGAACGTGATCGAACGGCGCGCAACCGATCGCATCCCCGCTGCGTATCTCACGAAGGAAGCGTGGATGCACGGCTATCGCTTCTACGTCGACGAACGCGTGATCGTGCCGCGCTCGTTTATCGGCGAGTTGCTCGCAGATGGGTTGCAGCCATACGTAGCCGATCCGGAACAGGTCGGCGCCGTGCTCGAGCTGTGCACCGGTTCTGGCTGCCTCGCGATCCTCGCGGCGCACGCGTTCCCGAACGCGGACATCGACGCTGTCGATCTGTCCGCGCCGGCACTCGAAGTCGCAGCGCGCAACGTGCACGACTACGAACTCGACGAGCAGATCGTGCTGTTCGAAGGCGACCTCTACGCACCGCTGCCCGAGCGACGCTACGACGTGATCATCACGAACCCGCCGTACGTCAACGCTCAATCGATGCAATTGCTGCCGCCCGAGTACCGCCATGAACCGGAGATGGCGCTCGCAGGTGGCGCGGACGGTATGGATCTCGTGAGGCGCATCATCGGTGCGGCGCGCGAATGGCTGACCGATGAAGGCGTGCTGGTCGTCGAGATCGGCAACGAGCGCGAACACGTCGAGGCTGCATTTGGCGGGCTCGATCTCGTGTGGCTGACGACGAGCGCCGGCGACAACAACGTGTTCCTGATCCAGGCGGCCGACCTGCCGGTCTGAGCGGGATCGAGTGGTCGTTAGTGGTCCCGCGTAGTCCGGTCGTCATCTAACCCGACCGCTACTCGCGTGGCTTCGGTAAGATGAGCGTCATCCGCCGACCGGCCGTGCACGTCATGCGCGAGCCGGCCCGGCCAACCCGCGCCCGCCTATGCCACTCGATTTACTTCACCTCGGCCCGCTCGTCCTGCTCGCCCATCTGCTGGGCATCGCGGCCGCGTGCCACGCAATCCTGCATACCCGCACGTCCCAAGGCGCGATTGCGTGGGCGGTGTCGCTGGTCGCGATGCCGTATCTGACAGTCATCCCGTATCTGTTTCTCGGTCGCAGCAAGTTTGCCGGCTACGCCGATGCGCGCCGCATCGAGAACGAAACGCTGCGCTCGCGGGCACATCCGCCGGAGTGGGACACGCGCGCTTCATCGGCTGGCGCGCCGACCGATGCGCTCGGCCACAGCCTCGTGCGCTCGCTCACGCATCTCGGCGGCATGCCGTTCCTGCCGGGCAACACGGTGCGTACGCTCGTCAACGGTGAGGCGACGTTCGCGGCAATTCTCGATGCGATCGAAAGCGCGCAGCACTACATCGTCGTGCAGTTCTTCATCGTGCGTGCCGACGCGCTCGGCGAAATGCTCAAGGAAGCGCTGATCACAAAAGCAGCCCAGGGCGTGCGCATCTACTTCCTGTACGACAGCATCGGTAGTTTCGATCTGCCGCATCGCTATGTCGCAGCGCTGCGTTCGGCCGGGGTCGAGATGCATCCGTTCGCGACCAACCGGCGCTTCGTCAATCGCTTCCAGCTCAACTTCCGCAATCATCGCAAGATCGTCGTGGTGGACGGCAAGCGGGCGTTTGTCGGTGGGCACAATGTCGGCGTCGAGTATCTCGGCGCGAAGCCGCCGCTTTCGCCGTGGCGCGATACGCATATCGAAGTGCGCGGACCCGCGGTGGCGAGCATCCAGTTCGTCTTCACCGAAGACTGGTACTGGGCGACGCAGCAGTTGCCGGCGCTCGAGATGCCGCCGTTCGAAGCCCCCACCGAAGGCATGCATTGCCTCGTCATGCCGACCGGCCCCGCCGACCGCTTCGAAACCTGCTCGCTGTTCTTCGTCGAAGCGATCAACGCGGCACGTATGCGCATCTGGATCACGACGCCGTATCTGGTGCCCGACGAAGCCGTGCTATCCGCGCTGCGGCTCGCCGTGCTGCGCGGCGTCGACGTGCGCATCCTGATCCCGAGCCGGCGTGACCATCGTGTCGTGTTCGCCGCGTCGACGCTGTATGCGCACGACGCCGTGTGCAGCGGCATCCGGGTGTTCCGCTACCGGCCAGGCTTTCTGCATCAAAAGGTGGTGTTGATCGACGATGTGGCCGCGGCGATCGGCAGCGCGAATCTCGACAACCGCTCGTTCCGGCTCAACTTCGAAATCATGGTGCTGACTGTCGATCGCGAATTCGCCGCCGAGGTCCATGCGATGCTGATGCGCGACTTCGCGGAATCGTTCGAGATCGATCGGAACGAATACAAAAAAGCGCCGGCGTGGCGGCGCATTGCGATGCACGTGGCGCGGCTGTTTGCGCCGATCCTCTGACCGACGCGGCTGTTTGCGCCGCTATTTGCGCCGGTCCTGTCGCCGCGCCGTTCGCTACAGCAGCTTTTCGATATCGGCCTTGATTGCTTCTGGCTTCGTCACTGGCGCGTAGCGCTTGATGACGTTACCACTGCGGTCCACCAGAAACTTCGTGAAGTTCCACTTGATCGCCCCGATGCCGAGCAACCCCGGCGCCTCCGACGTCAAGTACCGGTACAGCGGATGCGCGCCCGCCCCGTTCACATCGATCTTGTCGAACATCGGAAACGACACGCTGAACTTCTGCTCACAGAAGCTGCCGATCTGCGCCGCATCGCCGGGCTCCTGCTTGCCGAACTGGTTGCACGGAAAGCCCAGCACTTCGAGTCCACGTTCCGCATATTCGCCGTACAGCGCCTGCAGGCCCTGGTATTGCGGCGTGAAGCCGCATTCGCTCGCCGTGTTGACGATCAGCAGAACCTTGCCGCGATACTGTTCGAGGCCGATCGTCTCGCCGCCGAGCGTGCGAGCCGAGAACTCATAGACCGATGCCGTATTTTTTCCCATGAAGTCCTCTCCTGAAGTCCTGCGATGAAAGCGCACAGTCTAAGCGAAATGTTCCGCTGAGACTGTCGGGTAACTGCTTGCCAGCCCACGCCATACTCCCCAACCGCCGCACAGTCTAAAATAGCGACTTTCTCCGCTCCGGTCCGACGTTCCTGTGATCCGCTTCACTCAGTTCAGCCTTGCCCGCGGCACCAAGCCGCTCTTCGACCAGACCACGTTCACTCTCAATCCCGGCGAGAAAGCCGGCCTGATCGGGGCGAACGGCGCCGGCAAGTCGACCCTGTTCGCCGTGCTGCGCGGCGAACTGCATGCGGATGCCGGCGACTTCTCGCTGCCACCCTCGTGGCGCATCGCGTACGTCGCCCAGGAAACACCCGCAGTCGATCGGACCGCGCTCGCCTACACGCTCGACGGCGACACTGCCCTGCGTTCGATTGAAGCGCGCATCGCCGCAGCATCGGCTGCACACGACGGCGCCGCCGAAGCCGACGCACATGCCGCGTTCGCCGACGCAGACGGCTACACCGCGCCCGCGCGCGCCGAGACGCTGCTGCTCGGCCTCGGTTTCACGCTCGACCAGACGCGCGAACCCGTCAGCAGTTTCTCGGGCGGCTGGCGCATGAGGCTGAACCTCGCGCAGGCGCTGATGTGTCCGTCCGATCTGCTGCTGCTCGACGAACCGACGAACCACCTGGACCTCGATGCGATCGTCTGGCTCGAAGACTGGCTGCATCGTTATGCGGGCACGCTGATCGTGATCTCGCACGATCGCGAATTCCTCGATTCGATCTGCGACGTCACGCTGCATCTCGAGAACCAGCAGGTGAAGCGTTACGGCGGCAACTACTCGCAGTTCGAAATCCTGCGCGCGCAACAGCTCGCGCTGCAGCAGAGCGCGTTCGAGAAACAGCGCAAAACCATCGAGCACTTGCAGAGTTTCGTCGATCGCTTCAAGGCGAAGGCTACGAAGGCGCGCCAGGCGCAGAGCCGCGTGAAGGCGCTCGAAAGAATGGAGCTGATCGCGCCGGCTCACGCGTCGTCGCCGTTCACGTTCGAGTTCCGTACGCCCGATTCCGCGCCGAACCCGATGCTCGTGATGGAAGACGTGCGCTGCGGCTACCACGCGGACGATGGGAGCGAGATTCCGATCGTCGGGCAGGTCACGCTGTCGATCCAGAACGGTCAACGCATCGGCCTGCTCGGTGCAAACGGCCAGGGCAAGTCCACGCTGATCAAGACGCTGGCCGGCACGCTGACGCCGCTAGGCGGCGACGTGCGCGAAGGCAAAGGGCTGCGGATCGGCTACTTCGCACAGCATCAGCTCGAAACGCTGCGCCCCGACGACACGCCGCTGCAACATCTCGCCCGGCTTGCGCCCGATACGCGCGAACAGGAATTGCGCGATTTCCTCGGCGGTTTTAATTTTCCCGGCGAGATGGCGAGCGCACGGATCGCGCCGTTCTCGGGCGGCGAGAAGGCGCGCCTCGCGCTGGCGTTGATCATCTGGCAGAAACCGAATCTGCTGCTGCTCGACGAACCGACCAACCACCTCGACCTCGAAACGCGTCACGCGCTGACCATGGCGCTCGCGCAGTTCGAGGGCACGCTGATTCTCGTGTCGCACGATCGGCATCTGCTGCGCGCGACGACCGACCAGTTCATGCTGGTGGCAAAGCATCGGCTGCAACCGTTCGACGGCGATCTCGACGATTACCGCGACTGGCTGCTGCAACACGCGGCCGAACAGCGCGCGGCAGTGAAGGCCGGTAACGCGGAACCGGACGCCGGCGACTCGGCGCCGAATCGCAAGGAACAGCGGCGGCTCGAAGCGGAAACGCGGCAGAAGCTGGCGCACCTGAAAAAACCGCTGCAGACGCGCATCACAAAGATCGAGAAGGAAATGGACGCGCTCAACGCGGAGCGCGCGACGCTCGATGCATTCGTCGCCGACGCGGCCAGCTACGAGCCTGCCCACAAGACCCGCCTGACCGATTCGATCCGTCGCCAGGCCGAAGTGAATGCGCGCCTTGCCGCACTCGAAGCCGAATGGCTCGGTGCGCACGAGGAACTTGAACAGATCGGCTAGCGGCACCATGCGAGGTCCGCGCCGGCATCGATGAGAGGTTTGCCTTGTCTGCTTCGCCTGACTCGTCTGTCTCATCTTCACCTACGGTTGCTCCCGCATTGCAAGGACTGCGCGTACTCGATCTGACGCGCCTGCTACCCGGCCCCGTTGCCACGTTGCGGCTCGCGGAACTCGGCGCCGAAGTGCTGAAGATCGAAGCGCCCGGCGAAGGCGATGCAACGCGCACGATGATGCAGAGTTCAAGCGATCGCGCCGCAGGTCGGCCCGGGGCGTTCTACCGCCTGGTCAATCGCGGCAAACGCGAGATGCGGCTCGATCTGAAGTCGGAGGCGGGACGCACGGTGCTGTGCGCACTGGCGCGCGAAGCGGATGTGCTCATCGAAAGTTTTCGGCCCGGTGTGATGGACCGGCTGGGCGTCGGTTTCGAGGCGCTGCATGCGCTCAATCCCAAGCTCGTCTATTGCGCGATCAGCGGTTATGGGGCGACAGGACCGTTCACGCAGCACGCGGGCCACGATCTCAACTACATCGGCTACGCGGGCGTGCTCGAACAGCTCGCGGACCGCGACGGCGCACCCGTCTTGCCGAACTTCCAGATCGCCGACCTGCTCGGCGGTGCACTGAGCGCGGTCACGCAGATACTTGCAGCGCTGTGGCACGTCGCACGCGGCGGCGATGGGCGTTTCGTCGACGTCTCGATGACGCATGCGAGCTACGCGCACAACGTCGTGGCGCAGATCGCGCTCGCCAACGACGGCACCGCGCCGCCCGCTGGCGGTGGACTGCTGAATGGCGGCGTGCCCTGCTACAACCTTTACCGCACACTCGATGGAAGGTGGCTCGCGGTCGGTGCGCTCGAACTGAAGTTCTGGGAGACGTTGTGTACTGCGCTCGGCCGGCCCGACTGGGCAACGCGGCACTGGAGCCTCGGACAGGCGATCGGCGGCCCCGATGCGCACGCGCTGACGCGGGAACTCGCGGCGGTCATTGCCGGCAATTCGCTGGAGGACTGGGTGACGTTGCTGGAGCCGCTCGACTGCTGCGTATCGCCGGTGTTGACGGCGGCGGAAGCGGCACGGCATCCGTTGTTTGCGCCGGTGCTTGCGCAGGAAGCGTCAAAGGATGCCGGGTAAGGCGAAGCGAGAGCTTCACCGCTCCGCTCACCGCCGCGGCAACGTCTGCCGCTGGGAAGGCCCGTCGTCGATCAGCGTGTGCTTGCGCCCTTGCACGTGCTGGCGGATGGTGGCCCGCACCTGGTCCGCGGTCACGTCTTCCGCAACCACGCGGCGCGAGATCTGCCCGGTTTCGTCGATCCACTCGACGATCCGGCAGCCGCCGCCCCACGGCGCCCGGATGGGCGGAGATACCCGGCAGCCGCGCAGGCTCGCGAGTCGATCGGTCGCGGTTTCATGAGGCTGTTTCAAGACGTCATCCTTTCCGCTGCGGGTGGGATTACACACCCGGCCAGAATAGGGAAAACGTGTAGCAGCTTGGTTACAGTTCGTCTCGCGATATTTACGACGGATTACATCGCGCATACACCCGCGGCGCGCGGCTATTCGAGTGTGCGGACCCGGTCGATGGCCTGTTCGATGCGCTCGACCGCGATGACCTGCAGCCCGTCGATCGGCTGCTTCGGCGCATTCGCCTTTGGAATCAGCGCAATCGAGAAGCCGAGCTTCGCCGCTTCCTTCAGACGCTCCTGACCGCGCGGCGACGGCCGGATTTCTCCCGCGAGCCCGACTTCGCCGAAAACGACGAGGCCCTTCGGTAGCGGTTTGTTACGCATTGACGAGTGGATTGCGAGCAATACCGCGAGGTCGGCTGCGGGCTCGGTGATCTTCACGCCGCCTACCGCATTCAGGAACACGTCCTGATCGAAGCAGGCAATACCGGCGTGCCGATGCAGCACTGCAAGCAGCATCGCGAGACGGTTCTGCTCGAGTCCCACCGCAAGACGCCGCGGGTTCGGCGCGTTCGCCGAATCGACCAGTGCCTGCACTTCGACGAGCAGCGGCCGCGTGCCCTCTTGCGTCACGAGCACGCACGAGCCGGGCACGATCTGTTCGTGCTGCGAGAGGAACAGCGCCGACGGATTGGCGACGCCGCGCAGGCCGCGCTCGGTCATTGCGAACACGCCGAGTTCGTTCACCGCGCCGAAGCGGTTCTTGAACGCGCGCACGAGCCGGAACGACGAGTGCGTATCGCCTTCGAAATACAGCACGGTGTCGACGATGTGTTCGAGCACGCGCGGACCAGCGAGGTTGCCCTCTTTCGTCACGTGGCCGACCATGATGATCGCCGTGCCCGATTGCTTGGCGATACGCGTGAGCTGCGCCGCGCATTCGCGCACCTGCGCAACCGAACCCGGCGCGGACGTCAGCGCCTCGGAATAGATGGTCTGGATCGAATCGATGACAGCGACGTCGGGCCGTTCGGCATCGATGGTCGCCTGGATTTTTTCGAGCTGGATTTCGGCGAGCAGCATCAGTTCGCTCGCCTGCACGTCAGTTTCGAGCAGCGACAGCCGCTGTGCACGCAGCGCAATCTGCGCCGCCGATTCTTCGCCGCTCACATACAGCGCGCGCCGCTCGTTCGAGATTGCGGCAAGCGATTGCAGCAGCAATGTCGATTTACCGATGCCCGGATCGCCGCCGATCAGCACCACGCCGCCCGGCACGAGCCCCCCACCCAGCACGCGATCGAACTCGCCGACACCGGTCGAAAAGCGCGGCACATCCGATGCCTGGATATCTGCGAGACGCTGCACCGGTGCATTCTTCGCGAGCGACTGGAAGCGATGCGTGCTGGCCTGCTCCGCGACGCCTTCGACCAGCGTATTCCATGCCCCGCACGCGGGACATTGTCCTTGCCACTTGGGCGCCTGCCCGCCGCATTCGGTGCAGGTGTACAACGTTTTTTGTTTAGCCACGCGCCTTCCGATCTTCTGACCCAATGCCCCGCAAGAAACTCACGCGGCGCTTATTCGGCGCGCACCGGCACGCGCTGCGCGACCGCGCACGTCAGCTCGTAGCCGATCGTGCCGGCGGCCTGCGCGACATCGTCGACCGACAGCGCCGTACCCCACAGTTCGACGCGCGAGCCGACGCCGGCATTCGGGCACGGCGTGAGGTCGACGGTAATCATGTCCATCGATACACGGCCGACCACCTGCGTGCGCACCCCGTCGACGATGACCGGCGTGCCTTCGGGCGCGAGCCGCGGGTACCCGTCCGCATAACCGCACGCGATCACGCCGATGCGCATCGGCCCCTGCGCGGCAAACCTCGAGCCGTACCCAACCGTCTGGCCCGCACCGAGCGATTGCACTGCGATCAATTCGGAGGCTAGCGTCATGGCGGGCTGCAAGCCGGTGTCGGCAATGTCGCTGTGCACGCCAGTCGGCGAACCGCCGTACAGGATGATGCCGGGGCGCACCCAGTCGAAATGCGCCTCGGGATGCCACAGCGTCGCCGCCGAATTCGCGAGGCTACGCGCGCCGGCAATGCCTTCGGCGCCGCGCTCGAAGGCCGCCATCTGGTGCGCGATGCCACGCTCGGCGTCGGCGTCGGAGAAATGGGTCATCAACGTGATCTGGCCCACGCCCTGGCACGCGCGCGCGCGTTCCCACGCGCTGCGGAATCGCTCGGGCGTGTAGCCGAGGCGATTCATGCCGCTGTTCATCTTGAGCTGGATGTTGACTGGCTTAGAGAGGCGCGCCATTTCGAGCATGCGCATCTGTTCGTCGGAATGCACCGCGGTGGTGAGGCTATAGCGGTCGATCACGTCGATATCGGTGGGACGGAAAAAACCCTCGAGCAGCAGGATCGGACCCGCCCAGCCCAGCTCGCGCAACTTCACCGCTTCTTCGAGGTCCAGCAGGCCAAAACCGTCGGTTGCACGCAAACCGGGGAACACGCGCGCCAGACCGTGGCCATACGCATTAGCTTTGACGACTGCCCAGATTTTCGACTTCGGCGCATAACGACGTGCGACAGCGAGATTGTTGGCGAGAGCAGCGGTATGAATCGTGGCAAGAAGGGGGCGCGGCATGAGAAATTTTCGTAAAGACGCTTGCGAATCAGCAGCTTACTGGACGTTTTCAGTGCGTCGAGAGCCCGCTGGGCGGTGCGATCAAGGATTTTGCTAGTCCGAATGCGAGTATTTTCATGTTATAAAGCCGTGCGCACAACCCATTTCGAACGGAATAAGCCCGGACGCAGAACACGTGTCCGGGGCGGACGGACCGCAGCGAGGACAGCATCGCATCAGATGAAAAAAGGTTTTTACACCATTATGGCCGCGCAGTTTTTTTCTTCGCTGGCCGACAATGCGCTTCTGATCGCTGCTATTGCACTGCTGAAAGATCTCCACGCCCCGAACTGGATGACGCCGCTGCTCAAGTTGTTCTTTGTGCTGTCGTACGTCGTGCTGGCGGCTTTCGTGGGCGCCTTCGCCGACTCCCGCCCCAAAGGCCGGGTCATGTTCGTGACCAACACGATCAAGGTGCTCGGCTGCATCGTGATGCTGTTCGGTGCGCACCCGCTCATTGCCTACGGCATAGTCGGCTTCGGCGCCGCGGCTTACTCGCCGGCCAAGTACGGCATACTCACCGAACTGCTGCCGCCTGACCGGCTCGTCGCCGCGAACGGCTGGATCGAAGGCACGACCGTCGGCTCGATCATTCTCGGTACGGTGCTTGGCGGTGCGCTGATCAGCCCACACATCGCGGCGCACGTCATGAAGCACACCCCTGCGAGCATCGGCACGCCCGCCGAAGCCGCGATGCTCGTGATCATCTCCATCTACATCATCGCTGCGCTGTTCAATCTGGGCATTCCCGATACCGGCGCCCGCTACCCGCGCCAGGAGCGCGGGCCAATCAAGCTCATCACCGACTTCGCCGACTGCTTCACGATTCTCTGGCGCGACAAGCTCGGGCAGATTTCACTCGCCGTCACGACGCTCTTCTGGGGCGCGGGCGCGACGTTGCAATTCATCGTGCTGAAGTGGGCCGAGGTATCGCTCGACATGTCGCTGTCACAGGCTGCGATCTTGCAGGCGGTCGTCGCTGTCGGTGTCGCCGTAGGCGCGATGATCGCCGCAGCCAAGGTGCCGTTGAAGAAGTCGCTCTCGGTGCTGCCGGTCGGCGTCATCATGGGCATCGCGGTGATGCTGATGGCGTTCTATACCAAGCATCTGTTTCCCGAGCACTGGGGCATCTATTTCGGTCGTATGCATGTGCCGGGCTACCTGCTCGTCGCGTATCTGTTCCTGATGGTGGTCGGCGGGCTGTCGGGCTTCTTTGTCGTGCCGATGAACGCGCTGCTGCAACATCGCGGGCACGTGCTGCTGTCGGCGGGACACTCAATCGCGGTGCAGAACTTCAACGAAAACCTCTCGGTGCTCGTCATGCTCTGCCTGTATGCGGTGCTCGTCTGGCTCGACGTGCCGGTCGGGGTCGTGATCGTGCTGTTCGGCACGTTCGTGTGCCTGATGATGTGGGTTGTGATGCGGCGTCACCAGGCGAACCAGCGCGCCTTCGACTCGGTCGCCTTGATCGGCGAAATGCGCCACTGACAGTTCTACATGGCGGTGTGCGGCACGCGCCCTCGCCGCCCTGTAGCGCCGCCATAGTGTGCGGTCCGCACCGGCCCTTCTTATTTCACGCTTTCCGATGACACACGCGATTCCCAACGTCCTGACCATCGCCGGCTCGGACTCCGGCGGAGGCGCCGGCATCCAGGCGGATCTCAAGGCATTCTCGGCGCTCGGTGCTTACGGTGCGAGCGTCATTACCGCGCTCACCGCGCAGAATACGCGCGGTGTCACCGCCATTCATACGCCCGACGCGGGCTTCGTCACCACACAGCTCGATGCCGTGTTCGACGACATCCGCATCGATGCGGTGAAGATCGGCATGCTCGCCAACGCGCAGATTGCGCGCGCCGTTGCCGACGCGCTGCGGCGCTATCGGCCGAAGCACATCGTGCTCGATACGGTGATGATCTCGAAGAGCAACCATGCGCTGCTCGCCGCCGATGCGGTCGCCGCAGTGCGCGACGAACTGCTGCCGCTCGCGAGCCTCGTCACGCCGAATCTGCCGGAAGCGGCGGCATTACTTGGCGAAGCCGCCGTTACCGATGAAGCCGGCATGATTCGCCAGGGCGAAGCATTGCGCGCGCTGGGCGCACAGGCGGTGTTGATGAAGGGCGGTCACCTCGCCGCAGCGGACAGTCCCGACTGGCTGATACAGGAGAGCGGCACGTTACGGCTGGGCGGTCCGCGGGTGCCGGTGAAAAACACGCACGGCACCGGTTGCACACTGTCTTCCTCGATTGCGGCACTGGTCGCGCAACGCGACGACCTCGCGAGCGCAGTCGCCGAAGCAAAGGCGTATCTGACGGGGGCACTGCAGGCAAGCGATCAGCTCGATGTCGGCTCCGGCGTTGGGCCGGTACATCACTTCTATCGGTGGTGGTGAGCGCGTCGTTGTAATCGTGGCGCACGTGGTTCGATCGACTTCAGTAACGCCCGCCTGATCGTTGCGTTGCCGACACCCGCGCGCACGCCATCGTTCGCCGTCACTCGCGCGCAAACACCAGCGCACGTGCGGGCCACGTATCCGGCACCACGAAGCCGCGCGACCGTTCGCACCAGCGCCCATTTCCATCGACGTCGAACCCCGCCACCATGGTCGGCCCGGTGTGCTGGGTCAGCCGCGGCGCGAGCTGCGCCGCGTCGGTCATTTCCGCAACCGCCGGCTCGGCGGGCTGATAGCGTCGCGGCGCAAGCCATTCGAGACGCGGCAGCACGCGCCACTTCGGAGCATGCGCAGCGGCAAAAGCGGGCCAGTCGGTGCGTGTCGCCCACCAGCCGCGCAGATGCGCCGGATCGAGTTCGACGGGTTCGTCTGTTGCCTCGTCTGTTGCCTCTTCCCCTGCTCCCCGCACGATCGATCTTTCATACGCATCCACCGGCTGATCGGCTTGCTGCCGGTAGAACAACCAGCCCTTGACCAGCATCTGCGCATCCCACGGTCCCACATGCCCTAGCGACGCGAACTCCTCGCGCGCGCTGAGCGGCAACTGATGCCCAAGCAGATGCGCGAGCTTGCGATCGAAGCGGTCCTGCAGGTTCGGGCCGACATAGTCGGCAAGCAATGCGCGACCATCGCCGGCGTGCAGATAGCACTTCACGGCCAGCTCCCAGTGCAGCCGCCGGCCGTCGTTCGTTTCGACGAGAAAATCGCATTCGCCGAGCGTGACACCCGCGCGCCGCAGCGCGATGTTCGCCGCGACGAGCAGCGCGACCGGTCCGTTTTGCAGAAACCATACGAGCAGCGTTTCGGCGTACCGGCCGAGACGTGTGACGTGTGCATCGGCGATCGCGCGATGCAATGTACCCGCGGCACCCGCGGCACCCGCAGCGCCCGCATCCGCGTCGAGCGCGCGCAACCAGTCGAGCGTCTGCGCCGCCTGAACGGCCGTGCCCAGCGGTTGCGCCAGCACGCCGACGGGCAGTTGCGCACGCAGCAGCGAGGGACTGTGCAGCAGCCAGGCCAGATCGCGCAGCATCGGATCGGTGAGCATGTCGAACGCATCCGCCCATGCGTCGCGCCGCGCATCGTGACCGGCCACTGGTGCCGGCGTCGCCATCAGTGCTCCGTCGGGTCTGCCGCGCGACCCAGGGTATCGCGCGCGAGACACAGATCGGCCCACGATTTCGCCTTGTCGTGCAGACTGCGCAGCAGATACGCCGGGTGATACGTGACGATGACCGGCACGCCCTCGTACGCATGCACGCGGCCGCGCAGCGACGAGATGCTCGCATCGGTTTTCAACAGGCTTTGCGCGGCGAAACGGCCGAGCGCCACGATCAGCTTCGGCTTGACGAGCGCAACCTGGCGCTGCAGATACGGCTCGCAACGCGCGACTTCGTCGGGCTCGGGATTGCGGTTGCCGGGCGGCCGGCACTTGATCACGTTGGCAATGTAGACGTTCTTGTCGCGCGCCAGATCGAGCGAGCGCAGCATGTTGTCGAGCAGCTTGCCGGCCTGACCCACGAACGGTTCGCCCTGGCGGTCTTCGTTCTCGCCGGGTGCTTCGCCGACCAGCATCCAGTCGGCCTCGCGATCGCCGACGCCGAACACGGTCTTCGTGCGTTTTTCGCAAAGGCGGCAGCGTTCGCAGGCGGATACGCGCTCGCTCAATGCGTCCCAGTCGAGCGTGGCGACTGCGGCTTGCGCCGGTTCTTCCTGACTGGCCTGGTTGGCGTCGCTGGTGCCGGGCTGCTGCTTTCGTTGCTGCGGAGGCGTCGAGGGCAGGTCGTCGAACCAGGCGAAGTCGTCGTCGGGTGGCGGCGGTGCTTGGGCCGAAGCAGCGGGCGTGCTGCGTACGTTGCGGGCGTCCAGCCGGTCCGATGCCTTGTCGGTGCTTCGCGTGCTTCCGGTGCTCGCACCGTGCGCCGGCGTGCCTGTCTGCGACTCCACGACCACGGCCGGCGCATCGGCGATGCGCCCCGCCTGTGGCTCGATCGTCCCGGCAGATACCGCACGTTCAATCGACGCACTGTCGCGTCGCAACCCGGCAGACGCAGCAGGTTCCGTCGATGCACTATCGCGTCCCATCCCGGCAGACGCAGCAGCCTCCGTCGGCGCACTCCCGCGCCTCACCCACTGGGTCGCGAGCCCGAGTTCTTCCAGCGCGGATTCATGCAGCGCCATCTGCGCCCTCCTCTGCAAACGAAAAACGCATCACGATGGCGTCCTCCCGGCCGCGATGACGCGCCGGATAATAGTTTTTGCGCCGGCCGATCGTCGCAAAGCCGAAGCGCTCGTAGAGCCGGATGGCCCGATGATTCGACGGCCGTACTTCGAGCAGCAAGCCGTCGAGCTTTTCCGTGCGCGTCACACGCACCGCTTCGCGCAGCAACGTAAGTCCCGCCCCCGCGCCTTGCGCAGCCGGCGCAACGCACAGGTTCAACAGATGCATCTCGTCGACGACCGGCATCAGCACGCAGTAACCGAGCAGCGTACCGGTGACATGTCGCAGGCAAATGCCGAGGTACCCATTGCGCAGCGAATCCTCGAAATTACCGCGGCTCCACGGAAATTCATAGGCGACTTTTTCGATGGCGGCGACTTCGTCCAGATCGCCCTCGGTCATCGGCGAAACGTAGCGGTCCGCGAGCAGCACGCCGCTCATCGCGTGCCCTCGCCTCGCACGGCTTTCGGCTGCGCGCTGACCGATTCAGTAGAGACCGGCACCGCGGTTGCTCCGGCGGCTTGCGCCGCTTTTGCCGCCATCCGTTCAACCGTTGTCTGCGCAACCTTGTTGCGCACGTACTCGGGTGCCGCCTGGTCGGCCGGCACGGTGCGCCCGGCGCGAAACGCGCGCAGCGCGGCGAACGCGACCGGCACGGCGTGCGGCAACGCTGCACCGTCGACCACGCGCGCCGCGTCGCGCGCCGGCAAACGCACGCCGAACACAGCGGCTGCATTCCCTGCGAGCGTGAACGGCGCATCGGGCAGGCCGACCTGACCGGGTGCATCGAGCGATGCCGCATGCACCGTGCGCCATTCACCCTGCGCTTCGTCCCACGCGTAGTCGGCCCAATAGACCTCGTCCATGCGCGCATCGAGCGCCACGAGCACGCGCGCCGCCGATGGATCGCGCGAACGCGCACTCTCCGCGCAGGCGAGCAAGGTGCTGACCGGCACCACCGGCCGGTCAAGCCCAAACGCGAGGCCCTGCGCGACGCCGGTCGCGGTCCGCAAACCGGTAAACGAGCCCGGCCCGGCACCGAACGCAATCGCATCGCAGGCGGAAAGCGCTAGCCCCGCCTCCTCGAACAGCTCGCGGATGGCCGGCAAAAGCCGCGCACTGGACACCGCGCCGGTCGCTTCGTGGCGCACCCAGATGAGCGGATCGGAGGAAGTTGAAGTACCGGTAGGGGTAACAGACGCCGTGAAGGCGGACAGCAACGCGACCGAACAGAATTCGGTCGACGTATCGAGGGCAAGCAGCACAGTTCGAGTCATGGCCGCTATTGTAATGCGGCGCCTTGAATCGCCGGATGCCTGCCGTACCGGCGCGCGGCCCGGCTGGTTTGGAAGAATCGCTCCAGCCGCCGCCGGGCCGCGCTTGTTATGATCGTCGGCCTTATCTTGATTGAAATGCCACGGAGAAATCGATGAGCGACGTCAACGCGCTGTTCGCGCAAGCCCAGGAAGATGTAAAGCAACTGACCGAACGTCCGGGCAACCTGACGCTGCTGCGTCTGTATGCACTGTTCAAGCAGGCCACCGACGGCGACGTGCACGGCGACAAGCCCGGCTTCACCGATATCGTCGGCAAGTACAAATACGACGCGTGGGGCGCGCTGAAAGGCACCTCGCAGGACGCCGCGAAGCAGCAGTACGTCGAAGTGGTCGAGTCCCTGAAGAGCGGTACGGCCACCTGAGACCGCCCGCAGGGCCGCCCAGCCGGCCCATTACTTACGATTTCGCGATAATCTGGCGCAGTGCAGCAAACTCCTTTATAATGCGGCCTGCGCTTCACTTTCTCTGTCTGGCTCGCAGTTGAGCGAATTACCGGACCTGGCCGTGCAGCGCCTAGTTGCGTTTAGCTCCAATCCAGTTTAGAACCTGTCCCCTCCTGCTTAGGCCCTCCGGGCCGTCATGTACCAGGCTGGCGACAATGCCGGAACGGCGTGTCGCATCCGATACAGCTTCTAACGAAAAACTTGCCGTACGCAGGCAAGTTGCCCCCGTTTTTTGATTTGCTCGCTGCTTCTTTGCTCGCTGAATCCGACGACTTGGGTATGCCGATTGGCGCCGACGTTTTATTCCCTGTGTTTCAAGGATTCTCATGACTTCGAGCAATAATTCCAGCCCGCTGACCGCCATCGCCAACGAAGCTCTCGGCATCGACGCGCCAGTCGCAGCTGAACTCACCACCCCGGTTGTAGCGCCGATCGCAGCTGAGGCTGTCGCCCCGGCCGCCGTGCCGGAAGGTCCGACGTTCGCTTCGCTCGGCCTGTCGCCGGAAATCGTTTCGGCACTGGTCGCCGCCGGCTACCAGACCCCGACGCCGGTTCAGCAGCGCGCCATTCCCGCCGCAATCGCCGGCCGCGACCTGATGGTCTCGAGCCCGACCGGTTCCGGCAAGACGGCAGCCTTCATGCTGCCCGCCATCGAACGTTTCGCGCAGTTGCAAAAAACCCAGGCGGCCCAGCCGCGTGAACCGCGCGACGCAGCAGGCGCCGATCGCCGCACGCGCCGTCCGCAACCGGTCGCCCGTCCGAGCCTGCTGGTCCTCACGCCGACGCGCGAACTCGCGATGCAGGTCACGACTGCCGCTACGACGTACGGCAAGCACCTGAAGCGCCTGCGCACCGTCAGCATTCTCGGCGGTGTCGCCTACGGCCAGCAGTTGATGCTGCTGGCGAAGAACCCCGAAATCCTCGTGGCTACGCCGGGCCGCCTGATCGATCACCTGGAACGCGGCCGCATCGATCTGTCGCAACTGCAGATCCTCGTGCTCGACGAAGCCGACCGCATGCTCGACATGGGCTTCATCGAAGACATCGAAACGATCGTCGCCGCTACCCCGGCGTCGCGTCAGACCATGTTGTTCTCGGCCACGCTCGACGGCAAGATCACCTCGCTGACCAGCCGTCTGCTGAAGAGCCCGGAACGTATCGAGATCGTCCAGCGTCTGGAATCGGCCACGAACATCGCGCAAACCGTGCATTACGTGGACGACCGCGATCACAAGGATCGTCTGCTCGATCATTTGTTGCGCGCTGAAGGTCTTGACCAGGCCATCGTATTCACGGCCACCAAGAGCGAAGCCGATCAATTGGCAGGACGACTTGCCGACGCCGGTTTCGAATCGGCGGCACTGCATGGCGATCTGCCGCAAGGCGCACGTAACCGCACGATCCGCGCGCTGCGCGAACGCCGTGTACGCGTGCTGGTCGCCACCGATGTGGCAGCCCGCGGGATCGACATCCCCGGCATCACGCACGTGTTCAACTACGATCTGCCGAAGTTCGCTGAAGACTACGTGCACCGTATCGGCCGTACCGGCCGTGCAGGTCGCTCGGGTATCGCCGTGAGCCTCGTGCATCACGCTGAACAAGGCGCGCTGAAGCGCATCGAGCGTTTCGTGCGCACGACGCTGGCCGTCAACGTCATCGTCGGGTTCGAACCGCGCAAGTCGGCTCCGGCCGGCGGCGGCCGCCCCGGCTTTGGCGGCCGTGGCCGTCCGGGCGGCAGCACCAATGGCAGCGGTCGTCGTTTCGGTAGCGGCAGCAGCAAGCCGGCTGGCAGCACCGCCGGTGCACGCACCGGTAGCGGCAACAGCTGGGGCAGCAAGCCCTCGGGTAGCGGCTCGCGCGAAGGCTATGGCGGCTCGCGAGACGGCGGCTACGGCGCACGCCGCAGCGACGGTCCGCGCACCGCACGACGCGGCAGCTAAGCAGTCTCTAGCGGGTTAGCGCGACGACAACCTACCGCCGTTGCGCCCCTGCCAAAAGAAGAACCGGTGCTCCTGCGCCGGTTTTTTTTCGCCTCCGCGCGCATTTCACAATGTGGAAAATTTTTTTGATCCGTGAAAAATCGTGTTGCGTGGCACAAGAGGGGCGATTGCGAGATGGAAAATGTCTTTTCTCAATGTGAAATAAAATTCATAACACATTGATTTATCTCGATTAAAAATGCGCGAAAAAGCGCTTCCTGGCGCTGTCCCGGATCAGGTGATTTGCCTAGACTCTTATATAAGACTTCACGAAACAAAACGCCCTCAGCGCCACTGCTTCGTAGAAGACACCGACCACCGATCCACTTTCAACCCGATCCAGGAGCGCACCATGTCACGTCAAGAGCAAGCCAAGCAACTCCAGCAGCAGTGGGATACCGATCCGCGCTGGAAAGGTATCAAGCGCACCTATACAGCCGAAGACGTGGTGCGTCTGCGCGGCTCGGTGCCTGTCGAGCACACGCTCGCGAAGCGCGGCGCGGAAAAGCTGTGGGAGTTGGTGAACACCGAGCCGTTCGTCAACTCGCTCGGCGCGCTAACCGGCAACCAGGCGATGCAACAGGTGAAGGCTGGCCTGAAGGCCATCTATCTGTCGGGCTGGCAGGTGGCGGGCGACGCGAACGTCGCCGGCGAAATGTACCCGGATCAATCGCTGTATCCGGCGAACTCGGTGCCGCTCGTTGTGAAGCGCATCAACAACACGCTGACGCGTGCCGACCAGATTCAATGGTCCGAAGGCAAGAACCCTGGTGACGAAGGCTACGTGGACTTCTTCGCACCGATCGTCGCAGATGCGGAAGCCGGCTTCGGCGGTGTGCTGAACGCGTTCGAACTGATGAAGGCGATGATCGAATCGGGCGCCTCGGGCGTGCACTTCGAAGACCAACTCGCGTCGGTGAAGAAATGCGGTCACATGGGCGGCAAGGTGCTCGTGCCGACCCGCGAAAACGTTGCGAAGCTGACCGCCGCGCGTCTCGCCGCCGATGTGTCCGGCACACCGACCGTACTGCTCGCCCGTACCGATGCAGAAGCCGCCGACCTCGTCACCTCGGACATCGACGACAACGACAAGCCGTTCCTGACCGGCGAGCGCACGGTGGAAGGTTTCTACCGCACGCGTCCGGGTCTCGAACAGGCGATTTCGCGTGGCCTCGCCTACGCGCCGTACGCCGACATGATCTGGTGCGAAACCGGCAAGCCGGACCTCGAATTCGCGAAGAAATTCGCCGATGCGATCCACAAGCAGTTCCCGGACAAGCTGCTGTCGTACAACTGCTCGCCGTCGTTCAACTGGAAGAAGAACCTCGATGACGCGACGATTGCCAAGTTCCAGAAGGAACTCGGTGCGATGGGCTACAAGTTCCAGTTCATCACGCTGGCCGGCTTCCATGCGCTGAACTACTCGATGTTCAACCTCGCGCACGGTTACGCCCGCAATCAGATGACCGCGTTCGTCGAAATGCAGCAGGCCGAATTCGCTGCCGCCGAAAAGGGCTTCACCGCCGTGAAGCATCAGCGCGAAGTCGGCACGGGCTACTTCGACGCGGTGACGCAGACGGTCGAGCGCGACGCATCGACGACTGCGCTGCACGGTTCGACGGAAGACGAACAGTTCTTCGACAAGAAGGTCGCCTGACGCGCTTCGTCGTTCAGAAAACGACAGGACGCGACAAGGCACTGCATGAGCGGCCTCGCAGAAGGCCGCCGTCAGGGAGGGTGATGGCCCCGTACCACGGGTGCCGTCACGGAATCTGGGAGGAGACGGTACGACACAACGTGCCGTGACTGAGGAAGCGCGCGCTGGCGGCAACGTCGGCGCGCACCCTCGCCTTCACTTCAAACGGGGCACGCATCACTCACACGCCCGCTCATCGTCATCGATACACAATCACCGGAATCTTCGTATGCGTGAGCACCCGCTGGGTCTCGCTGCCGATCAGCAGGCTGCCGAGGCCGCGCCGCCCGTGCGACGCCATGAAGATGACATCGCAACCGCCCTGCTCGGCCGCCTCGATGATGCCGAGATACGGCGACGGATGCACACTGGTCTGACTGCTGAACGATACGCCCGCTTCGCGCGCGGCCGTTTCGATCTCCTGCAGATGCAGGCGCGCCTCGCGCTCGCTGCGCTCCTGAAAATCAAATGGCGGCTCGATCACGACATCGGAAAACGGCGAGTACGGATATTGCGGCAAGCACGCGTACGCGGTGACGCGTGCACCGACGGTGCGCGCGAGATCGATGGCGCCGTCGATGGCCTTTTTCGACAGCTCCGAACCGTCGGTCGGAACCAGGATGTGCGTGAACATGATGCCCTCCGTCGCCGGCTGGGACCGCAGCCTGCCCGCGACGACCGTCGCGCCAGGGTCAGGGTGCGGATGCAGCCCCTTGTTCCTGATTGTAGTGCGCAGGAACGGATTGCAACTTTCTGCGGCGAACGCGCGGCATCGGCACAAACCTGCGGGCGGCCTCTACAGGAATGCCCTGTGTCAGTCCCAGTAGGTCGAATTGCCGTAGGTATGTTTCAAAAAATCGAGGAAGAGTCGCACGCGCAGCGGCAGATGGCGGCGCTGCGGAAACACGGCGTGGATACCGATCGGCGGTGCTGCGAATTCGTCGAGCACGCTGACCAGTCGCCCCGCCGCAATATCGCCACCGACTTCCCACCACGAACGCCACGCCAGACCGTGACCTTCGAGACACCATTCGTGCAGCACCGCGCCGTCCGAACACTCCATCGTGCCGGACACCTTGATCGAGACGACCTTGCCGTCCTGTTCGAAAGTCCAGCCGCGCTGCTGATTGGCGCTCGCGCCGAGCGCGAGGCAATTGTGGTGCGCGAGATCGGCGAGCGTGCGCGGTGCGCCGCGGCGCGCGAGATAGGCCGGCGACGCGACGCACACACGCCGGTTCTCGCCGAGCCGCAGCGATACCAGCGACGAATCGGGCAACTCGCCCAGCCGCACCGCGCAATCGAAGCCCTCGTTGACGAGATCGACCATCCGGTCGGACAGATCGAGCGTGATCGATACGTCGGGATGCGCGACTGTGAAGGCCGGCACCAGCGGCGCGACGTGCCGCCGGCCGAAACCCGCCGGTGCGGACACGCGCAGATGGCCGCTCGCCTTCACGCCGCCCGCCGAGACGCTGGCCTCGGCGTTCTGCATGTCGTGAATCACGCGCTGGCAGTCTTCGAGGAACGCGGAGCCTTCGAACGTGAGCGTGATGCGGCGCGTCGTGCGCACCAGCAGTTTCACGCCGAGCCGCTCTTCGAGCGCGTCGATGCGGCGCCCGATGATGGCCGGCGCGACGCCCTCGGCCTGCGCCGCCGCCGACAGGCTGCCGCGCGCCGCAACGGTCACGAAAGTTTCGATCTGCTTGAAGCGGTCCATGGGGGAAGCGAACCCGGGCGGGCACGCGATTATCGATCTGCGCGTCAGATTAGGTGTGTAAAAGTAAAAGATCAAGTGATGTTTAGGGTCTTTTTTAGCATCAACGATCACTAATACAATCCGTCTTGACCTCTAATACGGAGTGCACGGCTATGTCGGCCATAACGACACCTCTCCCCAAGGCAGTGATCTTCGACGCGTACGGCACGTTGTTCGACGTGCATTCGGTCGTGGCCGCGGCGGAGCAGATGTTTCCGGGCCATGGCGACGCACTCTCGCAGTTGTGGCGGCAAAAACAGATCGAATACACGCAGTTGCGCACGCTCGCCGATCCGGCCGGCACGCACTATCAGCCGTTCTGGAACATCACGCTCGATGCGCTGCGTTACGCGGCGCGCAGGCTCAGCCTCACGCTCAATAGCGCGGCGGAAAAGCGCCTGATGGACGAATACGCGTGTCTGTCCGCCTTTCCCGACACCGTACCGGTGCTGCGCCGCCTGCGAGCGCTACCGGCGCTCGGACTCGCGATCCTGTCCAACGGCAATCCGCAGATGCTTGACATCGCTATCAAGAGCGCCGGCATGACGGGCCTGTTCGATCGCGTGCTATCCGTCGATACCGTGCGCGCCTACAAGCCGGCACCGACCGCCTATGCGCTCGGCACCGACGCGTTCGCGGCAAACGCGCGAGAGATCGTGTTCGTCTCGTCGAACGGCTGGGATGCTACCGGCGCGAACTGGTTCGGCTATACGACGTTCTGGCTCAATCGCCAGCGGCTGCCGGCCGAAGAACTCGGCGTCATGCCGCACGGCACCGGCGGCGGCATGGCCGAGCTGTTCGATTTTCTGGAAACACTCGCGTCATCATCGTCATCAGGCAAATCTTTCGACCGCACACGCCACAGCCATGGCGCGTGAGACTCCCACCACCGACACTCAACGACGCATTCATTCGCATCTTTGCAATCTGACCGACCAAGGAGAAATCATGGCGAACACCCTCTCGCTGCCGCAAGGCGTGCAAATCACCGCTGACATCGCGCCCGGCTTCGAAACGATCCTGACCACCGAAGCGCTCGAACTCGTCGCGAAGCTGCATCGCGCGTTCGAACCGCGTCGCCAGGAGCTGCTGAAGCTGCGCGTCGAGCGCACGAAGCGCCTCGACGCCGGTGAGCGTCCCGACTTCCTCGCGGACACGAAGAGCGTGCGCGACGCCGAGTGGACGATCGCGCCGCTGCCGCAAGCACTCGAGTGTCGACGCGTCGAGATCACGGGTCCGGTCGAACGCAAGATGATCATCAATGCGCTGAACTCGGGTGCCGATTCGTACATGACCGATTTCGAGGATTCCAACACGCCGAACTGGGACAACCAGATCACGGGTCAGCTGAATCTGAAGGAAGCGGTACGCGGCACGATTTCGCTCGAGCAGAACGGCAAGTCGTACAAGCTCAACGACAAGGTCGCGACGCTGATCGTGCGGCCGCGCGGCTGGCATCTCGACGAAAAGCACGTGACCGTCGACGGTCAACGCGTCTCGGGCGGCGTGTTCGATTTCGCGCTGTTCCTGTTCCACAACGCGAAGGAACAGCTCGCACGTGGCGCGGGCCCCTACTTCTATCTGCCGAAGCTGGAGAGCCATCTTGAAGCGCGGCTGTGGAACGACGTCTTCATCGCTGCGCAGGAATCGGTCGGCGTTCCGCGCGGCACGATCCGCGCAACGGTGCTGATCGAAACGATCCTCGCCGCGTTCGAAATGGATGAGATCCTGTACGAACTGCGCGAGCACAGCTCCGGGCTGAATGCCGGCCGCTGGGACTACATCTTCTCCGCGATCAAGAAGTTCAAGAACGACAAGGACTTCTGCCTGGCAGACCGCGCGCAGATCACGATGACCGTGCCGTTCATGCGCGCCTACGCGCTGCAATTGCTGAAGACTTGCCATCGCCGCAATGCACCGGCGATCGGCGGTATGAGCGCGCTGATTCCGATCAAGAACGATCCGGCTGCCAACGACAAGGCCATGGGCGGCGTGCGCTCGGACAAGGCACGCGATGCTGGCGACGGTTACGATGGCGGCTGGGTCGCGCACCCGGGGCTCGTGCCGATCGCGATGGAAGAGTTCGTCAAGGTGCTCGGCGACAAGCCGAACCAGATAGCCAAGCAACGCAGTGATGTGCAGGTGAGCCCCGCCGATCTGCTCGACTTCCGCCCCGAAGCACCGATCACCGAAACAGGTCTGCGCAACAACATCAATGTCGGCATCCATTACCTGGGCTCGTGGCTCACGGGCAACGGCTGCGTGCCGATCCACAACCTGATGGAAGATGCCGCGACCGCCGAGATTTCGCGCTCGCAGGTGTGGCAATGGATCCGCTCATCGAAGGGCACGCTCGACGACGGCCGCAAGGTCACCGCGCAACTGGTCGGCGATCTGATCCAGCAGGAACTTGCGAAGGTGAAGCAGGCGGTGGGCGGCGATACACAGCCGTATGAACGTGCTGCGCAGATCTTCGAACAGATGTCGACGTCGGAACAGTTCACCGAATTCCTGACGCTGCCGCTGTACGAGGAAATCTGAGCGACCTGTTGTAGCGTTCCGGCACGCCCGAGCCGGAACGATGCTCAATAAAAGACCCGGCAAGCGCATGCTGCTTGCCGGGTCTTTTTATTCGCGAGACCGCGTGTGCCTAGGCGTGTATTCCGCCAGACAGCGCTGCGTCCTATCCTGCCGCGTGGTTCGCGCGACGATGCTCGACCCAGTCGCCCGAAGCGATTTCCGGCAGTCCCTGCACCGCATGTTCGGCTACCGGATAGGCGAGACACTGTATCGCGGTACCGTCGACGTGAACGGTCATCTGATGCGCCCTGAACAGGCCCTCGACACCCGGATAGACCGCTTCGATTTCATCGAGTACCGCGACGAGCCTGTCGTCGATCTCGTACACATCGCCCTTAACGGCGACACCCGCTGCGTCCACCACCAGACCGGGATACAACCCGAAGTCGAACAGACGCCCGCGCACGGACGCCGTGCCAAGCAGCGTAGGTGCCGCGATGTCGTGCCGCGCCGCAGCCGCGCTGATGTCGTTGACCTGGCCGGCCCGCAACGTGCCATAAACAAAAACGTTCTGCATTTCCCTCAGCGTCCTCTTGATCCTAGATGAATGAATGACGAAGCGTCGCGTGATGTGTGCGACGCGCCTGCAACCCGCACTCCGTCGAAGTTCGCACAGATTATGCCCCGCCGGATACGGTGCGCGTCAATCCCGGTCGAATGGCCATGCGGCATTTCCATACGACCGGACAGCCAAGCTGAAGGCTCCTACAATGGCTAGCGGAGTCCGCATCGTTGCGCAGCAGTCCAGCGAGACCTCACCACTACGAACTCATGAGCCCGACCAGCGCCGCACCCTTATCCACCCGGGTCCACTTCGCCGACATTCCTCCGGAATTCGCGCCGACGCCGACCCATCCGATCCGTGTCCGTTCGCGACCCGTGAAGGCCGGTGTGCGCATCGCGCGTCATACGCATGCGTGGGCGCAGGTTGCCTATACGTCGCGCGGTGTACTGCGCATAGGTACCGCAGGCACCACGTGGATGGTGCCGCCGTCACGCGCGATCTGGGTGCCGCCGCATGTGCTGCACGACGTGGCGGTCGTCGAGGATGCGTTCATGCGCACGCTGTATGTCAGCGAAACTGTCGTGCCGCCGGGGCTCGATACCTGCCGTGTGGTCGAGGTGTCAGGGCTGCTGCGCGAAGTCATCGCGGCACTCGATACGTCCGGTCTGTCGCCCGCGCGCGAACAACTACTCGGCGCACTCGCGCTCGATGAACTGACGCGCTCCGAACCGCTACCGCTGTCCGTGCCGATGCCCAACGAGAAACGTCTGCGCGCGCTGTGCGAAGCCGTGCTCGCCGATCCCGCGAATACCGATTCGCTGGAGAACTGGGCGCTGACGGTCGGTGCGAGTACGCGCACGATCGCGCGGCTCTTTCGTCAGGAACTGGGCGTGAGTTTTTCGCAATGGCGCCAGCAGGCGGTGCTCGCACGCGCGATTCCGCTGCTCAGCCAAGGAAGGCCGCTGTCGCATGTCGCGCAGGAACTGGGCTATCAAAGTCAAAGCGCGTTTTCCGCGATGTTCCGGCGTGCATTCGGTGAAAGCCCGCGCGCATTCTTCGAGCGGGGTGCGGAACATCGAGGTGCGTTCGATAGCATCGTCGATGAGGACTTCGCCGACCCGACGCATGGCGTCGAACGATGAACGCGTTGAATGTACGGCGGCGGGGTGTAACGCAACTCGATACGATGTGACGTGCGCGGAGCGCAGTCACACGCGCCGCGCCATGTGCCGGATCGCACCCAGTTGCGCAAGACGCGGACCAGCGAGCCGATACCCCATGCGTTGATAAAGTTGTGCGGCGGGATTATCGACGAACACACGTAGCTGCAATTCCTTGAGCCCACGTGCCCGCGCCCACCGATGCGACATGTCGAGCAGATACGTGCCCGCCCCTTGGCCGCGGTGCCCTTCGGCAATCTGGACGTCGCGGATATGCAGCGAGTCGCCCTCCTCGGTGACCCGCAGCACACCGACCGCTTCGCCGTCCGACTCGAGAATGAAGTTTTCCGATTCGCGCCAACTAACGAGAAACAGATCGCCGCGCCACACCAGGTGATGCCGTCGGTAGTAGCCGCTCATATTGTTGCGGGTCAACGCTTCGGCGAACTCGAAGTCGTCGATGCTGGCTTTGCGCAACTGGAAATGGAATCGGGCGGCAGTTGGATCGAACATGGCGCAACGCATGAGAGGATCGTCGCACAACGGTAAGGCACGTCGCACACGCTGGCAATGGCTGTTTCTCCTGAGCGCAACGCACGGCGATGTGCTGCGCAGAGGCCCACACGACCAGTTGCAGCGAGAACCAACACGCCCAAAATGAGAAAAGCCCGTTCAGCGAACTGAACGGGCTTTTCTCTCTTCTGGCGGAGCGGACGGGACTCGAACCCGCGACCCCCGGCGTGACAGGCCGGTATTCTAACCAACTGAACTACCGCTCCATTTCTGCATGGCCTGCGAGCATCGAACCTGCCCGCGAGCCGCACCACAGGTCATACCCGCGATGCAATGTCTGGCGTCCCCTAGGGGATTCGAACCCCTGTACTCACCGTGAAAGGGTGATGTCCTAGGCCTCTAGACGAAGGGGACAACGTACGCTTACACCTTTAATGAAAAAGCCCGCTCAAGCGTACCTGAACGGGCTTCGTCTGGCGGAGTGGACGGGACTCGAACCCGCGACCCCCGGCGTGACAGGCCGGTATTCTAACCAACTGAACTACCACTCCAATCTTTGCATCGTAGCCTGCGAGAGCCGGCCGACTCTGCGCAAACCGCATCGCCGTCGTTCTACGCGATGCCGATGTCTGGCGTCCCCTAGGGGATTCGAACCCCTGTACTCACCGTGAAAGGGTGATGTCCTAGGCCTCTAGACGAAGGGGACATGATCTTTTCAGATATGTCGCGCGGCTCACCTGCTTTTGCCGCGATTTGCTGCACTTTACTACCAGTTTCTTGCAATTTGCTGTTAATTTTCGCCAACAGCAAAGAACGATATTGTAACTGGCTTACCGCTGCTTGTGAAGTCCTTTTTACTACAGACTGCGTGCTTCCTGAGGACTTTCACATGTTCTGGTGGTGGAGGTAAGCGGGATCGAACCGCTGACCTCTTGCATGCCATGCAAGCGCTCTCCCAGCTGAGCTATACCCCCTTGCAGAACAGAAGCGAGATTGTAGATAGAGAATCGTGTGTTGTAAATACCTTGGGAGTCGCGACCCGCAACTTTTTGCAGGGCCGCGCGCAGGGCTTCACATTCAGGCAAGCGCCCTCTCGATACGACCCACCACAACCTCGCGACCGAACAGCATCAGCACGCTATCGATCGATGGCGTATGCGTCGTGCCCGCCACGAGCAGACGCACCGGCATCGCGAGTTGCGGCATCTTCAGCTTGTGCGTAGCAAGCGTTGCCTTCAGCGCAGCAGCGATGCCCTCCTTCGTCCATTCGGCACTCTTCAGCGCGGCGACGAAATCGGCGAGTGCGGGTCGCACGACGTCGGTCACATGCTGCGCGATTGCTTCGGGTTCGGGGTTCGGTGCGCGATAGAACATCGCGGCGTTCTCCGCGATCTCCTTCACCGTCGATGCACGATCCTTCAACAGCCCGATCACGGCCGGCAGATCGGCACCTTGCGCAAGCGCTGCCGCATCGATATCAAGACTCTCGAAGAACGGACGAGCGAGCTCAGCCAGGCGCGCGTTATCGGCTTCCTTGATGTAGTGGTTATTCAACCAGTTGAGCTTGTCGTGATCGTACTGCGCCGGCGACTTGCCCAGATGATCGAGGTCGAACCACTCGACAAACTGCTCACGCGTAAAAATCTCCGCATCGCCGTGCGACCAGCCGAGACGCGCGAGATAGTTGACCACTGCTTCGGGCAGATAGCCCGCGTCGCGATAGCCCATCACGCTCATCGCGCCGTGCCGCTTGCTCATCTTTTCGCCCTGCTCGTTCAGCACGGTCGGCAGATGCGCATAGACCGGCGGCTCGCCGCCGAGCGCGCGCAGGATGTTGATCTGACGCGGCGTGTTGTTCACGTGATCGTCGCCGCGAATCACGTGTGTAATGCGCATGTCGAGATCGTCGACGACGACGCAGAAGTTGTACATCGGCGTGCCGTCGGGACGCGCGATCACGAGGTCGTCGAGCTCATCGTTCGAGATCTCGATGCGCCCTTTCACCGCGTCGTCCCAGGCGACGACGCCCGTCAACGGATTGCGAAAGCGCAGCACAGGCTCGACGCCGGCCGGCGGCACCGGCAGCGTCTTGCCGGGCTCGGGTCGCCATGTGCCGTCGTAGCGCGGCTTCTCGCCGGCCGCACGCTGACGTTCGCGCAACGCATCGAGTTCTTCCGTCGACATGTAGCACGGGTACGCAAGCCCCTGCTCCGTCATCTGCTTCAGCACTTCGCGATAACGGTCCAGACGCTGCATCTGGTAGAACGGGCCTTCGTCGTAACCGAGATCGAGCCAGGCCATGCCTTCGAGGATCGCATCGACGGCTTCCGTCGACGAACGCTCGACGTCGGTATCCTCGATGCGCAGCACGAAGGTGCCTTTCATCTTGCGGGCGAACGCCCACGGATACAGCGCGGAACGAATGTTGCCGAGGTGGATGAAGCCGGTGGGGCTGGGCGCGAAACGGGTACGAACGGAGGTGGTCATTAGCGGCTACTCGAAGGCGAGCGGCGCTGCGCGGGCTAGAAAAAATGTCGCGCAGCGACGGCGGAACGGGTCACGCGGCCAGCTATGCGGCGCGTGTGTCCGGATGAAAAATGCAAGTCACGGATTATACCCGCCGGGCGGCTTAGCCTGGCCTCACACGCTGCCCTCGCACGCTGCGATCGAACGACGTGCCGGACATGGCATTGCATCGCGCATTGCGGCCGGAAAGCACGCAATTCCGCCGCCCAGCCGCTTTGCATTATGATGTGCGCGCGCCGTCGTCCGGTTCGACGCAGGCGCGGGACGATCGCCTTCTGCGATCGTGTTCGCAAGATCGCGGCGTCTGCCCGCCTCGCTGTGCGGCGACGCTACTGCTGGAGAAATCGTTGAACCCTTCCTCACCTCGTTCAGGCCGCCGCGCGTTTTCGCTGGCCGCGGCCTCCGCCGTTCTCGCCGCGTGTACGACCACCGGCAGCAAACCCGACACCACCACCAGCGACACATCGACTGGCACCCCGGCCAGTGTCACCCCACCGCCGGCCGTCAAGCCAGTACGCCCGCTGCGCGTCGGTCTCGCGCTGGGTGGCGGCGCCGCCCGCGGCTTCGCGCACATCGGTGTGATCAAGGGGCTGGAAGCGCACAACATCAAGGTCGACCTGATTGCCGGTACAAGCGCGGGCGCCGTTGTCGGTGCACTCTACGCTTCGGGCATGAATGGCTTCGCGCTGAACAAGCTCGCACTCGTCATGGACGAAGCCTCGATCAGCGACTGGGCCATGCCGTTTCGCACGCGCGGTTTCCTGCAGGGCGTCGCGTTGCAGAACTACCTGAACACGACGCTCAACAACCGGCCGATCGAAAAGATGGCGAAGCCGCTCGGCATCGTCGCCACGGACCTGAAAACCGGTCAGCCGATCCTGTTCCAGCGCGGCAATACGGGCATCGCCGTGCGTGCGTCGTGCAGCGTGCCGTCGGTGTTCGAGCCCGTGAAGATGGGTGGCCACGAATATGTCGACGGTGGGCTCGTGAGCCCGGTGCCGGCGTCGTTTGCCCGCAAGATGGGCGCGGACTTCGTGATCGCGATCGATATCTCCGCGCGCCCCGAAACCGCGCTCACGCAAAGCTCGTTCGACGTTCTGCTGCAGACCTTCACGATCATGGGTCAAACCATCAAGACCTATGAGCTCGACAAATACGCCGACATCGTGATCCGGCCGAATCTGAGCGTGATGAGCGGCAGCGACTTCGGGCAACGCAACGCGGCGATTCTCGCAGGGGAAGAAGCCGTGGCGAAGATCATGCCGGAGCTGCAGCGCAAGCTCGCCGCGGCGAGCCCTGCAATGGTCTGATCGTCGCGCTGCGACAGCATAAAAAAAGCCTGCTCGTTTCGAAGCAGGCTTTTTTGCTGCTACCGGCAGAGCCGGCGGACGCGAGACTCAGTTACCCGACGTGCCGATCGTAGCGCTCACCCGTTGCCGGAGATCTTCACCCTGCTGATACGAGGTCTCGACCCGACGTGCACCGGTAAAACGCTTTTCCCAGTAGCCGTCGTCCAGATCGTCGACGCGGATCGTGCTGCCCGTAGACGGCGAATGCACGAACTTGTTGTCGCCGATATAGATACCTACGTGCGAGAACGTGCGGCGCATCGTATTGAAGAACACGAGGTCGCCGGGTTTCAGTTCGCTCATGCGCACCTTCTCGCCGACGCGGCTCATTTCTTCCGCGCGACGCGGAAGCGCCATGCCGAGCGTGTCCTGGAATACGTAACGCACGAAGCCGCTGCAGTCCAGCCCGGAATCCGGCGTATTGCCGCCCCAGCGGTAACGCACGCCGATCATGTTCAGCGCACCGACCACCACGTCGCCGGCCTTACCGGCCATGCCGGACAGGAACGAGCGCGCGCTGCTGTCGCCGGTGGACGCAGCAGGTGCAGCCGCTTGCGGAGCAGGGGTTGACTGAAAAGTGGGGAGCGAGGGGGAATTCGAGGAAGTCGCCCCGTTCTGGGACGAAAGCAAGGCATTCTGGCTAAAACCGCTGGCTTCGTCGGCGAAAACACTGGAAGTTGCGGTTAGGAGTACGCCAATGAACATTCCGGCGACAACGCGAGTGCAAACTTGAGTAAGAGATCGCTGCTGCATTGGTCGGTAGATTTTGCCTAAAAAACAGGTAGTTGCAGAAAAAGTTTGGTCGATACTAGCCAGTAAGTATTCATGTGTCAAAACAAATAGAAAAATACAATCGCAATACGCACCCAATTGGTGAATATCAGCGCTCGAACGCCGCTTTCAGTAGCTTTCGAGTGTAAGGATGGGCGGGCTCAGCAAAAATTTTCTCGACTTCCCCGGTTTCGACGATGGAACCGTTCTGCATGACCGCCACCCGGTGTGCCATTGCACCGATTACCGCAAGATCGTGGCTGATGAAGACGAAGCCGAGGTTGTACTTGTGCTGCAAGCCCGCCAGCAGTTTCAGCACTTGTTGCTGGATCGACACGTCGAGGGCGCTGGTCGGCTCGTCCAGAATCAGGATGCGCGGCTCCAGCACCAGGGCGCGCGCGATCGCAATGCGCTGGCGCTGACCGCCGGAAAACTCGTGCGGATAACGCTGCAGGACCGTGCGATCCAGACCGACCTCGCGCAGCACACTGATGACCTTCTCGCGGCGGCCGGCCGCATCGAGTTGCGGACGATGCAGCTCCAGCCCTTCGCCGACAATCCGCTCGATCGTGTGTCGCGGCGAAAGCGAACTGAATGGATCCTGAAAGACGACTTGCATGTTCGAGCGCAACTCGGTCTGTTCGTGTCCGCGGAAGCTTGCGAGCGCCCTGCCCTGGAACTCGATGTCGCCGTGCACGACGCGTTGCAAGCCGAGCAGCGCCATCGCGAGCGTCGACTTGCCCGAACCCGATTCGCCGACGATGCCAAGCGTCTCGCCCTGACGCACCGACAGGCTCGCTTTCGATACCGCGCTAAAACGCCCCGCGCGAAACCAACCGTTGAAGCCCGGCAGCCTCGTGCGGAAATCGACGGACACATCGCGTGCTTCGAGCAGCACGGGCGAGATCGGAATGACCGGCACCACCGTACGCTCGGGACGACTCTCCAGCAAACGACGCGTATACGGATGCTGAGGCGACGAAAAAATCGCATCGACGGTACCACTCTCGACCAGCTTGCCGCGCTCCATCACCGCGACGCGCTGCGCGAAACGGCGCACGAGATTCAGATCGTGTGTGATCAGCAGCACGGCCATGCCGCGCTTTTCCGCTTCGTCGCGTTGCAGTTCGAGCAGCAGTTCGACGATCTGCGCGCGAATCGTGACGTCGAGCGCGGTGGTGGGTTCGTCGGCGAGCAGCAAACGCGGACGGCACGCGAGCGCCATCGCGATCATCGCGCGTTGCCGCTGTCCGCCGGACAATTGATGCGGATAGCTGTTCACGCGCTTGCCCGGCTCCGCGATGCCGGTGCGATCGAGCAGCGCGACCGCGCGCTTGCGCGCTTCGAGTGCGCTCACGTCATCGTGCAGCACGATCGTCTCCGCGATCTGATCGCCGATCGTATACAGCGGATTGAGCGCTGACATCGGCTCCTGGAAGATCATCGCGATGTCGGAGCCGCGCATTTCGCGCATGCCGCGCTCGCTCTTCGCGAGCAGATCCTCGCCGCCGAAGCGGATCGCCCCGCTCACCTGGGCATCGCTGAGCAGACGCAGGATCGACAGCGCAGTGACGGTCTTGCCCGAGCCCGACTCGCCGACAAGCGCCACCCGCTCGCCGCGTTCGATCGCGAGCGTGACGTCGTCGACTGCGACGGTATCGCCGAAACTCACGTGCAGGTGGTCCAGTTCCAGCAGCGGGCCAACTGGCAATGGCGTTAGCATTTCAGCCGCGCTCATTGATTGCCTCCCGCGCGCATCGCGTCCGCCATGCGCGTGTCGAGCGCGTTACGCAATGCGTCGCCCATGAAGGTCAGCAACAGCAGCATCGCGACGAGCACACCGAACGTCGACAGCGAGATCCACCATGCGTCGAGATTTGCCTTACCCTGCGCGAGCAGTTCGCCGAGGCTCGGCGTCGGCGACGGCACACCGAGGCCGAGAAAATCGAGGCTGGTCAGCGCGAGAATCGAGCCGCTCATGCGGAACGGCAGGAACGTGATAACCGGCGTCAGGCTGTTCGGCAACACGTGGCGCCAGATGATCTGCCAGTTCGACAGCCCCATCGCGCGCGCCGCACGGACGTAGTCCTGATTGCGGTTGCGCAGAAATTCCGCGCGCACGTAATCGGATAGCCCGATCCAGCCGAACAGCGACAGCAGCACGATCAGCAGGATGAAGCCGGGTTCGAAGATCGACGCGAAGATGATCAGCAGATACAGCTCGGGCATCGCGCTCCAGATCTCGATCAGCCGCTGCCCGACGATGTCGATACGTCCACCGAAGAAACCCTGCACCGCGCCGGCCAATACGCCTAGCACCGTGCCGATCAACGTCAGCACGAGCGCAAACTCAACCGATACGCGAAAGCCGTACAGCAGGCGCGCGAACAGGTCGCGGCCGCGGTCGTCGGTGCCGAGCCAGTTATCGTGCGACGGCGGCGCCGGGTTCGCCGCTTTCGAAAAATAGTTCAGCGTGTCGTAGTAGTAGCGATTCGGTGGATAGAGCGCGAAATTGCCGGGCGTATCGAAGCGATGCTTGATATACGGATCGAGATAATCGGCTGCCGTCGGAAAATCGCCGCCGAAAGTCGTCTCCGGGTAAGTCTTGAAGAGCGGGAAATACAGATGTCCGTCGTAGCGCACGACGAGCGGCTTGTCGTTCGACCATAGCGGCCCGGCAAGACTCGCCGCAAATGCGACGACGAAGACGATCAGACTCCAGTAGCCGAGGCGCTGCTGCTTGAAGCGTTGCCAGACGCGGCGCGCCGGCGACGGTGACACAAAAGCGCGCACGGTCTGCGTGCGCGCGGTGAGATCGGATCGGACGCGGGCTCGATTCAAGTCAGCGCTCCAGTTGTTCGAATTGAATGCGCGGATCGACCCAGACGTAGCAAAGGTCCGAGATGAGCTTCGTCGCGAGGCCGATCAGTGTGAAAAGATAGAGCGTACCGAGCACGACCGGATAGTCGCGCCGCGTCACCGACTCGTACGACAGCAGGCCGAGACCATCGAGCGAGAACAGTGTCTCGATCAGCAGGCTGCCGGTGAAGAACGCGCCGATAAACGCTGCCGGGAAACCGACAATCAACGGCAGCAGCGCGTTGCGGAACACATGCTTCCACAGCACCCGCCGCTCCGACAGCCCTTTCGCTCGCGCGGTCAGCACATACTGCTTGCGGATCTCGTCGAGAAACGCATTCTTGGTCAGCATCGTGACGACCGCGAAACTGCCGACCACCGACGCGAACACAGGCAGCGTGACATGCCACAGGTAATCGACGATCTTGCCGCCTACAGAAAGCTGCGCCCAGTTGTCCGACGTGAGGTTGCGCAGCGGAAAGATCTGCAGGAACGATCCGCCGCCGAACAGCACGAGCAGCAATATGCCGAGCACGAAGCCCGGAATCGCATAGCCGAACAACACGAGCAGGCTCGTCGCAAAGTCGAAGCGCGAGCCGTTGCGCACCGCCTTAGCGATGCCGAGAGGCACCGAAATCAGATAGGTGAGAAAGAAGGTCCACAGGCCGATGCTGATCGACACCGGCAGCTTCGAGACGATCAGCGACCACACGCTTTGATGCCGGAAGTAACTGTCGCCGAGGTCGAAGCGCAGGAAGCGTTTGAGCATCAGCCCATAGCGTTCGAGCGGCGGCTTGTCGAAACCGTAGAGCGCCTTCAGTTGCGCGATCTGCTGCGCGTCGACGCCGCTATGCGCACGCAGACCGAACGGCGCGCCCTGCTCGGCGCCTCTGCGCATGTCATGCACGGCCTGCTCGACCGGTCCTCCGGGCACGAACTGGATCACGACGAACGTGAGTGTCAGCACGCCGAACAGCGTCGGGATCATCAGCAGCAGACGTTTGAGGATGTAGCTCCACATAGGCGGCGATCGGGCAAGCGGTCTAGAGAGAAGGAATGGTGGCGAACGGCGCGCGGGTCAATGCGGTGCGAACCACCACGTCGAGGTGATCCAGTCGTTTGCCTGATAGTACAGCGGCAGCGTCTTCGGCCATGCGAGTCCGCGTCTGAAGGCGACGCGGTGCACCGCGCTATACCATTGCGGCACCACATAGTAGCCATGCATCAGGACGCGGTCGAGCGCATGAGTTGCATCGACGAGCTGTTCGCGCGTCTGTGCCTTTACGAGCGCATGCAGGATCGCATCGACGGCCGGCGAACGCAGGCCGATCAGATTGCCCGATCCGGGCTCGCCGGCTGCCTTGCTGCTGAACCGGTCGATCTGCTCGGAGCCCGGCAGTTGAACGTCGGGATAGCGGAGGCTCGTCATATCGTAGTCGAACGCGTCGAGCCGCTTCTGATACAGCGCGAAGTCGACCGCGCGAAACTTCGCTTCGATGCCGAGCTTCTGCAGATTGCGAACATACGTCGCGACGATCGGTTCCATCGATTGCGCCGAACCCGAGTCGTCGAGAATCTCGAACGAGAACGGTTGTCCCTGGGCGTTACGCAATGCACCGTTCCGGTAAGTCCAGCCCGCCTGCGCGAGCAGTGCACGCGCCTGCAGCAGGTTCGCGCGCAGCGAACCGGGTGGGTCGGTGTCGGGCTGAAGCGGTGGCGGCCCGAACACGGCCGGGTCGAGCTGCGCGCGCCACGGGTTGAGGAGCGCAAGCTCGCCTGGCGACGGCAGCCCGGTCGCTTTCAGATCGGTATTCGAGAAGAAGCTGTCGATGCGCGTGTACTGGCTATAAAAAAGCCGGCTGTCCAGCCATTCGAAGTCGAACGCCAGGTCAAGCGCCTTGCGTACCCGCACATCCTGGAAGCGCGGCCGTCGCAGGTTGAGAAGGAAGCCCTGCATACCGACGCCGTTGTGCTGCTCGAACGTATGCTTGATCAGTTCGCCACTATCGAACTTCTTGCCGACTATCCCGCGCACCCAGTTGCGTGCGACGTTCTCAACGTACGCGTCGTACTCGCCAGCCTTGAATGCTTCGACCCGCACCACCGGATCCGAGTACAGCTTGTAGACGAGGCGATCGAAATTGTTGGTGCCGACACGCACCGGCAACGCCGCGCCCCAGTAGTTCGGATCGCGTTTGTAGGTAATCGTGCGGCCGTTCTCGTAGCTTTCGATGACATAGGGCGCGCTGCCGATCGGCTGCTCAAACGCCATCTGATCGAACGGCACGCGCGAGCCGTCCCGCTTCAAACCCCACTTCTGCGAAAACACCGGGATGCTGCCCGCGAGCATCGGCAGCTCGCGGTTCGGTTGGCGGAACTCGAAGCGGATGGTGGCCGGATCGACCACGACCGCGCGCGTGATGTCGGTGAAATAGGCGGCCAGCGCAGGCGAAGCCTGCGGGCTTTTCAGCATGTCGAACGAAAACTTGACGTCGGCGGCCGTGACGGGATCGCCATTCGAGAAATGCGCGCGCGGGTTGATATGGAAAGTCGTCGACAGACGGTCGGGGGCAATGCGGATGTCGTCGGCGAGCAGGCCGTAAGCGGACGCCGGCTCGTCAGAGCTGCCAATGGTCAGCGCTTCAAACAGCATATCGATGCCTGGCGCCGCAGTGCCGCGCATCGTGAACGGGTTGAACTTGTCGAAGCTGGTCCGGCGGTCCGGGTTCGCCATCACGAGCGTGCCGCCCTTCGGCGCGTCCGGATTCACATAGTCGAAATGCTTGAAATCCGCCGGATACTTCGGCTCGCCATATTGCGCGATCGCATAGACCGCGTGCGCAGGAAGCGCGGGCAACAACGAGGCGAGCAACGTGCCGCACACCCAAATGAAGGCTGCTGGCCGCAACGTCGGCCGGGCCGCCAACCCGTGCTTCGATAAGTGACAACGAACCCGCGACAGCATTCGAACTACGGCGCGCCAGCCTGCATGAGGCGCGTCAATCCATCGCGAACCAGTTGTCATAAGGGCCTTGCTAATCGGGAGGCAGTGGCAATGTGAGAGAATTCTACCCAAAATCCTGCGCGCCTCACGCATGCCTCGTGTGATGCGCGCTGACTTCATCAGGAGCATTCATGGGCTTTCTCGCTGGTAAACGAATCCTGCTGACCGGCTTGCTGTCGAACCGTTCGATCGCATACGGCATCGCGCAGGCATGCAAACGCGAAGGCGCCGAACTCGCGTTCACCTATGTCGGCGACCGCTTCAAGGACCGTATCACCGAATTTGCCACCGAGTTCGGCAGCGATCTCGTGTTCCCCTGCGACGTCGCCGACGATGCGCAGATCGACGCGCTGTTCGCTTCATTGAAGACGCGCTGGGATAGTCTCGACGGCCTCGTACACTCGATCGGTTTTGCTCCGCGCGAAGCGATTGCCGGCGACTTCCTCGACGGCATGACGCGCGAAAACTTCCGCATCGCGCACGACATCTCTGCCTACAGTTTCCCGGCGCTCGCCAAAGCCGCGCTGCCGATGCTCTCGCAGGATGCGGCGTTGCTCACGCTGTCGTATCTCGGCGCCGAACGCGCAATTCCGAACTACAACACGATGGGGCTCGCGAAGGCCTCGCTCGAAGCAAGCGTGCGTTATCTTGCCGTCTCGCTCGGTGCGAAGGGTGTGCGGGTAAACGGGATTTCGGCGGGTCCGATCAAGACGCTGGCCGCGAGCGGTATCAAGGGCTTCGGCAAGATTCTCGAATTCGTCGAGGGCAACGCGCCGCTACGGCGCAATGTCACGATCGAACAGGTCGGCAATACCGCGGCGTTCCTGTTGTCGGATCTCGCGGCCGGGGTGACGGCCGAGATCGTGCATGTCGACAGCGGCTTTAATGCCGTGGTGGGCGGCATGGCTGTCGTGGCGGAGTAAGCTGGTCTTCCGGACGTTGCTCGCGCAACCATAAAAAACCGCCCTGGTTGGGCGGTTTTTTTTGCGCGCCTTGTGCGCGTTTGCTGGCGTGTCGACGCGCCGGCGGCTTAGTGCCAGCGGCCGTTGCCGTGGTCCCAGCGGCCACCACCGTGGTCCCAGCGTCCCGGCCCACGACGACGATTCCATTCATCGCGGCCCCAGTAGCGGCGGCCATCCCAGTAGCGGTCGCCGTGCCAGCCGATCACGATCGCCGGACCACCGTAGACAGGGGCGCCATAGACTGGCGCACCGTACACCGGCGCCGGTTGATACACGACCGGCGGCGGCGCATAAACAGGCGCCGGCGCGGCATAAACCGGCGCGGGGATGCCGATGTTCAGGCCGATGTCCACGTGAGCCATTGCTGCGCTCGATGCGCCAATGGCCAATGCCCCGATCACCAGCGTAACAAGACGTGCGGACTTCATAGGTTCACCTCTTCTGGAGACATGTTTTGTTGACTCGACTATAGCGCAGGGAGGCTTGCCGCATATTTCGAGTTTGTAATAACTGATGCAACAAATCGCTCACGGAAGCCGCGAGTAACGTCTCGTTACACATCTCGGGGTGGCGTCATGGAGTCGATACAAATGCGTTTGACGCGGTACGCGACAACGGGCAACCGGCTGCGATTTCTGTCGTGCGTTCGAGCGGGATGGGTTGGTTTCATCCGGCGATGTCTGGTCGATACTTGGCTGATACCTGGTATTGCCAGGTAACTGAACGATGTAGCAGACCGAGCTCTCGATAACGCCTCCTTGCCATCGAGCGAATCGGGCACAGGGACCCCTACTCCCTCCCAGCTTCAACCAACGCCGTTCCCCCATATTGTGGAATACGGCCACATCGGAAAACCCGCTGACAGCCCGCTCACGTCAAGGCATCCACCGTCCTGGCACCACATCGATACGCTATTTAAGCCCGCTTACCTAAGCTCTGTCGTTATTTAAATATAATGCCACTTGTTTAAATAAGAACCCGCGGCCATAATTTGTTGATGGCTAACGAGAATCTGACACATACCCGGATTGGGCGCTTCGCCGACACTACGGCTGGCGGTGAGGTCGTGCGCGCCTTCGTTCCGCCACCTCTGCCTCCCGAACCACCTATCGATATTCTGAGTCTGCTCGACAGATTGAGTCTCGCCGAGCGAGCGTTGGGGCGATTGGACGGCATCACGATGCTCCTCCCCCGCCAGGAGCTCTTCCTTTACATGTACGTGCGCAAAGAGGCCGTGCTCTCGTCCCAGATTGAAGGCACCCAATCAACCCTGACAGACCTTCTTCGCTTTGAAACCGAAGCGCAGGCCGGTCAGCCAATCGATGACGTCCGCGAAGTGTCAAATTACGTGGACGCGATGATGTATGGGTTGGATCGTCTTCAAACGCTACCGCTTTCGCTACGGCTGATTCGTGAAATGCATGCTCGTCTGCTGCGAAATGGCCGCGGCGGCGCGGCGAGCCCCGGCGAATTCAGGAGATCGCAAAACTGGATCGGCGGAACACGGCCGGGCAACGCCTTATATGTGCCGCCACCCGTGAACGAGCTCGATGCGTGCCTCGGCGCACTTGAGCGATTCATGCATGAAGACCGTTCACGTCTGCCTGCCCTGCTCAAGGCAGGTCTACTCCATGTGCAGTTCGAGAGCATCCACCCGTTTCTCGATGGCAACGGACGCATCGGCCGGCTCCTTGTCACCCTCTTCTTGAATACGCATGGGGTACTACGCTCACCACTGCTTTACCTGAGCCTTTACCTCAAAACACACCGCGCCGATTACTACAGGCTCCTGCAGGAAGTACGCGAGCGTGGTGCCTGGGAGGCCTGGCTTGAATTCTTTCTTGATGGCGTCGCCGAGACAGCCAATCAAGCTTTTGATGCGGCCACGCGGATTATTGCTCTCTTCAAAGAGGATCGTGAGCGGATCACAGCTGAAAGTGAACGTGCGGGATCGGCTCTGCGAGTTCATGATTTATTGCAGCAAAATCCGTTTCTCACCTCCAACATCCTGGTCGATCGCACTGGCCTTACCGCGCCCACGATCAATGCAGCGCTCGCTGACCTCCAACGGCTTGAAGTAGTCGAGGAAGTAACTGGCCGTCGACGCGGCCGTGTCTTTGCTTATCGCCGTTACCTCGCAATTCTTGGCGAAGGTACTGATCCGCTGCCCGCACCTTCAGCCAATCGAGGCGAGTAAGCATCCAGGGGCCAGCATTACTACGATGGAGTGTGTGTAGTACTGAACAAGATCGATTGCAGCGATATCAACCGAACCCAAAAAAACGTCCACCAAAACAAAAACCCCGCAGAGCCGAGACTCTACGGGGTTTCGCCACCATTGCTGGCGGAGACGGAGGGATTCGAACCCTCGATCCAGGTTTTGGCCCAGATGCTCCCTTAGCAGGGGAGTGCCTTCGACCTCTCGGCCACGTCTCCCAAACTTTCGCTCGCGCCAGGGAGGCAGCGCGACGAAGCCAAGATAATAGCGGGTTCGCCGATCGAGGTCAATTTTCAGAACGCACTTTTTATAAGCTGAAGCGTGACTGCAGTCACTGCAGTGTCACACCCCAGCCAGCTTCGCGTGATTCCGCACCGGCAGATGCCGGGTCTTACGCGTGATCGAGTTCGAAAGCCTTGTGAAGCGCGCGTACCGCGAGCTCCATGTACTTTTCGTCGATCAGCATCGAGATCTTGATTTCGGAGGTGGAGATCATCTGGATGTTGATGCCCTCTTCCGACAGCGTGCGAAACGCCGTGCTCGCGATACCGACGTGCGAGCGCATACCGACGCCGACCACCGATACCTTCGACACCTTCGGATCGCCCAGCACCTTCTCGGCGCTCACGTGGCCCTGCACCTGCCCCGTGAGGATATCCATCGCGCGTTGATAGTCGCCGCGACCGACCGTGAACGTGAAGTCGGTCTTGCCCTGCACGCTCTGGTTCTGGATGATCATGTCGACGTCGATGTTCGCGTCCGCCACCGGGCCGAGAATCTGATAGGCGATACCCGGCTTGTCGGGTACACCCATTACCGCGATGCGGGCTTCGTCGCGCTGGAATGCAATGCCCGAGATGACTGCTTTTTCCATGGTCTCGTCTTCTTCAAAAGTGATCAGGGTGCCCGACGACATTTCGGCTTCGAGCGGCGTCAGCGGATCGGTCAGGCTGGACAGCACACGCGTCTTGACCTGAAACTTGCCGGCAAATTCCACCGAGCGGGTCTGCAGCACCTTCGAGCCGAGGCTCGCCATCTCCAGCATTTCCTCGAAGGTCACGCGGTCGAGCCGGCGCGCTTCTTCGACCACGCGCGGGTCGGTCGTATAGACACCGTCGACGTCCGTATAGATCAAACATTCGTCGGCTTTTAGCGCCGCGGCCACTGCAACCGCCGACGTGTCCGAACCACCACGGCCAAGCGTCGTGATGTGGCCATCGGGATCGATGCCCTGGAAGCCCGTGATCACGACCACCTTGCCGGCGGCGAGGTCGTTCAGCACACGCTCGCCATCGATGTCGTGGATACGTGCCTTCGTGAATGCGCTATCGGTTTTGACCGGCACTTGCCAGCCGGTGTAGCTGACTGCATCGACGCCTGCTTCGTGCAGCGCGATGGTCAGGAGACCAACGCTGACCTGCTCGCCGGTCGACGCGATCATGTCGAGTTCACGCGGGCTCGGCTGCGGCGAAATTTCTTTCGCGAGACCGAGCAGGCGGTTGGTTTCGCCGGACATCGCCGAAGGCACGACGACCATCTTGTGGCCGGCCTTATGCCATTTCGCGACGCGCTTCGCGACATTCTTGATGCGCTCGACCGAGCCCATCGAAGTACCGCCGTATTTATGTACGATGAGTGCCATTGTCGTTCTGAACAGAGGAAGAAACCGCGTCGGGCACGTTGGAGACGGCCGCACAACAAGCAAACGTTCGGGAACGACAGCGAAGTATGTGGCGGCGCGGAGCAACGCGCGCGGATTTGCCCGCTGTGACCTGCATCACCGTTGATGGTCTGACGTGGTATCGCGATGCCAGGACGTGGAAAAAACCACGAGCAACCAGCGGCGGCGAATAAAACGTAGCGCGAAAAACGGCGAAGACAGGCCGGGCAAACGAGTAACCGTACCCGATTGGACGCAAAAAGACAAGCCGGCAACCCGGCAATCCGTGCCGCAAAGGCTTACGTAGAAAGGATTTGCGGGAAAACCGTGGATCCCGGCCAGACCGCGTTTCAACCCTATGTACGCCCTGTATGGCCCGACCGACCGGTCGGCAACGAGTGGCCCCGCCGCGGCAAACGGTGCGCATCGGTCGCTACGGTCGAACGGCCGTTCCGCCCTCGTTCGCGTCGTCAGGCGATCGTCAGATCCTCGCGCCACTCGATCCGCCAGTAACGTTCCCCTGGCTGCTCCATCGTCGGCGCGAACGCGGCGCGGTTCACACCGAGTAGCGGCACGAAGAGCAGTTCGTCGCCGGCGAAAAGCAGCGGCACGTCGCGCTTCCACGACGGTACGCCACGCTCCTGAAACAGGTTCTTCAGCGTGCGCGCAGGTCCGCGTACCGTTACGCGCATGCGCTCGCCGCCAGCCCGCGAACGCGCGCTCAGCGGCCAGTGTGCGAGTGCCGTTGCGGGAACGGCGTCCGGGTCGTCGGCGTGACTTTCCGTGAACACGAAAGTGCCGCGCCATGGCAGCAGACGCCATACCGCCTCGCCGCGCCACCGGAATTCAACTGTGGCGCGCGGTACGAGCGCGGCACCGTCCGGCGTATCGGCGGGGTCCAGGCTGTCGCCGGCTTCCCAGTACACATCGTCGCGATACACGCGCAACGCCTGCCCCGCGTGATCGACGCGCAGCCCGTGATCGTCGCCGACGGTGCGCAGTTGACGCAGCGCATCCGCGAGGCGTGCCGTCGATGCAGCCGGCAGTCCTTGCGCACGCATCCAGTAGCGCAGCAGATTCAGCGCACGTTCGTCATCGAGTACGAGCAACGCTGCGCGCGACAACGCACGCCCATCGTCCTGCGCGACCTCGCGCAGATCGAGGCGCGCCAGTTCGTCGAGCAGGCGTTGAGCCGATGCGGCATGCGCCGCCGTGCGCGACAGCGCGTCGCGAAAGCCGGGAAAGTGCACAGCGAGCGTAGGCAGCACCTCGTGACGCAACGCGTTGCGCGCATAGCGTGTATCCGCATTCGATTCGTCGTCGATCCAGTGCAGCGTATGCGCCCGCGCATATTGCTCAAGCTGCGCGCGCAGCAGATGCAGCAGCGGCCGCACGCGCGGTGCCGCCGCGCCGGCCGGCAACCGCTCGGGCGCCATCGCGGCGAGCCCCGCGAGCCCCGCGCCGCGCAGCAGTTGCAGCAGCACCGTTTCGGCCTGATCGTCGGCGTGCTGCGCGAGCCACAGCGCGCGTGCGCCATGCGTCGTGCACAGCGCATCGAGCGCGCGATAGCGCGCATCGCGCGCCGCGGCTTCGATGCCGGTACCGGCATCGCGTGCCACCTCGACGCGCCGATGCGCAAACTCGACTCCGCGCGCAGCCGCAAACGCCGCGCAGTGTGCGAGCCATGCATCCGCATGCGCGCTCAACCCGTGATGGACATGCAATGCCACGCAGCGCGCCGCACCCGCCACCCGCACTGTTGCGTCGAGAAGAACTGTCGAATCGAGGCCGCCGCTAAACGCGACTGCAATACGCGCGTCGTCGGCAAGCGTGGCTGACGCCGCACCGACAGCCTCGAGGACGAGGCGGTCGGCGGACGTTTCGGAAGAAGTTGTCACGGTGGATCACCGCGCAAAAGATGAAAGGCAAAGTGCGCCGGACGGCCGAAGCAAAACCGCCGGCACAGCGCTTACGCGCTCGGTGTCGTTTCCTTGAACTTGCCGTACGCCATCAGCCGGTCGAAACGGCGCTCGCGAAGATCTTGCGTGCTCATGCCCTGGAACTGCCGCAGCGAATCGGCAAGCGCGCGACGCAACAACGCAGCCATGCCTTTTGGATCGCGATGCGCGCCGCCGAGCGGTTCGTTGACGATCTTGTCGATCAGACCGAGCGCCTTCAACCGGTGCGCGGTCAGACCCAGTGCTTCGGCGGCTTCCGGTGCCTTGGCCGCGCTCTTCCATAGAATCGACGCGCAACCTTCCGGCGAGATCACCGAGTAGGTCGAGAATTGCAGCATCAGCACGCTGTCGCCGACAGCGATTGCGAGCGCACCGCCCGAACCGCCCTCACCGATGATCGTCGCGATGAGCGGCACCTTCAGTTCTGCCATCACATACAGATTGCGGCCGATCGCTTCCGACTGGCCGCGCTCTTCCGCGCCGATGCCCGGATAGGCACCCGGCGTATCGATGAACGTGAAAATGGGCAGACCGAATTTCTCTGCAACGCGCATCAGGCGCTCGGCCTTACGATAACCTTCCGGGCGCGGCATACCGAAGTTGCGCGCGGCGCGCTCCTTCGTATCGCGGCCCTTCTGCTGGCCGATCACCATGCACGCCTGACCGTTGAAACGCGCGAGGCCACCGACGATCGACAGGTCGTCCGCGTACGAGCGGTCGCCGTGCAATTCGTGGAAGTCGGTGAACAGCTCGTTGACGTAATCGAGCGTATAAGGGCGCTGCGGATGCCGCGCGATCTGCGAGACCTGCCAGGGCGACAGATTCGCATACAGATCTTTCGTCAGCTGCTGGCTTTTCTTCGACAGCCGATCGATCTCTTCCGAAATGTCGACGGCCGAGTCATCCTGCACGAAGCGCAACTCTTCGATTTTCGCTTCGAGTTCCGCGATCGGCTGCTCGAAATCCAGAAAGGTGGTCTTCATTGGTGGGATCCTTGGACTTACCGGCAGCGCGTATTCTAACCGCGCGCGCCGTTCTCAAAGCGGCCTCGCAACTATCAAACCTTAGAACCGATAGTTTACGGGCGTCGCTTGCACAGTCAGTAGTCGACGGTTAGCGGATCGAGGCTACGCCACATATACCAGGTCGCCACAGTACGCCACGGCTCCCAGTTCGCCGCGACCTCGCGCGCTTCGCTGCGCGTGACGGGTTCGCCGCTGAAATAGTTGACGCTGATCGCGCGGATCAAACCGAGATCGTCGAGCGGCAGCACATCGGGGCGCGACAGGTTGAAGATCAGGAACATCTCCGCGGTCCAGCGGCCGATGCCGCGAATCTGCGTAAGCTCCGCGATCACCGCCTCGTCTTCCATCGATGTCCACTTGCCGACATGCAGCGCACCGGACACAAAGTGCTGGGCGAGATCGAGAATATATTCGGTCTTGCGCTTCGACAGCCCGCATGCAAGAAGCTTCTCCTGGCCGAGCTTGATGAACTGCTGCGGTACCAGTTTGGGGCACGCGCTCTCGACCCGTTGCCATGCGGCCTGCGCGGCAGCAACCGAGACCTGCTGGCCGACCACCGAACGCGCGAGCGTGACAAACGGATCGCCGCGCGACAGCAGATGCACGGGGCCGAATTTCGGAATCAGTTTCTTGAGGATGCGGTCGCGCTTCACCAGATCGGCGCACGCCTTGTCCCAGTATGCGGGTCGCGTCGCTTCAGGCGTGAGCCCGTCGATCTGCACCGGCCCGGCTTCGGGATCCGACACGACCTGCGACTTGCGAACGACAGTGATTTCGCCGTCACGCGACGCGTCCAGTTCGCGTGCCTGGACGTCGCCCGCGAGCGCCTCAGGCAATGCGCCATTGCTTTTGACACCGCTGTTGCTACCGGCGCGCACCTGCTTCGCACGCGCCGATCCTTTCAGGACTTTCGGTGTCCGCGATGCGTCGCCGTTGAGTGCACCAGGGGAGCGCTTCACAGCCATCTTCTTTGCCGCGACCGCGCCCGTGCGCGCATGCACCGCGCCATTCGCAGCTGTGGTCGCTACCTTCGATGCACCTTGCAGCGCGCGAGCGCTGCTGCCTCGCGCACGCGTCGTTTTTGCTACCGGTGCCGCGCCTGTCTTAGACGCGGTCCGTCTGGCCTGCGTCTTCGTGGCCGTTGCCATCCTGCCTCCTGCCTGGCGAGTCGATCAGAGGGAAGTGCGGGAAGCGCTCACACGCGCCGCCACTCGGTCAACCCGCCTGGTTTGTCTTCAAGTGCAATTCCGGCTTCGAGCAATTCAGCCCGGATCCGGTCTGCTTCGGCATAATCCTTCGCCTGCTTCGCGGCAACGCGCGCGGCGATCCGTGTTTCGATCGCCGCTGCGTCGAGCGCAGCGTCGCCTGTGCTGCCGTTCGCCTGCTGCAGGTACGCACGCGGCTCGCGGCCAAGCAGGCCGATCACGCGCGCGAGACCCTGCAATTGCCGTGCAAGCAAAGCGTTGCGCGTGCGATTGACTTCGCTCGCCAGTTCGAACAGCACCGACACGGCGACCGGCGTATTGAAGTCGTCGTTCATCGCTGCGCGAAACCGCTGCGCGTGTGCTTCGTTCCAGTCTAGGTCAGACGCGTCAGGTGTCACATCTTTCAATGCGGTATACAAACGCGTCAGCGCGCTGCGGGCATCGTCGATATGCGTATCGCTGTAATTGAGCGGTGACCGGTAGTGTGCACGCGCGATAAAAAAACGCACTACTTCGGCATCGTACTGCGCGAGCACCTCGCGGATCGTAAAGAAATTGCCGAGCGACTTCGACATCTTCTCATTGTCGATCTGCACATAGCCGTTGTGCATCCAGTAGTTGACGAAAGTTTGCCCAGTCGCGCCTTCGCTCTGGGCAATTTCGTTTTCATGGTGCGGAAACTGCAGGTCCTGACCACCGCCGTGAATGTCGAAGTGGTCGCCGAGCAGTGTGCAGCCCATCGCGGAGCATTCGATGTGCCAGCCCGGCCGGCCGCGGCCGTACTTCGAATCCCAGCCGGTGTCGGCGGGTTCGTCGGGCTTCGCCTGCTTCCACAGCACGAAGTCGAGTGGATCCTGTTTCGCGTCGTTCGCCGCGACGCGCTCGCCCGCGCGCAGGTCTTCGAGCGATTTGCCCGACAGCTTCCCGTAGTTCGCGAACTTGCGCACCGCATAGTTCACGTCGCCATCGGACGCCTGGTACGCGTAGCCGTTCGCTTCGAGCTTCTCGATCAGGCCGAGCATCTGCGGAATGTAATCGGTTGCGCGCGGTTCGTGATCGGGACGCTCGATGCCGAGTGCGTCCGCATCTTCGTGCAGCGCCGCGATGAAGCGGTCGGTCAGCGACTTGATGCTCTCGCCGTTCTCGACTGCCCGTTTGATGATCTTGTCGTCGATGTCGGTGATGTTGCGGACATAGGTGACGTCATAGCCGAGCGTGCGCAGCCAGCGCTGCACGATGTCGAACACGACCATGACCCGCGCATGACCGATGTGACAATAGTCGTACACCGTCATGCCGCAGACGTACATTCGCACGACGCCTTCCCGAAGCGGCACGAAAGATTGCTTGTCACGCGCGAGCGTGTTGTAGATGCGCAGTGATTCCATAGAGACGGTGCGTGGGTCGAAGGAAATCCGCGTTGCATTTCCCGCAGGCTGGTCCGGTGAGTCACAGACTCCTGCACGGGCTTCATACGCTGCAGCACTTCGAGCAGCAAACCGGTGCACCTGGTGCGGCGGTCAGGCTGCCAACAACGCGGAGACGACCACGAGTGACGAAAAGACAGTCTGAGGTTCAACGGAACGCGCAGACCTTTTGTTAGAATGGGTCGGAGTATAACACCCAGACCTGAGCCTATGAAACCTTCCAGCGGCCGCGCGCATAGCGCTGCGACCCTCACCGCGACAGCCATTTTCGGCCTCGCGCTCACGCTTTTGCCCGGCGTCGCCGCGCATGCCCAGAAGGCCAGTCAACTACCGCAAGGACCGGCTGTGCGCGACGGCACACCGGAGATCGATACGTCGATCGAGCAGAAGAACTGGACTCAGGCGCTCAAGCAACTCGACGCACGTATCGCGTCGAATCCGCGCGATGCTCAGGCAAAGTTCAAACGTGCCACGGTACTCGCCCGGCTGAATCGCGACGACGACGCGATCGCCGCCTTCACCGAGCTCACGCAGATCTACCCCGAGCTTCCCGAGCCGTACAACAATCTGGCCGCGTTGTACGCGAAGCATGGTCGCTACGACGAAGCGCGCGCCGCGCTCGAAACGGCGACGAAGGTCAACCCCGGCTACGGCCTCGCCTACGAAAATCTCGGCGACCTGTATCTGCGTCTCGCCAATGCGGCGTATCTGCGCGCACAGGGCCTCGGCCACGCGAGTGCGATGACGCAGCAGCGTCTCGCAGACATCCAGAAGATTGTTGCGCCGCCCAAAACCGAGGCGAAGCCCACACGCAAAGCCGCGGTAGTCGACGATTACACGAACCGCGCCACGGCCAACATCACCAACACGCCGAGCTTCCAGTTCGGCGGCCCGAGCGGTTCGCTGGCCACACCGCCGTACGTTGCGCCTTCACAATAATCCGGCGTTCGAGAGCGTCGGCCCGTGCCGGCGAAGTTCGCCCCACAATTCGCCCTTTACGTTTTTTTCACTCCGAGGATCCTCATGAAATGGTTGATGCTGGCGCTCGGCAGCGCCGCCCTGATCGCAAACGCACCCGCATTCGCGCAAACGGCAACGCAGGCAGCGCATCCGTCCGTGCTGTTCAAGACGTCGCAAGGCGACATCCGCGTCGAGCTGTATCCGGAGAAGGCACCGAAGACGGTCGCGAATTTTCTCGACTACGTGAAGGCAGGCCAGTACAACGGCACGATCTTCCATCGCGTGATTCCGGGCTTCATGATCCAGGGTGGCGGCTACACGACCAGCTACGCTGAAAAGCCGACGCGCGCGCCGATCCAGCTCGAGAGCCGCAGCGGTCTGAAGAACGCAACCGGCACGATCTCGATGGCGCGCACGGGCGACCCCGATTCGGCAACCGCACAGTTCTTCATCAACACCGTCGACAACGCCGGCCTCGACTATCCGAACCCGGATGGCAACGGCTATGCGGTATTCGGCAAGGTGACGTCGGGCATGGATGTCGTGAAGAAGATCGAAGGCACGCCTACGACCTCGCGCGGCGAGATGGCCAACGTGCCGCAAAAGCAGATCGTGATCGAGTCGGCGACGATCGTCGGCAAATAAGCAATCAGTTACGCATCGAGCCGCGCCGGTACACGCAGCGAAACGGCGCGCTAACATAACCCATCGCTGCCGGCGCGGCACCGCGCGGCCCGATTGCCGCGAGTGCCGCGCTTTCCACTTAATCCTGAACTTCAAAGGTTGCCATCATGGTCGAACTGCATACGAATCACGGCGTCATCAAACTCGAACTGGACGCGGAAAAAGCACCGAAATCGGTCGAGAATTTCCTGAACTACGTGAAGGCCGGTCACTACGACAACACGGTGTTCCATCGCGTGATCGACGGCTTCATGATCCAGGGCGGCGGCTTCGAGCCGGGCATGAAGCAAAAGCCGACTGAAGCACCGATCGTCAACGAAGCAAACAACGGCCTGAAGAACGTCAACGGTTCGATCGCGATGGCGCGCACGAACGACCCGCACTCGGCGACCGCCCAGTTCTTCATCAACGTGAACGACAACGACTTCCTGAACCACTCGTCGCCGACGCCGCAAGGCTGGGGTTACGCGGTGTTCGGCAAGGTCGTCGACGGTCTCGACATCGTCGAGAAGATCAAGAAGGTCAAGACCGGTTCGAAGGGCTTTCATCAGGACGTGCCCGCCGACGACGTGATCATCGAAAAAGCCGTCATCGCCGAGTAACCGGTAACCGGTCACCCTGCCGCGTACCGCTGCAACTATCAGGCACAACTTCGATGCTGCAAGAAACGCCGCTGCGAAGCGCCGCTGCGGGCGTGCCTGGCGAGGGCAAACGCCCGCACGCCGCACGCCCGTTTTTGTTTCTCTCCGATCTTCATCTGAGCGCCGCGATCCCGCGCACGGTCGCGGCTTTCGAGCATTTCATCCAGGTTACGGCGAACCAGGCCGACTCGGTATTTATTCTCGGAGATCTGTTCGAGTACTGGATCGGCGACGACATGCTTGCCGAACCGTTCGCAGGCCGCATGGCCGCGCTGATGCATACGCTGTCGGAGCGCGGCATCGCGCTCTACATCATGCATGGCAATCGCGATTTCCTGCTGGGCAAGCGCTTCATGAAAGCGGCAGGCGCAATCTGGCTGCCCGATCCGATCGCGATCACCGCGTTCGGCACGCGTGTCGTGCTTGCGCACGGCGATGCGTTGTGCACGGCAGATCATGGGTATCAGTGGTTTCGGCGGCTCGCTCGCAACCGCTTTGCGCAGATGCTGTTTCTCGCGTGGCCGTTCAGATGGCGCCAGGGGCTCGCCGAGCGCATGCGTTCCAAAAGCGAAGCAGGCCGCATGCGACCCGCCTCGCCGCGCTACGACGTGACGCGCAAAGGCGTCGAAGCACTGTTCAGGAAAACCGGGACGACCTGGATGATTCACGGTCACACGCATCGTCCCGCGCGCCATCAGGAAACCGGTGGTACGCGTTGGGTCTTACCCGACTGGGATCTCGATCACGGCGAACGACGCGGCGGTTATCTGCGCGTCGATGCCGAAGGATTCAGGGCGCTGCCGCTCGATTGAGCAGCGCCGCGGGGCGGCACAAGTTACACGTGCTTGGGCCGTCGGTCGGTCGCCAGCGCTTCAACCGCCGTCGATTTCCTCGCCTTCCAGCGCAGCCGATAACCGGCGCAAACCGAGCAGCGTCGCATCGGCACCATGCAAAGCCTCGATACGCGTGCCGAGCCGCTCAAGCGCTGCAACGATCTCGTCGACCCGTTGGGTCTGCGTCGCGGCATGATCGATCAAACCGTGGATCGCCAACGAAACCGGATCGTCGGCGTTCGGCGCGATGCCGTAGGCGCTGAACGCCGCACGCACCGGCACGCCGTCGGCATCGATAGCCGTATCGAGGCGTGCGGTAGCGGGTGCCGCGGGAGCAATCACACGCGCCGGATTGCCGACCGCAGTGCCACCCGCCGGCACCGGCTTCACGACGACGGCGTTCGAACCGATCTTCGCATCGTCGCCGATCACGAACCCGCCCAGCACTTTCGCGCCCGCGCCGACGATCACGCCACGCCCGAGCGTCGGGTGCCGCTTCGCACCCCGCGTGAGCGACGTACCACCGAGCGTCACACCCTGATAGATCGTGCAGTCGTCGCCGACCTCGGCGGTCTCGCCGATCACGACACCCATGCCGTGATCGATGAAGACGCGCCGGCCGATCGTCGCACCGGGGTGGATTTCAATGCCGGTCAGGAAACGTGCGAACTGCGATACGCAGCGCGCAAGCCAGCGACGTTTGACGCGCCAGCATGCATGTGCGAACCGGTGCAACACGATGGCATGCAAGCCCGGATAACACGTGAGCACCTCCCAGGCGCTGCGTGCGGCAGGATCGCGCTCGCGGATCGTGGCGATGTCTTCGCGAAGTCTCGTGAACATGGCAATAACGCGTTGGTGAGAGGGGACCGCCCGCCTCCCCGGCCGATACGGTGAAGGCAAACGACAGCTGCCGGTTATCGAACCGGCAGCTTTGCTTAGAACGTTTTCGGGGATTGTAGGGCGATTGTGCCAAACCTGCAGGAAGCCCACTCGGCCGGCAAGGTCGGTCGATGGCCGATAGAGAGCCGCTACGCGAACTACTCGCCGCCCGGCGCTTTCGCTTTCAGCAGGATGTGCTTGGCGATGCCGCGCACGATGTTCACCTCTTCGCGCTCGAGGCCCGAGCGGGCGAACAACCTCCGCAGACGCGACATCAGCTTTTTCGGGTTCGCGGGATCGAGAAACTCAAGGGCGATCAGCGCGTTCTCGAGGTGCACATACATGCGTTCGATTTCGTCGCTGGCGGCACGCGGGCTGGCATCCTCCGCCGGCACGCCGGCCGCGCCGACCGCAGCCGCTCCCACGGCGGCCGCGTCGCCGAGGTACGCGATGCGCAACTCATACGACAGCACCTGAATCGCCTGCGCGAGATTCAGCGAACTGTAAGCGGGGTTGGCAGGAATATGCGCGAGCGCACTGCAACGCTCGACGTCCTCGTTCGAGAGACCGGTGCGCTCGTTGCCGAACACGAGCGCAATGTCGCCGCTTGCCGCATGCTCGCGTGCCGCGCTCGCCGCTGCGCGCGGCGGCAATTGCGGCGGGCCGTACTCGCGAGCCCGCGCGGTCAACGCCACCGACCAGTGCACGCCATTCAGCGCATCGGCGAGCGTGGGCACGACGTGCGCCGACGCGAGCACATCGTCGGCGCCGCTCGCCATCGCGATCGCCTCCGGATCGGACTGCACGTGCGCCACGCGCGGCGCAACCAGCACGAGCCGCGAGAAGCCCATCGTTTTCAGCGCGCGCGCGGCCGCACCGACATTGCCGGGATGGCTCGGCTCGACCAGTACGAAGCGCGTCGACGTGAAGCCGCCGCGTACCGGACCGCCGGGGTCGGCGGTGCCCGACACGGTGTGGGAACGTGAAGAGGAAACGGGGAATTGGGCCACGATGGCGGTCGGCGCGGGGGGAAGCTGGAAAGCGGCTATGGTAGCGCCAATAGAAGGCGATCCCAACCATTGTCAATGTGCCTGCCGGTCGGAGCATGCGGCGGAACCATCGAGAGTCGGGTAAAATCACGTCTATTCGCGCCGTCTTCGAACGTGCGCCCCGCTCTTCTTCAATTCGTCTCCGTGGCTGGAACGCGCGCCAAATCCGCGTTCCGGGTTGTTTCCAGCTGGCTTTTGCCCGCTTTTCGTCGATTCCGGTTTGCAGCTGGCACTGCACCGGCACAAAGGATCCAGTCTCATGCATCCCATGCTCAACATCGCTGTCAAGGCCGCACGTCGCGCCGGACAGATCATCAACCGCGCATCGCTCGACCTCGATCTGGTTCAGGTCAGCAAGAAACAGCACAACGATTTCGTCACGGAGGTCGACAAGGCCGCCGAAGCAGCGATCATCGACACGCTGAAGACCGCCTACCCCGATCACGCCATCCTCGCCGAAGAATCCGGCCGCTCCGACAACGAATCCGAGTACGAGTGGATTATCGATCCGCTCGACGGCACCACGAACTTCATCCACGGCTTCCAGTATTACTGCGTGTCCATCGCGCTTGCGCACAAGGGCATCGTCACGCAGGCCGTCGTCTACGATCCGACCCGCAACGACCTCTTCACCGCCTCGCGCGGCCGCGGCGCGTTCCTGAACGACCGCCGCATCCGCGTCGGCCGCCGCGACCGCCTCGCCGACGGACTGATCGGCACTGGCTTTCCGTTCCGCGACAAGGAAGGCCTCGGCGCCTATAGCAACCTGTTCGAGGAAATGACCAAGGCCTGTGCAGGCTTGCGTCGCCCGGGCGCCGCCGCGCTCGATCTCGCGAACGTGGCCGCCGGCCGGCTCGACGGCTTCTTCGAACAGGGCATCAACGCCTGGGATATGGCTGCGGGCAGCCTGCTGATCACCGAAGCGGGTGGTCTGGTCGGCAACTACACCGGCGACTCGGACTTCCTGCACATCGGCGAGATCGTCGCGGGCAACCCGAAGCTGTACGCACAGATGGTACCGATCCTGTCGCGCCACAGCCGCACGAAGCAACAGGCGGCCTGACGCGCCACACATAGCAAGGCGGCTGCGGCCGCCTTTTTGTTATGCGCGGCGGGTGCAACGGCTCGTCGCCATGCAAGTCACGCTACGCTGTGCCGCGCGCTAACCGGTTGCGGCGGTCGTTCCCGGCCCGCTGCGCCGCGCACACATTCTCTCGCGCTGTGTTCCAATCCGGTTCATGAAAAAAGGCTTTTACACGATCATCGCGGCGCAGTTCGTGTCGTCGCTGGCGGACAACGCGCTGTTGATCGCGGCGATCGCGCTGCTGACCGTGATCCAGTCGCCCGCATGGATCACGCCGCTGCTGCAGATCTTCTTCACGATCTCGTACGTGCTGCTCGCACCGTTCGTCGGCGCGTTCGCCGATGCGCTGCAAAAGCGCCACGTGATGTTCTTCTCGAACGCGCTGAAAGCGATTGGTTGCCTGCTGATGATCGGCGGCGTGCATCCGATGATCGCGTATGGCGTGGTCGGCTTCGGCGCGGCCGCTTACTCGCCGGCGAAGTACGGCATTCTGACTGAATTGCTGCCGCCCGACCGCCTGATTGCGGCGAACGCCTGGCTCGAGTCGGCCACCGTGCTGTCGACGATCGTCGGCACGATGCTCGGAGGCGCACTGATCAGCAACTACGCGATTAATTTCGTCGCGCACGCGCATCTCCTGCTGATTCACTCCGCTGCAGACCTCGCGATGTTCGCCGTCATGGTTACGTATGCGATCGCCGCGGCGATCAACTTCGGCATTCCCGATACCGGCGCGCGCTATCCGAACCGGCTCAAGGAACCGCGCAAACTGGTCGGCGATTTCGTGCGGTGCTTCAACGTGTTGTGGGCGGACAAGCTCGCGCAAATCGCGCTGTGGGTGACGACCCTGATGTGGGGCGGCGCCGTGACGCTGCAACTGCTCGTGCTGAAATGGGCCGACGTGAACCTTGGCTTGTCGCTGTCGAAGGCCGCGGTCATGCAGGGTGTCACCGGTCTCGGCATTGCGGTCGGTGCCGCGGCGGCCGCCGCGTGGATTCCGTTGCGCGGTTCGCTGCGTGTGCTGCCCATCGGCATACTGACCGGTCTCGTCGCAATCGCGATGGCGTTCTACAGCAAGGGGCTCTTTCCGCTCGGCAGCGGGATCCGCGTGGGTCCGTTCATCGCACCGCTCTACATCGTGTTCGCCTATCCGCTGATGATCCTGCTCGGTGCGCTCGCGGGCTTTTTCATCGTGCCGATGAACGCGCTGTTGCAGCATCGCGGCGCAACGTTACTGTCGGCCGGGCACTCCATCGCGGTGCAGAACTTCAACCAGAATCTCGCCGTGCTACTGATGCTCGGCGCCTACGCGCTGCTGCTCACGGCGAAGATGCCGGTGCAATGGATCATCGTCGTGTTCGGCTCGTTCATCACCGTGATGATCTGGCTCGCTAAACGGCGCAGCGTGGCAAACGCGCGGCGCACGGATATGCGGGCGTTGATCGGCGAATGAGCATACGTTTGTCCGCAGGAACAGGCGAAAGCGGGAACAACCAACGTAAGCGGTACAGGCACCGCAACCGGCCGTCCGGCCAGGTCCCCGCCGCCGACGCGGCGAGTTAAACTCACGCCCTGAACACTCACGCAAGAAAGATACCGAGGATGGGCACTCAAATCGCAGCAGTCGACGCCAAAGCCAGCGAAGCGGCACAGCACACACCAATGATGCAGCAGTACCTGCGCATCAAGTCGGAACATCCCGGCACGCTCGTGTTCTACCGGATGGGCGATTTCTACGAACTCTTCTTCGACGATGCCGAGAAGGCGTCGCGCCTGCTCGATCTGACGCTGACGCAGCGCGGCGCATCGGCGGGCAATCCGATCAAGATGGCCGGCGTGCCCTATCACGCCGTCGAGCAATATCTCGCGAAGCTCGTGAAGCTCGGCGAGTCGGTCGCAATCTGCGAACAGATCGGCGATCCGGCCACGTCGAAGGGCCCGGTCGAACGCAAGGTCGTGCGCGTCGTCACACCCGGCACGCTCACCGACGCCGCCCTGCTCTCCGACAAGAACGATGTCTACCTGCTCGCCGTGTGTGTCGGTCACAACCGGCGCGGCGTCGCGACCGGTCTCGGCCTTGCGTGGCTCAATCTGGCAAGCGGCGCACTGCGGCTCGCCGAAATCGCCCCCGATCAGGCGGCAACCGCGCTCGAACGCATCCGTCCTGCCGAGATTCTCGTTGCCGATACCGGCGCCGACGCCAACGCCAACGCATGGACGCCACCCGCCGGCTTCGGTGCGCTAACCCGCGTGCCGGTCTGGCACTTCGATACCGTGTCGGGCACCCAGCGGTTGTGCGACCAGCTCGGTGTGGCGAGCCTCGAAGGCTTCGGGGCGCATTCGCTGTCGAGCGCCTGCGGCGCAGCGGGCGCGCTACTGCTCTACGCAGCGGCAACCCAAGGCCAGCAACTGCGCCACGTGCGCAGCCTGAAGGTCGAATACGAATCGGAATACATCGGGCTCGATCCGGCCACGCGTCGCAATCTCGAACTCACCGAAACGCTGCGCGGCACCGAAGCGCCGACGCTGTGCTCGCTGCTCGATACCTGCTGCACGACGATGGGTAGCCGGCTGCTGCGTCACTGGCTGCATCATCCGCCGCGTCATGCAGCAATCGCCCAGGCGCGCCAGCAAGCAATCGGCGCACTGCTCGACGCACCACCAGGCGCGGGCGTCGACGCATTGCGCAGTGCGTTGCGGCCCATTTCCGACATCGAGCGGATTACCGGGCGGCTCGCGTTGCTGTCGGCGCGGCCACGCGATCTGTCCAGCCTGCGCGACACATTCATCGCGCTTCCCGAACTGCGTGCCCAGCTCGCGGCCGTCACGGCAGGCGCCGAGTCGCTGGCTCGCATCGATGCCGCACTGGAACCACCCGCGCCCTGCGTCGACCTGCTGCGCCAGGCCGTTGCGGAAGAGCCCGCGGCGATGGTTCGCGACGGCGGCGTGATCGCCCGCGGCTACGATGCCGAACTCGACGAATTGCGCGATATCTCGGAGAACTGCGGGCAGTTCCTGATCGATCTCGAAACGCGCGAACGCGCACGCACCGGCATCGGCAACCTGCGGGTCGAATACAACAAGGTGCACGGCTTCTATATCGAAGTCACGCGCGGCCAGACCGACAAGGTGCCCGACGACTATCGCCGGCGCCAGACCCTGAAGAACGCCGAGCGTTACATCACGCCCGAGCTGAAAACCTTCGAAGACAAGGCGTTGTCCGCGCAGGAACGCGCACTCGCCCGCGAGCGCTCGCTCTACGACGCGCTGCTGCAGGCGCTGCTGCCGTTCATCGCGGACTGCCAGCGGGTCGCCTCGGCACTCGCCGAGCTCGATCTGCTCGCCACCTTCGCGGAACGGGCGCGTGCGCTCGACTGGGTCGCGCCGACCTTCTCGGAAGCCGCCGGCATCGAGATCGAACAGGGACGTCACCCGGTCGTCGAAGCCCAGGTCGAACAGTTCATCGCCAACGACTGCACGCTGAGCCCCGAGCGCAAGCTACTGCTGATCACCGGTCCGAACATGGGCGGCAAATCGACGTTCATGCGGCAGACTGCATTGATCGCGCTGATGGCCTATGTCGGCAGCTATGTGCCCGCGCGGCGCGCGATGTTCGGGCCGATCGATCGCATCTTCACGCGGATCGGCGCCGCCGACGATCTGGCCGGCGGCCGTTCGACCTTCATGGTGGAGATGACGGAAGCGGCCGCGATCCTGAATGACGCGACACCGCAAAGCCTCGTGCTGATGGATGAAATCGGACGCGGCACGTCGACGTTCGATGGCCTTGCACTCGCCTGGGCGATCGCGCGGCATCTGCTCGCCCACAACGGCTGCCATACGCTGTTCGCGACGCATTACTTCGAGCTGACGCAACTGCCTGGCGAATTTGCGCAGGCCGCCAACGTGCATCTGTCGGCGGTGGAACACGGGCATGGCATCGTGTTTCTGCATGCCGTCAATGAGGGCCCTGCGAACCAGAGCTACGGGCTGCAGGTCGCGCAGCTGGCAGGGGTGCCCGCGGCGGTGATCCGCGCCGCGCGCAAGCATCTCGCGCATCTCGAACAGCAGTCGGCGGGCCAGCCGGCTCCGCAACTCGACCTGTTCGCCGCCGCGCCGATGCTCGAAGACCGCGACGACGATCCGCCCGCACAACCGGCCGATCCGGCAACCGAGGCACTGCTCGAGCGCCTGCGCGCGATCGATCCGAACGAGCTGCGCCCGCGCGACGCACTCGATCTCCTGTATGAATTACGCGAACTGGCCGCACCGCCGGATGCGGACCGCTGACCTGCGGTTTGCTCCCTGTCCGCGCCTGCTCTTGCAGGCGCGTCGCAGCGACGCCGCGCGCGTCGTCATTGCCGCGGTATTAGTCGCAGTCTGCAGCGCGACGCTGGCATCGACGGCAAACGCCGCGCCGTCGCGCTACTCGTTCGCGGTGATCGGCGGGACCATGCAGGACATCGCCGACGAAGCGCCCACGCAGAAACTCATCGATGCGATCGGCCGCGATCCGCAGATGTCGTTCATCGTCTACGACGGCAATCTGAAAAGCTCGAAGGAAGCATGCCGCGACTCGCTTTACGAGCGACGCCAGGCATTGCTCGAAGCCGCGCGCCCGGCGCTGGTCTTCATCCCGGGGCAGCACGACTGGATGGATTGCGGCGGCGCCTCGGCGGGCGGCTTCGATCCAGTCGAACGACTCGACCAGTTGCGCCAGACACTGTTCGCGGAAAGCTCGTCGATGGGACAGAATCCGCTTCCGCTCACACGTGAGAGCGAAGTGTCGCGTTTTCGGCCGTATCGCGAGAACGTCCGCTGGCAGATCGACAACACGGTATTTATCGGCTTGAACGCGCCGAGCCCGAACAATCATTATCTGAACGCGGGCGGACGCAATGGGGAGTTCGAAGACCGCGTCATCGCCAACGGTTTCTGGCTGGAACATGCGGCGGAATATGCGAAACGCCGCGAGGCCCGGGCGATCGTCATATTCATTCAAGGCGATCCCGATCCGGAACGTTATGAACGGCCGGAACGGTTCGCGTGGCTGCGCTTTGGACGCAACCCGCGCCGCGATGGCTTTCTGGAATTCAAACGGAGTCTGGTGAAGCTTGCGCAGATCTTTCGCGGTCCGGTGCTCGTCATTCACGAAAATAACGAACCGCTGGCAGGCGGCTTCCTGATCGATCAGCCGCTGCGCAACGACAAGGGTGTGCTGGTGACGAACCTCACGCGCATCGCATTCGCGCCACGCGACCGGCTCAACCAGTGGGTTCAGATCGATGCGGATCTGGCGCGGCGACCGCCGTTCCGGGTGACGGTTCGCGACGTACCGAAAAATCTGCCGGCGTTGCCGGCGTCGGTGCCGCAGATGCCATCGCACGACGAGGAACCTGCGGTGCCGATGGTGCCTTCGATGCCTGAAGTACCGGCACCGGGCGCACCGGCAATGTCGTTACCCGACGATGAAAGCGCTGGAAATCGCGCGGCGAGTGCACCGCCGGCGCCACCGCAACCGGCAAGCTCAGTGGAGCGTGGGCCCTGATTTGCCTTCGGCGTCTTCGTCGTCATCTTCATCGATGATTTCGAGGCCGTCTGCGCCGTGCGCGTGTTCGTGCTGGATTTCGTCTTCGGTGGCGGGGCGCACTTCCTTGACGGTCAGCGCAAAACGCAGCGCCATGCCCGCGAGCGGATGATTGCCGTCGAGCACGACCTTGTCTTCCGCCACGTCCGTGACGGTATAGATCAGCGAATCGAGATCTTCATCGCCTTCTTCCGGCGTGCCTTCGAACTGCATGCCGATTTCGAGCGGCTCGGGAAAACGCGTGCGCGGCTCGATCTTCACGAGGTCCGGGTCGTACTCGCCGAATGCGTCCTGCGGTTCCAGCTGAACCTCGGTTGCGAAGCCCGGTTCATGGCCGTCGAGCTCTTTCTCGATCTTGGGGAACGTGCCATCATAGCCGCCGTGCAGATAGACCATCGGCTCGTCGTTTTCCTCAATCAGATTGCCCTGCGCATCCGATAGCTTGTACGCGACAGATACGACGGTGTTCTTTACGATTTTCATTCGACTCTCCAGAATACAAGCCACATTATACGATGCCGAGGCGCCCCCTTGACCACCCAGCCGGCACGGCTGAGGCTGCTGTTCCAGTGCCCCGCCTTCGTGCCGGATCGCCCACCACGCGCCGCGCCGAATCGCAATCGCTCACGCCTTCACCCGATCGCCCGACACCACTACTCGGCAATCTGAGTCCGTCGCAATTCATGCGCCGGTACTGGCAGAAAAAGCCGCTGCTTATCCGTCAGGCGATTCCGCAGATTGCCGCGCCGCTGTCACGCGACGAACTCTTCGAGCTCGCCGGGCTCGACGATGTAGAGGCGCGTCTCATCACGCACTTTCGTAACAAGTGGCAACTGGAACACGGGCCATTCGAGCAAGGGGAACTGCCGTCCGTCAAACAGCGCGCGTGGACGCTGCTCGTCCAGGGTGTCGATCTGCACGACGATCGGGCGCGGGCGCTGCTGGACCGGTTCCGCTTCGTTCCCGATGCCCGCCTCGACGATCTGATGATCTCGTACGCAACCGATGGCGGCGGTGTCGGTCCGCATTTCGATTCCTACGATGTGTTCCTCCTGCAGGTACACGGCAAACGTCGCTGGCGGATCGGTGCGCAGCGGGACCTGTCGCTGCAGGAAGGCGTGCCGCTGAAAATCCTCGAGCACTTCGAGGCCGACGAAGAGTGGCTGCTCGAACCCGGCGACATGCTGTACCTGCCGCCGCATCTTGCCCACGACGGCATCGCCGAAGGCGAATGCATGACCTGTTCGATCGGCTTTCGCGCCCCGTCGCACAGCGAACTCACGTCGCAATTCCTGTATCACCTCGCCGAATCGGGCCAGACTTCGGGACGCGCCGGCGACCTGTATCGCGACCCGCAGCAGCCCGCCGTCGAGCATCCCGGCGAACTGCCTGCAGCGCTCGTGACACAGGTGAGCAAGACCCTCGCGAAGATCCGCTGGGACGAACGCGACATTGCGTCGTTTCTCGGCAGCTACTTGAGCGAGCCCAAGCCGTCGGTCGTTTTCGACCCGCCCGCGCGGCCAGTCAGCGAGCAGCGTTTTATCGCGCTCGCAGCGAAGTCGGGGGTACGCCTCGATCGCAAGACCCTCCTGCTATACGATCGTCGCGCATATTTCATGAATGGAGAAGAAAACTCGCTGGCAAATGTGAAAAAATGGCTGCCTGAATTCGCAGATAATCGATCTTTGAGTGCGAAACGCTTTGTAACACTCTCAGGCGATTCATCGGTGACAGCACTGCTACACGAGTGGTATTGTGCGGGCTGGGTGCAAGTGGGCGAGCTTGCGTGAGCCTGTCCGCCTGTAATACCGTACTCTGAAAATTTGTATGAGAAAGACAACGTATTGACCCCGGATTTGTCGACGGTCTGTACGAAAGTGCATATAATTTCCGCCCAAGCCGTAGGGAAGATTCACGCTCATGCATGAAGTGCATCTCCACCAGCGGCCCAGGTCGGTGTTGGAGCACATTACCGGTAATATTTTGCGCTGTTGCTTACCTTTAACCATAAAAGGACGTGATCATGAAGAAATCCCTCCTCGTAGCATCTTTGTTGGCCGCTGTGGCTCTCGCCGCATGCAACAAGAGCAGCGACCAGGCTGCCTCGGCAGCTAGCGATGCTGCAGCAACGGCTGCGTCGGCTGCTACTGCTGCCGCTTCCGACGTAGCCGCTGCTGCATCGGGCGTTGCTGCTGCTGCGAGCGACGCTGTTGCTTCGGCTACGGCTGCTGCTTCGGACGCAGGTGCTGCCGCTTCGGACGCAGCCGCTGCTGCTCCGGCATCGGGCGCAAGCCAGTAAGCTGTACAGCATTCGCCTTCGGGCGAAACTGTATTGGGAAGTCGAATGGCTTCCCGAGCGGACAAAACAAAACGCCACGGATGTCCTCCGTGGCGTTTTATCGTTCAGTGGCTGTAATCGCGATCTGCTTGACCTACTGGCGGCGACCATCGCCCCATCGCCTGCCGCCTCGCGATGAATACCTCGCCGCTCAGGCCGGCGCGACCTTCTTGTCAGCAAAAAACTCCCGCACTACCTCGATCTCCCGAGTACGTTTAAACGGCGGCAGGCTTTGCCAGATACGCCGGCCGTACGGTTTGTCGACGAGCCGTGTGTCGCAGATCATCAGCACGCCGCGATCCGTTTCCGCGCGAATCAATCGGCCCGCGCCCTGCTTCAGCGTGATCACCGCCTGCGGCAACTGGTGAACCGCAAACGGACTCAGTCCTTTCTTCGTCAGCGCATCGAGACGCGCAGACAACACCGGATCGTCAGGCGGCGCAAACGGCAGCTTGTCGATCACGACGAGCGATAACGCATCGCCACGCACATCGACGCCTTCCCAGAAGCTCTGGCTCCCCACCAGAATCGCATTGCCATAGGCACGAAAGCGTTCGAGCAACTCGGTGCGGCTTGCGTCGCCCTGGACCAGCAACGGCAGGTTCCAGCCGCGCGATTCGATCGTATCGCGCAGCTTCGTCGCAATACGGTCGACTGCGCGCAGCGTTGTGCACAACATGAATACGCCGCCCCCAGACGCTTCGATGGCGGGCAGCGCCGCATCGAACACCGCGTCGGTGAACGCCGGCGAAGAGGGTTGTGGGAGATTGCGCGGCACATACATCAGCGCCTGCGTCGCGTAGTCGAACGGACTGGCCAGCGTCATCGAGCGGCGGGCGTTTAGGCCCATCTGTGCCGCATAGTGCGTGAAGTCGCCACGCACCGACAGCGTCGCCGACGTGAAGATCCAAGCGCGCGGCACGCCGGCACGTTGCCGCGCGAAAATCGGCGCGACAGACAACGGCGTTTCATGCAGCTGGACCGTGTGTGCGAATACTTCAATCCAGCGAACCTTCTCGTCCTGCTCCTTAGCGACGCCAGCGCTAGCGGACGCTGCGCCATCCGTTCCAGCGGCGTCGCGTGCCGGCGTATCGGGCACCGTGGTCCAACCGGCCAGCAAGCCCTGCAATTCGCGCGCACGGCGCAGGCAGGCGCCGATCGATTCGGCCCGTTCCGCCTGGCCAGCGAGCGCCGTCGCCAGCGCGGCGAGCTCCGTTTCGAGCACGTCGAGCGCGGCGAATAACGGATGGCTGTCGGACAACTGGCCAATCGACATCCGCACCGAGTCTTCCTTGAACGCAAGCCGCACATCGCGTGCGGCCCGTTCCAGCGCCCCACCGAGCTTCACCCACTCCACTGCATCGCGGGCGTGTCCCAGCCCCTCGGCCACCGCATCGCGCGCAAGCTCGAGCAATTGCGCCGTCGACAGCGTTTCGCCGAAGAACAGCGTGGCCGTTTCGGGCAACTGATGCGCTTCGTCGAACACGATCGTATTCGCGGTGGGCAGCAGTTCGGCCATGCCGGTGTCGCGCAACATGATGTCCGCGAAAAACAGATGGTGATTGACGACGACGATGTCCGCCTGTTGCGCCTCGCGACGCGCCTGCATCACGAAGCATTCCTTGTAGTGCGGACATTCCTGGCCGAGGCAGTTGTCGCGCGTCGACGTAACCATCGACCACACCGCGGCCGTCTCGGGCACGCTCGCGAGCTCGGCCTTGTCGCCGGTCCGGGTGATCTTCGCGAAACGTACGATGTCCTGCAGGTACGACGTCTCCTGACGCGTCGGCAGGCGTCCGTTATCGGCCGTGCGCTGCAGATAGTAGTGGCACAGGTAGTTCGCGCGCCCCTTCAGCATCGCCACCGACACCGGTACCGCGAGCGCATCGCGCACGGTCGGAATATCGCGCTGGAACAACTGGTCCTGCAGATGCTTGGTCCCCGTCGAAACGATGACCTTGCCGCCCCATAACATCGCTGGAACGAGGTAGGCATAGGTCTTCCCGGTGCCGGTACCCGCTTCGACGATCAGCGTGTTTTCGCTGTCGTCGGGCGCGCCGGACGCATCGGATGCTTCGCTGGGGGAATCGCTCGCCGTTGCACGCGCATCGCCATCAGCGCCCTGTAAACGGCGCGCCGGGCGCTTCTGTAGCTCGAACATGGCGGGCTCGGGCAAACCGCGCCCCGAGGCCTCCATGGCGGCCGCCACGGCGCGCGCCATCTCGATCTGCGAAGCGCGCGGCCGGTAGCCGTCGATCTGCCGGGCGAGCAGCCCGTCGGCGGCGAAGATATCGTTGAGTTCGGTAGCACGACGGGGGTTGAGCACGACAGCGGGCGCGCCGCGCGCTTCGCGCGAAGCCGCGGCGCCGTCTGCCGGCGCAGGAGAAGAAGAAACGAGCGGTGAATTCAAGGCAAGCGGTTCCTGCAAAGTCCGGTGTGCGCGGGGCGCACCCGGCGCCTGCCAGGTCGCCCGGTCAGGCGCGCCCGTCCGGTTCGAGCTGCAACTGCAGCAAGATGATTGTGTCCTTGACCTTGAGCTTGCGCTTTTTCAGGCGCTGCAACTCCAGGTCGTCGATGCCGGGTTCCTCCGACATCCTGTCGATCAGCCGGTCGAGCCCACTATGCTCGGACTCCAGCTGCAGAATGCGGTCGCGAAGGGTATCCGCGCTGATGGCGTGATGGTCCCGCATGCTCGCCTCCTCTTTCCGAAGCGGCGACCGGCCATGTTTCAGCCGCTTCGCCTGAGGTTGCTATCCCGGCTTGATACGCGTTACTTACCCTGCTGCTTTTGCTGCTCGATCTGTTGCTGCTGCTGTTGCTGTTCCTGCAACTGTTGCTGCTGCTTCTCGCGGGCCTTCTCGGCGGCCTGCTTCTGGCGCGCTTCGACGTCGGCCTTGTGCTGCGCGGCGGTCGCCTGCTTCTGCTCGAAGTGCTGCTGGTTCTCGACGCGCTGCTGTGCTTTCTGGGCACCCTGCTGGTGCGCGGCATCGAGTTGCTGCTGGAAATTCGCCTGCTTCTGATCGTACGCCTTCTGGTTCGCCGCTGCCTGCGATGCGCCGATACCCTGCTGCGCCTGGTCGAGTGCGTGCTGGCGCTGCTTCTGCTGGTAAGCCTGCTCGTTCGCCGCGCGCTGCGGCGCCTCGGCCGTACGCTGCGCCTGATCGAGTGCATGCTGCCGCTGCTTGTCCTGGTACGCCTGCGTGTTGCGTGCATCGTTTGCCGCGCGCTGCGGTGCATCCGCTGCATCCTGCGCACGTTGGAGCGCCGCCTGCTCGTCGCGCTTCTGCGCACGCGCGGCGCGCTGCTCGTCGTCGAGTGCGAGCTGTTCCTTGCGAATAACCGCCCGCTTCTCGCGCATTTCGTTGCGTGCGTTGTCGAGGCAGTGATTCACGAAGAACTTGCTATAGCAGTCATGTTCGGCAACGGCATAGCGATAGTTGTTGTCCGTGGACCGCCGGTCCAGATCCTTCTGGCGCGCATCGAAGTTGTTGCTGTCGTCGGGCTGCACCGCCGATGCGCCTGCCGTGTCATAGGTAGCCGCGCCGCCCGTCACGGCCGCTGCGGATGACGCGGGTGTGTTCTGGGCCAGTGCGGGCGCAGACACTGAAACGGCAACCAGCGCCGCGGCGAGTGTGGTAACCACGGCGGCAGCACGCGATGCAAGGAAAAAGTGGGAGTTCGGCAACGTCAGGAATAGGCGGCGGGACATGGCCGAAATTCTATCACCGTGCGGTTGGGCCCTCGGGCATTTATGGCAAAATGCCCCGCTTCAGTAACCTCAGCCACCCGGTCGCGGCCGGCACATGGAATCTGCCGGGAATCCCCCGCTGCACGCCGCTGCGTGTTCCGTGTACCGCCTTATGCGGCCTCAAAACCGAGTCCGGCAGGAACCTCTAGACCTTATGACGGAAACCGTAGCACTCAAGATCGTCCAGCGTATCGCCACCGAACTCGCCGTCCAGCCGCGCCAGGTCGCGGCTACGGTGGAACTGCTCGATGAAGGATCGACTGTTCCGTTCATTGCCCGCTACCGGAAGGAAGTGACCGGCAATCTCGACGACACGCAATTGCGCAATCTCGAAGAGCGTTTGCTGTATCTGCGCGAGCTGGAAGACCGGCGCGCATCGATCGTCGCGAGCATCGACGAACAGGGCAAGCTGACCGACGAACTGCGCGCCGCAATCGAAGGCGCCGACAGCAAGCAGGTTCTCGAAGACCTTTATCTCCCGTACAAACCGAAGCGCCGTACGCGCGCGCAGATCGCCCGCGAAGCCGGGCTCGAGCCGCTTGCGCATCTGTTGCTCGCTGAACCGCAGCGCGATCCGCAGACCGAAGCTGCCGCGTATGTCGATGCCGAAAAAGGCGTGGCCGACATCAAGGCCGCACTCGACGGGGCGCGCGACATTCTCTCCGAGCAGTTCGGCGAAACTGCCGAACTGCTCGGCAAACTGCGCGACTATCTGTTCAACCAGGGCGTCGTGTCGTCGAGCGTGGTGGAAGGCAAGGAAGGCGAAGAAGGCGAGAAATTCCGCGACTACTACGACTATTCCGAAACCATCAAGACCATCCCTTCGCATCGTGCGCTGGCGCTGTTCCGCGGTCGCAACGCGGGCGTGCTGATGGTCAAGCTCGGCCTTGGCGAAGAACTCGACGCGCAGGTGCCGCACCCCGGCGAAGCGATGATCGCGCGCCACGTCGGCGTCGCGAATCTGGGCCGCCCCGCCGACAAGTGGCTCTCCGATGTCTGCCGCTGGTGCTGGCGCGTCAAGGTGCAACCGCATATCGAAAACGAACTGCTGACGCATCTGCGCGAGGAAGCCGAGCACGAGGCGATCCGCGTGTTCGCCCGCAATCTGAAGGACCTGCTGCTCGCCGCACCTGCAGGCCCGAAGGCCGTGATCGGTCTCGATCCGGGTCTGCGCACCGGCGTGAAGGTCGCCGTGGTCGATCGCACCGGCAAGGTGCTCGCCACCGATACGATCTATCCGCACGAGCCGCGCCGCGACTGGGACGGCTCGCTCGCGAAGCTTGCACGCATTGCTGCGCATACGCAGGCCGAGTTGATCAGCATCGGTAACGGCACGGCTTCGCGCGAAACCGACAAGCTCGCGAGCGAACTGATCGCGCGTCATCCGGAATTGAAGCTGCAGAAGATCGTCGTATCGGAAGCCGGCGCCTCGGTGTACTCCGCTTCCGAACTCGCCGCGAAGGAGTTTCCGGACCTCGACGTGACGCTGCGCGGCGCAGTATCGATTGCACGGCGTCTGCAGGATCCGCTCGCGGAACTCGTCAAGATCGACCCGAAAGCGATCGGCGTCGGCCAGTATCAGCACGATGTGAATCAACGCGAACTCGCGCGTTCGCTCGATGCCGTTGTCGAGGATTGCGTGAACGCGGTCGGCGTCGATGCGAACACGGCGTCGGTTGCGCTGCTCGCACGCGTCTCCGGTCTGAATGCGACGCTCGCGCGCAATATCGTCGATTTCCGCGACGCAAACGGCCCGTTCCCGTCGCGCGAACACCTGCGCAAGGTACCGCGCCTCGGCGACAAGACGTTCGAACAGGCAGCAGGTTTTCTGCGGATCAATGGCGGCGAAAATCCGCTCGATCGTTCGTCCGTGCACCCGGAAGCGTACCCGGTCGTCGAACGGATCCTCGCGAAGATCAGCAAGCAGGCCGGTGACGTGCTCGGCAATCGCGAAGCGCTCGCGGGGCTGTCGCCGGCAGAATTCGTCGACGAGCGCTTCGGCTTGCCGACGGTGCGCGACATTCTGTCAGAACTCGAAAAACCGGGCCGCGATCCGCGCCCCGAGTTCAAGACCGCGACCTTCCGTGAAGGCGTCGAGAAGATCTCCGATCTCTCGCCGGGGATGGTGCTCGAAGGCGTCGTCACGAACGTCGCGGCATTCGGCGCGTTTATCGACATCGGCGTGCATCAGGACGGCCTCGTCCATGTGTCGGCACTGTCGACGCGCTTCATCAAGGACCCGCACGAAGTCGTCAAGGCCGGGCAGATCGTCAAGGTGAAGGTGCTTGAAGTCGACGTGAAGCGGCAGCGCATTGCGCTGACGATGCGTCTGGATGACGATGCCGCGGGTAGCAGCGCGCCGCGTGGCGGTGCCGGTCAGCAGGATCGCGGCACAGGACGTCCCGGCGGCGCGGGTCGGCCCCAGCAGCAGCGTGCGCGCGAGCCGGAACCTGCTGGCGGCGCGATGGCTGCGGCATTCGCGAAGCTCAAGCAGCGATAGACCTGTCAGGACGTGCGTGCCGGCCGTGACTGTGCGAAGCACGGACGGCACGCAGAATTCGCGCAGTGCATGACAGATACCCGAAAACAACGAAGCCCACGCAATTTGAACTGCGTGGGCTTTTTGTTTGCCGATCCCGGCGGCTGAGATCGAACTGCGTCTCAGACTACGGAGCACATCGTCAAATCTCGATCTTCGTCCCCAACTCGACCACGCGATTCGCGGGAATACTGAAGAAATCGGTCGGCTTTGCAGCGTTCTGGTGCATCCACGCGAACACCCGCTCGCGCCACACCGACATACCCGGCAACTGCGTCGGCACCACCGTTTCGCGCGCGAGGAAAAACGACGTATCCATCAGCTCAAAAGTCATGTCGTGCGTGCGGCCCACTTCGAGCATCACGGCCTTCACGTCCGGCGTCTCGTTGAAACCGTAGACCGCCTTCACGAGATACAGACCACCATCGAGTTCCTTGAACGTCACGCGCTCCGCATCGTCGACGTAAGGGATATCGCGTGTGACGAAGGTCAGGAAGATCGTGCGCTCGTGCAGCACCTTGTTGTGCTTCAGGTTGTGCAGCAGGCTCACCGGCACGAGCGTATCGCTGCCGGTCAGATAGATCGCCGTACCCGACACGCGATGCGGCGGATGCGCGAGCAGCCCCTGAAGGAACGGCATCAGCGGAATACCGTCGGCTGCCGTGCGCTCCTTCACGATCATCCTGCCCTTGAACCAGGTCATCAGCAGGAAGAACAGCAACGCACCGATGCCGAGCGGCAGCCAGCCGCCCTCCTCGACCTTCAGCAAGTTCGCGCCGAAGAAGCCTAAATCGACAATCATGAACACCGCGATGATGAAGCCGACCAGCAGCTTGTTCCAGTTCCACACCTTGACCATCACCACGCACGCGAGCACGGTCGTGATCACCATCGTCGCGGTCACCGCAATACCGTAGGCAGCCGCGAGATTGTCGGAGCTCTTGAAGGCAAGCACGATGCACAGGATGATAAACAGCAGCATCCAGTTCACCACCGGCACATAGATCTGGCCGATCGCGAGTTCCGACGTGTGCAGGATCTTCATACGCGGCACATAGCCGAGCTGGATGGCCTGACTTGTCAGCGAATACGCGCCGGAAATCACGGCCTGCGAAGCGATCACCGTCGCCACCGTCGACAGCACGACGAGCGGCAGCAATGCCCAGTCGGGTGCGAGCAGGTAGAACGGGTTTTCGATCGCTTTCGGGTCGTGCATGAGCAGCGCACCCTGGCCGAAGTAGTTCAACACGAGCGACGGCATGACGAGCGCATACCAGGCCACGCGGATCGGCTTCGCACCGAAGTGGCCCATGTCCGCATACAACGCTTCCGCACCGGTCAGCACCAGCACGACCGAGCCGAGCACGACATATGCCTGCAGTACGTGCGCCGACATGAAGCTGAACGCGTAGTACGGATTCAAGGCCTTGATGACGACCGGCGCCTGAACGATATGCGAGATGCCGAGCACCGCGAGCGTCACGAACCACAACACCATGATCGGACCGAACAGACGACCCACGAGCGCCGTGCCGTGGCGCTGGATCCAGAACAGCAAGACGAGAATGATCATCGTCAGCGGCATGACGAGGTGGGAAAGTTTCGGCGCGGCGATCTGCAGCCCTTCGACCGCCGACATCACCGAGATGGCCGGTGTGATCACCGCATCGCCGTAAAACATGCACGCGCCGAAGATGCCGAGCATCATCAGCAGTCCTGCGGCGCGGCTTTTCTGATTGAACGAACGCAGCGACAGCGCCATCAGCGCGAGCACGCCGCCTTCGCCGTTATTGTCGGCGCGCATCACGAACAGCACGTACTTGATGCTGACGACGATCACGATCGCCCAGAACAGCAACGAAATGACACCCAGAATCGAGCTTTGCGTAAGAGGAATGCCGTGTGACGGGCTGAAGGCTTCCTTCAACGAGTACAGCGGGCTCGTGCCGATATCGCCGAAGACCACCCCGATTGCGGCGATCGCAAGAGACGGCAGAGGCTGCTTGCGCACGTGATGGGTATCTGTCATAGACGCAACGAATCCGTTCCTGAGCGGAGTAAAGCGAGCGCTATTCTAACTGCGGGCCTATAGCCGCTGTCCAGTCGTTGCGGTCGCGCGACGCACACGGTCCGCGCAGTGTAGCATCGCGTCCGTGGCAAGTCTGTGTGTGGAAATGGTTGTGGGCGCGACTTCGATAGATGCGTGCACCGTTATGCACACCGCTCGCGCAGGCACAAAAAAACGGAGCCATCGAGGCTCCGTTTACCGATGCAGCAACGCTATCGCAGCGCATCCGAGTTGGCATCGATCATGCCTTCGACGCGGCATCCTGCGCCGTACCGCGTTTGATCCACGCGCTGAGGTTATGCGGACGCACGGTGTCCCATTCCTCGAACGGCTGATGAATCCACGGGTTGGTCGGCAGATACTGCACGCTATAGTCCGGCTTCACTTTCGAGCAGCCCTTGTACCACAGCACCGCCGAGCGCACCGCCGTGATAGCCGGATAACGCTCCTTCAGATGCTGCTGCACGCGCGCCAGCGTCACGCCGGAATCGACCAGATCGTCGACCAGCAGCACGTTGCCGGACAGCTCGCCACGCGTCATCGTGATGTATTGCGCGATGTCGAGTTCGCCCTGCTCGGTGCCCGCGGCTTCGCGATACGAACTGGTGGCGAGAATAGCGAGCGGCAGGTCGTAGATGCGCGACAGCTGGTCGCCGACGCGCAACCCACCGCGTGCGAGACACAGGATCTTGTCGAACTTCCAGCCCGAATCGTGCACGGAAAGCGCAAGCAATTCGATCAGCCGGTGATACTCGTCCCAGCCGACCCACAGGTTCTTGTCGTCGTTGCGTGGGTCCTTCATCGCAATCATGGGTACACCCTGCGTCATGAGTTAGACCTTGAACGGGTGGCGCAACAGGATCGTTTCATCGCGGTCGGGACCGGTCGAGACCATGTCGACCGGCACGCCCGCGACTTCCTGCACGCGCGTCAGATACGCACGCGCGTTGGCGGGCAGCTTGCCCCATTCCTTGATGCCGACCGTGCTTTCCTTCCAGCCGCCGAACGTTTCGTACACCGGCACGCAACGCGACACTTCCGATGCGCCGCGCGGCAGGATGTCGATGCTGCGACCGTCGAGCGTGTAGCCGACGCACAGCTTCACTTCGTCGAGACCGTCGAGCACGTCGAGCTTCGTCATGCACAGACCCGATATGCCGTTGATCTGGATCGAGCGACGCAGCGCCGCTGCATCGAGCCAGCCGGTGCGGCGCGGACGGCCCGTGACCGAACCGAATTCCTTGCCGACGTTGGCAAGCGTCACGCCGATCTGGTCCTGGCGCTGCGGATTGTCGGCGTCGTACAGCTCGCTCGGGAACGGGCCCGAGCCGACGCGCGTGCAGTACGCCTTGGTGATGCCGAGGATGTAGTGAAGCTTCTGCGGACCGACGCCCGCGCCAGCGGTCGCCGCACCGGCGACGCAGTTGCTCGACGTGACGAATGGATAGGTGCCGTGATCGATATCGAGCAACGTGCCCTGCGCACCTTCGAACAGCAGGTTGCGGCCGGCTTCGTTCTCGTCGTAGAGGCGGCGCGACACGTCGGTGACCATCGGCTTCAGGCGGTCGGCGTAGCTCAGCATGGTGTCGAGCGTCTGCTGGAAATCGACCGGTGCCGCGCCCAGGTACTGGGTCAGCACGAAGTTGTGATAGTCGAGGTTTTCGCGCAGGCGTGCAGCGAACAGCTCCGGCTCGAACAGGTCTTGCACGCGCAGCCCGCGGCGCGCCACCTTGTCTTCGTATGCCGGACCGATGCCGCGGCCCGTGGTGCCGATCTTGCCCGCGCCGCGGCGCGCTTCGCGCCCCTGGTCGATCGCGATGTGATACGGCAGGATCAGCGTGGTGGCTTCGGAGATGAACAGGCGCTTCTGAACGTCGACACCGGCGGATTCGAGTTCGCCGATTTCCTTGAACAGCGCTTCCGGCGACAGCACGACGCCGTTGCCGATGTAGCATGCGACGCCCGGATGCATGATGCCCGACGGGATCAGGCGCAAGATCGTTTTCTTGCCGCCGATGATCAGCGTGTGGCCGGCATTGTGACCGCCCTGGAAGCGCACGACGCCATGGGCGTGGTCCGTCAGCCAGTCGACGATCTTGCCCTTGCCCTCATCACCCCACTGGGTCCCCACCACGACGACGTTGCGCCCGGCGTTCACATTCACTGCGCTGGCAGACATGTTGTTTCGTAAGCTGGTTAAAAACGTATTTTACCTATGTTCGCGGAAGGTTCCGAATTTTTACGTTTCCGCTCAAAGGTATAGACGGGATAGCAAGCCGCGGCCTCATTCCGGCACCGCGGCATGTATGTTTACTGAAGCGCTTCGACGACCCATGCACCGTTGCGCTCGACCAGCACCCGGTCGCAGGCAAATTCGTCGAGCGCGTGGTCGTGGCCCGGCAATGCCTGGATCACCACCTCGCCGGCATCGCGCAGCGCCGCAACGCTCGCGCGCAACGCGTCGTCGTGCTGCCACGGCGCGAGAATCGCGCTACTGCGCGCCTCCACCGGCGAAATGCGCGCGACTTCGCGCAGATCGAGCGAAAAACCGGTTGCTGCACGCGCCCGGCCGTACGCCTGGCCCACGTGGTCGTAACGGCCACCGCGCGCCACCGCGTTCGGCACACCGTCCACATAGGCGGAGAACATGACACCGCTGTGATACGTGTAGCCGCGCAGGTCGGCCAGATCGATCATCACTTCGGCGCCCTCGACCTGGGCCGCAAGGAACGCGAGATCGTCGAGCGCGCGGGCGATTTCCGGTGCGTTCGGCAGACGCGCACGCGCCTCGTCGAGCACCGAGGCGTCACCGTAGAGCGTCGGCAGCACGCGCAGCGCGTCGCGCGTGACCGGCTGCAGACCCGTCGTCAGCTCAACGAGCCGCGGCACGTCCTTGCCCGCGAGCGCCTCGAAAAGCGGCTGGCCGAGAGCCGCAGCCACCGGTTCGGTATCGATCAGTGCCGCCAGCACGCCGGCGTGGCACAGGTCGAGGCGCACCTTCGCGAGACCGGCGAGGCGCAGCGCGTCGAGCATCAGTTGCTGGATTTCGAGGTCCGCTTCGAGCCCGGCATGACCGTAGATTTCGGCGCCGATCTGGATCTGCTCGCGTGTGGCGTGCAGGCCGCGCGGGCGCGTATGCACGACGTTGCCCGCGTAGCACAGGCGCGTCACGCCCTGGCGGTTCAGCAAATGCGCATCGATCCGCGCAACCTGCGGCGTGATGTCCGCGCGCAGCCCGAGCGTGCGGCCGGATAATTGATCGACGAGCTTGAAGGTGCGCAGATCCAGATCGCTGCCGCCGCCCGTCAGCAGCGACTCGATATATTCGAGCAGCGGCGGCATCACCATCTCGTAGCCGTAGGCGCGGAAGCGGTCCAGCAGCCTGCGCCGCAATTCTTCGATCTTGCGGGCCTCCGACGGCAAAACGTCGGCAATATTCTCGGGAAGTAACCAGGTCGACATCGATGCAGTCCTACGACGGTAAGCACGGCGCGCGTCGGGCGCCGTCGGGAAAAGGCGCGCGGCCGCTCAGGTCGCGATCAGCAGCAGCACGAGGCCCAGCGCCATCACGATCAGGCCGCCGATCCGGATATGATGCGGCGGCCGCTCCGCTATTCTACGAAACGTGTCGCGCCACGCGCTCGGAAAAACGAAGGGAAACATCCCTTCGATGATCAGCATCAGTGCGATCGCGAGCAATAACGAGCCGGCTATGTCCATTCGAGGGCGATGCCGCGATGCGTGTGCCGCGGCGCTCCGGTAATCAGTGTTTGCGTGGCGCCGCAGCGGCGTCCGGCGATGCAGCGCCGGACGGACTACGCATGAAGCGGAAGAAGTCGCTGCTGGGGTCCACGACGATCACGTCGTTTGGCTTGAAGCTGTTCCGGTAGGCCAGCATGCTCTGATAGAACTCGTAGAACTGCGGGTCGCGACCGAACGCATCGGCGGCAATCGATGCTGCATTGCCATCGCCCTCGCCCTTGATGGTCTGCGCCTGCTGGTACGCATCGGCGAGCAGCGCCTGCTGCTTGCGATCCGCATCGGCCTTGATCTGGTCCGCTTCGGATGCGCCTTTGGCGCGCTCTTCGCTCGCAGCCTGCTGGCGTGCGGCGATCATCCGCTTGTACACCGAGTCGGCCATCGCGGCGGGGAAATCGATACGCGTCAGTTGTACGGCGAGCACGTCGACGCCAAGCGACGCGGCCGCTTTCTGCATGCTGTCGCGTGCTTCGTTCGCGATGTCCTGCTGCTTCGCGAGCGCGTCGGCCACCGTGTACTTCGCGAACGCATCGCCGAGCGCGCTGCGCGCCAGCAGCGCGAGCCGGTCGGGCAGGCCCTGGGTATCGCCCTTCGTCTCGGCCACGAGCTTCAGCGGATCGCTCACGCGATACTTGATAACCGGATTGACGAGCAGACCGGTCTTGTCGGCGCTGACGTAGTTGTCTTCGTCCGGCGTGTCGAGCGACTGGATTCGCGTATCGATCAGCGTGACGTTCTGCAGCGGCGCGGGCAGCTTCACGTGCAGGCCGGGGCCTGCCAGCGTGCCTGCAGCGCCGTCGCGTCCCGATACCACCGCCATATGACGTTGATCGACGACGAACACCGTCGACGAGGCGACGAACAGCACGACCACAATAGCGACGACGAGTGCAATGATTCGATTCATGATGCGCTCCTCATTGCGACACGTCGTCTTCGCGACTGCGGTCGCGAAGACTGTCGCGCGAGCGGAATGCATCGCTGGCGGCGGTGGCCGCCTGGCTGGCGGGAATCGCCGGCACTGCGGAAGTAGCGACGCCCGTTGCACCTGACGTCGTGGCGGCTGCTGCGGCCGCAGCAGCGGCGCTCGCATCTTGCGGCACGGCAGCGGCTGTGTTCGGATTCGGATTGACCACAGCTGCGGCCGCTGCATCCGAGGCCCGCTGACGCGTCTGCTCGACGAGTTTATCGAGCGGCAGATACAGCACGTTGTTGCCCGCCTTGCTGTCGACGAACACCTTCGTCGTATTCGAATAGATATGCTGCATCGTGTCCAGATACATGCGTTCGCGGATCACCGCAGGGGCCTTCGAATACTGCGCGTAGACCTGCTTGAAGCGCGCGGCATCGCCTTGCGCCTGGGCGACTACGCGGTCGCTATAGGCTTTCGCTTCATCGATCATGCGTGCGGCATCGGCCTGGGCGCGCGGCAACAGGTCGTTCGCATAGGCCTGCGCGTCGCGTGTTGCGCGTTCGTTGTCCAGATGAGCTTTCGATGCGTCGTCGAAGGCCGCCTGCACCTGGTCCGGTGCCTTGACACCCTGGATCGTCACGCCGGTCACGACGAGGCCGGTATGGTAGGCGTCGAGCGACTGCTGGATCGAATCGCTCAATTGCTGGCGGATCGCTTCGCGATCCTGATAGAGGATGGCGTCGGTGCTGCGCGCGCCGACGATGCTGCGCACCGCCGCTTGCGCTGCCTGCGTCACGCTCTGGTCGGGATCGACACTACGGAACAGATAGTCGGTGGGTTTGCGCACCTGGTACTGCACGGAAAAGCGCACGTCGACGATATCGGCATCGTGCGTGAGCATCGATGCGTCCTTCACGTTGGCCGGGCGCACGACGTTATCGCGGCCGATCTCGACCGAATGGATCGTGCTTACGTTAACGACTTCGTGCGTTTCGAACGGATACGGCAGACGCCAGTGCACGCCCTGGTCCGCGGTGTAGCGGTACTGGCCGAACTGCGACACGACGGCGGCCTGACCATCCTGCACGACGAATACGCCGCTGCCGAGATAGATGGCGATCAGCACGCCGACCACGATGCCTACGCCGATCTGTGCGCTGCGGCCGTTGTCCGGACGACGCTCGCCGCCACCGCCCGAGCCCTTGCGGCCGAACAGACCGGACAGCCGGCGATTGAAGTCGCGCCACATCTCGTCGAGATCCGGCGGCCCGTCACCGTCCTTGCCGTTTTGCGGACGGCGCGGGTCGTTCGGGCGCTGCCGGGAGCCATTGTCGTCGCCCCGTCCCCAACGCGGATCGTTCAGCGACAGGATGGCGCGCAGACGCAGCCAGGTACTCCGCTCGTTGTATTCGTTCACCTGAGTTCGTTCACCAGAATAGACAGCCGGTCAATGCAATGTGGAACGGGTCAAAGCCCGTGTTCTGGGATCTTGCGGTGCTCGTGCGGAGCCGCGGACAGCGCTTCCTCGGGCAACGATTCAATTGGCAACTCAGTTGCTAACCCAGTTGCCAACTCATGCCGCGAAGGAGCCGCATCGGCAAGATGTTCGGCAGTAGCGATTTCAGCGATGGCTGCACGCAACGTGTCCAGTCCCTGCCCCGTGCGCGCGCTCAAAAAGACGCGCGAAATATTACCATACTCATCCCTTTCAACCGCGTCGCCGCGGGCCGCTAACTCAGGCACCGCGTCGATCTTGTTGAACACCAGCACCTGACGGATCGCGTCCGCGCCGATCTCGTGAAGCACCTCGTTCACCTGATCGATCTGGTCGAGCCGCACCGCGCTCGATGCATCGACGACGTGCAGCAGCAAGTCGGCGTGAATCGTTTCCTCGAGCGTCGCGCGAAATGCCGCAACCAGTTGGTGAGGCAGTTCGCGGATGAAGCCGACCGTATCGGACACGACCACCTGCCCCACCTCGTCACCGAGATAAACGCGCCGCGAGGTAGTGTCGAGTGTCGCGAACAACTGATCGGCCGCATACGCCTGCGCTTTCGTCAGTGCATTGAAGAGCGTCGACTTGCCGGCGTTCGTATAGCCGACGAGCGATACCGACACGGTGCGGTTGCGCTCGCGCGCACGTCGTTGCGTGCCATGCTGACGCCGCAGTTTTTCGAGCCGGGTCTTGAGTGCCTTGATGCGCTCGCCGATCAGCCGGCGGTCGGTTTCAAGCTGGGTTTCACCGGGACCGCGCAAACCGATACCGCCTTTTTGCCGTTCAAGGTGGGTCCACGCGCGGATCAACCGCGTCGACAGGTATTGCAGTTGCGCGAGTTCGACCTGCAGCTTGCCTTCGTGGCTGCGGGCGCGTTGCGCAAAAATATCGAGAATCAAACTCGTGCGATCGATCACACGCCTGTTAAGCGCTTGCTCCAGATTGCGCTGCTGTGCCGGCGCGAGAGCGTGATTGAAAATAACGAGTTCGATGTCGTTAGCCTCGCACGCGAGACGCAACTCTTCGACCTTGCCGCTGCCGACAAACATCCTGGCATCGGGACTCGAACGGCGTCCGGTGAGGGTAACGGCGGGATGAGCGCCCGCGCTTTGCGCGAGCAGGCTGAGTTCTTCGAGGCTGGCTACGAAATCGATCTTTCCGAAGTCGACGCCGACAAGCGCTGCATTGATCAAATTGGTGGTGGTCAAAATGAGGCGGCCGGTCAGGATCGCCAGTGGGCGACGCGGACCGGCCGCGATGAGAAATTAGGACGCTGTTTCGGAATCAGGGTGGAAATTCACCGGACGGGCAGGCACAACAGTCGAAATAGCGTGCTTGTACACCATCTGGGTCACCGTATTCCGGAGCAACACGACGTACTGGTCGAACGATTCGATGTTCCCTTGAAGCTTGATGCCGTTGACCAGGTAGATCGACACCGGCACATGCTCTTTACGCAGTGCGTTCAAAAACGGGTCTTGTAACAATTGCCCTTTGTTGCTCATAGCAAACTCCGTATTTTTTTGCAGGTTGACTAAATTGTCGGCGAAGAAAAAGAGATCCGCCGTCAATCGCTACACTATAGCCGATTTTCATTTTCGCGCGCTGGCCTGGCCATGTGGCCAAACCCAGCATGCAAGCGGGTTTCGGCGCGGCTGCAGGCGTGGATTTCAGCCCTTGTCCGCGTAGGGGTTCGTCGACGAACGAAACTCTATCCGCAATGGAGTCCCCGCCAGCCCGAAAGTTTCCCGGAAGCGTTTTTCAAGGTAACGCTTGTAGGTGTCTGTGATCGCGTCGAGCGCGTTGCCGTGAATCACGATGAGCGGTGGGTTCTGGCCGCCCTGGTGCGCATAGCGCAGCTTGGGTCGCACCGGGCCGCGACGGCGCGGCTGCTGGAATTCGACGGCATCGATCAGTGCACGGGTCAGCTTCGGCGTCGGCAGCTTGGCCATCGCAGCTGCGTACGCATCGTCGACGGAACGCATCAATGCACCGATGCCGGTATTTTCCGACGCTGAAATAAAGTGAAATTTCGCGAACTCGAGAAATTTTAGCTTGCGCTCTAAATCCGATTTCGTACGCTCGCGCACATGCGGATCGAGCCCGTCCCACTTGTTCACGCCGACCACGAGCGCACGCCCCTGCTCGACGACGAACCCTGCGATGTGCGCATCCTGATCCGATATGTCCTGCCGCGCATCGAGCATCAGGATCACGACGTTTGCATCGGAGATCGACTGCAGCGTCTTCACCACCGAGAATTTCTCGATCGCTTCGAACACCTTGCCGCGACGACGCAGCCCCGCGGTGTCGATCAACGTGTACTTCTTGCCCTGCCGTTCGAAGTCGATGTAGATCGAGTCGCGCGTCGTGCCGGGCATGTCGAACGCGATCACACGTTCTTCACCGAGCAGCGTATTCACGAGCGTCGACTTGCCGACGTTCGGCCGCCCGACAATCGCGATCTTGACGCCGCGCGCTTCCTTTTCTTCTTCACTTTCTTCCGGCTGACCCGCATACGCGACTTCGAGCGCATCGCCGATCATCTCGCTCACACCGTCACCGTGCGCGGAGGAAATTGCACGCGGGTCGCCGAGGCCGAGTTCGTAGAAGTCGGCGGCGACCGCGCTGTACTTCATGCCCTCAGCTTTGTTCACGACGAGGAAGATCGGCCGGCCGGTCTTGCGCAGATAGTCGGCAATCGTCTTGTCCTGCGGAGCCAGCCCGTTGCGACCGTCGACGATGAACACGACGATGTCCGATTCCGCGACTGCCTGGCGCGTCTGCCGCGCCATTTCATGCAGGATGCCGTCCTTCGCGACGGGCTCGAAGCCACCGGTATCGACGACCAGGTACGGCCGTTCGCCGACCCGCCCTTCGCCATAGTGGCGATCGCGCGTCAGCCCCGGCAGGTCGGCGACAAGAGCGTCGCGCGAGCGTGTCAGGCGGTTGAATAGCGTGGATTTCCCCACATTGGGGCGCCCGACGAGGGCAATTACGGGTTTCATCTGATGTTGTTCACGGTGAAGCGCGGCGCACGGAAACACGGTGTGCCGCATGGCGACGCCAGGCGGCCGGTTCGCGGCAGCGCTTGACGAAAATTATCACGAATCCGGCCGGGGCCGGACGCACAGGCAACCTGCGTGTCCAGACGGTCCAGGGACCAGGTTGCGTCGATACACGGGCCAGGGCCCGGCCGACGCGTCAGGCTTTCGTGCCGGCGCCGGACCTTGTTGCAGTTCCGGCGATCGTGGGTTCTGCGATGCCTGCCGGACCACACTTCATACAACGCCAATGCAACGGCGCAGTTCAGTGCTGGTTCGACCGGCTTGTTCGGGTGGCACGCAAGGCCACCTGGGAATTGTCGTGCAGCGATAAAACGCAGACGGCCGGCAACACAGCCGGCCTGCACGTCGTACGGGGGTCGTCGCGATCAGTATCGATCAGCGCGGACGGAACCCGTACAGGTCGCCGTCGTGCGTCTGCACGACGAGCGTGTCGCCGGCCAGCACCGGCGGGGCAGTAATCGCGCTGCCATCGGTTTTCATGCGCGCGATGAACGTACCATCGTCGCGCGACAGGAAGTGCACAAAGCCCTGATAGTCGCCGACCACGACGGCACGACCCAGCAGATACGGAATACTGACTTCGCGATTCTTCAGCTTGTCGGTATGCCACAGCGCGTTGCCGTTCGACGCATCGAACGCCCAGACGACCGACCAGTCGTCGCCGCCGACCACCGCGCGTTCATCCTGAGCGACCCCACTCGTGCTCGAGAACGGTTTCTCCCACACCGGGCGCCCCGAGTTCGCATCGAAGCAGCCGAGCTGCCCCTGGAACGTCACGGCGCAGGTCTGTGCTCCGACGAGCGTAGGCGCGCCGGTCACGTCGTTGATCCGCTCGACTTCGGTCACGCCCTTCGGATACGACACCGGCGTCTGCCAGAACGCGTCGCCGCTTTGCAGGTTGATCGCCGCAAACGATCCACCCGGGAAGCCTGCCAGCACGCCGACATCGGCGGCGAACGTCATGCCCGACGAGACGCGCAGATTGAGCGGCACCGCGCGGTTACGATAGATCCACTTCTGCTCGCCGGTCTCCGCGTTGAACGCAGCGATCTGACCGTCGATCGTCCGCACCACCACATAGCCGTTGCCGACGAGCGGCGGCGAAATGATCTCGCCCTGCACGGTCGATTTCCACAGCAGCTTGCCATCCGGTCCGAGCACGTAGACACCGCCCTTCAGCGCGCCTACCGCGGTCAGCGTACCGTCGCTGCCTACCCCGGCCGACAGATCGGCGCCGACCTTCGTGCGCCAGATGTCCTTGCCGGTCTTCGCGTCGATCTTCGCTACCGACCCATTCGTGCCTGCCGCATAGATCGAGTCGCCTACTGCGACCGGCGAGAACAGGTAACGTCCAGCCTTGCCGACGCTCGACTTCCACGCGAGCTGCACATCGAGTACGGATTTGAACTCGGTGAGCGGCGTCGGCTCGCGGCGCTCGTCTTTCGTGGATGAGCAAGCCGCCATGGTGAGCACGGTCATCGCACAGGCAACGGGCACAACGTAACGTTTCAGCAGATTCATCAGTGAACCAGACAAGGATGGTGAGTTAATCGATGGGGTGCGGTTCGTCGCGACGCGACGTTCAGCCACCCAGTGCGTCCAGCTTGAACTGGATCAGTTGACGAGCCGACGAATCGGTTTTCGGCAGCGTGTCGAGCGCGAGCTTGTAAGCCGTACGTGCATCGTCGCGCTTGCCCTGGGCTGCGAGCAGATCGCCGCGGCCATTGGCGACGACACCCTTGAATGCATCCGACTGCGGCTCCGCGAGCAGCGCAAGACCTGCGTCGTATGCCTTTTCGTCGAGTAGCAGCGAAGCGAGACGCAGCTTCGCGATCTGGCGGAATTCGTCGTCTTTCGCGTGGTCGACAGTCCATTGCAGCTGCGCCTTCGCGGCGGGCTCGTCGCCTGCCGTATAGAGCACCTTCGCTGCGCTGAGCGCAGTCATCTGCGCATAGGCCGTGCTGCTGAACTTGTCTTCCATATCGGCGGCAACGCGCGACACCTTGGCTTTATCGCCGGACGCAACTGCCTGTTGCACCTGGTCATACAGCACCGAAGCTTCCGCCGCCTGGCGACGCTGCCAGAAATTCCAGCCGTTCCAGCTAGCTGCGGCCACGAGCACGATCAGGACAACCCACGTGGTCGAATTGCCCCACTGCGTCCACCATGCCTTCAGACTTTCAATCGATTCTTGTTCGTCGTGGTAACTCATCGCCGGGCGATCCCTTCTTCCTTATATCTGTTCATATCGAGCCGCAAACGCGCCGCCGCGATCAGTCCTCGCCATCTTCGGCGGTTGCAACCATCGCATTGATTAGAAATTCGGTCAAGTCTTCGGCGGGAACGTTATGTTGTTCACTCTTACCGCCACTTTCATCCATGCCGCGCAGCGGTTTGACCCCAACCGTGCCGTTCGCGATCTCGTCTTCGCCGAGAATCACCGCGAACGCGGCGCCGCTGGCATCGGCACGCTTCATCTGCGACTTGAAGCTCGCCGTCTGGCCATCCGGGCTGCAATGCAGGATCACATCGAGCCCCGTATCGCGCAGCCGCTCGGCCACGATGAACGCCTGCTCGCGCGCCGCATCGCCCTGGTGAACCACGTACACGTCGCAGCCTTCGGCTTCGGGTACGAGGTTCTCCTCCTTCAGGAGCTCGAGGATACGCTCGACGCCCATCGCCCAGCCACACGCCGCTGTCGGCTTGCCGCCGAGCTGCTCGATCAGCGGATCGTAACGGCCGCCGGCGGCTACCGTACCCTGCGCGCCGAGCTTGTCCGTGATCCACTCGAAGACGGTCTGATTGTAGTAATCGAGACCGCGCACGAGCCGCGGATTGATCTTGAACGGAATGTTGTTCGACTTGAGGATGCGTTGCAGCCCGTCGAAGTGCGCACGCGATTCCTCGCCGAGAAAATCGATCAGCTTCGGCGCGTTCTGCGCGATTTCCTGCAGTGCCGGATTCTTCGTGTCCAGCACGCGCAGCGGATTCGTATACAGCCGGCGCTTTGCGTCCTCGTCGAGCACGTCCATGTGCTTTTCCAGGTACGCGATCAGTTCGACACGGTGTGCGGCGCGCTCGTGCGCAAGACCCAGCGAGTTGATCTCGAGACGGATACCGCTCAGCCCAAGATCGTCCCACAGGCGCTGGCACATCAGGATGATCTCGGCGTCGGTATCCGGACCGGCAAAACCAAGCGCCTCGACACCAACCTGATGGAACTGGCGATAACGCCCGCGCTGCGGACGCTCGTGACGGAACATCGGACCGACGTACCACAGCCGCTTCGGACCGTCGTACAGCAGGTTATGTTCGATGGTTGCGCGCACAACCGCGGCGGTGTTCTCCGGACGCATGGTCAGGTTCTCGCCGTTCAGTGCGTCGGTGAAGCTGTACATCTCCTTCTCGACGATGTCCGTCACCTCGCCGATACCGCGCGTGAATAGCTGCGTATGTTCGAGGATCGGCGTGCGGATGTTCTGGTATCCGTACGAACGGAGCATCGACTTCACCGTCGCTTCGAAAAACTCCCACAGCCCGGCTTCCTGCGGAAGGATATCGTTCATGCCCTTCACACCGGACAACTTTTCGAGCTTCTTCTTCTGTTCTGTCATCTGTCTTCGATCGACGAATATTTAGTTGAGCGCCGTTGCGCGACCATAGGTGCGCTCGACGTAGTCGCTCACGATTTGCTGGAATTCTTCTGCGATGCGTTCGCCGCGCAGCGTCTTGACCTTCTCGCCGTCGATGAACACCGGCGCGGCCGGATTCTCACCGGAACCCGGCAGGCTGATACCGATGTTCGCCTGCTTCGATTCGCCCGGACCGTTGACGATGCAACCCATCACCGCGACGTGCATCTTCTCGACGCCCGGGAACTGGTCGCGCCAGACCGGCATCTGGGTACGCAGATAGGTCTGGATCTGCGATGCAAGCTCCTGGAACAGCGTGCTGGTCGTGCGTCCGCAACCCGGACACGCGATCACCATCGGCGTGAACGAACGCAGGCCCATGGTCTGCAGGATTTCCTGACCGACGATCACTTCGCCAGTACGCGGACCGCCTGGCTCCGGTGTCAGCGAAATCCGGATCGTGTCGCCGATGCCCTGCTGCAGCAGCACCGACAGCGCCGCCGTCGATGCAACGATGCCCTTCGAACCCATGCCCGCTTCGGTCAAGCCGAGGTGCAGCGCGAATTCACAGCGGCGCGCAAGCTCGCGGTACACCGCGATCAGATCCTGCACCCCGCTCACCTTGCACGACAGGATGATGCGGTTGCGGCTAAGCCCGAGTTCGACCGCCCGTTCCGCCGAGCCGATCGCCGACTGGATCAGCGCTTCGTACATCACGCTCTGCGCGTCCCACGGTTGGGTGCGCGCGGCGTTCTCGTCCATCATCTTCGCGAGCAGTTCCTGGTCGAGACTGCCCCAGTTCACGCCGATCCGGACCGGCTTGTCGTAGCGGGCCGCGGCCTCGATCATCTGCGCGAACTGCGTGTCGCGCTTCGCACCGTGGCCGACGTTGCCGGGGTTAATGCGGTACTTCGACAGCGCTTCCGCGCAGCCCGGATAGTCACGCAGCAGCAGATGGCCGTTGTAGTGGAAGTCGCCGACGAGCGGCACGCTCACGCCCATCCGGTCGAGTTGCTCGCGCACAGCGGGCACCGCGGCTGCGGCTTCGGGTGTGTTGACAGTGATCCGCACGAGCTCGGAGCCGGCCTGTGCCAGTTCCTTGATCTGGATCGCTGTGCCGATCGCGTCGGCGGTATCGGTGTTGGTCATCGACTGCACGCGCACCGGCGCGTCGCCGCCGATCGTCACGAGCTGACCGCCCCAACGCACGTCGACCGCATGCGACACGCGACGCGGCGCGTGGCCGCCGAAAACGGGCTCGGACGAACAAATCTGGCTGCTGGATGGCAAGGGATCGGAATGCATCGAAAAAATCCGCAAAAAAACCGCTCAGGCTGCCCTGCACACTGGCAATGCCCGACCGGGGAAAGCGCCGCTGGCCGATTCGCCGCGGCGCGTCATGACAGAATCAAGGCAACGCAAAGCGCGCCACATTGCCTCGGGCCGACGAATACTTGGCGGGATCGACCGGCTGGCCGTCGAGCGTCATCGACGCGAGCCCTGCCTTGTTGCCCACCGTGATCTTGAATGGTGCCGCGCCGGTAACTTCCTTCGTTTCTCCCGCGTGAACGAGGCCGGAGAACAACTCCTTGCCGTCGTTCTGGCGCACGCTGAACCAGCTGTCCTGGCTGACGCTCATCGCGACGATCGCTTCGCCTTCCTGAGGCGCAGCGGCGGGTGCGCTGGCAGTCATCGTGGTGGCAACGCTCGCCGGTGCGGCGGCGACCGCCGGCTGGCTGGCCTGTGCCACCGGCGCAACAACCGTCGATGCCGGTGCCGCGGCAGTCGGCAACGGGGCCGGCATCGGCGTTCCTGATGCGACGGCACCTGCATCGGTGGACGCGGCCTGATTAGTCTGATTAGCTTGGGCATCCGGCGTACTCGCCGTATCGTCGGCTGCGGCCGTCTGGCCCTGCGCGACCGTAGCGGATGTGCTCGCCGCATCGCCCGCCGTAGCGGCTGTGCCGTTCGCGCTCGCCTTCAGACGCGCGAACCACGCGGACGACTCGCCGCTGTTCGTATGCCACATGGCCAGCGCGATCACCGCGACGACGATTGCGGCAATTCCCCACAGCCACGAACGACGCCGCGGCGCTCCGCCCAGCGACAGCGAAACCTTGCCGCGCGGCAAATCGCGTCCCGACGAAGCCGGCATCGACAGATCCGGTTCGGGCACACCTTTCTCGCGGCGCAGCGCCTGTGTGAACGGCGCGGGATCGGCACCGAGCATACGCGCATAGCTGCGCACCACGCCGAGTGCAAATGTCGTATCCGGGAGATGGCTGATGTCGCCCGCCTCGAGCGCGCGCAGCTTCGGCACGGCCACTTTCAGGCGGGCCGAAACGTCGTCGATCGTCCAGCCTTTCGATTCGCGCAGTTGCGTCAATCGCGCTCCCAGCGCCGCCAGCGAATCCAGTCCGCCCGACCCAAGCGGCTGCACCACAGCCGGTGCGGGGCGGCCTGCGTTCGTCTCCGTGTCCTGCGGCTGCGGGTGCTGCGGCTCACTCATCCCAAATCCTTTCGCGTCGATTCTTTTTCACTCGTGCGACCCTTCGGGACACCCCGCCCCAATCCGGATCGCAGACCGTTTATAACAAAATGCGCGGCATGTGTGCCGCTTCCGATCGCTTCTGCAAAACTTTCCTCTCGCATCGCCGCGACGTTGCTGCGGACGCTGCCGGGCTATACAGCCCGTGGCTATATAGCCCGTACTTCGATGACTTTCGCCGCTTTCCCGGTGCGCTCGGCGAGCCGCGTGCGGTCCTGGACCGCTCCGGCCAGCTGTCCACAGGCAGCGTCGATGTCGTCGCCGCGCGTCTTGCGCACCGTGGTCACCACACCCGCGTCCATCAGCACTTGCGCAAACCGCTTGATCTGCTCGGACTTCGAGCGGAACAACCCGGATTCCGGGAACGGGTTGAACGGGATCAGGTTGAACTTGCACGGCACGTTGCGCGTCACGGCCAGCAGTTCGCGCGCCTGCGCCTCGCTGTCGTTCACACCGTCGAGCATGCAATATTCGAACGTAATGAAATCTCGCGGCGCTACCTTCAGATAGTGCTCGCACGCTGCCATCAACTCGCGCAGCGGATACTTTTTGTTCAGCGGCACCAGCATGTCGCGCAGTGAATCTGTCGGCGCGTGCAGGGATACCGCAAGCGCCACCGGCAGATCGGCGCCGAGCCGGTCCATCATCGGCACTACCCCAGAGGTCGACAACGTCACGCGCCGGCGCGACAACCCGTACGCGTTGTCGTCGAGCATCAGACGCATGGCGGGCACAACCGCGTCGTAATTCAGAAGCGGCTCGCCCATGCCCATCATCACCACATTGGTGACTGCCCGTTCGCCCTTGCCGTCACCGCCGGCCGCGCGGCCAATCGCGGTGCCGCGTGCGGCGCGCAGCGCGAACTCGGCCATGCGCAACTGGCCAACGATTTCGCCGGTAGTGAGATTGCGTGAAAAACCCTGCTTGCCGGTCGAGCAGAAGCGGCAATTGACCGCACAGCCCGCCTGCGACGACACGCACAGCGTGCCGCGGGTTTCTTCAGGAATGAAAACGGTTTCGACGGCATTGCCGTTGCCGACGTCGATCAGCCACTTGCGGGTGCCGTCGGCGGAGATATGGTCGCTGACGATATCGGGCATCGCGAGAGTCGCACGCCCTTTCAGCTTTTCGCGCAGGGACTTCGCGAGATCGGTCATGCCGTCGAAGTCCGCCGCATTGTATTGGTGGATCCAGCGCTGCAACTGCTTGGCGCGAAACGGCTTCTCGCCGAGGCTGTCGCAATAGGCGACGAGCCCCTCGGCGTCGAGATCGAGAAGGTTGACGGTTGTGCTCGTCATATCGAATCCTGCCATTTCAGTGCGAGACTACATTCATGCAAAGCAAGCTGCATGAACGCCTGTGCCGTTCGCGCCCGTTCCTGCTGCTTTTACCTTACTACTTTGTCCGGCGCTCAGTGCGAATAAACGTTGACTGCCGGGAAGAAGAACGCCACTTCGTCGCGTGCCGTTTCGGCTGCATCCGAGCCGTGAACCGCGTTTGCGTCGATGCTGTCGGCGAAATCAGCACGAATCGTGCCTTTTTCTGCCTTCTTCGGGTCGGTTGCGCCCATCAGCTGACGATTCTTCAGGATGGCGTCGTCGCCTTCCAGAACCTGCACCATCACCGGACCGGAGATCATGAACTCGACGAGGTCCTTGAAGAACGGGCGAGCGGCATGAACGGCGTAAAACTTCTCGGCATCGGCACGCGACAGATGCACCATGCGGGCAGCGATGACCTTCAGACCAGCGTTTTCGAAACGGCTGTAGATCTGGCCAATCACGTTCTTTGCCACTGCGTCCGGCTTGATAATCGACAAAGTGCGTTCGAGCGCCATAAAAACTCCAGAAAATTAAGAGGTTACAGATTTAAATGAATCCGCTATTGTAGCATGTTCCCATGTATGATTGCGATTGAACCCTTACAGCATTGAAAGACTCCAAGGGGGAGTTGCAGGTGCCTTGCGTTACCCGTCCGGCAGGTCTTGCAACTCCTTAAGACAGGGTTAATCTTAGGGATGTAGCTTCCAGATGTAGGGTCAGCCGGTCGGGCCCCAGAAGGCCACGTGGCTGGCACAACCACCGCACCACTGCGTTCGACGCAAGGAGAAACCATGAACACCCCTTATAACTTCGGCCGTGGCGGCACCGTCAGCACGGTCGAAACCCGCAACCGCGTACTGCGCAATACCTATTGGCTGCTCGCGCTGTCGATGGTGCCGACAGTACTGGGCGCGTGGGTGGGCGTCGCGACCGGTTTCACGCTGTTCGCCGCCACCAGCCCGGCAATGAGCATGCTGGCGTTTTTCGCCATCGCTTTCGGCTTCATGTTCGCGATCCAGCGCACCAAAGACAGCGCCGTCGGCGTGTTCGTGCTGCTCGGCTTCACGTTCTTCATGGGTCTGATGCTGTCGCGCATACTGAGCTTCGTGCTCCACTTTTCGAACGGTCCGTCGCTGATCATGCTCGCGTTCGGTGGCACCGGTGTGATCTTCGCCGCGATGGCGACGGTCGCCACGGTCAGCAAGCGTGACTTCTCGGGCCTCGGCAAGTGGCTGTTCATGGGCGTGCTCGTAATCGTGCTGGCCTCGGTCGCCAACATGTTTCTGCAATTGCCGGCGCTGATGCTGACGGTTTCGGTGCTCGCCATCGTGATCTTCTCGGCGTACATGCTGGTCGACGTGCAGCGCGTCGTGAACGGCGGCGAGACGAACTACATCACGGCAACGCTGGCGATCTACCTGGATCTGTACAACGTGTTCGTGAACCTGCTGGCGCTGCTTGGTATCTTCGGCGGCAACCGTAACTAAGCCGCAAACCGGCAAGTAACAAGCTATAAACAGAAACGCGCATGACGATTACCGTCATGCGCGTTTTTCTTTGTAGCCGTGCTTTATGACTATGTGTGCCGCCCTACAGGCTCAGCCACGAAAAACCTTCCCCCTGCGACGCGACGATCACTTCGGTAGCAGCGGTTCCCAGAACGGCAGCCATCGCGGCCTGCGCGAGCTCGGGCAGATTGTTCTGCTGGCTCAAGTGAGCAGCGATCAGATGTCGCAGCCGGGACCGGTCCAGCGACGCAAGAATTTCCGCCGCGGCATCGTTGTTCAGGTGACCATGCGCACCGCCGATGCGCGCTTTCAGCGACGCCGGATAGCGGCTCGCCGCCAGCATCGCGAGATCGTGATTGCATTCGAGCACCAGTGCATCGCAACCGCTCAGCACCTCGCTGATATGCAGCGTCGACGTGCCGACGTCGGTCAGTACGCCGAGCCGCCCCGCTCCGTCCGACAGCACGAACTGCAGCGGCTCGCGGGCATCGTGCGGCACGGTGTAGGGCAGTACGGCAAGATCGCCGATCGCCACTGTCTCATCGCCCCACAGCACACGCAGGTCGACGTCGGCATCGTCGGCACCGACTGCGCGGGCCGTGCCCCAGCTCATGTACAGCGGAATCGACCACTTGCGGGCCAGCGTCAGCGCACTGCCGATGTGGTCGCTATGTTCATGCGTGATCAGGATGGCGTCGAGCGCCTCGACGTTCGCGCCGATGCGCGCGAGCCGCCGCTCGACTTCCTTCGCCGAAAAACCGCAATCGAGCAGCACCCGCGTCGTCGTCGTCCCATCCTGCGCTTCGACGAGCAGCGCATTGCCTTCACTGCCGCTGCCGAGGCTCGCGAACCGCATGGTTCGCCTAGTTCAGTTGCGCGTGCAGCAGCGACACGATGTTCTGCGCGTCCTTTGACGTATCGAGCTGGCCATTCGCATCGAGCACGGCAATCTGGGTCAGCTGATCGCCGCGCGAACGCACGTTGACCATGAATTCCGGCCCCTGCTTCTTAGCGCTTTCGTTGCCATAGAACAGCTTGCCGAACAGTCCGTCGCGCTTCAGTTCCTGGGTCGAATCCGCGTAGCGCACGTAGTAAATGCCCTTCTGGCGATCGCGGTTGTCGACGGTGAAGTTCGTCCGGTCGAGCGCCAGACCGACACGCAGCCATGCGCTGTCGAACGGCTCCTGCAGATCGAGCGTCGAACCGCCGTTCGACGTATCGAGCTGCGCGGGTGCCACGGCGAGGCGTGCGTCGGTCAGCAGTTGCTTCGACTGTGCGTCGGTCAGCCCGAACTTCTGCATCAACTGGGCGAGAAACTCCGCCTCAAGCGCCGGATCGCGCGGCCGTTCGACCCAGCGCGACGACGTCTTGTCCTGCCCGGTCAGCATTTCTTCCAGTGCACTGTGCGTGATCGAAATGTCGGTGGCACCGTTCGGATCACGTGACACGAGCGTGCGGAAGCTGTCGCGGGTCCCCGACGAATACGCGACATCGATCACCCTGCCGATCGTGCGGCGGAACCAGTCGTCCGGAATCTTCGCGCGGTTCTCGGCCCAGTCGGTCGCCATGATGCCGGTGGCCGGCGCGTCGGTCTTCAGCGAGAAGCCATTGTCCTTCCAGAAGTCCTGCAACAGCGGCCACAGTTGATCGGGCGTGCGGCCATCCACCACCAGCCAGCGATGATCGCCGTCGCGCTCGATGTGCATGCCGAGCGGATCCTGCGTGTTCGGTACGCCCTCGGTCGAATTGCCAGCCGCCGTCACCGCGCGCTGCGGTGCACCGCCGAACGCCTTGTCGGCCGGGGGCGCGGTGTAGCGCGGATCGATACCGGTCGGCGTCAGATCGCTGGGGACTGCGAGCGGCGGCGCGCTGGCCGTCGTCTTGTAGTTGACGCGATCGGTAGCGAACCAGTCGTTCAGCGTATCGCAGCCGGCGAGCATGCCGAGAGCGAGCGCCAGCGCCGCCATGCGGGTTGCGTGGAGGGAAAGTGCGGAACGTTTCATGAGGTCCTTCGTGAAGCTGGAACGCGGTGCCTGGTTCTGAGCCGGAACGTGGCGGGATCGACGTCGGTTAAGGAAATGCCGGTGACGGTGCAGCCCGGTCGAGCAACCGGGCCAGCCCCGCTTCAGCCCATCAAGCCCGCTTCGCGCAGCGCGGCGAGCACGCCTTCGTGGTAGTGCGCATCGAGCGGTGTAAGCGGCAGGCGGATGCCGCCCTGAATGCGACCCAGTTGCTGCAACGCCCATTTCGCAGGAATCGGATTCGATTCGACGAACAGGTTCTTGTGCAGCGACCACAACTTCAGATGAATGGCGCGGGCAGTCTTTGCGTCGGCGGCAAGCGCGGCCTTGCAGAGCTCGCTCATCGCGCGCGGCGCGACGTTGGCGGTGACCGAGATATTGCCGTGGCCGCCCAGCAGCATCAACGCGATCGCCGTCGGATCGTCGCCGCTGTAGATGCCGAAATGCGCGGGCGCCGACTTGATCAGGTGCGCGGCGCGGTCGATATTGCCGGTCGCTTCCTTCACGCCGACCACGCCCGGCACGTGGGCCAGACGCAGGATCGTCTCGTTCGACATATCCGCGACCGTGCGGCCCGGTACGTTGTAGAGGATGACCGGCAGATCGACCGTTTCCGCGATTTTCGAAAAATGGCGGTAGATGCCTTCCTGGGTCGGTTTGTTGTAGTACGGCACGACCTGCAGCGTCGCATCGGCGCCGGCACGCTTCGCGTGCTCGGTCAGCTCGATCGCTTCCGCCGTGGAGTTGCCACCCGAGCCCGCGATCACCGGAATCCGGCCCGCTGTGTGCTCGACTGCGGTCTTGATCATCAGCACGTGCTCGTCGACCGACAGCGTCGCCGATTCGCCGCTCGTCCCGACGACGACCAGCCCGTTCGTGCCCTCTTCTATGTGCCAGTCGATCAGTTTGCGGAACGCCGGCAGATCGAGGCTGCCGTCTTCCTGCATCGGCGTAATGATGGCAGGGATGCTGCCGCGAATCTGGATGCCGTCGTTGCTATGTGTGCCGTTAGTCATGAAACGCCATGAATTGAATCGGTAAATCGCGATTGTAGCGGATTAGCCGGCCAGAACGTAACGCGGAGGGGGTCGTGCACCTTCCGTATCGTTGTCACCGGGTGCCTCGAAAATCGCACAGATCCGCTGGACATAAGCCTGACGCGGTTGTGCGAGAAAACCATCGGTGAATCCGACAACCCGCAGCCGCCCGCGGACGACCTCGAGCAACTCGCCCGGCGCCAGCAGAAATTCTGGCCGGGACGGTTTGCCGACGGTCTGGTTGCCGTGCGCGAAGGTTTCGTAAATCAACACGCCGCCGGGGGCGAGCGCGTCGAGCAGCGTCGTGAACAGCGGTCGATGCAGGTAGTTCGTCACGATCACGGCGGCGAACTGTGCGTCCGCGCGCAGGGGCCATGGCGCGCCTTCGAGATCGGCGGCGAGCGCTGCAATGCGCGGTTCGTCGCGCATCGTGGCCAGCGCGTCGATGTCGCGATCGATGGCCGTCACCGGATGGCCGCGCTCAGCGAACCAGCGGGCGTGCCGGCCGCGCCCCGAGGCGACGTCGAGCACCGCGCCCCCCGGCGCGATCAGATGCGCCCAGTTGCAGACCCAGCTCGACGGCTCGGCCAGACTGGCCGCGAACAAGGGCTGATCGCTCATGCTCACAGACAGCAACGCGGCGCCGCGGACGCGCTCAGTTGTACGCGAGGCCCATCGCCTCGCGCACGTCACGCATCGTCTCGACGGCGAAGCGGCGGGCCTTGTCGCAACCATCCGCGGCAATCGCGCGTAGCAACGACGGATCGTCCATGTATTTCTGCGCGCGTTCCAGCATCGGCTGCTGCTCGCGCAGGATGCCGTCGATCACCGGCTGCTTGCAGTCGAGGCAACCGATGCCCGCCGTACGACAGCCCTTCTGCACCCACTCGTGCGTCGTTTCGTCGGTGTACGCCTGGTGCAGTTGCCAGACCGGGCATTTGTCAGGATCACCCGGATCGGTACGGCGCACGCGCGCCGGGTCGGTCGGCATCGTGCGAACCTTCTTCGTGATCGTCTCGGCGTCTTCGCGCAGGCCGATCGTGTTGCCGTACGACTTCGACATCTTCTGTCCGTCGAGCCCCGGCATCCGCGATGCTTCGGTGAGCAAAGCTTGTGACTCGGGAAGAATGATCTTGCGCGCGCCTTCCAGATAGCCGAAGAGCCGCTCGCGATCGTTCAGCGACAGGCTCTGCGATTCCTGCAGCATCGCACGCCCCTGCTCGAGCGCCTCGTCGTCGCCTTCCTGCTGATACGCGTTGCGCAATTCGTGATACAGCTTCGAGCGCTTGCCGCCCAGTTTCTTCGCGGCCTCGAGCGCTTTCTCTTCGAAGCCCGGTTCGCGCCCGTACATGTAGTTGAAGCGGCGCGCGATTTCGCGTGTCATTTCGACGTGCGGCACCTGGTCTTCGCCAACCGGCACGAGCGACGCGCGATACAGCAGAATGTCGGCCGCCATCAGCACCGGGTAGCCGAGAAAGCCGTAGGTGGACAGATCCTTGTCCTTCAGCTTCTCCATCTGCTCCTTGTAGGTCGGCACGCGTTCGAGCCAGCCGAGCGGCGTGCTCATGCCGAGCAGGAGCGCCAGTTCCGCGTGCTCGGGCACCCGGCTCTGGATGAAGAGCGTCGCCTGCGCCGGATCGATCCCGGAGGCGAGCCAGTCGGTCAGCACATCCCAGACGTTCTTTTCGATGACCTCGGGTGTTTCGTAGTGCGTCGTTAGCGCGTGCCAGTCGACGACGCAGAAGAAGCACGGGTATTCGGATTGCAGCCGCACCCAGTTTTTCAGCACGCCGTGATAGTGGCCGAGGTGCAGCGATCCGGTGGGCCGCATGCCGGAGAAGATACGGTCTGGGAACATGGTCTTATGAGAAGAGCGAAACGAGAGGAGTCAGGATGGCCGTGACCGCATCGTAGCCGAGATCGACCAGCGGTCGTAGCCAGTAGCGTGTCAGTGCGCCCGTCATCACCAGCGCCATCACGATGAAGAACCCGTACGGTTCGATGCGCGACAGCGCGATGGCCGCACGCGTCGGCAGCAAGGCGACGAGCACGCGGCCACCATCGAGCGGCGGCAATGGGAACAGGTTCAGCACGCCGAGCACGAGATTCACGCCGACACCGGCGGCGGCCATCCGTGTGAAGAACGGTTCGTCGACACCCGCCACGGCAAGCACCACACCGACCACGCCCCACACAAGCGCCTGAACGAAATTGCAACCGGGCCCGGCAAGCGCGACCCACAGGCTGCCCCAGCGCGGATTGCGCAGATTGCCGAACGCGACCGGGACCGGCTTCGCATAGCCGAACATGAACGCGCCGCTCGTCGCGAAGTACAGCACCAGCGGAATCACGATCGTGCCGAGCGGATCGATGTGCCGCATCGGATTGAACGACACGCGGCCCAGCACGTAGGCGGTGTTGTCGCCGAGCATTCGCGCGACGTAACCGTGTGCCGCTTCGTGCAACGTGATCGCGAAGATCACGGGCAACGCGTAGACGGCGATAGTTTGTATCAGGGAGGAATCCATAGCTCGCTATTGTAACAACGCGATTACGCGCGTCCGTCTGCCTTCTTTTACGGTGCGTTCAGGTCGCCCCGGCGCTCCGCTCGTATCGTTTTGCTCATGCCGCTTGCCCAAGCCCGAACGGCGCGAGACTGCCGCGCCCCGCCCGCACCAGCACCGGTTCTTCGCCGGTCAGATCGATGATCGTCGATGGTTCGCGCGGACACGCACCGCCATCGATCACCAGATCGAGCTGCTTTTCGAGCCGCGCGCGGATCTCGTCGGGATCGTTGAGCGGCTCGGTCTCGCCGGGCATGATCAGCGTCGTGCCCAGCAATGGCTGACCGAGCTCCTCGAGGATCGCAAGCGTGATCGCATGATCGGGCACCCGCAGCCCGATCGTCTTGCGCGACGGATGAGACAACCGCCGCGGCACCTCTTTGGTCGCCTCGAGCACGAACACGTACGGCCCCGGCGTCACCGACTTGATCAACCGGTACTGACGGTTGTCGACCATCGCGAAATTGGCAAGCTCGGAGAGATCGCGCACCAGCAGCGACAACAACTGACGTTCGTCGAGCCCGCGGATACGCCGCAGACGTTCGACCGCCTGCTTGTCGTCGAGATGGCATGCGAGCGCGTAGCTGGAATCGGTGGGCAGCGCAACGACGCCACCATCGTTGATGATCTGTACCGCCTGCTTGATCAGGCGCGACTGCGGATTATCCGGATGAACCCGAAAAAATTGCGACATGGCGATCAGCTAAGGAAATTGGATGATGCGCCGGCTTGCATCGGCAGATGCGCGGCGCGTGCCGTTGCGGCACCGCGCGGCATCACAGCCAGCGTTCCCAGACAGGCTTGAGATCGGACGGAAGCGGCGGCAAGCTGCCCAGCTCGACGCGGCTTTCGCCGGGTGAGTGAAAATCGGAGCCGCGCGAGGCTTCGAAACCGAAGCGGCGCGCGACGTCTGCATACTCGCGATACTGATCCGGCGTGTGGCTGCCGGTCACGACTTCGATAGCCTTGCCGCCGAGATCGATGAATTCGCCGAACAGCGCATCGAACTCAAGCGGCGTGTATTCGTACCGGCCCGGATGCGCGATGACCGCTTCGCCGCCGGCGGCGTGAATCCATTTGACCGCGTCGGCCAGCTTCGCCCAGCGATGCGCGACGTAACCCGGCTTGCCGTCACCGAGGTAGCGGGTAAAAGCGTCCTGCGTCGATTGCGCGTAGCCCGCGTCCACCATGAAACGCGCGAAGTGGGTGCGCGACATCATGTCCGGATTCGACACGTACTTCAGCGCGCCTTCATACGCACCCGGCACGCCCAAGGTGGCCAGTTGCTCGCCGATCGCCTCGCCACGCGCGGCACGACCGTTACGCGTGCGGGCCAGACCGTCGACCAGCGCGCTACACGCAGAGTCGACATGCAAACCGACGATATGCACGGTCCGCGACGCCCACGTTACCGAAATCTCGACACCGCCCAGATAGCGCATGCCGAGCGCCTCGGCGGTCGCGCGCGCCTCCGGCTGGCCGCCCACTTCGTCGTGGTCCGTCAGCGCCCATAGCGTCACGCCGCACGCGTGCGCGCGCCGCGCGACGTCGGCGGGCGCGAAGTGGCCGTCGGAAACGGTGGAATGGCAATGGAGATCGGCGTTCATTCTGTTCTGTGGAGGTTCAGCCGCTATTTTACTGCAATGCAGTAAGCGAACGCGGGCCAATCTCCGGAAACCCGCATGGCCTGCGCCGCGCGGGTTTCCTTATGCGCAAAAAGTCAGCCACGTGACATCGCGCGACGATGCTACGTGCAGAACGCCTCGATCAGCGCCGCAACCTGCTCCGGCTGATCGTGATGGACCATATGGCCCGCATCGTCGATGATCTTTTCGCGCCAGTTCGGAAACGCGCGGAAGCGGGCCTTGAATTCGTCGAGTGGGATCTCGCCGGCGATCATGGCGAGTGTCGGCGACGCGGCCGCTTCGACATGCAGCACCTTCGCCTGCACCTTGGCCCACACCGCCATGACTTCGTCGAGCCGGTACAGCATCGGGCCGCGCATCTTGTGCGCCGGATCGGCCAGCAGCTCATAGCCGCCCTCGCCGTCCGGCCGCGACCAGTGCTCGGCGAGAAACCGGGCGCGGTGCGCGCTCAGGCGCTCGTTGGTCTTGATGAGCCGTGCCGCGACCGCGTCCAGCGACGCGTAATGCTTCAGGCTCGGCGGTTCGCGCATTTCGTCGAGCCAGCTGCGCAGGCGCCGCGGCGCTTGCGCAGCAAACGAAGGCGCCAGCCCGAAGCCTTCGAGGTCGACCACACGCCGCACCCGCTCCGGTCTGATCCCCGCATACAGGCAAACGACGTTCGCGCCCATGCTGTGGCCGACCAGATTAACCTCGCCGGTGGGTGCGTAGTGGTCGAGCAGTGCATCGAGATCGGACAGGTACTCCTGGAACCAGTAGTGCCCGGCGCCGCGCGCTGCGACCGGCCAGTCGGATAGCCCGAAACCGCGCGCATCCGGGGCGATCACCTGCCAGTCGCCGCCAAGCGCGTCGACCACGAACTGGAACGACGCCGCGACATCCATCCAGCCGTGCAGCATGAACAGTGCGGGCGCCTCCGGATTCCCCCAGCGACGCACATGCAGCCGCACACCGTGGACGGAAACGAAATCGGACTGGGAGGTATTCATGAGCGACCCGCAAAAAAGAATGGTCGTTCGATTATATCGGCGTCTGCGTCCGGCGGCTGTCGGAGCGTGGAAGGAATGTTCAGTCCGCAGCCGGACTATCGAGACCGGCAAGCGTTGCCAGTTCGGCTTCGTCGAAGCCGGCATCGCGGCGCGCGGCGAAATTGAACGGGCCACGCAGCTTCGGTGCCTTGTACTGCTCGGCGAGCAGCGTGTAGGTCGTATGGGGATCGAGAGCGCGCGCGTCGCACAGATGGCGGAACCAGCGGTTGCCGATCAGCACGTGGCCGATCTCGTCGCGCAGGATGACGTCGAGAATCGCCGCCGATGCATCGTCGCCCGCCTGCTTCAAACGCGCGCGGATCGGCGGCGACGCATCGAGTCCGCGTGCTTCGAGTGTCCGCGGCACGAGCGCCATGCGCGCGAGCACGTCGTCGCGCGTCCGGTCGCACATGTCCCACAGACCGTCGTGTGCGGGAAAATCGCCGTATGCATGGCCGAATTCGGCGAGCCGCGCGACGAGCAGCGAAAAGTGATGCGCTTCCTCTGCCGCGACTGTCAGCCAGTCGACGTAGAACGCCGTGGGCATGCCGGTAAAGCGCCATACGGCGTCGAGTGCCAGGTTGATCGCGTTGAACTCGATATGCGCGAGCGCATGCAGCAGCACGGCGCGCCCTTCTGGCGACTGCATGCTGCGCCTGCCGAGCTGGCGCGGCTCGACCAGCTCGGGCCGTGCGGGACGTCCCGGCAGGTCCTGCGGCTCGACGAACGTTGCAGCGGAGCGGCACACCGCGGCCCCGCTACGAACCTCGGCCTGCAACAGGCGTGTTGTCTCTGCCTTGCGTGCTGGATCGCGCTCGCACAACGCGGCCAGCGCGGCGGTACGTGCGCAAACCGGTTCGGACGGGGCGGAAAAAGCGGGCGAAGCGGCGGCAACCATGCTGGATGAGCGGATAAGTGGATCAGTTGAAGAAATGGCAGAAAAGTCGCGAAGCGGGCCGCGTGGCGAGGCGGCAAATGCACCCACCGCCCCACGTCACCCAGCCTCCATACACAACCGTTTACAATACGCGATTCGACCATGATGCAGCGCCCCGGCGCGCTGCGAACGTACGCGGCGCCGATTCGGCGTGACGCACGACACTGGAGACACCGTGGCAATCTACAAGCTCGGCACAGCAGCCCCGACCATTCACGAAAGCGTGTTCGTCGCGGATACGGCGACGATTATCGGCAAGGTATCGGTGGAAGAAAACGCCAGTATCTGGTTCGGCGCGGCGATTCGCGGCGATAACGAACCGATTTCGGTCGGAGTCGGCAGCAACATCCAGGAAGGCGCCGTGCTGCACACCGACCCCGGCTACCCGCTGACAATCGAAGCCAACGTGACGATCGGCCATCAGGCGATGCTGCACGGCTGCACGATCAAGGAAGGCGCTCTGGTCGGAATTCAGGCGGTGGTCTTGAATGGAGCGGTAATCGGCCGCAACTGTCTGGTCGGAGCCGGCGCAGTCGTGACCGAAGGCAAGGTGTTTCCGGACAATTCGCTGATTCTGGGCGCGCCTGCCAAGGTCGTGCGCGAACTGACGGAAGCGGACATCGCCGGCATGCGGCGCAACGCGGCGAACTATGTGGAACGCCGCGAATATTTCAAGGCGCAGTTGGTGCGCATCGGCTGATCGATAGCCGGTCGCGCGACGCGCAGGCCCGGCAACACGCCGCGCCATAAACCTAAGGAAAAGTTGTGAAGGATCAGTTGCAAAAGTTCATCTTCAGCGCGGCGCCCGTGCGCGGCGAAATCGTTTCGCTGCGCAATACCTGGCAGGAAGTGCTGACACGCCGCGACTACCCGGCGCCCGTGCGAACCATCCTCGGCGAAATGATGGCCGCCTGCGCGCTGCTGTCCGCGAACCTGAAGTTCAACGGTACGCTGATCATGCAGATTTTCGGCGATGGGCCGGTGAAGATGCTGGTCGTCCAGTGCGGCTCGGATCTGTCGATGCGTGCCACAGCCAAGTTCTCCGGCGACGTCGCGGCCACCATCGGTGACGACACTACCCTGGTCGAACTCCTTAACGCCGGTGGCCACGGCCGCTGCGTGATCACGCTCGATCCGCACGACAAGATGCCAGGTCAACAGCCGTATCAGGGCATCGTGCCGTTGTCGGGCCTGGATGGACCGCTGAAGTCGATGGCCGAGGTGCTCGAGCATTACATGCATCATTCGGAGCAGCTCGACACGCGTCTGTGGCTCGCCGCCAATACCGAGCGCGCAGTCGGCATGCTGCTGCAGAAGCTGCCCGGCGACGGCGGCATCGTGCCGCATCCGGGCGAGCTGGACACCGACACGTGGGAACGCGTGTGCACGCTCGGCGGTACGCTGTCGCGTGAAGAACTGCTGAAGGAAGAGCCCGAGACAGTGTTTCGGCGTCTGTTCTGGCAAGAAAACGTGCAGCACTTCGAGCCGGCTACCGCGCGCTTCGAATGCAGCTGCTCGCGTGAACGGGTCGGTGCGATGCTGAAGATGCTCGGTCGCGAGGAAGTCGACAGCGTGCTCGAAGAGCGCGGTCACGTCGAGATCCACTGCGAGTTCTGCAATCAGCGCTACGAGTTCGACCCGGTCGACGTCGCGCAACTTTTTCTTGCTAACGGGCTCTCAGAAGGGTTGACGCCGGCGGCCGGGCAACGGCATTAACGTCCGTCCTCTCCGGCTTGTGTGAGTAGTCTGCGTCGTTGTATCGTGGGCTGCTCAATTGCTGTTGCGCGTAGTTGCGTTGATTCACGGGTACACGCCGCACCGCACAGGCGTCGACCGATGGAGATCGAAATGAAAACCCCTTTCCCCCTGTTCCATCGCGGCCGTACCGCGATCGCACTTTCAGTGGTTGCCGGTAGCATCGCGCTGGCCGGCTGCGCGCTGGAGCCGCCCGGCCCGGCGCCGATCTACAGCCGGTTGCCCGCCAGCCAGTCGGGCGTACCCGACGGCACACGTCCGCTGACCGAACAGGAACGCCAGCGCTACGATGCGATCGACCATCAGGTGATGGCCGAGCAAAACCAGGCGATCGCGGCCGAAGCCGCCGCTCAGGCATGGGCACAGTATTACAGCCCGCCGGTTGCGATCTCCGGTGGCTACTACGGCGGATGGGGCCGTGGCTGGGGCGGCGGAATCGGCTACGGCTATGCGCCTGGCTGGGGATGGGGCTGGTAACCACGGCAGTCAGGACCACCGATAAAAAAGGCGCGATAGATATCGCGCCTTTTTCACAGATCTCGTCAACACTTCCGCAATTCGCCGGATAGCAGCACAACCGGCATCAACGCTGGGCCACCGCCCCCTTCTCCTTCTCGCCCTTCTTACCCGCATGCTTGCGGTCCGGCTTCGCGCGCGATTCCGGGTTCGGCACCACGCGTACCGGTGCCGCCGACATCACCCCGCGCGTCGACGTATTCGCGGCCGCCGTGCTCGCACCGGCATTCGCCGCCGCGCTCGGCGACACGAACTGCACGAACACTTCGCTGTCCTTCACCATACCCATCTCGTAGCGCGCCCGCTCCTCGACGGCTGCGGTACCGCTCTGCAGATCCTGCACTTCACCTTCAATCCGCTCGTTGCGCAGCTTCGCATCCGCGTTCTTCTTCTGCTGTCCGTCGAGCTGCTGCTGCAGTTCGTGCACGCGCAGCCAGCCGCCGTGTCCCCACCAGAGCGGGAACTGGATCAGCGCCAGCAAGACGATCAGAACGACAGTGACGAGCCGCATGAAAAAGAGAGCGCAGATAATACGCGCCGCCCTGCGCTATACGCAGGGCGGCGGGCTGAAACTGAAACGAAGGATGGCGGCTGCAATGCTTAGCGCAGATTGTAGAACGCCGACTTGCCGGGATAGCTCGCGATATCGCCGAGATCTTCCTCGATGCGCAGCAACTGGTTGTACTTCGAGATGCGGTCGCTGCGCGACAGCGAGCCGGTCTTGATCTGCCCGGCGTTCAGGCCGACCGCGATATCGGCGATCGTCGAATCTTCGGTTTCGCCGGAGCGGTGCGAGATCACGGCCGTGTAGCCGGCGCGCTTCGCCATTTCGATCGCCGCGAACGTCTCGGTCAGCGTGCCGATCTGGTTGATCTTGATCAGGATCGAGTTCGCGATGCCCTTGTCGATGCCTTCCTTCAGGATACGCGTGTTCGTCACGAACAGATCGTCGCCGACCAGCTGGATCTTCTTGCCGAGCTTGTCGGTAAGCAGCTTCCAGCCAGCCCAGTCGCCTTCGTGCATGCCGTCTTCGATCGATACGATCGGGAACTTGTCGGCCAGCGTGGCGAGGTAGTCGGTGAATTCCGCCGACGACAGTTGCAGCCCTTCGCCAGCCAGCTGGTACTTGCCGTCGTGGTAGAACTCGCTCGCGGCGCAGTCGAGTGCGAGCAGCACGTCTTCACCGGCGCGATAACCGGCTTTCTCGATGGCTTGCAGGATGGTGGACAGGCATTCGTCATTGCTGCCGAAGTTCGGCGCGAAACCGCCTTCGTCGCCGACAGCCGTGCTCATGCCGCGGTCCGCGAGAATCTTCTTCAGCGCGTGGAACACTTCGGCGCCGCAGCGCAGTGCTTCGCGGAAGCTCGGCTGGCTGACCGGCACGATCATGAATTCCTGGATGTCCAGGCTGTTGTTGGCGTGCGCGCCACCGTTGACGATGTTCATCATCGGCACCGGCAGTTGCATCGCTCCCGAACCGCCAAAGTAGCGGTACAGCGGCAGGCCGGCTTCTTCAGCGGCTGCCTTCGCAACGGCCATCGATACCGCCAGCATCGCGTTCGCACCGAGGCGCGCCTTGTTGTCAGTGCCGTCGAGTTCGAGCAGCGTCTTGTCGAGGAACGCCTGCTCGGAGGCGTCGAGCCCCATGATCGCTTCGGAGATTTCGGTGTTGATATGCTCGACCGCTTTCAGCACACCCTTGCCGCCGTAGCGACCGGTTTCGCCGTCGCGCAGTTCGATCGCTTCGCGCGAGCCGGTCGAAGCGCCCGACGGAACCGCTGCGCGGCCCATCGTGCCCGACTCGAGCAGCACGTCGCATTCGACGGTGGGATTGCCTCGCGAATCGAGAATCTCGCGGCCGATGATATCTACGATAGCACTCATGGTTTCCTCAAGAAATGACGGTGGATGCTTTACGGTGACGAATCAGTTGAAATCGTTCTCGAGGAACGGCGCCCGCTTCACGGCCTGATCGAGCGTGAGCAGCGTTTCGAGCAGGTCGGCCATACGATGCAGCGGCACCGCATTCGGCCCATCGGATTTCGCCTGCGCCGGATTCGGATGCGTTTCCATAAAAATCCCGGCGATACCGGTGGCCACGGCCGCACGCGCGAGCACCGGTACGAATTCGCGCTGACCGCCCGAGCTCGTGCCCTGCCCGCCCGGCAACTGAACCGAGTGCGTCGCGTCGAACACGACCGGTGCGCCGGTTTCGCGCATGATCGCCAGCGACCGCATGTCCGACACGAGGTTGTTATAACCGAACGACACGCCGCGTTCGCAAGCCATGAAGCGATCTTCCGACAGACCGGCTTCGCGTGCGGCTTCGCGCGCCTTGTCGATCACATTCTTCATGTCGTGCGGTGCGAGAAACTGCCCCTTCTTGATATTGACCGGCTTGCCCGAGCGCGCGCATGCGTGGATGAAATCGGTTTGCCGGCACAGGAACGCCGGCGTCTGCAGCACGTCGACGACCGCCGCGACCGCTTCGATTTCATGCTCGCTGTGCACGTCGGTCAGCACCGGCAGATCGAGCTGGCGTTTCACCTCGGAGAGGATACGCAATCCCTCGTCCATACCCAGACCGCGGAACGACTTGCCGCTGCTGCGATTGGCCTTGTCGTACGACGATTTGTAGATGAACGGCACGCCGAGCTTCGCGCAGATTTCCTTGAGCTTGCCGGCCGTGTCGATCGTCATCTGCTCGGATTCGACGACACAGGTGCCCGCGATCAGGAAGAACGGCTTGTCGAGACCGGCTTCGAATCCGCACAGTTTCATGCTTTCTCTCCGACTTCGTTCGCCGTGAGCGACTGCTGGTGCGCAAGCGCCGCTTCGACGAACGACTTGAAGAGCGGATGGCCATCGCGCGGCGTGGACGTGAATTCCGGGTGGAACTGGACGCCGACGAACCACGGATGCATGTCGCGCGGCAGTTCCATCATTTCCGGCAGATCCTCGCTCGGTGTACGGGCGCTGATGATAAGGCCGCCTGCTTCGAGCTGGGGCACGAAACGGTTATTGACTTCATAACGGTGACGATGGCGCTCGTTCACATCCTTGCCGTAGATCTCTTCGGCCATCGTGCCGGGCTTGATCGGGCAACGCTGCGAACCAAGCCGCATCGTGCCGCCGAGATCCGATTCTTCCGTGCGCTTCTCGACCTTGCCTTCGCGGTCGTACCACTCGGTGATCAACGCGACGACGCGGTTCGGCGTGGCCGGATCGAATTCGGTGCTGTTCGCATCGGCGAGGTTGACCACGTCGCGCGCGAACTCGATCACCGCGAGCTGCATGCCGAGGCAGATACCGAGGTACGGCACCTTCGCTTCGCGCGCATAGCGGATCGCCTTGATCTTGCCTTCAGTACCGCGCCGGCCGAAGCCGCCCGGCACGAGCACGGCGTCGAGATGCTTGAGGCCGTCGATGCCATTCTCGTCGATCTCTTCCGAGTCGATGTACTGGATATTGACCTTCGTCGACGTGTGGATCGACGCATGGCGCAGCGCTTCGATCAGCGACTTGTACGACTCGGTCAGATCGACGTACTTGCCGACCATGCCGATCGTCACTTCGTGTTGCGGGTGTTCGAGCTTGTTGACGAGCGAGGCCCACAGCGACAGGTCGGCCGGCTTCGGCGTGATCTTGAGTTCGTCGCAGACGATCGTGTCGAGGCCCTGATCATGCAGCATCTGCGGAATCTTGTAGATGCTGTCGACGTCCCACACGGAAATCACCGCCTCTTCATGCACGTTCGAGAACAGCGAGATCTTCGCGCGTTCGTCGTCGGGAATCGGGCGGTCGGCGCGGCACAGCAGCACGTTCGGATAGATACCGATTTCGCGCAGCTTCTGCACGCTGTGCTGCGTAGGCTTGGTCTTCAGTTCGCCGGCGGTGGCAATGAACGGCACCAGCGTCAGGTGCACGAAGCACGCGCTGTTGCGGCCCATGCGCAGGCTCATCTGACGCGCCGCTTCGAGGAACGGCAGCGATTCGATATCGCCCACCGTGCCGCCGACTTCCACGATCGCGACATCCGGCTCGCCGCATGTTGCGGAAGCGGCGCCGCGCTCGATGAACGCCTGAATTTCGTTCGTGATGTGCGGAATAACCTGCACGGTCTTGCCCAGATAATCGCCGCGGCGTTCCTTGCGGATCACCGATTCGTAGATCTGGCCCGTGGTGAAGTTATTGGCCTTGCGCATCTTCGTACTGATGAAGCGCTCGTAGTGGCCAAGGTCGAGATCGGTCTCCGCGCCGTCTTCCGTCACGAACACTTCGCCGTGCTGAAACGGGCTCATCGTGCCGGGGTCGACATTGATGTACGGATCGAGCTTGAGGAGGGTGACTTTGAGACCGCGCGATTCGAGGATCGCGGCGAGGGAAGCGGCGGCAATACCCTTGCCGAGGGAAGAAACTACGCCGCCGGTGACGAAAACATATTTGGTCATCGCTGGATGCTCGCGGGAAAAACGGATTATACCGTAAAGCAGGGGTCCAACCCAGCAATCTGCGGCGCATCGGGGGAGATCGGTGCGCCGCAGATTCGTTACGCCCGTCGATCGAGTTCGTGCAGCATCCGCTGAAGAGCACGCGCCGTTTCAAGCGGCTTTTCCATCGGATATAGATGGCTGCCTTCGATCCATTCGAGATGGCCGCCGGTTGCCCGGCGTGTCGCGTCGAGCCCCGCCTGGCGAATCTCCTTCGAATGCGTCCCGGCGATAAACCCAACCGGCACCGGCGCGCCCCGCGCAAGCCGCGAACCGAGCGTATGCGGCAGCGTCCTGTAAATCAGATACTCGGTGCGCCGGTCGAAGGCCAGGGAGCGCGAACCGTCGGGCGAAGTCTGCGGAATGCCGAAGTCGATATAGTCGGACAGCACGCGTTCGTCCCAGCGGGCAAATGCGGGCTTCGAGTGGAAGTGCCGCCATGCCTCGTCGCGGCTCGCCCAATGGGTGCGGCGCGCACGCGTCGCGGCGGCCGGCGACAGACGGTCGTCGAGCCCGGTCCACTGCGACACTTTCAGGATACTGCTGCGCCAACCTGCGACGACCGGCGAATCGAGCATCACGACGCCCTTCACCCACTGCGGTTTCCTGAGCGCCGCCATCAGCGACAGATAGCCGCCCAGCGAATGCCCGACCAGCCAGACCGGCCGTTCGTACGACCGGTCGATGTCGTCCAGCAGTTGCTCGACCAGATGCGGCCAGTCGCGCGTCACCGGGAAGCGCGCGTCGTGGCCGATCCGCTCGATGAAGCGCAAGTCATAGTCGTCCGCGAGTTCGGCGAAGATGGTTCGATAGGTCGACGCCGGAAAGCCGTTCGCGTGCGAGAAATGGATGATGTCTTTCAACTGCGGGGGTCTCCGTGATGAATCCCGATCCCGATGTATCCGGCTTTGTGTGACAAAACACCGTGGCGGCTTCACCGGTCCATCCAGTACCGCCGATGCGTGTCCCGATACCGTTCGAGCGACAGCGTCGTACCGGACGCCTCGATTCGCACCGCGCCGTCCGTATCGCTGCGCGTGAGCTCGATGTGGCGTGCCTCGTAGCGCGCAAACACACCCGGATGCGGATGACGAAAACGGTTGCGATAGCCTACCTGAAATATGGCGATCAGCGGATCGATCGTGTCGAGGAACGGCTCAGTCGATGAGGTCCGGCTACCGTGATGCGGTACCAGCAGCACCTGGGCGCGCAGCGCGTCGGGATCGCGGGCGAGCAGCGTGCGTTCGATGGGCGCCTCGATATCGGCGGCAAGCAGTGCCGTGAGTGCAGACGTCGGGTTGGCCGCATAGCCGTGGCCAGCGTGCCCAGTGCGCCCGGCGGTACGGATGCGCAGCACACAGCACTGATCGTTCGGGTTCGCTCGCAACCGCCGCTCATCGGGCCACAGGATTGTGAAATCGACACCGTCCCATTGCCAGCGCTGCCCTGCTGCACACTGCACACGCTCGGCGCCGACCTTGCGCGCCTGCGCCCACAACGCATGTCGCTGCGGCAGCGACGCGAGCAGTTGCCGGACCTCGACGCCGTCGAGCACCGCCGGTGCGCCGCCCGCATGATCGGAATCCTCATGGCTGACCATGAGCGCATCGAGCGCCGTGACGCCCTGCGCCTGCAAAAACGGCACGACGACACGCTCGCCGGCATGCGTCGATTCCGGCCCGGGCCCCGCATCGAACAGCAGAGCGTGATGGGCGGTCTCGACGAGCACCGAATTACCCTGGCCGATGTCGAGCGCGGTCAACCGGAATGCACCGTGCGGCGGACCGGACGGCGGCGGCAACAGTAACGGCAGCCACGCGATCGGACCTGCCCAGCGCAACGGCCAGCCACGCGGCGCGAGACACCAGGCAACGCCCGCCGTCGCGCACACGAGTGCCCATGGGCCCGGTCGCGGCAGATGCCAGACCGCCCACGTGGGCGTGGCGAGCCAGTGCAGCACGACCGATTGAATGCGCAGCAACGCGTCCGCGACCTGGAACGCCCATGCATCGAGCGGCATGGGCAGTACCGCGCCCGCTAGCACCACGGGCGTGACGAGCAGGCTCATCCACGGGATCGCGAAGGCGTTTGCAACGGGACCAACCAGTGGAATCTGCGAGAACCAGTAGAGCGTGAGCGGCGCGAGAGCGATCGTCACCGCGAGCTGTATGTGCGTGCTGTCGTGCACATACGCGGCAAACGCGTGCGCGCAACGTTGCCATGCCCGGCGCAGCGGATGCACCGGTGCCGCATCGGGATCGTGCGGTAGCCGCACGCGACGCCGTGGCCCGGACACCGCGAACAGGATTGCCGCGACCGCGCAAAACGACAGCCAGAATCCTGGCGACAACACCGCCCACGGGTCGGTCAGCAGTACGAGTCCGAGCGCCCACGCGAACACCACCGACGACGCCAGCCTGCGTCCGCCGACGAACGCCAGCGCGGCAATCGCCAGCATCCATAGCGCGCGCTGCGCCGGTACGTTGAATCCCGCCAGCGCCGCATGAAACACGGCGAACAACGCGCCGCCCAGCGCCGCGATCTTCTGCGCCGGCACGCGCAGCGGCCAGTACCGGCCGACGAATGCCGAGCGCCGCCACAAGCTGCCCGCGAACCATGCGGCAAAGCCCGCCACGAGGCCGATATGCAGGCCCGAGATTGCGATCAGGTGGTTGGTGCCGGTGTTGCGCATCGAGGCCCAGTCGGCAGTGCTGACTGCGTCCTGTGCGCCGATTGCCAGTGCAATGACAATGCCGCGATGCGGCGCGTCCGCGAGCACGGTATCGATGCGGGCGCGTATCGCGGCCCGCCAGCGGTTGATGGTCACGCCGATGCCCGATGCGTTTCCGGCGAGCAGCAACGCATGCTCCGGCACGCTGACGTAACCGGTCGCGCGAACGTTGCGGGCGAGTAGCGTCGCCTCGCCATCGCGCACGCCGAAATTCGCAGTGCTGTGCGCTCGCTTGAGACGCACCGGCAAACGCCAACGCGAACCGGGTTCCAGTACCGGCGGTGGCGTATCGCGCGCGATCCACACCAGCTGGATCGTCTTCGGAAACCTGACAATCGGCGCGCTCGCGGATTCGACTTCGAACAGAAACCGCGAAGCGATCTTGTCGCGCGAAGGCAGCCCCACCACGTAGCCGCTCACCTCGATATCGCGACTTTCCCATGCTGCCGGCAACGCGACTGCTAGACGCAGTTCGGCGCGCCACGCCGCATAGCCGAAGCCGCTGCACGCGGCGGCGAAAATCAACGCGCCCCACCCCGCGTGGGCCCACCGACGTGCATCAACAGACACGCGAGCGCGGCGACGCACGATCGTCCACGCTCTAACCGCAACCGTGACGCCGGACAGCCATGCGAGCACGAGCACACACCAGCCCATCATCGAAGGTAGTGCAGCCTGTTGCTGCAAACCGATCACACCCAACACAAAACCGCACCACACTGCCCGCACTCGCCCTCCTCCCCGATCACTGGCTGTGGCACCTGGGTCCAGGATTCGAGCACTCGCGCTTCACGCAAGCGAGCGCAATCGACGCGGTCTGCACCGCGAGACTGCATCGCAAACCGCGTACGCAGGTGAACAGCTACCGCCGATTATGCGGAGGAACGCGCGAGCCGGGGCAACGCGGCATGCGCGTTAGCCGTTGTGCCTAGTGCGAGCTCCTCTTCGCTGAGTCCTCGCAGTTGCGCGAGACTCGCGCCGATGCGGGGGATCTGATCGGGTGTGTTGCGTTGCTTGTAGAGCCACGCTGGAGAGATATCGGGTGCGTCGGTCTCGACGACGAGTGCATCGAGCGGCAACTGTTCGGCGAGGCGGCGGATCTGCAACGCACGTTCGAACGTCACATTGCCCCCAAAGCCGAGATGAATGCCCTGATCGATATAGGCTTGTGCCTGCTGGAAACTGCCGTTGAACGCGTGCGCGATGCCGCGATGAATACCGTGCCGGCGCAGCCCTTTCAACACCTGGTCCTGCGATTTACGCACATGGCAAATGGCCGGCAGAGCGAATTCGCGGGCCAGCTTCAGTTGTTCGTCGTAGAAGAACTGCTGGCGCGCATCGTCGAGGTCTGGCACGAAATAGTCGAGGCCGATTTCACCGAGGCCGATAAAGAGCGGATCGTCGAGACTCGCTTCGATTTCCATCCGCAGCACCTCGAGGTCCGCTTCCTGCGCGCGTGGCGTGAAGAGCGGATGGATACCGAGCGCATACGCACCGCCCGCCACGCGATGCGCGAGCGCGCGCACGGTCGCGAAGTTTTCGCGCATCACACCGGGAATGACGATCCGCGCCACGCCCGCCTCGTGCGCCGCCGCGGCGACCGCATCGCGGTCCGCGTCGAACTCGGATGCATCGAGATGGCAATGCGTATCGATCCACATGCGCGGCCGGCTCCGGAAGGTCAGGCAGAAACGACGGGCTCCTCGTGCAGCACGCCGTCGCGCAGACGCATGATGCGGTCGCAGCGACCCGCGAGATCGGGGTCGTGTGTGACGATCACGAAGCTCGTGTTGAGCGTGTTCGAGAGTTCGAGCATCAGGTTGAACACGGTGTCCGCGGTGCCGCCGTCGAGGTTGCCGGTCGGCTCGTCGGCGAGTACGCAGGCCGGTTTCGTGACTAGCGCCCGCGCCATTGCAACGCGCTGGCGTTCGCCGCCCGACAGTTCGCCTGGCCGATGCTTGGCCCGGTTCGCGAGACCGACGCGATCGAGCATCTCCAGCGCCTCGCGGCGCGCCACCTCGGTGGTCAGACGGCGGATGCGCAGCGGCATCGCGACGTTGTCGAGCGCGGTGAATTCCGGCAACAGATGGTGGAACTGATACACGAAGCCGAGTGCGCGATTACGCAGGTCGTTACGCTCACGCTCGGTCAGCTTCGTGAACGGCCGGCCCATCACCGAGACGTGGCCGGCGCTCGGATCGTCGAGACCGCCCAGCACATGCAGCAGCGTGCTCTTGCCGGAACCCGACGCGCCGACAATCGCGAGCTTCTCGCCGCGCCGCACGCTGAGCTCGGTGTTATTGAGCACCTGTACGTTCAGGCCGCCCTGCACGAACGACTTCGAGATGCCCGTTGCTTCGAGCACGTAGGGATAATTCGCGGCATCGCCGGACATCGTATCGATCACGGAACGTTGTTTGTTATTCATAGCGGAGCGCCTCCGCGGGGCGCACTTTCGCACCGCGCCAGCTCGGGTACAGCGTCGCGAGCGACGACATCACGAATGCGATCACACCGATACGGATGACATCGCTTGCCACCAGGTCCGACGGCAATTCGCTGATGAAATACACCGACGGCGGAAGGAACTGAACGCCGAGCAGATGCTCGATCATCGGCACCAGCCACGGAATACTCCACGCAATCAGGCAGCCAAGCGCCACGCCGGTCGCGGTCCCGATGAAACCGATCGTCACGCCCTGCACGACGAAGATTTTCATGATCGAGCGTGGCTGCGCACCGAGCGTACGCAGGATCGCGATGTCGGCCTGCTTGTTCGTCACTGTCATCACCAGCGACGACACCAGGTTGAACGCAGCGACCGCGATGATCAGCGTGAGGATGACGAACATCATGCGTTTCTCGATCTGCACCGCGGAGAACCATGTCTTGTTCTGCTGGGTCCAGTCGCGGATATATAGATCGCCAGACAATGTGCGCGCCAGTTGATGCGCGACTTCAGGCGCGCGCTGCATGTCCTTCAATCGCAATCGCACGCCGGTTGGTGCCGGCAATCGGAACAGAGCCTGCGCATCCTGGATGTTGATCAACGCGAGCGTGCTGTCGTACTCGTAATGCCCCGATTCGAACACACCGACAACTGTGAACTGTTTCAGGCGCGGCAGCATGCCGGCGGGTGTTATCGTGCCCTCCGGTGCAACGAGCGTGATCTTGTCGCCCTTGCGTACACCGAGATTCGATGCGAGGTCGGCGCCGAGCACGATGCCGAAGTCGCCCGGCGTCAGTGAGTCGAGCGTGCCCTGCTTCATGTCCTTGCCGATGTCCGAGACCTGCGGCTCCAGCGACGGCTCGACGCCGCGCAGCGCGACCCCGCTGACCGCGTCCGAGCGCGTAAGCAGCGCCTGCGCATCGACGTACGGCGCAGCACCGATCACCTCATGATTGAGCCGCGCTTCTTTCGCGGTGAGCTGCCAGTCCGGCATCGAGCCGGTCGGCGAAAAGATCTCGACGTGCGCAAGCACCGACAGCATCCGGTCGCGCACCTCTTTCTGGAAGCCGTTCATCACCGACAGCACGACGATCAGCGCGGCCACGCCGAGTGCGATACCCGACATCGATACGAGCGCGATGAACGAGATGAAGCCGTTGCCGGTCGTGCGTTTGCCGGCGCGGGTATAGCGCCAGCCAATCTGCCATTCGTAGGGAAATTTCAAGCGAATCCTTGTCTGCTGTTCTGCGGCCCATCTGCGATCATGGCCGCGGCCCTCTGCTGCTTATGTTATCCGTGTACCGAGCCGGGGTCCTGTTATGGGCTTCCGGAACTTTGGGTAGACGGTTTCTCTCGTCGGGGTTCGTACCACCTGAACGCCTTGATGCTTGGGTTAGCGCAAGCCCCTGATGGTTCCTTGGAAACCACTCCAGTCGTCGTGCGGGCTTCCTTGCGGGCGCACCGGAGCAACGACAACCACCGTTACCACCGATCAACCGCGAAGTTTGCCATACAATGCGCAGCATCATGCATGTTGACCGTCTTCATCTCCTCCTGCCTTTCACGCTGCCTGCGGCCGCCGACGCTTCCACCGCCCTGTCCGGCTCCAGCCATCCGGCCCATCCAGCGATAGACCGGCTGGTCGCGCGGGCAAGCGAGGTCGAACGGGTCATCGGGGAAGACTTTCAGCGCACGCTGCCGCACGAGCGCTGGGTCGCGCAGCAATTCGGCGCAGTCCCCGGCAACGCAACCGCCGCCGACGAAGCCCCGCTCGCGCCTTACATGCTGCGCGCCGACGGCGGCGATCCGGGCAACGCAACGTGGGCCTGTGTGCAACCGGTCCATGTACGGATCGCGCACGACCACCTCGTCCTGATCGACCCCGCCTCGCTCGACCTCACCGACGACGAAGCCGCCGCATTGCTCGCCGTTGCGCGACCGCTGATCGAAGAACTCGGTGTACGCATCGAAGCACCGAACCCGCTGCGCTGGTATCTGTCGGGCGATGGTTTCGGCACGCTGGCCGGTGCGTCGCCGCTGCGCGCAAGCGGTCGCAACATCGAAATCTGGTTGCCGCACGAAGCGCATACCGGCGCGCGCTCGCGTGCATGGATGAAGCTGCAGAACGAAGTCCAGATGGCGTGGTTCGAACATCCGGTCAACGAAGCCCGCGAAGCGCGCGGGCTGCCGGCCGTCAATTCGATCTGGTTTCATGCGCAAGGCACAGCGCAACCGGTGACAAGCCCGTTCGCACAGGTTCTGTCCAATGCCGCGGCAACCCGTGGGCTCGCGCTCACCGCCCACGTCGCGGTGGATGCCGCGCCGGTTTCGCTGGAAGCACTCAAGGCAGGCGCGCAACATGGCGCAGACGCGGCACCGGGCACGACGCTCGTCGAACTCGACCCGCTCTCGGCGCCGTACATCGAGCAGGACTGGGCGCGCTGGAACGACGGTTTCGCCGCGCTCGAGCGCGACTGGTTCGCGCCCGCGCTCACCGCGCTGGAAAGCGGCCAGTTGCATGAGCTTGGCATGACGCTCTGCGGCGATACCGGTTCGGTGACGCTCGCCGTGCGCCGCGGCGATCTGCGCAAATTCTGGCGGCGGCGCATGTTCGCGTCGCTTTTCATCGAATGAAGTTCCGACTGTCTCACGGCCTCACTGCATGACTCGAATCGTTACGCGCACGTGCTCTCCCGCCGACGCTGAAGTACTGACCCGCCACGGCCTGCATCCGGTGCTCGCGCGGCTCTATGCGGCGCGCGGCGTCTGCCAGCCCGACGAACTCGAAACGGGCCTCGCGCGGCTGGTGCCGCCCGCCGCGCTGCGCGGCTGCGAGGAGGCAGCCGTGCTGCTCGCCGATGCGCTCGAAAGCCGGCGCCGCATGCTGGTCGTTGCGGACTACGACTGCGACGGCGCGACCGCCTGTGCGGTGGCGGTACGCGGCCTGCGCATGTTTGGCGCGCAGATCGACTACCTGGTGCCGAACCGCTTCGAATACGGCTACGGCCTCACGCCGGAAATCGTCGCGCTCGCCGCCGCGCGACCGGCCGGCAAACCCGATCTGTTGATTACCGTCGATAACGGCATCGCGAGTGTAGACGGCGTCGAGGCGGCCAACGCGCTCGGCATCGACGTACTCGTCACCGATCACCACTTGCCCGGCGACACGCTGCCCGCCGCGCGCGCGATCGTCAACCCGAACCAGCCGGGTTGCACGTTCCCGAGCAAGTGCATCGCCGGCGTCGGAGTGATGTTCTACGTGCTGCTCGCGTTGCGCGCCGAACTGCGCAAGCGCGGCGCATTCGACGAAACGCAGCCCGAGCCGCGTCTGGACGGCCTGCTCGATCTCGTCGCGCTCGGCACCGTCGCGGACGTCGTGAAGCTCGACGGCAACAACCGCGTACTCGTCGCGCAAGGGTTGCAGCGTATCCGTAAAGGCCGCATGCAACCGGGCATCGCCGCGCTGTTTCGCGCGGCCGCGCGCGACGCGCGCAGCGCCTCGGGTTTCGATCTCGGCTTCGCGCTCGGTCCGCGGCTCAACGCGGCTGGCCGGCTGTCGGACATGTCGCTTGGCATCGAATGCCTGACCACCGACGATATCGGCCGCGCCTGGGAACTCGCGCAACAACTCGACGGCATGAACCGCGAGCGGCGCGAAATCGAGGCCGGCATGCAGCAGCAGGCGCTCGCGGATCTTTCGACGGTGGACCCGGCAGGCGCGGCGACAATCACCCTGTTCAACCCAGGTTGGCACCAGGGCGTGATCGGGATCGTCGCGGGTCGGTTGAAAGAGAAATTTCACCGGCCGTCGTTCACGTTCGCGCCCGCCGACGAGAGCGGTACGCTCGTCAAAGGCTCCGGCCGCTCGATTCCGGGCTTCCACCTGCGCGACGCAGTCGATCTGATCTCGAAGCGGGAGCCGGGGCTGATTGTGAAGTTCGGCGGCCATGCGATGGCGGCTGGCATGACGATCGCGGCCGCCGACGTGCCACGCTTTTCGGCGGCCTTCGAAGCGATCGGTCGCGAATGGCTGAGCGAAGACGCGCTCGCGCGCATCGTCGAAACCGACGGCGATCTCGAAGACGCGTATTTCACACCGCAATTCGTCGCGCTGCTCGACGCGGCCGTATGGGGCCAGGGCTTTCCGGCGCCGGTGTTTTCGGGCGAGTTCGAAATTGCGTCGCAGGCGCTCGTCAAGGACAAGCATCTGAAGCTGCAACTGCTGCGCGGCCGGCAACGCTTCAATGCGATCTGGTTCAACCACACCGAATCGTTGCCGGCCCGCACGACGCTCGCGTACCGTCTGACCAGCGATATGTGGAACGGCGTGTCGCGGGTGCAACTGATCGTCGAGCACGCGGCGGGCTGACTGGCGCTACGTGCCGTAGTGATTACGGCACGTAGCGCACGATAAAAACCCCGAAAAAACCGCCAAACCCCGCAACAGACAGCCTCGCCGGGACGGCTGCGCGCCCCCGATGCGCTATAATTTCCCCCTTTTACAGCAGCGGAAAGCAAGAAGACCGACATGGAAGCGGAACGCCAGAATTCAATCGAAAGCTCCCTCGCGGACCTGCGCCAGCGCGCAGGCGAGCTACGGGGGTATCTTTGACTACGACGCCAAGGCCGCGCGTCTAGCCGAAGTCAACAAGGAACTCGAAGACCCCGACGTCTGGAACGACTCGAAGCACGCACAGGGGCTCGGTAAGGAAAAGAAACTGCTCGAAGGCGTGGTGCACACGCTGACCGCACTCGACGGCGATCTGCGCGACGCGCAGGACCTGTTCGACATGGCGCGCGAGGAAAACGACGAGGACACGCTCGTCGCCTGCGAAACCGACGCAGCCGCACTCGAACAGCGCGTCGCCGACATGGAATTCCGCCGGATGTTCTCGAACCCGGCCGATCCGAACAACGCGTTTCTCGACATCCAGGCCGGCGCCGGCGGCACCGAAGCCTGCGACTGGGCCGCCATGCTGCTGCGCCAGTATCTGCGCTACTGCGAACGCAAAGGTTTCAAGGCCGAAGTGCTCGAAGAGTCGGAAGGCGACGTCGCTGGCATCAAGAATGCGACGATCAAGATCGAAGGCGAATACGCGTATGGTTTCCTGCGTACGGAAACCGGTATTCACCGGCTCGTGCGCAAGTCGCCGTTCGATTCGTCGGGTGGTCGGCATACGTCGTTCTCATCGGTGTTCGTCTACCCGGAAATCGACGATTCGATCGAAGTCGACATCAATCCGGCCGATCTGCGCATCGACACGTATCGCGCTTCGGGCGCGGGTGGACAGCACATCAACAAGACCGATTCGGCCGTGCGGATCACGCACCTTCCGTCGGGCATCGTCGTGCAATGCCAGAACGACCGCTCGCAGCACCGCAACCGCGCCGAAGCGATGGCGATGCTGAAATCGCGTTTGTACGAAGCCGAAATACGTAAGCGCCAGGCCGAGCAGGACAAGCTCGAATCGAGCAAGACCGATGTGGGCTGGGGCCATCAGATCCGTTCGTACGTGCTCGACAACAGCCGTATTAAAGATCTGCGCACCAACGTCGAAATCAGCAATACGAAGAGCGTGCTCGACGGCGACCTCGATCCATTCATCAGCGCGAGCCTGAAACAGGGCGTTTGATGTGCCTGCACGGCGGGAATCACTTTGCACGCAGTGTTGCCTGTATCGTGATCCTCGCCGGCTGAAGTCCAGCACCGCCGCTGCCCCGAGTCCGCGCCTGTAGACGCACTACCCCTGTCGTTGCGGGACCTTCCCGACTACCGAACCATCATGACCGAACCGAATCAGCCGAACGCCGCGCCCGAACCGGACGAAAACAAGATCATCGCCGAGCGTCGCGAGAAACTGCGCGAACTGCGTGAACAGGGCGTCGCCTACCCTAACGATTTCCGCCCCACACATCACGCCGACGATCTGCAGACGCAGTACGCCGAGACCGACAAAGAGGCGCTCGAAGCGAAGCCGCTCGAAGTCGCGCTTGCCGGCCGCATGATGCTCAAGCGCGTGATGGGCAAGGCCAGCTTCGCCACCGTGCGCGACGGCTCGGGCCAGATCCAGTTCTTCATCACGCCGGCTGACGTCGGCCAGGAAACCTACGACGCGTTCAAGAAGTGGGACCTCGGCGATATCGTCGCGGCGCGCGGCGTGCTGTTTCGCACTAACAAGGGCGAACTGTCGGTGCGCTGCACCGAACTGCGCCTGCTGACGAAGTCGCTGCGTCCGCTGCCGGACAAGTTCCACGGCCTCGCCGATCAGGAAACGAAGTACCGCCAGCGCTACGTCGACCTGATCGTCACGCCCGAAACGCGCAAGACCTTCGTCGCGCGCACGAAGGCGATGTCGTCGATCCGCAAGTTCATGGCCGACGCCGACTTCATGGAAGTCGAAACGCCGATGCTGCACCCGATCCCCGGCGGCGCAACAGCCAAGCCGTTCGTCACGCATCACAACGCGCTCGACATGCAGATGTTCCTGCGCATCGCGCCAGAGCTGTACCTGAAGCGACTGGTGGTGGGCGGCTTCGAGCGTGTGTTCGAGATCAACCGGAATTTCCGTAACGAGGGCGTCTCGGTGCGCCACAATCCGGAATTCACGATGATCGAGTTCTACGCGGCGTACACCGATTACACGTGGATCATGGACTTCACCGAGCAACTGATCCGCCAGGCCGCCGTCGATGCGCTCGGCAGCGCGACCATCAGCTACCAGGGGCGCGAACTCGATCTGTCGAAGCCGTTCCATCGTCTGACGATCAATCAAGCGATTCAAAAGTTCGCGCCGCAGTACACCGACGCGCAACTCACTGACGACGCATTCCTGCGCGCCGAACTGAAGAAGTTCGGTGTCGATGCGTCGCAGCCGCAGTTCCTCAATGCGCGCGTCGGCGCGTTGCAACTGGCGCTGTTCGAAGAGACCGCCGAAGCGCAACTGTGGGAGCCGACCTTCATCGTCGACTATCCGCTCGAGGTGTCGCCGCTCGCGCGCGCGTCGGACAAGTTCGACGGTATTACCGAGCGCTTCGAGCTGTTCATCACCGGGCGCGAAATCGCCAACGGCTTCTCGGAGCTCAACGATCCGGAAGACCAAGCGGCACGCTTCAAGAAGCAGGCGGACCAGAAAGAAGCCGGCGACGAAGAAGCGATGTACTACGACGCCGACTACATCCGCGCGCTCGAATACGGGATGCCGCCGGCCGGTGGCTGCGGCATTGGCATCGACCGTCTGGTGATGATGCTCACCGACAGCCCGAGTATCCGCGACGTGATCCTGTTCCCGCATCTGCGCCGCGAAGACTGACGCAGCATTCTTGCTGAATGCATGACGAGGGCGGCCGGTTCACACCGGCCGCCCTTCTTTCTTTTGATGACGCTTTGTAACTATCGGTAAATGCCTCGCGATACCGCTGCACAAGTCGCCCAAATGGGCCTGCGCCGAGGTTCGGAATCGCTGGAAATTCAAGGCTCTATCTACTGCCGGCTGTTTCGCCGCATTTTCCGTGCAGTACGCACCCAGGAATTGGTTACAAATTGAAACCCGTCCAGAACGCCTGTGTCGGACACTGATCGTCGTAACAATCGACTCTGCTTGAGACGGAGGCCACTCATGGACCCTATGAACACTATCCAGCCCCCCGAAAAACGCCGCATGCATCCGCTCGTCGCAACCGCGGCGGGCGCCGTTCTCGTCGCCAGCCTCGCTGCGACGGCCGCGGTGACCGGGCTCTTCCCGACGGCATCGAGCAACGATGCGCAGAATAATCAAACGCAGGCGGCTCAGGTTGCGCAACAGCCGGTTGTCAATCCTGCTCAGCCAGCCAATCCGGCGATGTACGCGCAACAACAACCGCAGCAGCAGGTACAAGCGCCGCCGCAACAGCAGCAGTACGCTGCGCAGCAAGCCCCGCAGTCTGGGCAGCAGCAGTACGCGCAACAGCAGCCCGCCCAGCCCGCTTACTGTTCGAGCTGCGGCACCGTTGAAGCGATCTCGGCGGTCCGTCAGGAAGGCCACGGAACCGGCATTGGCGCGGTCGGCGGCGCCGTTGCCGGCGGTCTGGTCGGCAACCAGTTCGGCCGTGGCGGCGGCCGTACGGCGATGACAGTCCTTGGGGTGCTTGGCGGCGGTCTGGCCGGCAACACGGTGGAGCGCCATCTGCGCAGCACGACCGCGTATTCGGTGCGGGTGCGGATGGAAAGCGGCAAGGCGCGCTACTTCACGTACCACGACGCGCCGCCGTTCCAGCAAGGCGAGCGCGTGCAGATCGAGCACGGCACGCTCGTCGCAATGAACTAGGTTTGTTGCTGGCGGCGGCATGCGCCGCCGCCAGCTTTATCTACGCTACCCGCAAGCAACAAGGCGATCCCTTTTCGGGGGATGTAAATCCAGATCGCCGAAAATCCCCTACCCCCGATATACCTGCTGGCCGACCCGTCGGGATAATCGGCTGCGGCTTGTCCGTCATTCCAGAAATACGGCATGGTTTCTTGCCTGCCCTTTGTCGATCCATTTGATGCTAAAATTGATGCTCATCGTCATCACTTGGAGTGATCGTGCGAACTACCGTCACCGTCGACGACCTGCTCTACACGCGTGCCCTCGAACTCGCTGAACCCGGAATCAGCGCAGCGGATCTCTTCCGCGAAGCCCTGGAGACGTTCGTCCGGATCCAGGCTGGCAAGCGCCTTGCCGCGCTCGGTGGCCACGCACCCGAGATGGCCGAGATTCCGCGGCGGCGTCCAGACGGGACGTCCCGATGAACGTCCTGATCGATACCTCGGTCTGGGTGGATCATTTCCGGCGCTCCAACGCCGAGCTGCAGCAGCTTTTGCGAGTTGACGTTTGCGTCACGCACCCCCTGGTTGTCCTCGAACTGACCTGCGGCACACCGCCGGAGCCGCGCGCACAGGTACTCAGCGATATCGCCCTGCTACGCCAGACGCGACTGGCCACACACGCCGAGGTGGCGGGCCTGATCGAGCGTGAGCGTTTATATGGACTGGGATGTGGTGCGGTGGACTGCACCTTGCTGGCGTCGACGCTATTGACGCCGGACACGCGATTCTGGACGCTGGACCAGCGTCTCAGACGGCTGACCGAACGGTTCGACGTGTGCTACGTGCCGCGTGTGCACTGAAGTTTTTCTGAAGGGCCGAGAGGGCCAAAGTTGTTTGCACCGCGCAGACAGACTGCGCGGCTCGCGTACTCTACTCAATAGTCGGCGTCTTCGATCCACGCCGCCTGAATCGCTTCGAGAATCTTCTCGTTCGAGCGGTTAGGATCGTCGTCGAAGCCTTCCAGCTCCATCACCCAGCGGTGCAGATCGGTGAAGCGCACCTGCTGCGGATCGATATCCTGGTGCTTGTCGGTCAACGCCATTGCGATCTCTTGCGTGTCGGTCCACTTCATGGCTGCTCGCTCCTGTTAGTGATTTTCCTTCGCATGGTTGATCGAGTACCGCGGAATCTCCACCACGAGATCTTCGCCTTCCGGCACGAGCGCCTGGCACGACAGGCGCGATTCGGGCTCGAGCCCCCACGCCTTGTCGAGCAGATCGTCTTCGTCTTCTTCCGAAGGCGTCAGCGTATTGAACCCTTCGCGAACGATCACGTGGCACGTCGTGCATGCGCACGATTTCTCGCACGCGTGTTCGATCTCGATGCCATTATCCAGCAGATTGTCGCAGATGCTCTTGCCCGGCACAGCATCGATCACCGCGCCCTCGGGGCACAGTTCGACGTGAGGCAGCACAACGATTTGAGGCATACGTATTCCGTTTATCCGTGAGGCGCGGCCGCCGCAACCGGCTCCGCGTCATTTTACTGGCAGCGCGCGACGTTCTCGTTGCAGCGCGCGGCTGTGATTGTGATGCGCCGGACCGGCTTACTTGCGCCATCCGGCAACCGCTACTTGCGCCTAGATCTCGTCGAGCTTGCGTCCCGCGAGCGCGCGGCGAATGCCCTTGTTCATGCGACGGGCGGCGAATTCGTCGGTGGCTTCGGCGAGCGTGCGGGTCGCGTGTTCGATGACGTCGGTGTCGTCGCCCTGCGCTACCGCACGCAATGCAGCCAGATGCGTGTCGAGTTCGGCGCGTTCGGTGTCGTCGAGTAGCTCGCCGTCGGCGGCAAGTGCCGCGTCGGTCGCTTCGAGCAGGCGCTGCGCCTCGACCTGCGCCTCGCGCAGCGCCCGCGCGCGCATGTCGACTTCGGCGGTCTTGAAGCTGTCTTCGAGCATCCTCGCGACGTCGTCATCGGCGAGACCATACGACGGCTTCACGACCACCGATGCCTCGACACCCGACAACTGCTCGCGGGCAAACACCGACAGCAGCCCATCCGCATCGACCTGATACGTCACACGAATTCGCGCGGCGCCCGCGGCCATCGGCGGAATGCCGCGCAGTTCGAAACGCGCGAGCGAGCGGCAATCGGACACGAGTTCGCGCTCACCCTGCACGACGTGAATCGCCATCGCCGTCTGGCCGTCCTTGAACGTCGTGAAGTCCTGTGCACGCGCTACAGGAATCGTCGAGTTACGCGGAATGATTTTCTCGGTCAATCCGCCCATCGTCTCGACGCCGAGCGACAACGGAATCACGTCGAGCAGCAGCCAGTCGTCGCCGTCCGCGCCGCGGTTACCCGCCAGTAGATCGGCCTGGATTGCTGCGCCGAGCGCCACGACGCGGTCCGGATCGAGGTTGATCAACGGCGGCTGGCCAAAAAAGGCTTCAACCGCGCGGCGGATCACCGGCATCCGCGTCGCGCCGCCGACCAGCACCACGCCCTTGATCCCCGCCGTCGTTACCTTCGCATCGCGCAGCGCTTTCTTCGTCGGGCCGAGCGTGCGCTGTACAAGCGCGCGCGTGATGGTTTCGAAGGTTCCTTCATTGATCGCCAGATCGAGTTGCGCGCCACTCGACAGCGGCACCGAAAGCGTTAGATACGGCGTATCGGTCAGCGCTTCCTTCGTCTCGCGCATCCTGTCGAGCAGTCCGCGTACGTCTTCCGGCGTGAGCGTGTCGGGCGCGATATCGGCCTGCTCGAGTGCGTAGCGATACAGCGCCTGGTCGAAATCGTCGCCGCCGAGTGCCGAGTCGCCGCCGGCGGCCAGCACTTCGAACACACCCTTGGTCAGCTTGAGGATAGACAGGTCGAACGTGCCGCCGCCCAGGTCGTACACCGCGTAGAGCCCTTCCGAACCGTTGTCGAGCCCATAGGCAATCGCCGCCGCGGTCGGCTCGTTGAGCAGACGCAGGACGTTGAGACCTGCGAGGCGCGCCGCATCCTTGGTTGCCTGGCGCTGCGCTTCGTCGAAATATGCGGGTACGGTGATCACCGCGCCGACGAGTTCGTCGCCGAGCGTGTCTTCGGCGCGCTGGCGCAATGTCGCGAGAATTTCCGCCGACACTTCGACCGGGCTCTTCACACCATCGACGGTGCGAATCTGCACCATGCCCGGCGCGTCGACGAAATCGTACGGCGCGTTCTCCGCGCCTTCCACTTCGTGCTTGCCGCGCCCCATGAAGCGCTTGACCGAGACAATCGTGTTGCGCGGGTCGATGGCGGCTTCGGCCTTCGCAACGCGGCCGATACGCCGCCCGCCCTTCTCCAGGTAGCGCACCACCGACGGCAACAGCGCATGGCCATCCTCGTCGGGCAGCACGTCGGGCACGCCGCTACGTACGGCCGCCACCAGCGAATTCGTGGTACCGAGGTCGATGCCGACTGCGAGGCGCCGCTGGTGCGGTGCCGGCGCCATGCCGGGTTCGGAGATTTGCAGTAAGGCCATCTGTGATCTTCTTCGGAATCGTTCGATTCACCCGCGTGAATCGCGTTGCTGTTTGGGGGCGCCGAGTGTCGGGTCAGGCTTCGAGCCGCTCGATCTGCGTGTCGATCTCCGCCGCGACGCGCTCGATGAACATCAGTTGCCGCACCGCTTCGCTCGCCGCCTGATCGGCACCACTGTCGAGCAGCGCCGCGAGCTTCGTGAAGCGCACGCGCTCTTCGTCGCGCAGTTCGGCAAGCAAGGCGTCGAGCGCGTCGACATTCTTCGCGCCTGCTGCATCTTCGATGCCTTCGCGCCACTCCATCTGCTGCATCAGGAACGCCGGCTCCATCGCCGTATTGTTCTCGGCACCGACATCGATACCGCGCAGCGTCAGCAGGTAGGTCGCGCGCCGCAGCGGATCGCGCAGCGTCTGATACGCCTCGTTCGTGCGCGTCGCCCACTGCATCGCGATGCGCTTTTGCGCATCGCCGGCAGCGGCGAAACGGTCGGGATGCACCTGCGCCTGCACGGTGCGGTATGCGTCGTCGAGCGTGCGCATGTCGAGCGTGTAGCGTGCCGGCAGATTGAAGAGATCGAAGTGGCTGTCGTTCAGCGAGGCCATCGTGTACGTCGTCGCGTGGTTCGGTTTGGAGTGAGCGGAAGAAGCAGACCGTGTAGCGAGGAAGCGGGCAAATTAAAAAGGCGGCCCACGCCGCCTTTTTGCCGCACCCCGCGGACTTATACGCGGAACGATTCGCCGCAGCCGCACTCGTCCTTCACGTTCGGGTTATTGAACTTGAAGCCTTCGTTCAGCCCTTCGCGCGCGAAGTCGAGTTCCGTGCCGTCGATATAGGCAAGGCTCTTCGGATCGACAATGATCTTCACGCCGTTGCACTCGAACACTTCGTCTTCAGGCGCGAGCTCATCCACGTACTCGAGCTTGTATGCAAGCCCCGAACACCCGGTCGTACGCACGCCGAGCCGCAACCCGACGCCCTTGCCGCGGCGTACCAGGTACTTCTGCACGTGCTGTGCTGCCTTTTCCGTCAACGTAATTGCCATAGCGTTTCTCATTGCTCCACTTCGCATCGTGACGCCGGATACGGGACCCGGTCGCACGTGCCACAGCCCTGCCAACTCGTATCTGCGTTCAGACCGCGCGCTTACGCCGCCTGCTTGTCGCCAGTTGCTTCGGCTTCGCCGCCGTGACGCTGGCGGTAATCCGCAACGGCTGCCTTGATCGCGTCTTCCGCGAGGATCGAGCAGTGGATCTTCACCGGCGGCAGCGCAAGCTCTTCCGCGATCTGCGTGTTCTTGATCGACATCGCCTGATCCAGCGTCTTGCCCTTCACCCATTCGGTGACGAGCGAGCTCGAAGCGATCGCCGAACCGCAGCCGTACGTCTTGAACTTCGCGTCTTCGATCACGCCGTCCGCACCGACGCGGATTTGCAGCTTCATCACGTCGCCGCACGCCGGCGCGCCGACCATGCCGGTGCCGACTGCATCGTCGTCTTTCGCAAACGAACCGACGTTGCGCGGGTTTTCGTAATGGTCCAGAACCTTGTCGCTATAAGCCATGATTACACTCCTTGATTCGTTTCAACCTGCATTCGATCCTGCGTAGCGCGTCAGTGCGCGGCCCACTGGATCGTCGAAATATCGATGCCGTCCTTGTGCATTTCCCACAGCGGCGACAGGTCGCGCAATTTCGCAATCTTCGACTTCAGCAGGTTGATCACATAGTCGACGTCCTGCTCGGTCGTAAAGCGGCCCACTGTGAAGCGGATCGAGCTGTGCGCCAGCTCGTCGTTGCGGCCGAGCGCGCGCAACACATACGACGGCTCCAGCGAAGCAGACGTGCACGCCGAACCCGACGACACCGCAACGTCCTTGACCGCCATGATCAACGACTCGCCTTCGACAAAATTGAAGCTGATATTCAGGTTGTGCGGAACGCGCTTGTCCATCTCGCCGTTCACGTAGACCTCTTCCATCTCCGACAGGCCGCGCAGCAAGCGGTCGCGCAACATGCGGATGCGTTCGTTTTCCGTCGCCATCTCTTCACGCGCGATACGGAACGCTTCGCCCATCCCGACGATCTGATGCGTCGCGAGCGTACCGGAGCGCATGCCGCGCTCGTGGCCGCCGCCGTGCATCTGCGCCTCGATCCGCACACGCGGCTTGCGACGCACGTACAGCGCACCGATGCCCTTCGGACCATACGTCTTGTGTGCCGAGAACGACATCAGGTCGACCTTCAGCTTCTGCAGATCGATCTCGATCTTGCCGGTCGCCTGGGCGGCATCGACGTGGAAAATAATGCCTTTTTCACGACAGATTTCGCCGATCGACGCGATATCCTGAATCACACCGATCTCGTTGTTCACCGACATCACCGACACCAGGATCGTGTCCGGGCGCAGCGCGGCCTTGAACACGTCGAGATCGATCAGACCGTCGTCCTTCACGTCGAGATAGGTGACCTCGAAGCCTTCGCGCTCGAGTTCGCGGCAGGTATCGAGCACAGCCTTGTGCTCGGTCTTCACCGTGATGATGTGCTTGCCCTTGCTCTTGTAGAAGTGCGCCGCACCCTTGATAGCAAGGTTGTCCGATTCCGTCGCGCCCGAGGTCCAGATGATCTCGCGCGGATCGGCGTTGACGAGCGCTGCGACGTTTTCGCGCGCTTCCTCGACGGCACGCTCCGCATCCCATCCGTACGAATGGCTGCGTGAAGCGGGGTTGCCGAACTGCTCGCGCAGATACGGAATCATCTTGTCCACCACGCGCGGGTCGACCGGGGTCGTCGCGCTGTAGTCCATATAGATGGGCAGATGGGGGATATCGTTATTCATCAGTTGCTCCGGGGACATATTTGTTCTGGACTCTGCATTCCGGGTTCGCTCTATGGCGTCCTCAGGAACCGGCCATATTGAAAACAGAATTCGGTCCTTTGGGCACCGCGCGCACCGTTTCGGTCGCGGGCGCCTCGCTGCGCCTGTCGCGCAGCACAGCAGGCGCGCTTTCACGCGAACGCTGCTGGTCGACCAGATCTTTCAGCGACACCGAATCGAGGTACTCGACCATCTTCTGGTTCAGCGTCGACCACAGTTCATGCGTCATGCAGTGGCCATCGTGCTGCTTCGTACCTTCGCAGGTGCCCTTGCCGCCGCATTGGGTCGCATCGAGCGGCTCGTCGACGGCAATGATGATGTCCGCAACCGTCACGTTCTCCGCGCGGCGGGCGAGATTGTACCCGCCTCCGGGCCCGCGCACCGACTCGACAATTTCGTGGCGGCGCAACTTGCCGAACAGCTGCTCGAGGTAGGACAAGGAGATGTGCTGGCGCTGGCTGATACCCGCAAGCGTCACCGGGCCCTGCTCCTGGCGCAGTGCCAGGTCTATCATCGCCGTGACGGCGAAACGGCCTTTCGTGGTGAGTCTCATAATGGTGTGGGAGTCCGCAATTCTCGACAATTTTCGTCAAGTATAAATACATGAGCGTTTTAGTCAAGTATCCCTATCGCGAATTGGGTCATTACTTAACAAAACCCGTTTTGAACCAGTTGAACTATGTCTGGAGCAACTGCGGCCGCAATGCCGCCACCAGCCCGCGGCACGCCGCTTCGCACTGATCGAGCACCTGCTCGAAACCGGCCGCGCCGCCGAAATAGGGGTCGGTGACCTCGCGTGCCCCCGCCCAGCGGCGGTCCGTTTCCGGCACGAACTCCATCAGCAGGCGGATCTTGTCGCGTTGCGCGGGCGGGCAGAGCTTGCGCAGCGCGCTCACATTGGCGTCGTCCATCGCGATCAGCAGATCGAATCGCTCGAAGTCCGCGACATCGATCTGCCGGCCCCGCAAAACCGACAGGTCGTAGCCGCGCTGGCTGGCTGCACGCTGCGCGCGCTCGTCGGGGGCTTCGTCGACATGCCAGTCGCCCGTACCCGCCGAATCGACGTGGATGCGCTCGCCAAGCTTCGCTTCGATGAGTTGATGCCGCATCACGCCCTCGGCGGTCGGGGAACGGCAGATGTTCCCGAGACAGACAAAGCAGATGGCGATCGTTTTCATCGGGCGGCTATTGGATGGTCTTTGTGCGGCTACGCCGCAGAGGTGAAATACAGCTAAAAATAAGTGCCGCGATTATACAAAGGTCCACACAGACGTGCCCGGTGCTGCCCGCACCGGACACGTCTGTACTATCAGGAAGAAGCAGGCAGCGGCATTGCCACTGCGCGCATCGGTTTCAGGGTCGTGCCTGCATCGTCGTCGACGAGCCCGAACGATACGGTGCGTGCCAGTTCGGCAGTTAGTTGATTGGCCGCGAGCGGCGCCTGCGATGTGCGCGATCCCACTTCGCTACACACATGAAGCACGGCCGCCGTGGCGAGCGGTACAACGATGGCCAGTGGCCAGTACATCGATATTGTCTTTCTCATGATGCTCTTCTCTTCGGTCGACGCCAGGAGTTCGTGACCCACTGCGCCTCAGTTAAATCATAAACGGAGAGGCAATCCGGAAAAACCCGTGTAACCAGAATACAGTGTTGCGTCGGCACGAACAGTGACGCCCCGGCGGCAACGCCCTTCGCGATCGGGATCGGGAGCCGGAGCGCGGTCGAGAGAAAACTTACAAAGTCATACAGACGTAATGAGGTTGTCAGTGGAAAATCAGGACAGACCTCCTCTTCCGGACTGCATCGATGCCCTTTCACCTGAAACGTCTCGCTCCCCTTGCCGGCCTCGCACTTGCTGCGCTGCTGGGCGGATGCGCCGCCTACCCGGACGGCTCACCCGTGTATGGCGACTATGGCAATCCGGGTTATGGCGACGGTGCACCGTACGGCGGCGTACCGGTGCAATCGAATGTGTATCTGGGCTACGGCGGTGGCGGCTATTCAGGACCGTCGTACTACGGTGGGCGCGGTTATGGCGACCGGCCCTACTGGAACGGCAACGACCGGCGACGTCCCGACGACGGCGGCTGGCGCAGACCCGACGGAGGCGGACAACGCGGCGGGCAGCCGCAAGGCAATCCGCAAGGTGGTGGGTGGCACGGCAATCCCGGCAACGGGCGCCCGAACAATCCACCGCCACAAGCCGGCAACGGCAGGGGAAATGGCGGCCGCGGAAACAGCGGCAGCGCCTGCGGCAATTACGGTAACAACTGTGGCGGCGGCAATGGAGGCAATGGGAACAATCAGTGGACGCCGCTGGGCAGGCAGCACTGACAACGCCCTGCGGCGCTCAACCGAGATGGCTGCGCTGCGCCTTATATAGCTCGCGGAACGTCCGTCCAACCGGCGCCGGCATATCGCGTGTATTGGTCCAGCCGCCGCCTAGCGGCAACCGGGCGATCGCGCGCTTCTGCCCGCCCATTTTCTCGAGCACGCGCACAGCAAGTTTCGTGAGCAGCGCGTACGCATCGGGATGTAGCACGAGATATCCCCACACGGCGAGCCCGACCCGCTCACGCCACGGGCGCAACCGCCGCTCCACCTGTTTCTCGCGCAACTTGCGCAGCAGATCGGAGAGCGGGATCCCCACCGGGCAGACGCTGTTGCATTCGCCGCATAGCGTCGCGGCCTGCGGCAGGTCGAGCGCATTGTCGATACCGACATAGCTCGGCGTCAGCACCGACCCCATTGGCCCCGGATAGACCCATCCGTAAGCATGGCCGCCGACCTTCTGATACACCGGGCAGTGATTCATGCACGCGCCGCAGCGAATACAGCGCAGCATCTCCTGAAAGTCGCCGCCAATCAGCCCCGTCCGCCCGCCATCGACGAGCACGACATACATATGTTCGGGACCATCCTGATCGTCCGGTCCACGCGGGCCTGTGAGTAGCGAGAAATAGTTCGACGTCGCCTGCCCGGTCGCCGAGCGCGGCAGCAACCGCATCGCCGTGGCGAGATCTTCGAGCGTCGGCAGGACCTTCTCGATGCCCGTAATCGCGACGTGCACGCGCGGCATCACTGTGCACATGCCCTCATTGCCTTCGTTGGTGACGATCGCCACCGACCCCGTCTCCGCGATCACGAAGTTGCCGCCCGTCACACCCATGTCGGCGGTCATGAAATGCGGGCGCAGCACCTCGCGTGCTTCGCGCGTCATTGCGGGGATTTCCGTGAGTCGCGGCCGCTGATGCGTCTTCGCAAACAGATCGGCGATCTCGTCCTTATCCTTGTGCACGACCGGCGCAATGATGTGGCTCGGTGGCTCGTTGTCGTTGATCTGCAGAATGTATTCGCCAAGATCGGTCTCGATGGACTGCACGCCCATTTCACCGAGCACCGCATTCAGCCGCATTTCCTCCGACACCATCGACTTCGTCTTGATGACCTTCTTCACGTCATGCCGACGCGCGATGTCGGCGACGATCTGCGCTGCCTGCTGGGTCGTTTCCGCGAACAGCACCGTGACACCGCGGCGGCTCGCCTCGCGCTCGAAGGTTTCGAGCCAGACGTCGAGATTTTCGAGCGCGCGGTCGCGGCGCGCTTTCAGCGCGTCGCGGGTGGCCGCGAAATCGATCGCAGTGATCGCTTCGGCACGCGCGGAAACGAATTTGGTCGACAGCTTCGTGAGGTTCTGCTGCAGACGCTGATCGGCGAGCTTCTGGCCTGCGCGCGCCTTGAACTGCATCGATTGAACTTGCATGGCGGCCCTGAAGAAATCGTGGAAGACGTAGGGATGCGAACGCAGCCGCGCGACGATCAGGCGTCGCCGGCGAGTACCTGCGCAATATGCAGCACGCGCGTCGTCGTGTCGCCGGTACGACGCAGGCGGCCTTCGATATTCAGCATGCAGCCGAGATCGCCCAGCACCACCGCCCCCACACCGCTCGCGCTGATGTTCGCGCATTTCTCGTCGACGATCGCCGTGGAGATGTCACCGTACTTCACCGCAAACGTGCCGCCGAAGCCGCAGCAGTGCTCGCAGCCCTTCATTTCCGTCACCGGCACACCAGCCTGCGCAAGCAGTGCGCGCGGCTGGGTCTTCACACCCAGTTCGCGCAAGCCCGAACACGAGTCGTGATAAGTCACCGGCCCGGCAAAACCGACATCCGTCAGTTCGATCTTCGCGACATTGACGAGGAAATCGGTCAGCTCGAACACCTTCGGTCGCAGCCGGTTATAGCGGTTCATCAACTCGGGATCGTCGCGGAACAGATCGCCGTAATGCGCGCGGATCATGCCGCCGCACGATCCGGACGGGACCACGAGATAGTCGAACTGTTCGAACTCGCGCACCGCTTTCTCGGCGAGATCGCGCGCGATGCGGCGCTCGCCGGAGTTGTAAGCCGGTTGCCCGCAGCAGGTCTGTGCGGGTGGCACGATCACCTCGAAGCCGGCGCGTTCGATCAGCTTGATCGTCGAGAAGCCGATTTCCGGGCGCATCAGGTCGATCAGGCAAGTGACGAACAATCCGACTCGCATGGGGCCTCCTTCGGGGGAACGTTACCGATTATGCGTTGTTTGATACGCGATGATACGCGACACCCACGGCGGACATACACGCGGGAGGAACCGCGCAGATTCGAATGCCGCCTCGGATGGCGTTCGCTTTTTTCACCATACGAGATACAATCAATTTCCGCTGTTTGACGCGTCAACTGATTATTCCCCATGAGCGAAACGAACCCGGATCCCAAGACTTCGATCCAGGTGATCGAGCGCATGATGCGCCTGCTGGATGCCCTCGCGGCGCACAGCGACCCGGTCAGCCTGAAAGAACTTGCGCTGCGCACCGAGCTGCATCCTTCCACGGCGCACCGCATCCTCAACGATATGGTCACGTGCCGGCTGGTCGATCGCTCGGACCCGGGCACCTATCGGCTGGGCATGCGGCTTCTCGAACTCGGCAATCTGGTGAAAGCGCGTTTGTCGGTGCGCGATGCGGCGTTGATGCCGATGCGCGAACTGCATCGGCTGACCGGGCAAACGGTCAATCTGTCGGTGCGCCAGGGCGACGAGATCGTGTATATCGAGCGCGCTTACTCGGAACGCTCGGGCATGCAGGTGGTGCGTGCGATCGGCGGACGTGCGCCGTTGCATCTGACGTCGGTCGGCAAGCTGTTCCTCGCTGCAGATGAAGCCACGCGCGTACGCGCCTATGCGACTCGCACCGGTCTGTCGGGTCACACGCAGAACAGCATCACCGACCTCACCAAACTCGAACGCGAACTGACACACGTGCGCCAGCATCTGTACGCACGCGATAACGAAGAACTGGAACTGGGCGTGCGCTGCATCGCCGCGGGTATCTACGACGATACCGGCAAGCTGGTTGCCGGACTCTCGCTGTCGGCCCCGGCGGATCGTCTGCAGGATTCGTGGCTCGGTCAGGTCAGCAAGACGGCGTTTGTGATTTCGGAATCGCTTGGCTATCACATCGATGCAGCACAAAAGACGCACAACCTGCACGGTCACGCGCAGCATCCCGCCTGATTCGTTTAACGCAAGCGGTGAAACAAAAGAGCCTCGCATTGCGAGGCTCTTTTGCATGAAGCAGGTCTAACGGCCATCTCGGGCCGTATCGATTGCAGATTTTCAGGTACCCGTACCGCCCGCATCCGCGCTGGTAATCCGCGCTTCACCACCGTTGTCGAGCCACGTGCGCAGACGCACCGCGTCCGCGAAGCGCGAGTACTTGCCCGACGAATCGAGCAGCACCATGATCATCGGGCGGCCATGGATGTTCGCCTGCATCACGAGGCACTCGCCTGCTTCGTTGATGAAGCCGGTTTTCTGCAGACCGATATCCCACGTCGGATTACGCACCAGCGCGTTCGTGCTGCGATACGCGAGCGTGCGCCGGCCAGTGAACACGTCGTAGCTGCGATCGGTCGAGAACTCGCGGATCATCGGATATTGATAGGCCGCGTTGACCATCTTCACGAGATCGCGCGCGCTCGATACGTTCTGACTGGTCAGACCCGTCGAGTTTTCGAAATGCGTGTCGGTCATACCGAGTGCTTTCGCCTTCGCATTCATCGCCGCGATGAAGCCCGGACGGCCGCCCGGGTAGTAACGCGACAACGCCGCTGCCGCGCGATTCTCCGACGCCATCAGTGCGATGTGCAGCATATCTTCGCGCGACAGCACCGAGCCGACGGACAGGCGCGAACCGGTGTTCTTCTCGTAGTCGCGGTCTTCGTCGGTGACTTCGATCTGCTCGGTCATCGACGCTTTCGAATCGAGCACGACCATCGACGTCATCAGCTTGGTGATCGAGGCGATCGGCACGACGGCGTGCGAATTCTTGTCGAACAGCGGCTCGGCAGTGTTCTGGTCCACGACATAGGCCACGCTGGAGCGCAGCGCGAGCGCATCGGGCGTGTCGTGCAGACCGAATGCCTGGCCGACGGTAGGCGGACGCGGCTCGAATGCGACGCGCCGCACCACGCCGTGGTGGCGGCCGTTCATCGTATAGGACACGCGACGCTTCTTCGCGACGACGCGCGGCGCGTCGTCATCGGCCTTGGCAGCCGCCGTCTTCATGGCGGCTTTGGACGAACGCGCGGCAACCTTACCGTTAGTAGCCTTGCCGGGAACGGGCGCCACCTTGCGGGTCGCCTTGGCGGTTTTGGATGCCTTGGGAGATGTAGCCTGAGTCGCGGTCGACGCGGCAAACGCGTCGGCAGGCGCAGCGAACGCCGCGGCGATGACCGCCGAGGCAGCCACCGACAGCGCCATGCTGAGGGCCGCGCCGTGGATCACTTTGAGCGACGAAAACAGGTTGGTTTTCATTGGTGTTCTGGATGGAGCGGCAGGAGTTTTCGCAAGTGTAGTAAAACCGCGAAAAATTAGCAATATTAAGTACTTATCCGTTCTCGTTAAACCTAGGTGTAAGGTTTGATTGAGAAAAGCGAACAAGTTCCTTGTTCAATCGAAAAAAACGATCGCCCGGACCGGTCCGGTCTGGGCACCGATGCCGGCGTCCGGCTTAACGGCCGTTCCGGCAAACACTTGATCGGGGGAAACACGGTCAGGCATCGGATCAGTTCCTCAATCCCCTTGTCCAGCATGCCTTTGCGGCCTGAAACAGCGCCATCGCGTGTTAAATGACTGCTGTAAAACAGCACAACGCGCGTTCGACTACGCGTGCAAGTTAACGTTCCATGACAGTCGTCGGTTTACGTCGAGCGGGGATTTTATGCCGTTTGTCGAATATTCGCCGGCAACGCACCATAAAGTAGCCATCAAGACCTGTCAGTATTCGCACTACCCCAGTGCAGACGCGGCTTCCAGCCGCATCATCAATCTCCAATGCAAGCCGCATAACGCATTGTTTTATCGGCAAATTCTCGATATTGTGCGACGCACAAAAAGTACTTGACTTCCATTGCGGCCGTCCTAAAATGGGAACCATTGTTGCGATGCACAAACCCTGCGCCAGGCGGTGCATGACCCAAATGTGTGCCGCAATTATCCAGTTCTTGTCGTTAAACCCCACACGGTCTGCGCCCGACGGCCGTAATCCAGGAGCATCAAACATGAGTCTGCTGACCCCCGAGCAATTCGCCGCTGCCCAGAAAGCTAACCTCGAAGCGCTGTTCGGCCTGACGTCGAAAGCATTCGAAGGCGTTGAAAAGCTGGTCGAACTGAACCTGCAAGTCGTGAAGTCGACGCTGGCAGAGAGCCAGGAAAACGCGCAGCGCGCGCTGTCGGTGAAGGACGCTCAGGAACTGCTCGCGCTGCAAGCCAGCCTGGCACAGCCGGTCGCTGAGAAGGTTCTGTCGTATGGCCGTCATCTGTATGAGATCGCATCGGCTACGCAAGCTGAATTCGCCCGCGTTGCTGAAGCGCAATACGAAGAGCAAAACCGCAAGGTGCAAGCACTCGTCGACAACGTCGCGAAGAACGCACCGGCCGGTTCGGAAACCGCTGTCGCCGTGATCAAGTCGGCTATCACCGCCGCTAACACGACGTACGAAACGGTTCACAAGGCAACGAAGCAAGCTGTCGAACTCGCTGAAAGCAACTTCAACGCAGCAGCCGCTGCTGCACAGAAGGCCACCTCGCAAGCTGCTGCTCAAGCTTCGCGTTCGGCAAAGAAGACTGCCTAAGTTTTATGGCTGCGCGTTAAACCGCGCAGTGCAAGTCCTCTCGCAGCAGTAAAAAACCGGCGCACCCTTTGCGGGGTGCGCCGGTTTTTTTACGTCGTTTTTTATGCCGCTTTTAACGCCCTTACCTTTCGAGGTTCGGGCGTTCGACACTAACGCGTTACACGCCGTGCGTTACTTCTTCTTTTGCGGCGGCAGATCGGTACAGACGCCTTCATACAGTTCAGCGGCCATGCCTACCGATTCGCCGAGCGTCGGATGCGGGTGGATGGTCTTGCCGATATCCGTGGCATCCGCGCCCATCTCGACTGCAAGGCAAACTTCGCTGATCAGGTCGCCGGCATTCAAACCGACAATGCCGCCGCCGATCACACGATGGGTCTCTTCGTCGAAGATCAGCTTCGTGAAACCTTCATCGCGGCCATTCGCAATTGCGCGACCCGATGCGGCCCACGGGAACACTGCCTTGCCGTACTTGATGCCTTCGGCCTTGCACTGCTCTTCGGTCTTGCCGGCCCACGCCACTTCCGGATCGGTGTAGGCCACCGACGGAATCTGCAGTGCGTCGAAGTAGGCTTTCTCGCCGTGCGCCGCTTCGGCCGCGACGTGTCCTTCGTGCACGGCCTTGTGCGCGAGCATCGGCTGTCCGACGATATCGCCGATCGCAAAGATGTGCGGAACGTTCGTGCGCAACTGTTTGTCGACGTCGATGAAACCACGGTCGGTTACTGCAACACCGGCCTTGTCGGCGCCGATCTTCTTGCCGTTCGGGCTGCGGCCCACCGCGACCAGCACGAGGTCGTAGCGTTGCGGTTCGGCCGGGGCCTTCTCGCCTTCGAACGATACGTAGATGCCGTCCGCTTTCGCTTCGGCGGCTGTGGTTTTCGTCTTCAGCATCACGTTGGCAAAACGCTTGCTGTTGTACTTTTCCCAGACCTTCACGAGATCGCGATCCGCGCCGGCCATCAAACCGTCGAGCATTTCGACGACGTCGATCTGCGAGCCGAGCGTGGCATACACGGTAGCCATTTCCAGACCGATGATGCCGCCGCCGATCACCAGCATGCGCTGCGGAATCTGCCGCAGTTCGAGCGCGCCGGTCGAATCGACGATGCGCGGGTCTTCCGGAATGAACGGCAGCTTTACCGCCTGCGAACCGGCCGCGATGATCGCCTGCTTGAACTTGACGACCTTCTTGCCCCCTTCGGCCACGACTTCGATATGGTGCGGATCGACGAACGTGCCGACGCCGGTCACCACTTCGACCTTGCGCGCTTTCGCCATGCCGGCGAGACCGCCGGTCAGCTTCTTGACGACGCCCGACTTGAAGTCGCGCAGCTTGTCGAGATCGATCTGCGGCTTGCCGAACGTGATGCCGTGCGAGCCGAGTGCCGCCGCTTCGTCGATGACGAGTGCGGTGTGCAGCAGCGCCTTCGATGGAATACAGCCCACGTTCAGGCACACACCGCCGAGCGTCGAATAACGTTCGACGAGCACGGTCTTCATGCCGAGATCGGCCGAGCGGAATGCCGCCGAGTAACCACCAGGGCCCGCGCCGAGTACGAGCATGTCGCATTCGACGTCGGCGGTGCCTGAAAAGCTGCCTGCTTGCGGTGCGGGCGCGGCTGCTTTCGGTGCGGCGGGTTGTGCTGCGCTCGCCGCAGCCGGCTTCGCCGCGGCCGCTTGCGGCGACTTCGCCGGCGCTGCAGCTGGTGCCGCCGATGCCGCCGAGGTTTCAACCATCGCGATCACCGTACCTTGCGACACCTTGTCGCCCGGCTTGATGCGCACTTCCTTCACGGTGCCGGCGGTATCGCTCGGCACTTCCATCGACGCCTTGTCCGATTCGAGCGTCAGCAGCGACTGCTCTTTCTCGATGACGTCGCCGGGTTTGACGTTGACCTCGATGACATCGACATCCTTGAAGTCACCGATATCCGGTACTTTCACTTCGACGAGACTCATAGTGTCCCCTTCTCCTGTTGATCGCGATCGATCGGGCCGGTGGGTCTAGCGCCTGCGCACGCTGCGCGAAGCGCGACCGGAGCACACCGCTTGCGGCGCTCCGGTCGTACCGGCCATCAATCGACAATCAAAGAATCACACGCCGGAAATCGGCAAGAATAGACGCCAGATACGCATTGAACCGCGCAGCTTCCGCACCGTCGATCACGCGATGATCGTACGACAGCGACAACGGCAGCGTGAGGCGCGGCACGAACTGCTTGCCGTCCCACACCGGCTTCATCGCGCCACGCGACAGACCGAGAATCGCGACTTCAGGCGCATTGATGATCGGCGTGAAAGTCGTCCCGCCGATCCCGCCCAGCGATGAAATCGAGAAGCAGCCGCCCTGCATCTGGTCGGGCTTCAACTTGCCTTCGCGCGCGGCCTTCGACAGATCGGCCATTTCCTTCGCGACGTCGACGAGCCCCTTCTTGTCCGCATCGCGGATCACCGGGACCATCAGACCGTTCGGCGTATCGGCGGCAAAACCGATGTTGTAGTACTGCTTGAAGACGAGGTTGTCGCCGTCGAGGCTCGCATTGAAGGTCGGGAATTTCTTCAGCGCCGATACGCACGCCTTGATCACGAACGCCAGCATCGTGAACTTCACGCCGGCTTTTTCGTGTTCCTTGTTCAGTTGCACGCGCAGCGCTTCGAGCTCGGTGATATCCGCTTCGTCGTTGTTCGTGACGTGCGGAATCATCACCCAGTTGCGATGCAGGTTCGCACCCGAGATCTTCTTGATACGCGACAACGGCTTCGGATCGATCGGACCGAACTTCGTGAAGTCGACCTTCGGCCACGGCAGCAGGTTCAGCTCGCCGCCGCCCGCTGCGGCCGGTGCGCCCGCAGCCGGTGCCGCGCGCTGACCGGTCATCACGCCCTTCACGAAGGCAGTGACGTCGTCCTGCGTGATGCGGCCTTTCGGGCCGGTGCCCTGCACGCGCGATACATCGACGCCGAGTTCGCGGGCGAACTTGCGTACCGAAGGCGATGCGTGACTTGCGCGCGCACCGCCTTCGCTGGCGGGAATCGACGGTGCCTGAGCGAGCGCCGACGGTGCCGACGGTGCGGCCGCAGCCGGTGCCGCGGCTGCAGGTGCCGGTGCCGCTGCGGGTGCCGCCGGTGCAGCAGCAGGCGCAGCCGCGCCCTCGCCTTCGAGCAACACGATCACGGAGCCTTCCGACACCGAGTCGCCCACCTTGACTTTGATTTCCTTAACGACACCGGCGGCCGGACTCGGCACATCCATCGTCGCCTTGTCGGATTCGAGCGTGACGAGCGACTGTTCCTTCTCGACGCGATCGCCGACTTTCACGGCCACCTCGATTACCGGCACATCCTTGTAATCGCCGATATCGGGTACTTTCACTTCCTGAACGCCGCCACCGCTTGCGGCCGGTGCTGCCGGCGCTGCGGCAGGAGCAGCAGCGGGTGCCGGAGCAGCAGCAGGCGCGGGCGCAGCCGCCGCGCCATTCACCTGCGCAGGCTTCGCGGCTGCAGCTTCCGCCCCATCGAGCACGACGATCAACGTGCCTTCCGACACGGTATCGCCGAGCTTGACCTTCACTTCCTTCACCGTACCCGATGCCGGGCTCGGTACATCCATCGTCGCCTTGTCGGATTCCAGCGTGACGAGCGACTGCTCTTTCTCGACGGCATCACCCGCCTTCACCAGCACCTCGATCACAGGAATGTCCTTGTAATCGCCGATGTCCGGCACCTTCACTTCGATCGCTTGACTCATTGTGGGTGTCTCCTGGGCCGCGCGCGCCTCTCCCATGCGGGGAGGCACGCGCGATGCACGCGGGGGGTGATGCCTTAAACGGTCATCGGGTTGGGTTTGGCGGGATCAAGGTTGTACTTCTTGAGCGCATCGGCAACGACCTTGCGCTCAATCGTACCTTCGTCGGCCAGCGCGTTCAGCGCCGCGACGGTGACCCAGTAACGATCGACTTCGAAGAAGTGACGCAGCTTTTCGCGCGTGTCCGAGCGGCCGTAGCCATCGGTGCCCAGCACGACGAAGCGTTGCGGCACGAACGCGCGAATCTGCTCGGTCAGCGCACGCACATAGTCGGTCGATGCGATGACCGGACCTTGCGCGCCCTTGAGCAGCTTCTCGACGTGCGACACCTTCTTTTCTTCGCTCGGGTGCAGCAGGTTCCAGCGCTGCACTTCGTGGCCTTCGCGCGCGAGTTCCGTGAAGCTCGGCACGCTCCACAAGTCCGCAGCGACGCCCCAGTCGTTCTTCAGCAGGTCGGCGGCGGCGATGACTTCGTTGAAGATCGTGCCCGCGCCCATCAGTTGCACGCGCGGCGCCTTCGAATCATCGGCCTTGCGGAACGCGTACATACCCTTGATGATGTCCGCCGCCACGTGCTCGCCCTGCGGGATCGCCGGGTGCTCGTAGTTCTCGTTCATCACCGTGATGTAGTAGTACACGTCCTCCTGGTCCTGCACCATCCGGCGCAGACCGTCCTGCATGATCACCGCGAGTTCGAAACCGAAGGTCGGGTCGTAGCTGATGCAGTTCGGTACCGATGCCGCCCACAGCAGCGAGTGGCCGTCTTCGTGCTGCAGCCCTTCGCCGTTCAGCGTCGTGCGGCCAGCAGTACCGCCCAGCAGGAAGCCGCGCGAACGCATGTCGCCGGCGGCCCACGCCAGATCGCCGATGCGCTGGAAGCCGAACATCGAATAGAAGATGTAGAACGGGATCATGATCTCGCCGTGCGTCGAATACGACGTCGCGGCCGCGATCCAGTCCGACATACCGCCGGCTTCGTTAATCCCTTCCTGCAGGATCTGACCGGTTTCCGATTCACGGTAGAACATCAGCTGATCGGAATCTTCCGGCACGTACTTCTGGCCGTCCTGATTCCAGATACCGATCTGACGGAACAGACCTTCCATACCGAACGTGCGCGACTCATCCGGCACGATCGGCACGATGCGTTTGCCGAGCGCCTTGTCCTTCAGCAGGATGTTGAGGATCCGCACGAACGCCATCGTCGTCGAGATCTCGCGGCCTTCGCCTGTGCCCTTCAGCAGCGGCTCGAACACGTCGAGTGCCGGCACCGGCAGCGACTCGGCCTTCTGGCGCCGGGCCGGCAGATAGCCACCCAGTTCCTGGCGCCGCGCGCGCATGTACTCGAGTTCCTTCGAACCTTCTTCGAACTTGAGATACGGCACGTTGACGAGGTCTTCGTCGGAGATCGGCAGACGGAACTGATCGCGGAATTTCTTCAGCTGATCGACGTGCAGCTTCTTCTGCTGGTGGGTGATGTTCATCGCCTGGCCAGCTTCGCCCATGCCGTAGCCCTTGATCGTCTTCGCGAGAATGACGGTCGGCTGGCCTTGCGAATTCGACGCTTCCTGGAACGCCGCGTAGATCTTGTGCGGGTCGTGACCGCCGCGGTTCAGATTCCAGATGTCGTCGTCGGACCAGTCGGCGACGAGCGCCTTCAGTTCCGGCGTGTTGAAGAAATGCTCGCGCACGAACGCGCCCGACTCCGACTTGTACGTCTGATACTCGCCGTCGACGACGTCCATCATCCGGCGCATCAGCGCACCCGAACGATCGCGCACGAACAGCGCATCCCAGCGGCTGCCCCACACGACCTTGATCACGTTCCAGCCGGCACCGCGGAATTCGCTTTCCAGTTCCTGGATGATCTTGCCGTTGCCGCGCACCGGACCGTCCAGACGCTGCAGGTTGCAGTTGATCACGAACACGAGGTTGTCGAGCCGCTCGCGGCCGGCCATGCCGATCGCACCGAGCGATTCCGGCTCATCCGTTTCACCGTCGCCAAGGAACGCCCATACCTTGCGGCCTTCGGTCTTCGCAATGCCGCGCGCCTGCAGGTACTTCATGAAGCGCGCCTGATAGATCGCCATGATCGGGCCGAGGCCCATCGACACAGTCGGGAACTGCCAGAAGTCCGGCATCAGCCACGGATGCGGATACGACGAGATGCCCTCGCCGCCCACTTCCTGACGGAAGTTATCGAGCTGGCCTTCCGTCAGACGGCCGAGCAGGAACGCGCGCGAGTACACACCCGGCGACGAATGGCCCTGCACGAACACGAGGTCGCCGCCATGCTCGGGCGACGGTGCATGCCAGAAGTGATTGAAGCCGACGTCATAAAGCGTCGCAGCCGATGCGAACGATGCGATATGGCCGCCGACGTTCGTGTCCTTGCCCGCCCGCAGCACCATCGCGATGGCATTCCAGCGCGTGTACGAACGGATGCGGTGTTCGATGTCCTGGTCGCCGGGAATGTTCGCCTGACGCGCGACGGGAATCGTATTGATGTAGGGGGTGTTTGCCGAGAACGGCAGGTGTTCGCCGTGTACACGGGCGAATTCGATCTGTTTTTCGATCAGGTAGTGCGCGCGGTCGGGTCCGATCGCGGAAATCACGCCATTTAGCGCTTCAAGCCATTCGCCGGTTTCCTGTGGATCGTCGTCTTTTTCGGCGGCGACATATTTCATGACTTCGTCGGGTACAGCGGACATGCTTGTCTCCTGAATTAAAGGAATGCTCTTCGGACAGACGACGCGGACACGCCTCACCCGCGGCAGCTAGCTTTGCGCCGATTGTAATGAGTCGCCCGATATCCGCGCAACAAAATTTTCAAATTACGAGACGCATTCTCACAATGCGGAAAATTGTTGCGGCGCACCTTGAATTGACTGCTCCCTGATCGATACGTCGGGTAGTTTGCTCCGATCAAGAGGACTTTCAGCGTTTTTTTGCAGCATTTGCGCCCGACCCGCTGAGCTACAATGCCGCAATGTTGACCGAACGGCTTTTCGCACGCTCGGCGCGGCCGTCCGGTTCGCCGGCGGACTCGTCGCCGTCCCGCTGGCACCACGGACCGTGGTGGTCGAACTCCTATTTGCTGACGCCGCTCCTGTCGATCCTGGTGTTTCTGATCGTCATGAGTCTGATTCTGTGGAGCCTGAACCGGCGCGAACAGCAGCAACAGGAGGACACGCTTTATCGCAATGTGGCGTGGGCCCAGCAGCAGATCCGCCTGTCGATGACCGGCGCACAGGAACAGATCCAGGCGCTGTCGCGCGACCTGGTCGCCGGCCACGCCGATCCGCATTCGTTCCAGGTATCCACCACCGACATCATGCAGGGGCATCCCGAGATCCTCTACATGAACTGGTACACGAGCCAGCAGCAGCCGCGCTGGCCCAACACCGCGCTGCCGCTCTTCGGCCAGCGTCTCGCCCGACCCAACGACACGCAGATGGACGAGGCCGTCAAGGCCGCGTTCGCCGATGCGCGCAACTCGCGCCGCCAGGTCTATTCGCCGCTCATGTATGACGACGTCGGCAACGGCTATCTGACGCTGCAAACGCCGGTCTATCGCGACCGCGAATTCCTCGGCACGATCGCCGCGGTGTTTTCGATCGAAGGCATCCTGAAGCACGACATCCCGCCTGAGTTGTCGGCGAAGTACAAGATCTCGATCATCGACGTCAACAACCGCGAGCTCGCCACGACTTCGTCGCGCCCGCGTCTGCCGCGCGACGTCTACTACGACCTGCCGCTCGACCCACCAGGTCAGGGCGTATCGGTACGTGTGTATTCGTTCCCGCAGATGACCAACTTCACGAACAACACGCTCGTGTGGCTGGTCGCGGGGCTGTCGTGCTTCGTGCTGTGGAGCCTGTGGAGTTTGTGGAAGCACACGCGCCAGCGCTTCGAGGCGCAGCAGGCGCTGTATGCGGAAGCGTTCTTTCGCCGTGCGATGGAAAATTCGGTGTTGATCGGCATGCGCGTGCTCGACATGCACGGCCGTATCACGCACGTGAACCCCGCGTTCTGCCGGATGACCGGCTGGGACGAAACCGATCTGGTCGGCAAGAACGCACCGTTCCCCTACTGGCCGCGCGACGCGTACCCGGAAATGCAGCGTCAGCTCGACATGACGTTGCGCGGCAAGGCGCCTTCGTCGGGGTTCGAGCTGCGGGTGCGGCGCAAGGACGGGTCGTTCTTCCACGCGCGCCTGTATGTGTCGCCGCTGATCGACAGTTCGGGCCGGCAGACCGGCTGGATGTCGTCGATGACCGACATCACCGAGCCAAAACGCGCCCGCGAAGAACTCGCCGCCGCTCACGAACGCTTCACCACCGTGCTCGAAAGTCTCGATGCCGCCGTGTCCGTGCTGGCCGCCGACGAAGCCGAGTTGCTGTTCGCCAACCGCTACTACCGGCACCTGTTCGGCATCCGTCCGGACGGCCATCTGGAGCTGTCGGGCGGCGGCTTCGACAGCGGCGAAGCGTCGTCGGATTCGATCGATATGGTCGATGCCTACGCCGGTCTGCCCGCCGCCGCGTTGACCGAAAGCACCGCGGATGCGCAGGAAATCTACGTACAGAGCGCCCAGAAATGGTTCGAAGTGCGGCGCCAGTACATCCAGTGGGTGGACGGCCATCTCGCGCAGATGCAGATCGCCACCGACATCACGACCCGCAAGCAGGCGCAGGAACTCGCGCGCCAGCAGGACGAAAAACTGCAGTTCACGAGCCGCCTGATGACGATGGGCGAAATGGCGTCGTCGCTTGCGCACGAGCTGAACCAGCCGCTCGCCGCCATCAATAACTATTGCTCAGGAACCGTCGCACTGGTTAAATCTGGTCGGACAACTCCCGACAACCTGCTGCCTGTGCTCGAAAAGACCGCCCAGCAGGCCGTGCGGGCCGGCATGATCATCAAACGGATCCGCGAATTCGTGAAACGCAGCGAACCGAAACGCCAGGCCACCCGTGTCGCGGACATCGTCGCGGACGCAGTCGGCCTTGCCGAAATCGAAGCCCGCAAGCGTCGTATTCGTATTGTCAGCGACTTGCGTTCGCGCTTGCCGGTCATCTATGTCGACCCGGTGCTGATCGAGCAGGTGCTGGTCAACCTGCTGAAAAACGCCGCCGAGGCCATGCACGACGCACGGCCCAATGCCGTGGACCCGGTCATTCGCATCGTCGTGCGGCTCGAAAGCGGTTTTGTCTGCATCAGCGTCGTCGATCAGGGTCCGGGCGTCGACGAAGCGATGGCCGAGCGTCTGTTCGAACCGTTCTACAGCACGAAGTCGGACGGCATGGGCATGGGGCTCAATATTTGCCGTTCGATCATTGAATCGCATCGCGGCCGTCTGTGGGTGGTGAACAACGTCGAGTCTGACGGCCACATCACGGGCGCGACCTTTCACTGCAGTCTGCCCATTGGGGAGCCGGACGGCCCGAGCAGTCGCGGGTACGAGGCGCCGACACCACAAACCGTTACGGGAGAGCCATGAATACCCCAGTCACCACACAGGAAACCGTCTTTGTTGTCGACGACGACGAGGCCGTGCGAGATTCGCTGCGCTGGCTGCTGGAGGCGAACGGTTACCGCGTGCAATGCTTCTCCAGCGCGGAACAGTTCCTCGATGCATGGCAACCCGCACAGCATCCAGGGCAGATCGCGTGTCTGATCCTCGACGTGCGGATGTCCGGCATGAGCGGCCTCGAGTTGCAGGAACGGCTGATCGCCGACAACGCATCGCTGCCGATCATCTTCGTGACCGGCCACGGCGATGTGCCGATGGCCGTCTCGACGATGAAAAAAGGCGCGATGGACTTCATCGAAAAACCGTTCGACGAAGCCGAACTGCGCAAGCTCGTCGAGCGCATGCTCGATAAGGCGCGTAGCGAAAGCACCAGCGTCCAGCAGCAGCGCGCAGCAGCCGAGCGACTCGGCAAGCTGACGGCACGCGAGCACCAGGTGCTCGAACGGATCATCGCGGGACGGCTGAACAAGCAGATCGCCGACGACCTCGGCATCAGCATCAAGACCGTCGAAGCGCATCGCGCGAACATCATGGAAAAGCTCAACGTCAACACGGTCGCCGATCTGCTGCGACTCGCGCTGTCGAACAAGCCGCAGGCGGCGCAGTAACGCTGCTGCGTCGCACGGCTGACCGGCACAGGCCGGACCGATGAGGTCCGGCCTTGTTTTTTGCGCGCATCGGTCGCGCGGATCCTGTCGATCCCGCTATCGACACACGCGCATACGCAGCGCCACCGCCCATTCCCGTCGACACACATCGGTATAATGGCGCTCTTCGCGCGGGCACCGTCGTAACGCAATTTCCGCGCCGCGTGCTTTCCACGATCCGACCAGTTCCTGCGGAAGCACGCCATGACGTTCACCCTGCCGTGCATTCCGAAGCCCAATCTGACCCGACCATGACAGCCACTTTGATCGACGGCAACGCCCTTTCCAAGACCCTGCGCACCGACGTCGCCACGCGCGCCGCCGCCCTCACCGCCCGCGGTCACCAACCGGGGCTCGCCGTCGTGCTGGTCGGCGACAATCCGGCCAGCGAAGTGTATGTGCGCAACAAGATCAAGGCGTGCGAGGACAACGGCCTGTTCTCCTCCTATGACCGCTATCCCGCGACGCTTTCCGAGGCCGATCTGCTCGCGCGTATCGATGCGTTGAATCACGACCCGAAGATCCACGGCATTCTCGTGCAGTTGCCGCTGCCGCCGCATATCGACAGCCACAAGGTCATCGAAGCGATTGCACCGGAGAAGGACGTCGACGGCTTTCACGTTGCGAACGCCGGCGCGCTGATGACCGGCAAGCCGCTGTTTCGCCCATGCACGCCGTACGGCGTGATGAAGATGTTCGAAGCGCATGGCATTGCGCTGAGCGGTGCGAATGCGGTGGTGATCGGACGCTCGAATATTGTCGGCAAGCCGATGGCGATGTTGCTGCTCGAAGCGGGTGCGACGGTCACGATCTGCCATAGCAAGACCCGCGATCTCGCCGCGCACACACGCACCGCCGACGTGGTCGTTGCAGCAGTGGGCAAGCGCAACGTCCTGACCGCCGAGATGGTGAAGCCCGGTGCGACAGTCATCGACGTGGGCATGAATCGCGACGACGCCGGCAAGCTGTGCGGTGATGTCGATTTCGCTGGCGTGAAGGAAGTGGCCGGCTATATCACGCCGGTGCCGGGCGGCGTCGGTCCGATGACGATTACGATGTTGCTCGTCAATACGATCGAGGCCGCCGAACGCGCCGCGGTTCAGGCATAAGTTAGCTCACGCACGAGCGTTCCGCGACATATCAGTTCAGCGCGGCATCGCGCGACGCGATTGCGTTGTGCGTGCCGCCTGCGCCGTTCACCCTCGTCCCCTGCCGCGCAACGTGCCGTCGGCACCATGCAAGCGCCGGCCGCTCCACACCGTGCCACGACAACATCGCGCAGATGACGATCAGCGGTGTGGCAACCGCCAGCGCGGCCACATGATCCAGTTGCGGCGCAATCGCCGCGACACATTGCTGGATCGCGAATCCATACAGATAGATCCCGTACGAATAGTCGTGTCGTGGCACCCAGCGGCGCAGCAACGGCGTCGTGCCGACCCATAGCACCGCATACACGAACGCCAGATAGAACAGCGGCTGTGCCGCAGCCGTGTCGTGGAAAACAAGAAAGACGCCGATCAGTCCGAGCGCAGCGATACCATCGATACGAACGCGCTCGCGCAACCCAACCAGCAACATGCCGAGCATGAAAAACGGTTCCGGCCAGAACGAATAGCCGCCAGGCTTTTCGGCGAAATCACGCAGGCCGATCTGCAACGGATCGAGATGCACGTGCAGACCGAACACGACCAGACCGAGCAGCGCCGCGATGACGATGCCGCGATTCGTCGACAGCAGCCCGGCTACGCCGGTCACCAGCACGATCGCGTAGCAGCGCACTTCGAGCGGCAACGTCCAGAGCGGCGCGCACACATCGGGGCCGAAGCGGTTGTGCTCGAACACGCCCGGCAGCACCCAGCCGCGTTTCAGAACGAGCGTCGAGAAGTTGTCGAGATTCGCCCACGTCGCGTGCAGATGAAAGTACATGGACAGCGGCAGCGCCGTGAACAACGGCCCGATTGCAAACACCGCAAACAGCGATCCGGCTGCGACCGCGGGCCAGATCCGCGCGATCCGCAACACGACAAAGCGCAGCGCCGAGCGCTGCCGTACGAAGCTCGTCGTGACGAGCATCCCGCTCAACAGGAAAAATGCGTAGACACCGAAACTGCCCGCACCGTCGAATCCAAGCGATGCAGCGACCGGGTCGTGCGTGCCATCTGGGGACTGGATCAGGAACGAATGGGAATACACCACGGCAATGGCGGCACACAGGCGCACGAGATCGAAATTATTCCCGTTGCGCGACAGCGAATGCGAAAGCAGATTCATCGCGATGGCGAATGTCGAAGGTTGATTGCTGATGCGCAGTGGCTGGACAGGCAGGCCGGCGAACCTCGCGGTACCAGGCGAACGATGCGGCCACAATGCGCCAAATGCCCCGCCGCGACGGTGCGCTCGCCCACAATTGCGTCGATGCAGCGGTTTCTCGCGTGAGCGGCGGAAGGCCCGGTAAGGGTCACCCGGCAGGTCCGGATTTCGCCGCCACGGGGCCGCCCGGCCAAAGTTCTGGTAATTTGTTCCGCAGGCGGACTGGAATCGCGGCGCGGCGCCCCCATACTGTTGGTTGTGGGCGCGCGTGGGCCGCTTCCGTGCGTGGGCTGGTCGCCAGCCGGCTCCTGCGGCGCGGCCTCAGCTGGTGCATCGTTTGCTCCACCGCTTGTTGCACCGCTTGCTCCACCCTGCAGTACCCGCCTCACCTATTTCGCTTGCCCTTTTCCCGCGTCAGACAGGAAGCACCATGTCCCAAACTCAATCGACATCCGCCAATCCGCTCCTTGACTTCTCCGATCTGCCGCGTTTCGGCGAAATCCGACCCGAACATGTGACACCCGCGCTCGACGTGCTGCTTGCCAATGCCAGCGCTGCCGTCGAGCGCGCCAGCGCGCCCGTGACGCCCGCCTCATGGGTCGATATCGTTGAGCCCGTCGAACACGCTACCGAGCCGCTTTCGCGTGCATGGGGCGTCGTCGGCCATCTGAACGCGGTCGCCGACACGCCCGAACTCCGCGCCGCCTACGGCGAGAACCTGCAACGCGTGACCGAGTTCTGGTCGAGCGTCGGGCAGAATCTCGCGCTTTACGAAAAATACAAGGCGATCGCGGCGAGCGGCGATTTCCCGACGCTCACCGGCGAGCGCCGCAAGATTCTCGATAACGCGTTGCGCGATTTCCGCCTGTCGGGCGCCGAACTGCCCGAAGACCAGAAGCCGCATTTCGCCGAGTTGCAGGAGCGCCAGGCCGCGCTATCGAAGGCGTTTTCGGATCATGTGCTCGACGCGACCAACGCGTACGCCTACGTTGTCACGAACGAAACCGAACTCGCCGGCCTGCCCGAAGACGTGGTCGCCGCAGCGCGCGAAGCCGCCGAGCGCGACGGCAAGGAAGGCTGGAAATTTACGCTGCACTTTCCGTCCTACTTCCCCGTGATGCAGTACTCCGAAAACCGCGCAATGCGCGAGGCCATGTACCGCGCGTACGTGACGCGCGCATCGGAACTCGGCGCGGCGTACGGCGGCGGCAAGTCCGAGTGGGACAACACCGCGAACCTCGCCGAGCAATTGACGCTGCGTGCCGAAGAAGCGCACATGCTCGGCTACCGGAACTTCGCCGAAGTGTCGCTGGCACCGAAGATGGCCGAGTCGCCGGAACAGGTGATGGCGTTCCTCGAAGACCTCGCCACGCGCGCACGGCCGCACGCCGAACAGGACTGGAAAGAGCTGCGCGAATTCGCCGCCAGCGAACTCGGCCTGAGCGACCTGCAACCGTGGGACATGACCTTCGCCTCCGAACGCCTGCGCCAACAGCGTTACGCGTTCTCGGAGAACGAGGTCAAGCAGTACTTCCCTGAAGATGCGGTGTTCAGGGGGCTGTTCAAGGTGATCGAGACGCTGTTCGACGTGCGCATCCGGCCCGACGACGCAACCGTGTGGCACACGGACGTGCGTTTCTTCCGCGTCGAGAACCAGGACGGCGGCCTCGTCGCGCAGTTCTATCTCGACCTCTATGCACGCGAAGGCAAACGCGGCGGCGCATGGATGGACGACGCGCGTGCGCGTCACAAGCTCGCCCACGGCGGCGTGCAAACGCCGGTCGCATACCTCACCTGCAATTTCTCGGCACCGGTCGGCGGCAAGCCGGCTTGCTTCACGCACGACGAAGTGATCACGCTGTTCCATGAAACCGGCCACGGTCTGCATCACATGCTGACGCGCGTCGACGAACTGGGCGTATCGGGTATCAATGGTGTCGAGTGGGATGCGGTTGAATTACCGTCGCAGTTCATGGAGAACTTCTGCTGGGAATGGGACGTGCTGTCCGACATGACCTCGCATGTCGACACGGCGAAACCGTTGCCACGCGACCTGTTCGACAAGATGCTCGCCGCGAAGAACTTCCAGAGCGGACTTGGCACGGCGCGCCAGATCGTGTTCTCGATGTTCGACATGCGCCTGCATACTGACTTCAATCCGGCTGGACCGACGAGCGCAAACGATCTCGCACGCGAAATCAACGAGCGCTTCCACGTGATCCCGCAGGCGTCGTTCTCGCGCTGGCCCAACACGTTCAGCCACATCTTCGCGGGCGGCTATGCGGCGGGCTACTACAGCTACAAGTGGGCCGAAGTGCTGTCCGCCGATGCGTATGCGGCGTTCGAGGAAGCCGCGCACGCGTCGAACGGCAGCGTGCTCGACGTGGCGACCGGTACGCGCTATCGCAAGGAGATTCTCGAAGTGGGCGGCAGCCGGCCCGCGATGGAATCGTTCAAGGCATTCCGCGGCCGCGAGCCGGATATCGATGCGCTGCTGCGGCACAACGGGATGGCGCCTGACGCGGCGCATTGAATGCGCGTTGCTTTGTGCAGCGAAGCCTGAACCGGGCCTCGCTGTGCCACGTAGCCTGATTGATCATGAGCCGGTGCCCTGCTTCACGCAGGCGCCGGTTTTTTTATCCGCGATGCAGGCGGAAATCCACTTCCGCCGGACGTCCTTCGAGGCTTAGCGTCGCGCGGGCCGCGGGCGCACGGCTCACTATCTTGCCGCGGCGCACGACCGCCAGCCGCGCCGCGCGCAAACGAATGGCTTCGACGGGATCGCGAGCATCGAGCACGACGCAATTCGCTTCGCAGCCGGGCGCGATGCCATAGCCCTCCAGTCCGAGGATGCGCGCCGCGTTAACCGTCACCGCGTCGAAACACGCGTGCATCGCATCGACACCCGTCATCTGCGCGACGTGCAACCCCATGTGCGCCACTTCGAGCATGTCGCCGGAACCGAGGCTGTACCACGGGTCCATCACGCAATCGTGGCCGAACGCGACCGTGATGCCCGCAGCCATGAGCTCCGGTACGCGCGTCATGCCGCGCCGCTTCGGATACGTATCCGAGCGGCCTTGCAGCGTGATGTTGATCAATGGATTGGCGATCGCCGCGACGCCGGCCTCGCGCATCAATGGCAGCAGCTTGCTGACGTAGTAGTTGTCCATCGAATGCATCGACGTCAGATGCGAGCCCGCGACGCGTCCATGCAACCCAAGCCTGTGTGTCTCGGCCGCGAGCGTTTCGATGTGGCGCGATAACGGATCGTCGGATTCGTCGCAATGCATGTCGACGCGCAGCCCCTGCTCCGCTGCGTATTCGCACAACATGCGCACCGACTGCGCGCCGTCGGCCATCGTGCGTTCGAAGTGCGGGATGCCGCCCACGACGTCGACACCAAGCGCAATCGCGCGCTTCAGGTTGTCGAACGCCTCGGGGTTGCGTAGCAGGCCGTCTTGCGGAAATGCGACCAGTTGCAGGTCGAGATAGGGTGCGACGCGGCGCTTTACTTCGAGCAGCGCTTCGACAGCCAGCAGCCGCCCGTCGCTGATATCGACGTGGCTACGGATCGCCAGCAGCCCGCGCGCGACCGCCCAGTCGCAGTACTGGAGCGCACGTTCAATCAACGCGTCCTGCGTGAGCTGCGGTTTGAGTTCGCCCCACAGCGCGATGCCTTCGAGCAGCGTACCCGACGCGTTCACGCGCGGCAGACCGTATGAGAGCGTCGCATCCATATGGAAATGCGGGTCGACGAACGGTGGCGTGACGAGCGAACCGGCCGCGTCGATTTCTTCGGCGGCGATGGCGGCGAGATGCGGCTCGACGGCGACGATGCGGCCGGCTTCGATGCCAATGTCGACCGGGCCCTGCTGCGCTTGATGCGGCACCGTTCCGCGCGGCAGTACAGCACGACGGATGATCAGATCCATAGGTCTCTCCACATTGTCTGTCTGCGATTCTATCGGCACCAGAAACCGCGTGGGTCACATGGATGCACCGGAGTCACCGTCATCGTGCTCATCGGCATGATCGAGCACCTCGGGCTCCGCATCGTGTGCCACATCATCGTCGAACAGCGTGAACTGCCCAGGCTGCGCAGCGTCTTCCTCTTCGAGGCGTACGCCAACACCAAGCAATCGCACCGCCAGGTTGCGACGAGCGAAGCCCTTTTCGAGCAACGCGAGCAGTGTCGGCACATGCGTCGCATCGCCGACGCATTCCACGGTTGTGCGCTGAAAGTCGGCAAAGCGAATCTTCACGAACAGCTTGCGCACCGCCGGCCCGGCCTGCGCGCGTTCGATCCGTTCATCGAGCAGCGCAGTCAGACGCCGCACTTCGTCCGCGCATTCATCGAGCGTCGTGAGGTCGGTGACATAGGTCGTCTCGACACTCACCGACTTGCGCTCCTGATCGGCGCGCACCGGCCGTGTATCGATGCCGCGCGACAGATCGTACAGACGCTTGCCGAACACGCCGAAGCGTAGATGCAGATCGATCAGCGACCAGGCGCGGACATCCGCGCAGGTGACGAGCCCGAGCTTTTCGAGCTTCGCCGCCGTCACCTTGCCGACGCCGAAAATCTTGCGCACCGGCAGCGCGGCGACGAACGCATCGACTTCGTGCGGACGCACGACATGAAGGCCATCGGGCTTGTTCCAGTCCGACGCGATCTTCGCGACGAACTTGTTGGGTGCGACGCCGGCCGATACCGTCACGCCGACCGTATCGCGCACGCGCTGGCGGATCTCGCTCGCCATCAACGTCGCACTGCCCTTGCAACGCGTAGTGTGAGTCACGTCGAGATAGGCTTCGTCGAGCGACAGCGGCTCGACGTCGTTGGTGTAGTCGCGATAGATCGCCATGATCTGCCGCGAGGCGATGCGGTATTTCTCCATCGCCGACGGCAGGATCAACAGATCCGGGCATTTGCGCATGGCGAGTGCCGACGACATCGCCGAATGGATGCCGAAGCGGCGCGCCTCGTAGTTGCAGGTAGCGACCACGCCGCGATGTTCCGGTCGCCCGCCCACTGCCAGCGGCCGGCCGCGCAACGACGGATCGTCACGCATTTCAACCGACGCGTAGAAACAGTCGCAGTCGCAATGGATGATCTTGCGGACAAGCGAAGGTGCAGCCGGGACCGAGGGAGAATCGAGTGGGTTCAAGATGCCGATACTGTACAAAAACACAGTGATATTTACAAGATCGGCAAGAACGGCCCGCTACCTCAGCAGCATCCAGTCTGTGCCGACTGAGATTCCTCCCCTGCCCTGAGTAAACTCATTGGTCAGCCATAGACTCGTGTACACGATGGAGCTCAAGTCGGTGGCAGAGCGCTCTAGCAGAACGTCGACTGCTCCATCTGCGTCGAAATCCCCCGCGACGATGGCCTGACCAGTTGCCGGCAACTGACGTCGCAGGAAAATCTGCCCAAGTTCGATGCGACCGGAGTGCTCGTTCTGAAAGTCGGGCGAGAAAACCGTCATGCCAAGATCGCCGGTTGTGGGCTTGTACCAGACAATATTCGCGTAACCCAGTCCCCGCGAATCGCCGACACCGGCGATGACCCAACTGGAATCGAAAGTACTGGAGACATGAGGCCAGTGCTCGTCGTAATAGCTCGTCGAATTCGCGAAGAGCACAGACGATTTGAAGTCTGCGCTCCGCGGTGTGGTGTCGCCGCTGCCGAAACTGAGGATCTCCACATCGCCTTCGGAATTGCGCAGCAGGATGTCCGAATAGCCGTTTTGATCGAAGTCGCCGACCCATGCGGTATTCCAGTCCGATGGCGTGCCCGGGCGAACCGCTTGAACGCCGAGAATTCGCTGGCCATCCATCAGCAATACCGTTCCCGTTTGCGTCGTGAAGTTCCAGATGAGAATGTCGGAGCGCCCGTCGTCGTTGAAATCGCCGACCCCAACGACCCGGTCGCCCGCTTTCAACGTGTACCCAATGGGGTAATAACCTCCCCCTAAAGGCAACTCCAGAGGATGCGCGGGATCTTTCCAGATTCCCAACGCTCCATCGCGGGAGAACAGTACGCTAGCGTAGCCGTCGCCATAGAAATCCCCGATGGCCTCCTCCTTAAACTCCGCTGTCAGTTGCGGTTGGTGCAGCGTCACGGATTTATATTGGAGTGAGGGAGCAGCAGTCGGATCAACGATCTGTGTCAGAAAATCCGTTGGATTCTGCGTATTTCTCCACAACGGATCGTAGGTGACGTTTCCATTCAGACTCATCGTGCGATTGGCACTGAAGGTCACGGTGGGATACTCGGGAAGCGCCGTGCCGGCAACGACAACACTCTCAAAGCGCAGATGTGAAAGCTGATGGTGCGGGTCGTAACTCTGCAACAGGTTCGGGAGTTTTTGCGCGTCCGCTACCTGAATGTTTCTGAATAGCAGATCGTCGATTCCCGCGAGATCGCCGTTCTTTTTCGACCAGGGGCTCGGCCGCACGGCCAGACTGAAGAGCCGGAAGCTGGCGTTCTCCACGCGCAAATCATCGAACAGATAGTGCCGGAGCGTTCCCTTGCCGCCCTGGTGAGCCGAGAAAACCGCCCCCTCCATGCTCTCGGCAGCAGTTTCGGTGCGGATCACATCCGAATTCCTGACGACTACGTCATGCACGTCGATGTTGAGGTTGCCGCCCATCGTATCGGAGATCTCGAATGGAGCCGACGTGCGTAGTTGCCAGATCGTGCAGCCGGTGACGAGCAGGTTCGAAGAATTCAGGTGAATGGCGCTGTCGCCTACTTTAAAAAAGCTATTGCGCAGGACACTTCCATGATCGTCCGAGCCGTAGGCGGCCGCAACGCCATCGGTGTTGCCGTGCCACCCGATGATCTTGACGTTGTCGATAACGTTGCGCGTGGCGGTATTGTCCTTGCCATCGCTAAAGGTCTTGTTATAGCCGCCGAGCGCTATGTTATAGAGCGGGGACTGGATCAACGTAACGCCCTCGATGTGTCCTAAGGTTTCGTTGGGAGCCGAGATCATCGGCACGCAGTTCGGATCGCACTCGCTCTTCTGAACGTTTTCCCCCGAGACGATGCCTCTACCGCGAATCGCCCAGTTGGATGCGCCATCTGCAACCTGGAAGAATCCTTTGACGTAGGCACCGCCCGCCAGGTAGACCACCTCGTCGGATCGGATCACGTAGGGAGTCGTGCCAAGATCATGTACACCGGGTCCGAAATAATGGACACCGGCCTTACTCGATTGCGGCACGTTCGCTTCAGGCGGGTTGGCGAAAATAAGAAGCGGGTTACTCAGATCGACATTCGACTCCGTGCAGGTCGAGCCGGACGTACAGAAATCCACTGCGTACTGCCCTGGGTGACTGACGGTAAAGCGAACCGTCGACCCCTCGACTGTGACCGGGATTCGCTCATGGCTCGGAAGGACGCGAGCGGCGGTAAAGGGCTTCCGGTTTGTGATGGAGACGGTGACCGGATCGCCAGATGAGAAACTCGTCCATGCAGTCGATTGCTCTTCCGTGGAAGAGGTGGGTTGACCATTCAGTTGGCCATTCGTGAATCCCGGATTCTGCGTCTGATATACAAACGAGTCGTGCGGGTGACCGTTCTGAATGATCTGTACCGCGTATTGCGGCGATGCGGAAATACCTGGGGGCCCCGGATAGACAGTGACGGATTCCGCTCGAGCCAATGCATTTGAACTCTGTCCCAAGGCAATCGCCACAGCGGCGAGGGAACACAAAACCATTCGAAACGCTCTTGCACGAAAATACCGCTTGCTAACCATTTCCGCGCACTCCTCGAATTCACGATATCCATGATGTTAGGCCGGGACACGTGTCAATTGAGAGGTGGGAAATTTAATTTCTTTGTGCTTTCAATACGTTACGAGACGCTTGCCGGATTACACACAATGAAAAACCCAAGAGCCGGATTGATATCCAACTCCTGGGGCTCAGTTCACAGCAGCCTTTCTTACAACGGATGGCAACCTGATTGAAGCGCTCGCTTGCGCCGGGTTGCCAACCTCAATGCCTGTTATTGGGCCGGCGACGCTACGCCCGGGGTCGCCAGTGTGTTGTGGCTCCCGGGAATGTTGGTGAGGGACGTCGAGCTATTCGGTAGGCTCGCGTTCTGCGAGCTCGTCCCGCTGTCCGACTTTGCGACGCCCGACGTGCCGTAACCACTGCTCGTCGTATTGGCAGCAGCAGCCGGCGACACGACGCTCGGCCTCGCCAGCGTGTTGTTCTGTGCATAAGCACCGCCCGACAGCGCGAGTGCGGCGACGGCCGCGATTAGTGTGCTGGTTGTCTTGTTCATAACCCGTTCCTCCTAGATTGGACTGGAATTTCGACGCAAACGAGCCATTGATATTGCTTCATGGCGCTCGTTATACGCCTGGCTTTTGGTAATCAAACTCGCAACCGTTCGGTGCGAAATCGAGCCCATAGCACGCCACACCAGTTTAGGAGCGCAACCGCCAATAATTAAGCGCGTTATTCGCAAGGATGAATTTCAATTTTTGGGCTTACTACCAATGCGAGAGAAGCGCATAGGTGCCCACCCGCTCTTGAGGCGGACACCTATGGTTGAGTTGACTGCGAGCCCGAAGCGCTGCCGATCCAGGCAAGTCCCTATACGATGGCTACCTTCTCGGGATTATCAGCGGCATATTTGATCTTTACCTTATCGCCGGCGCGTGGCACGGCAATACGGGAGACCATCGTCTGGATGTTGACGTCGTAGGGTGTGCCGCTTGCGGGGCTGACCGTCATATGAATCAGGACGATGGGACTATTGTTCACTGTTGCCCCGGTGTCCTGCACGGAAAGGATATCCGCAGTACCGTCCAGTCCGGTTTGAATCAGTTGTAGTCGCTCCTGTTGTCCCGCTAGCGCATTCTGTCCCACGTCCATGACGCCGGTCATTTTGTCGACAAATCCTTTACCCATAAAAGTCTTTGTCATGAAGCCAGTTAATCCGGAGTTCAGCGTCTTCTTGTGATCCTCCATTGCGCCTACGGGGTCTGTTTGCGCCTTCGTTATTGCATCCTGGATTTTCTTGCCGATACCAAACATGGTGTGCTCCTCTTCCAGTGATCCTTGATAGAGTGCAGGCTCAGACCGTATTGCAGCTTCGTCGAACACATTGCCGGTGAACGGTCCGCGAATGCATTCTATACGCCATGAATTACCACGTCGGTAATTTCGATTTTGATGGTTAGCCAATCGAAAGCTAGCGGGTCGATTTTTCGTACAGCGACCAGACATAGCCGCCGGGTTCCGGCTCTGGGTAAAGTCCCACGCGGATAAAACCAAGCGATTCGTAATAGGCGCACAGTTTTGCGTTGTGGACGGCGCAGTCGAGTCGGACGAGGTTAGTCGCGACAGGCCACCTTCTTCGCGTGTGCATCATTGCGGATTTGCATCAGAGCCGGCACATCCCCTTCCCCTGCCCTGCGGATGATTCTTTGCGTCATCGCTAATCCCTTTGATAACCACGCGGGAGCGAATGTTAGCAATGCGCCCTTACGTAGACCCAACCAGTCGTTAGATTTTTGATCCCCTGGCAAGACCGAGTTTTTCCATTGCCTCATGTGCATCGATCACCAGTGTGGCAATCTCGCCCACCGTGACGCGGAGACTTGTCGCTCTCGAGCGAATGTGCTCGTACGCTGCATGTTCGCTGAGCTGGTGTGCCTCCATGAGGATGCGAATGGCCTTCTCGATATGGCGTCGCGCCTTGATCGCCTCCTCAAGCTTCGCGACCTTGCTGTGCAATCGCTGTTGATAGCCCGAGGACGCGCGAGCGAGCACCAGGGTGCTCAGGATGCCAGTGGAACGGTAGGGCTTCGTGATGACTCCGTGCGCCTGCGAATCCACCAGCATTTTTAGCGCGGTTGGATTTTCGTAGTCGGACAACGCGATCAAGGTTGCTTCAGTATCGGCCGCACACCAGTTTCCCGCACTGCGGGTCTCCGGACCGACAAGAAAGAAAATCACGTCGACATCGGCCGGAAGTTGCGACGGAAACGGCCAGAGCACGCGCACCGGGCAACCGATGCGACGCAACTGCTCCTCCAGAACAACGCGGTCATCGCCCGGTGGGTGAATCACGAGGACGCGCAACGTGCGCAGATCGTCGAAGAGCCGACGGGCCCCCGTGCTCATACCGATTCTCCGTCGAGCCAGAATTCCGCGAATCCGTAGGATGTCAGATAGGGATCGGGTTTGATCGGACCTCGCCCCTCCCAGACTACGTCGAACGAGCCGTCTTGCCGGCACACGGCAATACGTGGCGTCAGGATGGCGTGATTGTTCTCCGGGTCGATTTTCAGCACCCCCTCGGGCGAATCGAATTCGACTGCGTACACCGCCTCCACCAGCTTTGCGGTATCGAGACTTCCGCTACGGGCCAACGCCAGCGCGAAGAGATGCATCTGGTTATACGCCATCTCCGACCACATGCTGGCCGGTTGCTCGCCAAATCGCGCATGCCACAATTTCAGAAACCGCTGATTACTCGCGAGGTTCAGCGTGTTGACGTAACTCGCCGAGATGATGTGACTGCCGCACAGTTCAGGCCCAATCATCCGCGTTTCGCCTTCCGTCATTGTCAAGCTTGCGATCGGAATCTGTACGGGATCGATACCATGCTCGCGATATAACCGATAAAACGCACGCGCACCGCGCCCGATCAACGTGGAGAACACTACGTCGGGCTCGACGCTCTTGATTTGCCGCACCACGTCTTCCAACGCAGCTGGATCCGCATCGCTCGGCAGATAGAGCTCTTCCACGATTTCGCCACCATGCTGCTCGACCATGTCGCGCATGATCCGGTTCGATTCTCGCGGATAGATATAGTCTGCGCCAACCAGAAAAAAACGACGGCCGTGATTGCGCAGCAGATAGGCGGCCAGCTGCATGCTGTTCTGGTTCGGCACCGCACCGGTGTAGATGACGTTCGGCGAATACTCAAACCCTTCATAGATCGAGCAATACCAGAGTAATGCGTTGGTGCGTTCGATCACCGGCAAAACCGCTTTTCGGCTCGACGAAGTCGAACAACCGAAAATCACGGTTACGTCGTCGTCCTGCAACATGCGCGTCGCGAGCCGACGGTATTCGTCGGGATCGCTCTTCGGGTCATAAACAACGGGATCGAACAGGCGCCCGCCCACGCCGCCGGCCGCGTTCACTTCCTCGATGGCGAGCACTGTGCCGAAAAAATGCTCCGATCCAGTCGCCGAGGCCATCCCCGTGCGCGAGTACAACACGCCGATGCGCCATCGGTCTTCCTCATGCGTCACGTTGGCGGACTGTCGCGAGCTTGCCTCCATTTCGTCTCCTCCTTGCATCGACTCGTCGCTCCTCAGGTCGCCGGGAAACGTCCGACCGCAGCAGCGATCGCCTGCTCGGCGAATGCAGCGGCGTCGAGGCATCGGGTGTCGTCCCAAGGGCGGCAGATCACCTGCACACCGATCGGACCGCCTCGTGTGCCTCCCAATCCGGGCACGTTCACGCACGGGCAGCCAAGCAACGTCCAGTTGCGATTGAATGCGGGGTCGCCCGTCGACGCGAAACCATCGGGCGCTTCGTCGGGTGCACTCGGCGTCAGCAAACCCGTGATGCCGTCGAACAGCTCGCTCAGCCTCGCCTTCGCCTGTTCCGCCAGCACACACGCCTGAACGTAAGTTCCCGTATCGACTCGCCCGGCACGCTCGAGAAAACCGGCGAGCAGCGGCGATAGACCGGCACGATGATGATCGTACTCGAACCCCAACGTCTGATACGCCTCATAGCTCTGGATCGTATCGTGCGCAGCGACCAGGTCTGCCATCCAGGGCGCGAAGCGCACACGCTGCACGCGACCGCCCGCTTGCTCGATGGCACGCACCGCCATGTCGAGCACGCCGCTCGCATTCGCCGACGGTGCGGTCCATGGATAGCTGTCCGGCACGCCGAACACCGGGTTAGCGGTCACATCCCCCGGTGCGAGTTGCCGGCCCGACAGGACCTGTGCGAGGTAAGCCACGTCACGCACACCGGCACCAAACAGACCGACCGTATCCAGCGACCACGAGAAGCACTTCATGCCGACGGTCGGCAACATGCCGAGTGTGGGCTTGTAGCCAGCGATGCCGCAGAACGACGCGGGCCGGATGGTCGAGCCTCCGGTCTGCGATCCGATCGCGAAGGGCACAATACCGGCTGCCACGGCCGCGGCCGATCCGGATGACGATCCGCCGGGGGTGCGCCGCAGATCGCACGGATTACGCGTCGCCGGCGGCGCCATGTACGCGAACTCGCTGGTAACGGACTTACCGATGACAATGGCGCCGTTCCGCCTCAATAGCGTGACAATCGCGGCATCGGACTTCGGCTGATGGTTTTCGTAAACTGGCGAGCCGTAGCTCGTGACCAGACCGCTCGTGTCGAAAATATCCTTCACCGCGACAGGTATCCCGGCAAGCGGACCCGTTGCCTGCGCAGCCGCGGTCAACATCGACTCGCGGTGCGCCATGGCCGCCATGGCCCTCACCTCCTGCTCGACCTCCTCGATGCGTGCAAACGACTCGAGGAGGGTTCGATCGCGTCCGCGGGACCCATTGGCAGTTTGCCTGAGCAGGTCCAGTCCCGAGCGGGGTCGATAAAGTGAGTTTGCGTTCATCATGTATCGCCTGTCGTCGTGGTTGTTCCAGATATCAAACGCGCAAGTGCTCGAAGATCGATGCCAGTGCCGCTTCATCTTTCGCGTCGCCGTGCTCGACGATCTCACCTTGTTTGAGAACCGCGTAGCGATCGGCAACCTTCAGCGCAAAGGGAACATTCTGCTCTACCAGCAGCAACATGGTGCCGTGGCGGCCGCGCTCCCATAACAGCGCATCGGCGAGACGATCGATCACGGACGGCTGCAACCCCTCCGTAATCTCGTCGAGCAGAATAATGGCAGGACGCATCATGAGCGCGCGTGCCACCAGCAGCATCTTCTGCTCGCCGCCGGAAAGCGTGCCTGCCAGTTGCTTCAGTCGACTTGCGAATACCGGGAACACCGTCTCGATCCCGGCAAATCGTTCGTCGAACGTCGATGCCCTCTCGAGCCCAAGACGCAGATTGTCGCGGATGGTGAGATCCTGAAACAGCGCATGTTCCTGAGGCGCGTAAGCAATACCTTCTCGCGCGATCTGGTGAGGCGCCATGCGTGTGATATCCCGCCCTCGCATATGGATGGCGCCGGCGTTCTTCGGCAGATAGCCCATGATCGTCCTGAGCACCGTCGTCTTACCCATGCCGTTCTTGCCGAGCAGCGCGACGGCCTCGCCGTCGGCAACAGTCATCGACAGCTTGCGCAGTACGACCGAAGCCTTGTATCCGCTCGTCACGTCCTGCAACTCCAGCGCGATCTGATTCATGTGGCCTCCTGCTGCCGGACGTTTGAGCCCGCCGCAGCGCTTTGCGCGGTCCCCGCATAGATCGTTCCGACCAGCTCCGAATTGACTACCTCGTCGAAGTTGCCTTGCATCACGATACGCCCCTGATGCAGGACGACGATACGTGTGGCAATCCCGGCAACGAAATCGAGGTCATGTTCCACCAGCAGACAGCAAAGCTGATACTGGTGAGCCAATGCGGCAAGCACATTGCCGATTTGCGTGCGCTCCGTTTTGGTCAAACCTGCCGTGGGCTCGTCGAGCAATACGATACGTGGCTCAAGTGCAAGCACCATCGCCAGTTCCAGCGCCTGCTGTTGCCCATGCGACAGATCCTTCGCCACGGCACCCAGTCTCTGATCGAGATGAGTCATACGAAGCACCTCGAGCGCATAGGGCGGCAGCGCCAGCGTAGCGGAGCGCCGCAGGAGCGATGGCCGCTCGATGATGGTGCCCGCGATTCTCAGGCACTGCGCAACGGTCAGCGTCTCGAAGATATTTGCGTTCTGGAATTTGCGCCCCAACCCGAAGTGCACGCATCGGTCTGGCGGCAATTGCCGGATATCGTTGCCACATAACACAACCGTGCCGGCGGAGCGTTCTGCGCCGTCGCTCATGCAGCGCATGAGCGTCGTTTTGCCGGCGCCATTCGGGCCGATGAGGCCAACCAGTTCACCTCCATCGGCATCCAGGTCGATGCCTTGCAGCACTTTCAGGCTACCGAAATGTCTGGCAACGCCACTCATCTGCAGCGCGGGCGCTGACAGCGCCTGCTGATGAACCGCGCGAGCGGCACGCGCTACCAGGTCCGGTTCGGCGCCGTTATGCGCAAGATGGCGCAACGGCTTTAGCAACAGCGGCGCCAGACCTTGCGGCAACAATACGATCACGGCCACAAACGCGGTGCCCAGAATCAGTTGCCACGCGAATGGCATGCTGCCGCTGAGATAGGCGGTCCCGACATTGATCAGAAGCGCGCCGATCACCGGCCCCCACAACGTTCCCCTGCCGCCGAGGGCGACCCATATGATCAGTTGCGTGCCGAGGACAAAGCCGGTCAGCTCAGGCGCGACCACGCCGCTGAACGATCCGTAGCCGAATCCCGCGAGACCGGCGATGACTGCGGTTGCAACCAGCAGGACAATCTTTACGAGCGACGTATTGATCCCGAGGTACGAGCAGCGTGATTCGTTGTCGCGAATTGCAGCCAGCACACGGCCGCCGTCGCTACGCACGAATAGCCACGCAATCGTGGCGACGGCCAGTAGCGCCGCACTGGCGAGCCAGTACCAGGCCTGCAGCGAAAGGTCGAAGGTCTCGTAGCCGGTGAGTCCCGAACTCGAGCCGGTCCACGCGCCGCCGGAGAGCAGCGCCTGGCTGAGAACGATTGGCAATACAAGCGACATCACGGTGGCAAAAAACGGCGACGCGCCGCGATAGAACGACAACCAGCCGAGCAACGCCGCCACGGCAGCGGTCGCGGCGATCGACACCCCAAGCGCCAGCATCACGTAACCCACCGAGAAGCCACCGTGCGTAAAGACGAGCCCGGCGGCATAGGCACCGAGACCAAAAAACGCTGATTGCCCGAACGTAAGATATCCGGTGTATCCCCACAGGATATCTACGGTCACGGCCACGATCGAAAAGAAAAAAGCCTGAATGAGAACGTTGAGCAGGTACGGGCCAAAAACAAGCGGACCCACGGCCAGCAGCACGACTGCCAGACTACCGGCCAGCAGCAGACCGCGTCGGTGCACGGTTCGCCGGTTGCGCGCCTGCCCATCGCCGTGCGCAGTTGGACCACCGGTTCGATCAGGCGATGCGTCGACTCTAGCCATGAGAGAACCCCTTGGGACGAATGCGCAGCGTAAGCGCGGCCAGCACGGCAATGGTCAACCCGCCCAGCACTGGACTCACAAACGTGCTGACCAGCACCTGGCAAGCGCCGAATATGAGGCACGTCGCCAGCAGGCCGGGCATCGAGTGACCTGACACCATGACCAGCATGAACGCGCTCACCAGCCACGGCAGTCCCATGTCGGGGTCGACGCTCGACAGCGGCGTAATGAGCGTGCCGGCAAGAGAGCCGAGCGCTGCACCCAGACTGAAGGTGATGAAACGGATGCGGCCCGAATGAATGCCAAGACCTCGCGCCAGATCCTCATTCATGATCACCGCGCGCGTCTTGATGCCGAAGCGCGTTCCGGTGAGGAGCAAGGTCATGAGGCCGCACAGACCGAGCGCGACCGGAATCAGCAGCAAACGATAGGCTGAGTAATCGGTGCCCGCGATGGTGAAGGCTCCTTTGAGCGGCGCCTCCACGAACTGCACCTCGCGACCGAAGGCCATGACGATCAGTTGTCCAATCACGATACCCAACCCCCAGGTGGCGAGGATCGCGTCGAGCGGACGCTTGTAGAGCGGACGCACGATCACCTGCTCGACAAGCATGCCCGCGACGATACCCACTACGATCGCGAGTGGCAGGCCGAGCCACGGATTCAGCTTGAGCTGCGTCACGACGAAGCTCGCGTATGCACCTATCGTCAACAGTGCCCCATGCGCGAAATTGACGATTTTCATCACGCCGAAAATCACCATCAAACCTGCGGTCACGATGAACAGCACCGCCGCCGTGGTGAGAATGTCGAGTGCCAGAACCATTTTCTTCTCCAGTCCCATCCGCCTGTACGCCACCGGTCGATACGCATCCGGCGGATGTTGTGTGTCCAGTTGCGTCTACTTGATGTTCGGGCACTGGGCACCCGGATCCACGTTCGGGAAGGTCTGCAGGATACTGACCGAACCGTCCGGCTGAATCTGGCCGAGACGCATGGCAAGAGATGTATGCCGGCTTCTGTTCATGCTCACCGGTCCGCGCGGTCCGTCAAACGACACCTCGCCCAGCGCCTTGATCACCTTGTCGGCATCGGTGGAGCCCGCCTTTTCGACCGCCGCCTTGTACAGGAAGAAGGCTTCGTACTGGGGCTCGGACAACTCGTTCGGCGTCTTCAGATCCTTGCCGAATTTTTTGTCCATGGCCGCGAGAAATTTCCTGTTGCCCGGCGTATCGATACCCGTCAGATAGGAACCCGACATGTACATGCCCGCGGCGACGTCACCCATGCTCTTCGCGGTGCCTTCGTCGATCGCCAGGTTGCCATAGGGCAACGTCATGCCGGAGCCTCTCAGCTGTTTGGCGAGCGACACGTTAGGCGCACCGCCGGCTGTCGCACTGATCAGCGCATCGGGATGCGCCGAACGGATCTTGGAAAGAATCGGCGTCCAGTCGGTACCATCGATCGGCAAGTACTCTTCGCCAACTACCTTGCCGCCGTGCGCTTCGATGTATTTTCGGGTGAATCCCAGCATACCGCGGCCGAAAACGTAGTCGTTGCCGACCAGATAGAAGGTCCTGGCGCCTTTGCTTTTCGCGAAGTAATCGACCACCGGCGCGACCTGCTGCTCAGGTACCCAGCCGTTGACGTACATCCACGGACTGCACGAACGGCCCTCATAAAACGACGTGTACACGAACGGCTTCTTGCCGCGCGCCACGATCGGCAGCGCTGCGTTGCGCGCGGCGCTCGTTTCCATGGATATGATCGCGTCGACGTTCTTCTGGAACACAAGCGTGTCATACGCTTTCTGCGCGCCGACTGCACCGGATGCGTCGTCGGTGATGTCGAGCTGCACCTGCCGGCCCATGATCCCACCCGAAGCGTTGATTTCGTCGACAGCGAGTTGCGACGACTGCACGACGGCTGGAGCGACCACACTGTTTGCACCTGAGAGTCCCACTGCTACGCCGATCCTGATCGGATCGGCAGCGAGCGCGCTCGTGCACATGCAGGCAGCGACGAGCGCTACGGTGGCCCCAGGGATGAGGCTGTTGAACGGAGTCATGGATTTTTCCTCACAGTGGTCGAATAAAATTCTTGCGTTTCATACAGGCATGCCTCGCACGCATGAGGCCGGCCAACCCGTGCCCAGCATGGGGTCGTACACGTCCGCACGCCGATCCTGCAACACGTGATTGAAAGCGTTCAGCGTGCGTTCCGAACGGGTTCGCGCAAGATCGATTGCGGCATACAGGATTTCTTCTCGATCGACACTGGCCGGGCCCGCGACAGGCCATCCGTCTCCCCCCACAATCAGGCTCTGGCCAATGAACGGCTGACCACGCTCCACGCCGATGCGGCTTGCGCATGCGATCGCTACGCCGTTGCTGTGCGCGGCCGCCATCGTGAGCGTCGTGGCCATGGCGGGACGATCGTCCGGTTGTGCCGGCATCGGGACCCAGTTGGTCGGCACGCAAACAATGTCCGCACCTTGCATGGCAGCAAGCCGGTATGTTTCGGGAAACCAGCCGTCGTAGCAGATTGCGATGGCGATTCGTCCCAACGGTGTGTCGAAGACTGGAACACCCAGGTCGCCCGGCTCGAAGAAGAGGCGTTCGTTATTCCAGAGATGCAGCTTGCGATAGACGCCGACGTGACCCGCCGGGCCGGTCAGGATTGCAGAGTTGTAGAGTTGATTGCCTGCCCGCTCGGCGATTCCACTGACGATATGGACACCGAGACGTTGCGCCGTCTCAGCAAGCAATTGCGCGGTTTCCCCCTCTGGCAGGGGTTCGGCCAGCGCGAATGCCTCGGCGCGATCGGTGAACACATAGCCACTATTGGCCAGCTCCGGCAACACCACCAGGGACGCACCGTGATTCGCAGCGACTTCGATGTACCGGACGCATTGCGCCACGTTGTCGTGCTTCCTGCCGACCTGAGGTTCCATCTGAACACATGCGACGACCAGGCCTTCGACGCCGCGTTCTGCGGGGTTGTACTGCAACGCCATCATTTCTTCTCCCAAAAGCAAAAAGCCCCCGAACCAGCGTTGGACGCAAGTTCGGGGGCTGCATAGCCTTTCATGTGTAGCACGGCATCGTTGCCGTGGAACCGCCAGAAAAAATGACGATTCAGTCGAGCCGAATTTATGAAGCCAAATTCACGATGTCAAGAAATTCAACGGCATCAGGAGCAAATACCTGCGGGAGCGACTCTCCGGCAAGCGCGTACTGGCGTCCGGCGCAGAATCTGTACCGCCGTGCACGGCGCGGCGGGTCTTATACTCCGCCGATACACGACTGACGAGCGAATCGACAGATGAAAACAATCGGCGTGATCGGTGGAATGAGCTGGGAATCGTCGGCCGAGTATTACCGGCTGCTGAACCGCTACGCGAAAGCGCGACTGGGCGGTCACCACAACGCACGCAGCCTGATGGTGACCGTCGATTTCGCGACGATCGAGGCCGACCAGCGCGCCGATGACTGGGACTCGCTCGGTCGACAGATGGCCGATGCCGCACGGCAACTCGAACAGGGTGGCGCCGACATCGTGATGCTCGCGACGAACACGATGCATCGCGTGTGCGAATCGATCGAACAGACGATCCATGTGCCGTTCCTGCACATCGCCGATCCAACCGGTGCGGCGCTACGTCGCGCGGGCATCGAACGTGTGGGTCTGCTCGGCACGCGCTATACGATGGAACAGACCTTCTACGTGGGCAGACTGCGCGAACGCTATGGTCTCGATACCGTGATCCCCGATGAACAAGGCCGCGCGGACGTGCATCGCATCATCTACGACGAACTGTGCCACGGCACGATCGATGCGCATTCGCGGGCTACGTATCAACGCGTGATCGAATATCTTGCGGCGCGTGGCGCGCAGGCAGTGATACTCGGTTGCACGGAGATAACACTGCTGATCAAGCCTGAAGATTCCGCGCTGCCGGTGTTCGATACAACCGCGCTGCATGCGCAGGCGGCGGTCGACTGGGCGATATCCGAAGACACGTTGTGACGCGCTGCAAATCGCAAATGACCCCGCCTAGACGGTTGTCGCCGCAGCGCGCCGCGAAGCAGCCCGTGTCACCAGATCGTCCAGATAGCGATCCATCGTTTCGAGCGCAACCGCGATGCCCTCCGCGATAGCCAGGCGCCGTTGCGGTTGCAGTTCGACCGACGGCTGAATCACACATTCGCTCCACTCACGCGCGTGATGTTCATCGCAGGTCAGATGGATGCTGACGAACTCGAGTTCGTGTTCGTTCAGACCCAGTCGGCGCAGACCCTCGTTCATCTTCTGCATCCGGTGCAGCGCCATCGTTTCGATCATGAAGAGCGCGCCGACCAGACACCACGGGTCGCAGTAGTAGCCGTAGTGAAGGATCAGCGTGCGGTCGGCGAGGCTCGGGTAGCTGTCGAGCACAAGCCCATCGCCTGCCTTTGCCTTAAGCGCGAGCATCAGGCGCCGCATCAGATCCGCGTGCGGCACCGGCAGCCTTTCATCGTCGATATTGCGCTGTAACGCATCACGCGCCACATCGCAGACCTGAGCCTGCATCACGCGCTCAACCAGCAGTAAAAACGAAGGGAAGTAGCGATTCTCCAGCATGAACGTCGCGAACTCGCGCAAGGTCACTTTCGTCGCCAGCCAGTCGTACCAGGGGTGACGGTGCGAGCGATGCGAGAGGATCGCGTCAGACCATGCTTCGATCGGAAGGCCCGCAAACAATTCGACGAGTTCCGCGGCCCGCTCGCGTTGCGGCTTCCACCAGTGACGCAGCGACTGCATGTCCGCATCCGCGAGCCGACCGTCGGTCATACCCTCGGCACAACGTTGCAGCAGTGCTGGATCGAAATCGGTAGTCATGGTGTAGCGCTCCGTTCTGAGGATTTCTAACCCGCCTCTACAGCGTCGACCACCGACCCGGCCCGCTTCGCCGCCAGCATCGGCATCGTGAGCATCGTGCTGGCGACAGCCATCAGCAGGAGCGCGGTGAACGTCGGATGATCGATGATGCCTTTATCGAGCAGGATATTGACGAAGATGATCATGATCAGCGCCTTCGTCTGCAGCAGCCAGCCAATCCGGTAAGCGTCGCCACGCGGCCATTTCAGGATCTTGCCGGCAAGTTGCACGCCGAGCAGTTTGCCGACCACCGAGGCAAGCAGCAGGACCGCGGCAAGGATCAGCACCGCACCGCCATGCATGTTCCAGCTCGTTCGCAGACCCGTGCTCAGAAAGAACACCGGCATGATGGATAGCAGCACGCCGTCTCGAAAGAGATCCATCTGCTTTCTGTCGAACCAGTCGGAATCGAGGATCGCCCCCGCGAGAAACGCGCCGACCATGAAATGCAGGCCGGACCAGTCGGCAGCGAGGCCACTCGCTGCCAGCCAGACCAGTCCGACGTACCAGCGGTCGCGCTCGGGCAATCGCGCCATCAGCTTGCGTATCGCGTAGGCTGCAACCGCGTAGCCGATGAGGAAAACCAGTTGCCGTCCCGCGCGATTCCAGTCCAGCAGGATCAGCGCGAGCACGCCCCAGATCGCGACGTCGTCGAAACTCGCATAGCGCAGCACGCGCTGGCCGAACGGCGAGCGCAGTATTTCCAGCCGGTCGAGAAACAGCACGAGGATCGGCAACGCTGTCACCGCGCAGGCCATGCCGATGCCGAAGGTGGCCTGCCATGACTTGCCTGCCACACCGCTCCAGACACCGAGCTTCAGCATCGCGGCCGCGGCAATGCAGCCCAGCAGAAACGGCATCCCGAGCGCCAGCGACGCGGTAACGCTGGTGTCGAGGCGGTGCTTCCACACCTGCTTCAGATCAAGCTCGATACCGGCGATCCAGACGAAAATCATCACTGCCCACCACGCGATGCCGTTCAGCGCCGCAATCACATGCGGGCTGAAAACGAGGCTGTAGTAGCCGGGGAAAACGGCGCCCAGCACGCCCGGCCCCAACAGAATGCCTGCGATGATCTGCACGACCACCAGTGGCGCGTACGAGTCGGTCCTGACGATCCGCCAGACCAGATAGGGAATCGCGAAGATCATCAGCATCGCGAGAAGGAACACGTCTGAGTCGTTCATGAGACTGGCACCGTTTAAGGGTGGGACGTCTTTATGCTTCGCTTCGAGTACTCAACGCGTATCGGCGTGCACAGGACAACGCGCCGCTTCGAAATGCCGCTGACACAGACGCAGTCGTCGCGCGTGCCAGACCATCCAGGTGCCCAGCACGAGTTGCAGCAGACTGCGCCACACGTCTTCCCAGCGATCGCGTAGCGCCATGAACGCCAGCACGCCGGAACGCACGCGCGGATGTTCCGCGCCGCCTCTCGCGACGAGCAGGCAAGGACCGCGATGCGGAATTGAACGGGTGTGAGAGGCCGACGAATAGCACGCGAAGCGCTTGAGCAATTCGCGGCCAGCGGCGCGCATCGTTACCATCGCCACGGCCTGGGCCGGACACGGCCGGTTCGCCGTTACACCGAACGGGATGTAAGTCGCGTCCCGCTTCGACAGGCCATTCCATCGCGTCGGATCGAAGCGTTCGGGATCGTCGAATCCGGTGCGCTGATAGTCGCTGTAGTTGAAGCACAGTACCGAGCCTTGCGAAATCGTCGTGTGATCGTCGACGGCGATATCGGCGGTGGCGATTCTGTGAGCGATGCCGAACAGCGGAAACGCGCGCAACGTCTCGGCGATCACCTGATCGAGGTAGTGATTGTCGTGATCGTTATCGACCAGTGCCTGCTGGACTTCCTGGTGCTGGGCGATCGCGAGGATCAGGTGGGTCATCGCCTCGGACATCTGCACGATGGCCGTATTGAAGAAGACGCCTTGCAGGTACAACGCCTGTTCGTCGATGGAGAGTCCGTCGGGAAGCGGATTCGTCAACTTGCCGGCTTTGATTTTCTCGATCAGGAAAGCCGTCAGTCGCTCGCGTTTTTTCATGTGACGCAGACCGCAGCATTTGAGCGCGGTGACGACGTCGTCGGCGTTGTCGACGATCAGCTTGCGCGCTGTCGGCGTACAAGGTTCGCCGAACACCAACTGGTAATAGAAGTCGGCCCACACCGACATCATCAGATTGCGCAAGCGCACCAGCACCATGTTTTTGCCCGACAGGTCGGCATAGGCACGTTCGGCGCAACGCGCCGCGAGTTCTTCGGCATTGACCTTCGGCAGCGCCAGAAACTGCCGCGTTGCTCGCGCGACTTCGTCGTAGCGCGCGCCCGCTTCGAGATGCTCCTGATGAATCTCCGGTCCCGGCGAGAGCCAGTACCAGAACAGATCGGACAAGCCCGCGCCCTTGCTGCGGCCGTTGGCGGCCGGATGCGAATAGACCTGCATGAACTGCGCGGCGCTGACCGTCGGTCCGGGAACGGCGATACCTTCTTCGCCGTTGATGCGTACAAAGATACGCGCCCTCAGCGCGAGCACACGCTGTGGAAGCCACCACGGAATACTGGCGAACACTGCGAAACCCAACACGATGCCTAGTGCCGCTGCCATGCTTCCTCCCGGCGCTCGAAGCGCAGGAAATCCCGGTTGAGTTCTTTTGGCGAATGACAGCCGCATAGCGCGAGCGTGCGCTCTACTTCGGCGCGCAGCATGTGCAGTACGGTGGCAACTCCATCGGCGCCGTCGATGGCTAAGCCCCAGAGTATCGGCCGCCCGATTGCGACCGCCGTCGCCCCTAAAGCGAGTGCCTTGACGACGTCGGCGCCGCGCCGGATACCGCCGTCTACCAGCACCGGGACTGCCCCACCCACGGCGTCGACGATGTCCGGCAGCAGTTCGATCGTTGCGGGGATCGTGTCGAGCTGACGACCGCCGTGGTTAGAGACGATCAAACCATCGACGCCGCATGCGAGCGCCATTTGCGCATCGGCGGGATGAGCCACGCCCTTGAGCAGAATCTTCAACTGTGTGATCGAGCGCAGCCACTCGACATCCTTCCACGACAGCGCAGTAGAAAACGCAATGTTGCGCACTGGAGCGCCAGGTGCGCTATCCGCATCGCGCAGGTTCTCGCAATACATGCCTGCGGGCAGATCGGTGAAACCGTTGCGGATGTCGCGTTCGCGTCTGCCGAACACCGGTGAATCGACGGTGACTGCGAGCGCGGTGCAACCGGCTGCTTCGACGCGTCGCACCAGCGACTCCGTAAACTTCCGGTCGGGCTGCAAGTAGAGCTGAAACCACAGCTTGCCGTTGCCCGCAGCTGCGACGCTCTCGATGGCCTCGGTCGACGCCATCGATGCGATCAGAATCGTGTCCGCGGTATGCGCGGCCCGTGCCGTCGCGCATTCGCCGTCGGGATGCGCCAACCGGTGGAACGCCGTAGGCGCAATCAGCACCGGCATCGAGATGCGCTGACCGAACAACGCGGTGGACAGGTCCGGGTCGCCCGCGCCACACAGCACGCGTGGGACGAGACCGATCCGCGCATACGCGCTCTCGTTTGCATGGACGGTCAGCTCGTCGCCGGCGCCACCGGAAAAGTAATCGGCAACCGCAGGCTCGAGGCGTCGATTCGCCTCGGCCTCGAGCTCGCGCAATGTCAGCGACTCCATCGCCAGGTATCCTCGCGCTCAGGCGGCCATCTCGGCAGCCGGACCCAGCTCGCGTGCGAAGAACGCCTCGAGCGGATCGCGATGCATCGGCGCAATCCAGTCGTTTTCGAGGTTCTCGGTCACGTGGTGAGTGGCGACCAGTTCGCCGCGACGATAACGACGCACGACCGGATGCAGGTATTGACCTTCGTGCGAGCGCTCAACGGTGTTTTGCGTAATCCGCCCGACCGTGATGTCGAAAGGATCCACCTTGTCGTGGTCGGGACCGTATTCAAGCGTGATCGCGAAATAGCAGTCGGCAGCGGCGAGATCGCTCTGATGCAGATAGTCGACGGATAGCTCTTCGTAATACCGTGTGCCACCACCCGGTTGCACGGTGATCACATCGCCGATCACACCGAATTGCTGCCACAGCGCCGACGTGCGATTCACCCGCGCGATCACCGCTTCCATCAGTTGACGGGGATCTTGCGACAGTTCGCGGTGCGGCCATTCGACGTCGTGATATTTGCGCTCGAGCATATGATGCAGCGCCCGCACGGCATAGCGGAACCCGTGGATGAAGCCGCCCGTCGACTTTTTGAAGTCGCGCACCTGCATCAAGGTGCCGGCGAAATAAAGGTCGGGAATATTGGTCGACTCCCATTCGGCGGTCTGTGCCGGGAAGCGGTCCTTGATGACCAGCTCGGGCCGGCAACTGTCGTCGAAAATGGAAGAGCCGAAACGAAAGCCAGTGCAAGCAATCACGCGGTCGTAAGGCAGATCCTTCTTCACCTCGCCGGCGCGCGAGAAACTGAAGATCACCCGATACCCACCGTCGTCACGCCTGTCGATGCGCACGACGTTGCCGTCGAGTATGGCGTTCTGCGATTTCAGCTGATACGTGTCGAGCAGATTGTTGTTCACCGCCCGCAGATGTCCCACGTAGTGCGTGCGCCACGCGAAACGCACCGGGCTTGGACCGGCCACATGAATCACCGCAGCGGTTTCCATCAGGTTGTCGGCTGTTTCGAAAGCGGAGTTGCCCTTGCCGATGATCAATACGCGCTGATCGACGAAATCGGCGGGATCGACTGAGACGTCGGCGTACTGCTCGACAGTCTCGATACCTGGAATATTGGTGACGTTGGCTTCAGATACACCCGTCGCCACGATCAGGCGTTTCGCGCGGTACTCGTGGCCCTGCTCGTCGGTAACAACAAAATCGCCCTCGCGACTGATGCGAGTGACGCGCGTGTTGTACTGGATACGCAGCGAAAAGGTCGTCGCAAAGTCGGCAAGATACCGCACCATGTCTTTCGATGGTGGGAAATAGCGTGGCGAGTAACGGGTGAAGAGCAGATCGGGATTGTCGGACAGCAGGGAATTCCAGTCCATCCGGAGATTCAGTTCGGGATCGGTGGTCCCGGTGTGCACCTTGTTGATCGAGATCAACTGCCCGTGCCGCGGATATTGCGTGAAGAAAGTTCCGGGTTGCGCGCCGGCTTCCAGAATCTGGTAGTCCCTGCCCGCCCGCTCGAGAAAATAGCCAAGCTGAAGTCCGGCCGGTCCCGCTCCGATGATCAGATAGTCCATGCATGCCCGCCCAATCGTTGACGTTCATCGATGGCGCCTCTGCCTCTGGTAGCTCGCCTGTGCTGCGAGCTGCCGGCAAAGTGCCGCTAACTGCACACCCCGAGAAGGTTGTTTTAGTAGCAGCAACGGGTACTTATCGAATCTTTGGTTGACTGGCGTAGCTATGATGCTTGTTGCATGTGAGGCTTGATCGCGAGTCGCCTGGTCCGCCTAGATTGACGGACCAACATTGAACTCACGTTTGTGGCTGTGTCTCGATACGAACAGTAGACAAAAACGGCCGAGACGAAAAGATAAAAAAGTCAGTGTAAGAGAATTGTTCGAGACGTGCTTGCGCGCCGGCGACATCAGTCGGTGATGCGTGATTTTTCAAATATTGAATTGTGGGTGGTTAGCGACCGGTGCTTCGACGGGCGCAATACTGGATCTGCAGGGAGAACATAAGGAGGTGTGAGACACGCAAGCAAAAAACGTCGCGCGACTCTTCGGTGTTACTCAGATCGTTGCCTTAAGCAACGGAATCTGCACCGGGTATGAAAGCACCGCACAACGACTGTTGATCGTCGCCGGCGGTTCGCTTGTCAATTTGGTTGCGGGGACAGGATTTGAACCTGTGACCTTCGGGTTATGAGCCCGACGAGCTGCCAGACTGCTCCACCCCGCGTCAGAGGAAGCGAATTGTACTGACGCATGTGGCATGCGTCAAACGAATCTGGCAATTATTTTGGTGCTCGACCTTGCAGCGTACGGATGCCTCAAAAAAAGCGGCAAGTAAAAGAGCCGGACAACTTTGATCCGAACGCAGCGCTCGCCAATGCTATCTGTCTTGCGCGTCGACATACACCCTGTTCTTCTCCCGCTTGCCAACGGCGATGACGAACACCGTAACCGTTCGATCCTCGACCCGGTAGACTAGACGATATCCGCTTGCACGAAGCTTGATCTTGTAGCAGTCCTTCATGTCGTGCAGACGAGAAGATGGAACATGCGGATTCTCAAGGCGCTCCGTCGGCTTTTTGGCGAACTGCCTCTTGACCGTCGAATCCAGCTTCCCCCATTCCCTCGCTGCACTTTCGGCGAAATCGAGTTCATACGGCATTGATGTCCACCTTGACCCGCGGCTCGCTCTCACGCTCCTTCACGATCTGGGCGAGCTGGATGTCGTCGAGCATGTCGAGCAGTTTTTCCCAGCGCGCGGCAGGCACGATATAGGCGATCGGTTTGTTTCGATTCAGCAGCGCAACCGGTTGGCCGTGCGCCTGTTCCACGACGGCGGTCGGGTTCGCCTTCAGCTCGGAAATCCCAACCGATTGATCTGCAAGAATGGCTTCCATGGCGCTTCCCAAGAGATCATCTAAAAGACCTATTGTAGGCCTTTTAAGTGATCTTCTCAATCAGGGCTCGCTCGACGGCAAACCGCTGCAACCCTCGCAGTCATGTGTCTCGCGCGATAAGATGCGTGACCATCGGCCTACCCGGTTTCTCCCGGCCCGAGAATGACCAGCCAGACGGGCAGTCCAAGCCTGAGACGACAGGGAATCCCCCTTAAACCCTTGCCCCGCAAGGATGTGAGTTATTCATGAAAATCGCCACCTGGAACGTCAACTCCCTAAAAGTCCGCCAGCAACACGTGCTCGACTGGCTCGAAACGAGCCAGACCGACGTCCTGTGCCTGCAGGAACTCAAGATGCCCGACGAGAAATTTCCGCGCGCGGAGTTCGAAGCAAAGGGCTATCGAAGCTGGTTCGCGGGACAGAAGACCTACAACGGTGTGGCCATTCTCGTGCGCGACGGTTTGAACGTGGACGACGTGAGCGTCGTGCGCAATATTCCTGGTTTCGAAGACCCGCAGCAACGCGTGATCGCCGCGACCATCGAAGGCGCGCGTGTGATCTCCGCGTATTTTCCGAATGGTCAGGCGCCGGGCACGGAGAAGTTTGCGTACAAGCTGAGCTGGCTCGCAGCACTGCACACGTGGCTCGTTCAGGAACTCGCGCAGTATCCGAAGCTCGCGCTGCTCGGCGACTACAACATCGCCCCCGACGATCGCGACGTGCACGATCCGCAAGCATGGGAAGGACAGAATCTGGTCTCGCCCGAAGAGCGCGCCGCATTCGTGGGGCTCATCGAACTCGGACTCGTCGATGCGTTTCGTCTGTTCGACCAGCCCGACAAGGCATTCTCGTGGTGGGATTACCGGATGCTCGCGTTCCGCCGCAATGCGGGGCTACGCATCGATCACATCCTGCTGTCGAAGCCGCTCGCCGCGGCCTGCACGTTCTGCGACATCGACAAGACGCCGCGCAAGTGGGACCAGCCGTCCGATCACACGCCGGTAGTCGCGCAGATCGACTAGAAGCAGAAGCCGCTACGGGTCCATTGCGGCCCGCGCCGCGTCTGCATGAGCGAGCGACGTGCACACACAGTGCACGCGCACGCCACCGCAAACATCACGGCTCGAGATGCAGTTCCTGAATCTTGCGCGTAATCGTATTGCGACCGATACCGAGCCGTTCCGCCGCTTCGACCTTACGACCGCGCGTGAAATCGAGTGCTTCGCGAATCACTGCCGCTTCGAACCGGCGCGACAGTTCATCCATCACGTCGGCGGAATTCTCGCGCAGCATTCTCGCCACTTCAGTGCGCAAGCCGTTTTCCCACACGCTAACCGGCGTCGTCGCGGATACGGTCCCTGCCACTCCGCCCATCAGCGGCACACCGCCGGAGCCGTTTGTCGAGATGGCGGGCGACCCTATACCGCCCGCACTACCACCCGTCGCATCCCCGCCGATCAACCCACTGCTCTCGATACTGCCCGCATGCCCCGGCACGAGATCGGGTGGCAGATCCTTGATCTCGATCGTCTGCGCGGGCGCCATCACGGTCAGCCAGTTCGCGAGATTCTCGAGCTGCCGCACATTGCCCGGAAACGTCAGCGATGTGAGGTAAGCCAAAGCTTCGTCGGAGACACGCTTCGGTTCGACACCGAGATCGCGCGCGCTCTTCTGCAGAAAATGTCGCGTGAGCAACGGAATATCTTCATTGCGTTCGCGCAGCGCCGGCAGACGCAAACGGATCACATTGAGCCGGTGATACAGATCCTCGCGAAACAGCCCCTGACGCACGCGCGATTCCAGATTCTGGTGCGTAGCCGCGATCACGCGCACATTCGCGCGCAGCGGGTTATGTCCACCGACACGATAGAACTGCCCGTCGGACAGCACGCGCAACAGGCGCGTCTGCAGATCGAACGGCATGTCGCCGATTTCATCGAGAAACAGCGTGCCGTTTTCCGCCTGTTCGAAGCGGCCCTGGCGCATCGCCTGGGCACCGGTGAACGCGCCGCGCTCATGACCGAACAGTTCCGACTCGAGCAGATCCTTCGGAATCGCCGCGGTATTCAGCGCGATGAACGGTCCGTTCGCGCGCGGGCTATGACGATGCAACGCGCGCGCGACGAGTTCCTTGCCGCTGCCCGATTCGCCGGTGATCAACACAGTCGCCGCCGAGTGCGACAAGCGGCCGATCGCGCGAAACATGTCCTGCATCGCCGGTGCCTGGCCGAGCATCTCGGGTGCATCGGCGACGCGCTCATCCCATGTCTGCTCGCCGCGCATGCTCTCGTCGACGGCGCGGCGAATCAGTTCGACCGCCTTGTCGACATCGAACGGTTTGGCCAGATACTCGAACGCCCCGCCCTGAAACGCGGCAACCGCACTGTCGAGATCGGAGAACGCGGTCATGATGATGACGGGCAGACCCGGCACCTTGTCGCGCACGGTCTGCAGCAGTTCAAGCCCCGAGCCGCCAGGCATGCGGATATCGGAGACCAGCACCTGTGGGCTATCGTGATCGAGCGCACCCGCGGCTTCGCGGACGTTGGCAAAACTACGCGTCGCGAAGTTCTCGCGGGCGAGTGCTTTTTCGAGCACCCAGCGTATCGATTGATCGTCGTCTACTATCCAGATCGGCTTCATATAGGTCGGTCAGAAGTCTTGAGAGGCGTTGGTTCTAGCAGTCGAGCGGCAGCAAAATCTGAAACTCGGTGTGCCCCGGGCGGCTCTCCACTTCGATCAGTCCATCGTGCTGTTGCACGAAGGTCTGCGCCAGTGTGAGACCAAGACCGCTGCCGTCTTCGCGCCCGGAAACGAGTGGGTAGAAGATACGGTCGCGAATCTCATTCGGAATGCCTGGGCCGTTGTCGATGATATGCAAGTCCAGTGCCAGCTTGCACAGGCGTTTTGCAACGGTCACCTTGCGCGCGATACGCGTGCGCAACTCGATACGCGCATCGCCTTGCGAAATCCGTTCACGCAGCGCTTCCGCTGCGTTACGTACGATGTTCAGCAGCGCCTGGATCAGTTGTTCCTTGTCGCCGCGCAGGTCCGGCACGCTCACGTCGTAGTCGCGCTCGATCGTGAGGCCGCGTGGAAACTCGGCCATGATCACCGCGCGCACACGCTCGCACACTTCGTGAATGTTCACGTCGCCAACCACATGCGGATGACGGTGCGGCTCCAGCAGACGGTCTACGAGCGTCTGCAGCCGGTCCGATTCCTTGATGATCACCTGCGTGTATTCGCGCAGTTCGTCGCGCTCGCGCGCGCCGAGTTCGAATTCGAGCAACTGCGCCGCCCCGCGAATCCCACCGAGCGGATTCTTGATTTCGTGGGCAAGATTGCGGATCAACTGCTTGTTGACCGCGGTCAGATCGTGAATGCGCTCTTCGCGATCCGAGCGCATATGGCGCTCGTTTTCGAACAGTTCGAGCAGCACGTAGTCAGGTGCGCTCTCGAGGAAGCCGACTATCGCATGCACATGCAGCGGCTCGTGTGCGGTGCGTTCGAGCACCGCGTCGAGATGCGTCGCATGAAAACGTTGCGCCGCGATCGATGCGATCGTCGCGACGAGTTCGTCGGCGTTCGTGAAAATATCGGGCCACGCCATCTGCCTGAGCTGACGCCGCGACAGTTCGAGCATCGCTTCCGCGGACGGATTCGCAAACGCCACCCGCAGCGTGCGCTTCTCGAGCACGAGCACGACGGTCGGCAACGCTTCGAAACCCGTCAGCAGGCCGGAGTCGACGAGTTGCGGGTCGTCGGACAGCGCCTCCGCATGTCCCTTTCTCGCCTTGATCAGATTCTTCAGAACCATCGTTCAGTCTGGCCGGTATGAAGCAGTGTAGTGACTTAGGTGAAGCAACTGCATGAAGCAATACAGCTCGCTTGAGCGCAACAAAAAAGGGACGGCGCCGCCGTCCCTTCGTCACCGATCGCGAGCGTCGGGCGCGCGCTTCGCTTGCGTAGCAGGCGAAGCGCCATCGCCGCTTACAGCGAGTAGTACAGTTCGAACTCGACCGGGTGCGTGGTCATACGCACGCGTTGCAGTTCGGCTTCCTTCAGACCCAGGTACGCATCGATCATCGCGTCGGTAAACACTCCGCCGCGCGTCAGGAACTCGCGATCCTTGTCGAGCGCTTCGAGCGCCTGATCGAGGCCGGCACACACGGTCGGGATCTTTGCATCCTCTTCCGGCGGCAGGTCGTACAGGTTCTTGTCGGCGGCTTCGCCCGGGTGAATCTTGTTCTGCACGCCGTCCAGACCGGCCATCAGCAGCGCCGAGAAGCACAGGTACGGATTCGCCATCGGATCCGGGAAGCGCGTTTCGATACGGCGACCCTTCGGGCTCGACACGTGCGGAATGCGGATCGATGCCGAACGGTTGCGCGCCGAGTAGGCGAGCTTCACCGGTGCTTCGAAGTGCGGCACGAGACGCTTGTACGAGTTGGTCGTCGGGTTCGTGATTGCGTTCAGCGCGCGAGCATGCTTGATGATGCCGCCGATGTAGAACAGCGCGAATTCCGACAGGCCGGCGTAGCCGTTGCCTGCGAACAGGTTCTGGCCGTCCTTCCACACCGACTGGTGCACGTGCATGCCCGAACCGTTGTCGCCGACGATCGGCTTCGGCATGAACGTCGCCGTCTTGCCATACGTGTGCGCGACGTTATGGACGATGTACTTCAGTTGCTGCGTCCAGTCGGCGCGCTGCACGAGTGTCGAGAACTTGGTGCCGATTTCGTTCTGGCCTTGACCCGCCACTTCGTGGTGGTGCACTTCGACCGGAATGCCGATCTGCTCGAGCAGCAGACACATTTCCGAGCGGATGTCCTGGAACGAATCGACCGGTGCGACCGGGAAGTAGCCGCCCTTCACGCCCGGACGGTGACCCGTGTTGCCGCCTTCGAATTCTTTCGCCGACGACCACGGCGCTTCTTCCGAACCGATCTTCACGAAGCTGCCCGACATGTCCGTGTTCCACTGGACCGAGTCGAAAATGAAGAATTCGGGTTCCGGACCGAAGTACGCGGTGTCGCCGAGACCCGAGCTCTTCAGGTAGGCTTCGGCGCGCTTCGCGAGCGAGCGCGGATCGCGTTCGTAGCCCTTGCCGTCTGCCGGTTCGACGACGTCGCAGGTCAGCACGAGCGTCGATTCTTCGTAGAACGGGTCGATGAACGCGGTGTCGGCGTCCGGCACCAGCAGCATGTCCGAAGCCTCGATGCCCTTCCAGCCGGCAATCGAAGAACCGTCAAACGCATGGCCACTTTCGAATTTGTCTTCGTCGAATGCCGACACCGGCACCGAAACGTGTTGCTCTTTGCCGCGCGTGTCGGTGAAACGGAAGTCGACAAACTTGACGTCTTCGTCTTTGACGATTTGCATGACGTCGGCCACGGATTTACTCATAACCTATCTCCTGATTAACGAATTCGGCGGATCGAGCCGCCGCCCAAATCTAGCTGACCCATCCCGGTACGTCCACCTGATCCTGACAGCAGCGAATCAAGGTTACGGCCCATGATTGAATCGATCGGCACCAATAAAGCAGCTTCCATGCCACACATGCGCCAAAGCGGCGCAGCGCGTTTGCCGACGCGCGTTTGCGGGGAACCGGCAGGGCTCCGTGCAGCGTGCCATCGCGGCGACGATAGCGAAGAAGCACTATCGCGGTGCATCCCCAAAGCGCGCGCCACTATTGAACACCACATTAGTGCATTTCTGAAAATATGCACCACTTTAACGCATTTACCTGACCGCTTCCCCGCAACGTCTTCGGCGCCACGACAAAACAACGAGCCGCGTTTTCACGACCCGACGACCCACTGATGCCGCAACCTTCCGCGAGCTAGAATGCTCCTTTGGTCCGAAGGAGATTTGCCGTCATGAGCACGCTCGAACAGCTGTACGCCCAGGCCGACAGGCGCCGTACCGAGAACCAGTTGCCGTATGCGGGCGCCGTGTCCCCGGCCGAAGCCTTCGAGCTTCTTCAACTCGACACCAGCGCCCGGCTCGTCGATGTGCGCACACGCGCCGAACTCGACTGGGTCGGCCGCCCGGTGATCGGCGACGGTCAGTACGCCCATGTCGAATGGACCCGCTACCCAGGCGGCGTGCCGAATCCGGAATTCCTCGAGCAACTGCGCCTCGTCGCCTCTCCCGATACCCCCGTCCTGCTGCTGTGCCGTAGCGCGGCGCGCTCGAAGCTCGCCGCGATCGCCGCGACCGAGGCCGGCTTCACGCGTGCATTCGATCTGCTGGAAGGATTTGAGGGCGACAAGGATGGCCAGGGGCATCGCAAGACAGTGGCGGGATGGTGCTTTCGCGGCTTGCCGTGGATCGGCGCTTGACGCGCTGAACTGTGTCGGCGAAACACGCGGCTGCTTAGCCGCGTTCACACCTCATGCTCGGCGCCGGATGTGACAGGCCGATGATGCGGGCGCCGGCCAGCCGGCCGCTCGACCGCGCAGCGCATCGGTCGTTACGTTGACTAGCGCGGCTTGCCTGCCGAAGACGGCGCCTCGGCCACCGCCGGCTCAATGATGTCGCCGCCGAGTTGATGCACGCCTTCGCGCAGCTTCACGAACGCCGCAGCCACCGCTTCAGGTTCGCCCTTCACGCCCAGATCGATATGTCGGCGTGCGTAGACGCCACCGCGCTCCGCATCGCCCACGCTCGGCAAGCTGAACACCCGCACGCCGGGAAAATCACGCTCGATCTTCTCCATTAGCGGCGTCAGCGTCGACTCGGGCATCTCGAACACCAGCAGCGACTTCTCCGCATGCGGCATCGCGTGATGCAGATGCGCGTACTTCGTATCCAGTACCCATTCGATCATCGGCCACGCCATCACTGGAAAGCCCGGCACGAAGTGATGATCGCCGACCGAGAAGCCCGGAATCTTGTTGTAGCCGTTCGGAATGATCGACGCGCCGCGCGGGAACGTGCCCATGTTCAGGCGATGCCGGTTGTCCGGCGAGTCGAGATCGAGTGGCGTCGGGGAGTTCGCCGGATGCATCTCGCGAATCCGCTCCTGAATCAGCACCGAAGCTTCCGGATGCAGTTCGAGCGGCACACCGAGCGCGGTTGCCGCGCACTGGCGCGTGTGATCGTCGGGCGTCGCACCGATACCGCCGGTCGAAAACACGATATCGCCGGAAGCAAACGTACGACGCAGCGTATCGACGATACGTTGCGGATCGTCGCCGATATAGTCGGCCCATTCGAGCGACAGTCCGCGTGCGCTCAATAGTTCGATGACCTTCGGCAGATGCTTGTCGGTACGTCTACCCGACAGGATTTCATCGCCGATGATGATGACGCCAAATGCCATGGCCGCCTCTCGATAAGAAGTCAGTAAGGGGTCGCCGTCGTGCGGGCGCCCTGCTCTTCGGCGCGCATCCGTTGCAGCGCGCGCAGGCAGTAGTAGCCGAACCAGAGCGCGGAAAACACGAGGATGAACGCATAGATCCAGATGGTCACTGCGGTCACCACCGGAAACAGCACAATCAACCAGACCGACGATGCCCACAGCAAGGTAGGCAGCGAGCCGAGCAAGCCGCTCGCGACGCCGATCAGCAGCAACGGTAACCGGTAGCGCCGGATCAGCGCACGTCGTTCGTCCGCACTTGCGTGCAGCGCAAGCGCATCGTAAGTCATCACGCGGTAGGTGAGCCAGCCCCACAGCAACGGCGGAATCAGCGCGAAGAACGGCGGCACGAGCCAGAGCGGCAACGTCACCACGAGCAGCACGAGGCAGATCAGCGTGGTGAACAGCGAATGCGCGAGGCTGCCGTACCACGTGCCGCCGCGCCGCATCTCGAGGTTCGCGAACTGCCGCTGCGACAGATGCCGGATTACGGCCGGCATCGACAGCGTGGCGATCAGCAGCAGCACGGAGACGACGATCAGCGGGATGGCGAGCGCGATGACGAGGAACGGTGCGATCACCGCATGCAGCGACGAAAACCCGAGCCAGTTGAAAAGCCCGTACAGCGTCGTCGTGAACGACCAGCTATCGAGCCATGTGCGCGCAACGCCGGTCAGCGTCTGCCAGAAGAACCAGAGAATCACGCCCCACACGACCGTTGCCGCCGCAAACGGCACAAAGGTCATCCAGAGCATGCGCGGGTGGAGCGCACTCGTCAGCGCGCGCCCGAACGAGCGCAACAGATCATTCATGCGAGCCGGTGCCGGTGATTGAAGCAGTGAAAAGAACTGAATGAAGGTGTCACGGGGACAGGATAAACTACTCGCTGCGCAGCCGGTAAACCGCACGGCGGCGCAAGCCGTGCGAGCGCGGCCGCATCGGCTGGCTCAAACCGCCGCGGCATCCTTGCCAGAGCCGCGCCGTTTAGCGGTGAGCCGCTTACCGATCCGCACGAAGGCAAGCCCGTGCTGCGCCCAGAAACCATCGCCATAGCGCCGGCCGTCGAGCTGATCGCGAATCCCCGTCGGCTCCATCTCGCGGCTCCACGAGACGCTGCGAAACAGCATGTCCCACCACGGGAACAGCACGCCGAAGTTGCAGCCGTACTTCAGGCCTTCGTGCCCATAGCCAATCGCATGATGCCGGCGATGGAACGTCGGGCTGACCAGCAACCGTTCGCCAAACCGGCCGAAGTACAGACGAATATTCGCGTGCTGGACGCTTTGAGCAAGGTTGGTGATAGCAACGAGGACGACGAACTGCGCCGGCGGAACGCCGATTACCAGCGCAATTACCGCAAAGAAACACGCCTGCATCAGGTCGTCGAGCAGATGGTTGCGGTCGTCGGTCCATAGCGACATCTGGCGCTGGCTGTGATGCACCGCGTGCAATTCCCACCAGATGCCGACACGATGTTGCCCGCGGTGATACCAGTAGCCGGCGAAATCGAGCACGAGCAGATAGATCACGAATGTCACGAGCGGTTGCGTCGTGACACCGGGCCACAGGTTGTCGATCTCGAAGTTCGCGATGTTATGCAGGCGCAGCCAGCCCTGCACGTGATCGAACAGTGGCTGCAAGGCGAAGAAGAAAAACAGGTTCAGGATGCCGAGCTTCGCGATCCACGTATAGAGCACGTCGACGCGCACCGCCTTGCGGTTTTCCCATTTCTCGACCGGACGCAGCGCTTCGAGCGGCCGCAGTACCGCGTACATCGCCAGCACCTCGAACACCCCGACGATCACCCAGTACAGGCTGTCGTAGGTGTCTTCGTCGTAGCCCATCAGATCGAAGCGAAACAGCAGCGGCTGCACGATATCGACGTACAGCGTCGTCTGCACCGTCGAAACGAAGCTGTCGAGTGTGGAGAAGATCAGCTGGAACATGGTGCCTGTCGTGCCTTACCGATCGTGCCGGTTCTTGCCTGCTCGTGCCTGCATCACGCGCCGTTGGGCGCCGTGACCGGCGCGCGGTCGTAGAAATAGATGCCGTGCGGCGAGCGGCCCACCGCAATGGTCTGGATCAGCTTGCGCGTGCTCAGGTCGATGATGCCGACGTGCTTCGCGAAGCGGAACGTCACCCACAAATAGCGTTTATCTGCAGTGAGTTCCATGTCGTCCGGCCCCGGCATCAGGCCGGTGATGTCGCCGACATTGGTCAACGACTCTTCGTCGATGATGCTGATCGTACTCGCCACGCGGTTCGATACCGCAACGTGCCGGCCGTCCGCGAGTGAGCGGAAGTTATGCGCGCCCTTGCCGGTCGGAATCGTCTTGACGATCGTCTGGTTTTTCCAGTCCACCACCGCGACGTAGTCGGCGCCGGTCATGCCGACCAGCAGGTACTTTTCGCCGGGGGTCATCCACAAGCCGGCGGGGACCTTGCCGAGCTTCATCTTCCACTTGATGGTCTGCGTCGGCAGATCGATCGCGGCCAGTTCGCCCGAGACTTGCAACGTCACGAACACGGTCTTGCTGTCGCTCGTGAACGCCATGTGGCTCGGCATCACCGCGAGCGGCAGACGCTTCGCGAGCGTCGGATCGCGTCCGTCGAAATGATAGATGTCGAGACGATCGAGCCGCAGCCCTGTCGTGATGAGCCATTTACGGTCGGGTGAAAAACCGATCTGGTAGGGATCTTCGATGTTTTCGATCCAGCGTTGCGGCTTGCCGGTTTTCGGATCGACGAACAACAGGTTGTTGGACACCGAATTCGCGACGATCAGCGACGCGTTGTCGGGCGTCGCCATCAGGTGGTGCGGTTCCTTGCCGGTTGGCACGGTCGAGACCACCTGGCGCGTGGCCTCGTCGATCAGGCTCAGCGTGGCTTCGCCGGAATTGAGCACGATCACGTTATTGGCGTGAACTAGCGGGGAAAACAGGCCTGCTGCGGCAACCATCGCCGCGCCCGCTGCGAACGTACCGGTCAAACGGCGAAGAGAGAATATGGACATGAAGAATGACTTCGAAGAACAGTCATCATTGTAGAACGTTTGCGAGAGCGCGCGGTTGCCGGGGTTTGCTGCAATTTGCCGCAAACCCCGCTACGTTCAGCGCTGCATCGATTCCCACACCTTGACGAGCCGCTTCACCGATACCGGCATCGGCGTACGCAGTTCCTGCGCGAACAGCGAAATGCGCAGTTCTTCGAGCAGCCAGCGAAACTCCGCAAGACGCGGATCGGCGACACCGCCGCGCTGCGAGAGCGCGCGCTGATAGTGCTGCAACAGCGGCTGGAATTCCGCCGACTGCCGGGCATCGCGCGCCGAATCGGCTTTCAGCTTGTCGATGCGCAGCGCGATGCCCTTCAGATAGCGAGGAAAATGCGTGAGCTGCTGATACGGCGTATCGATGACAAAGCGCTTGCCGATCAACGTATCGAGCTGGCTGTTGAGATCCGAGTACGCCGCGCCGAACGACTTTGCCTGCACGAGTTTCTTAGCCGCCGCCGCGTAGTCGCCGAGAATCTGCCCAACGAGCCGCGCAATCTCCTGAGCGAGCAACGTGAGACGCCCCTTGCCTTCGTCGCGGCGCGCATGAAAACTCGCGTCGTCGTCGGGTAGCGGTTCTTGCAGGCACGCTCGATCGAGCGCGACGTCGATCAACTGGTCGCGCAATTCTTCCTGACTGCCGCGCGGCATGAACTGCATCGCCATCTCGCGCAATCCCGGCAGGTTCTTCTCCAGGTAGCGGATCGGTTCGCGCAACTGCAGCGCAAAGAGCCGCCGCAGACCCGCGCGATGAATGCGCGCGGCTTCATCGGGCGAATCGAATACCTCGACGTCACAATGCGTGCCGCGATCGACAAGCGCCGGATAGCCGAACAGCGTCTGCCCACCGCGACGAATTTCGAGCAGTTCGGGCAGCTTGCCGAAATTCCATGTGGTGAGGTTTTCGTAAAGCGCCGTGCCGGAAGCCGTGCCTTCTTGCCGTCCGGTTTGCGGCGCCGTAGACGGAGGCTTGCCACGCGTCGCCGGTGCGGCTCCGGCTGCGGCACCACGCGCACTCACAGCTACGCCGACACCACCACCCGCCACATCGGCAAGCGCGGCACCCGCAGCCCCCGCCGCAATCTGCTGAAAATGCTGCTGCGCCTGACCACCGAGTTCAGCGCGCAACTGCGCGAGATTGCGACCCATCGCGAGCTGTCGCCCGTGCTCGTCGACGACCTTGAAATTCATGAACAGGTGCGCCGCCAGCGTTTCGAGCTTGAAATCCGCTTGCCGGACGGCGACCTGCGTCTGTTCGCGAATATCCGCGATCAGCGTTTCGAGCAGACCGCCCGCGCCAAAACGCGGACCGCCGGTGCGCTCGACAAAACCCGCCGCGTATTCCGGCAGCGGTACGCAATGACGGCGCAGCTTCTGCGGCAGCGACTTCAGCAGCAACTGGGTCTTTTCCTTGACCATGCCCGGCACGAGCCACTCGCAGCGCCGCGCATCGACCTGATTCAGCGCATACAGCGGCAACGCGAGCGTTACACCATCGCGCGGTGTGCCCGGCTCGAAGTGATACGACAGCGTCATCTCGACGCCCGACATCGTCATCCGCTTCGGGAACAGATCGGTGGTGACGCCGGCGGCCTCGTGCCGCATCAGGTCATCGCGCGACAGATAAAGCAGCCGCAACCGGTCTTCCGGCTGCCCGCTCTTCTTTACTTCGTCGCGATACCAGCGCTCAAACGCGGCACCGGTATGCATGCCCTGCGGAATCGCCTGATCGTAGAAGCCGAAGATCAGTTCGTCGTCGACCAGCACGTCCTGGCGACGCGACTTGTGTTCGAGCTGCTCGATATCGGCGAACAGCTTGCGGTTGTGCGCAAAGAACGCAAGCTTCGTGTCGAATTCGCCTTCGACCAGCGCGCCGCGGATAAACAGCTCGCGCGCCCGCACCGGGTCCTGTTTGCCGAAGCTCACACGCCGCCGGTGATACACCGTCAGGCCATACAGCACCGCCCGCTCGAACGCCGACACCTGCGCCGCGCGCTTTTCCCAGTGCGGCTCGGAGAGCGACTTCTTCAATAGATGCGCGCCGACCCGCTCGATCCACTCTGGCTCGATCTTCGCGATGCAGCGTGCGTACAGCCGGCTCGTCTCCACGAGTTCAGCCGCGATGACCCAGCGCCCTGCTTTCTTCACCAGCGCCGAACCGGGCCACAGGAAGAACTTGATGCCGCGCGCGCCCAGGTAGTGTGGTTCATCGTCGGCTTTCAGGCCGATGTTGCCGAGCAGGCCCGTGAGCAGCGCGAGATGGATCTGCTCGAAGGTCGCTTCGGTTTCGTTCAGACGCCAGCCGTGTTCGCGCACTACCGTCAGCAGTTGCGAATGTACGTCGCGCCATTCGCGCAAACGCAGATGCGACAGGAAATTCGCGCGGCACGCGTCGGCGAGCTGCCGGTTCGACTTCTTGTGCTCGATCGCTTCTTCGAACCACGCCCAGATTTTCAGCCACTGCAGGAATTCCGAACGCTCGTCGGCGAAGCGCCGATGCGCCTGATCGGCCTGCTCCTGCGCTTCGATCGGCCGGTCGCGCGGGTCCTGCACCGACAGTGCACTCGCGATGATCAACACCTCGCGCAACGCCTGCTGGTCGCGCGCGGCAAGAATCATCCGGCCAACCCGCGGATCGAGCGGCAAGCGCCCGAGCTCGCGGCCGAGCGGTGTCAGCGCATTGTCGTCGTCGACGGCGCCGAGTTCGTTCAGTAACTGGTAGCCGTCGGCGATCGCCCGGCCCGGCGGCGGCTCGATAAACGGAAAGGTTTCGATGCCGGTCAGATGCAGCGACTTCATCCGCAGAATCACCGCCGCCAGCGACGAGCGCAGGATTTCCGGATCGGTGAAACGCACCCGCGCCTGGAAATCGCTCTCTTCGTAAAGACGGATACAGATGCCGTCGGCCACGCGGCCGCAACGTCCCGCGCGCTGATTCGCCGCCGCCTGGGAAATCGACTCGACCTGCAACTGCTCGACCTTGTTGCGGTACGAATAGCGCTTGACGCGTGCCAGCCCCGTATCGACCACGTAGCGGATGCCCGGCACCGTCAGCGAGGTTTCGGCGACGTTGGTCGCGAGCACGATACGCCGCGCGTTCGAGGTGCGGAACACGCGTTCCTGCTCCGCCGCCGACAACCGCGCGAACAGCGGCAAAATTTCCGTATGCGGCGGATGATGCTTGCGCAACGCTTCCGCGGCGTCGCGAATCTCGCGCTCGCCGGGCAGGAACACGAGCACGTCGCCCGGGCCTTCGCGGCACAGTTCGTCGACCGCATCGACGATCGCTTCCATCAGATCGCGGTCGCGGCCCGCCCCGCTGCGTGCCCGCTCGCGGCCGGCCGTGCCTTCGGCGGCCTTCACCGCGGGGCTGTCTTCGACGACTGGCCGGTAGCGCACCTCGACCGGATAGAGCCGACCGCTCACTTCGATCACCGGCGCCGGCCGCTCGTCGCTGCCGAAGTGCCGCGCAAAACGGTCCGCGTCGATCGTTGCGGACGTGACGATCAGCTTCAGATCGGGCCGCTTCGGCAGGATTTCCTTCAGATAGCCGAGCAGAAAATCGATGTTCAGGCTGCGCTCATGCGCTTCGTCGATGATCAGCGTGTCGTAGGCGCGCAGCAGCGGATCGGTCTGCGTCTCGGCCAGCAGGATACCGTCGGTCATCAGCTTGACCGACGCGCCCGGCGCGAGATTGTCGGTGAAACGCACCTTGTAGCCGACCACTTCGCCGAACGGCGTGCCGAGTTCCTCGGCGATCCGGCGACCGGTCGCGGAGGCCGCGATACGCCGCGGCTGCGTGTGCCCGATCAGACCGGAGCCGCCGGCGCCAAGACCGCGGCCGAGCGTGAGACAGATCTTCGGTAGCTGGGTCGTCTTGCCCGAACCGGTTTCACCACTGACGATCACGACCTGATTCCCGGCAATCGCGCGTGCGATTTCGTCGCGTCGAGCGGAGACCGGCAGCGCTTCGGGGAAGGTGATCGGCGGGATCGGGTTCGGCTCGACGATGCGCGGCGCGCGCGGAGCGGGACGGTTGTTGCTGCCGGCGGATTTACCAGACTCAGCAGGCTGGCCAGACGCTCCCGGCGCTCCGGATGGCCCACGGCGCGGCGGCTTCGGCGCGTGCTGCTGCGGGCGCCGCGCGGGCGCCGTGTCGGGGCGGGGCTGCGCCGGCTTGTCTTGCCCGGCACCCGACGCATTTTTCGCATCCGGCGAAGCGGGACTTTTGGATACATTCGACATGGGGGCGCATTATAATCCCGGGCATGAATTCTCAACCCGACCTCGTCCCCGCGCCCGAGAGCATTCCGGCGGCCTCCCAGGCCCAGGAATCCGACTTGCCGCATGCGCAATTTGTCGACTGGATGCGTTCGGTCGCCCCCTATATTCACGAGTTCCGGAACAAGACGTTCGTCGTCGGGTTCGGCGGCGAAGTGGTGCACGAGGGCCTGCTCAGTGCGCTCGTCTCCGACATCGCGCTGCTGCAGGCGATGGGCATCCAGATCGTGCTGGTGCACGGCTCGCGCCCGCAGGTCGAAGAGCAGATGAGTCTGCACGGCGTCGAATCCGAGTTCTCGCACGGCATGCGCATCACCGATGCCCGCGCGCTCGAATCCGCGAAAGAAGCCGCCGGCGAAGTGCGCCTCGACATCGAAGCGGCGATTAGCCAGGGCTTGCCGAACACCCCGATGGCGCACGCGCACATCAGCGTCGTGTCCGGCAACTTCGTCACCGCTCGGCCGGTCGGGATTCTCGACGGCGTCGATTTCGCGCACACCGGCGTCGTGCGCAAGATCGACGCGGATTCGATCCGCCATTCGCTGGCGAGCCGCAAGCTCGTGCTGCTCTCGCCGCTCGGTTTCTCGCCGACCGGCGAAGCGTTCAATCTGTCGATGGAAGACGTCGCGTCCGCCGCCGCTATCGCGCTGCGCGCCGACAAGATCGTGTTCCTCACCGAAACGCCCGGCCTGATGGACGACCAGAGCGAGTTGATCCGCGAACTGTCGCTCGACGACGCTTTCAAACTGCATGAAAGCGGCGAAGTCACCGGTGACGCGGGCTTCTACCTGAAGCACTCGATCCGCGCGTGTCGCGGCGGCGTTGCACGGGCGCACATCATTCCGTACGCACTCGACGGCAGCCTGCTGCTCGAACTGTTCCTGCACGATGGCGTCGGCACGATGATCTCGTACGAGAATCTGGAAAGCCTGCGCGAAGCGACGCCGGACGACGTCGGCGGCCTGCTGACGCTGATCGAGCCGCTCGAAACCGACGGCACGCTCGTGCGGCGCGATCGCCACCAGATCGAACGCGACATCGACCACTTCTCGGTGATCGAGCACGATGCGGTGCTATTCGGTTGCGCGGCGCTCTATCCGTACCCGCAGGAGCGTATCGGCGAAATGGCGTGCCTCACGGTCGCGCCGGAAGCGCAAGGTTCCGGCGACGGCGAGCGCCTGCTCAAGCGCATCGAACAGCGCGCGCGGGCCCGCGGCCTCACACGCATCTTCGTACTGACGACCCGCACCGAACACTGGTTCCTCAAACGCGGCTTTGTAAAGGCAACGGTCGACGACCTGCCCGAAGATCGCCGTCGTCTATATAACTGGCAGCGCAAGTCACTTGTGCTGATGAAGCAGCTCTGAGCACCGCATACGCGGCACAGGCGCGACTGCCACCCCACATCGATTACAGGAGAAGCACAGCATGGCTCGTTTGGTTCAATGCGCGAAGCTCGGCAAGGAAGCCGAAGGCCTCGATTTCCCGCCGCTACCCGGCGAACTCGGCAAACGGATTTACGAGGGCATCTCGAAGGAAGCGTGGCAGGCGTGGCTCAAGCAGCAGACCATGCTGATCAACGAAAACCGCCTGAACATGGCCGATCCGCGCGCACGCCAGTATTTGATGAAGCAGACCGAAAAGTTCTTCTTCGGCGAAGGTGCCGACCAGGCGTCGGGCTTCGTGCCGCCGTCGCAAAGCGAATAAACAGTACCGCGGTGGCCGCGCCGCGGCTCACCGCCCCGCCGGCTTCTTCTTCGCGCCGAGCAGAGGAAGCGGCGGAATCTGGCGATCGTCCACCCCGGACAGCAGCGCCGCCAGCATGATCCTCGATGCAACCTGACGACTTCTGCGAATCTGCGCTTTCGATGTCGGGTTGTTCATGAAAGACATCGCAGCGACATACTCGGTGACATGAAGCAACGCGTCGTATAGCAGTGGATCGACTTTCGGATATCCCAGCGCTTCGGCTCGCTTCGTGAACGCTTCGTTCAAGTAGGCCACCGTGCGGTCGCGATGGGCGCTCGCGGGCGAATTCAGATCGTGTATTTCGCGGTATAGCGCGCCTATTACCGCTGCGTCTTCGCTCTGCCACTCGAAGAAAGCATCGAGCCCGTACTCGACCAGTTCATGCAGCGAGCTGGCTCTCGCCATGGCCTGCGTCACCGATTCCGCCAACCCCGCCTTGAGTCTCGCAATCAGTTCGTCGAACACCTCACGTTTATCGTCGAACAACCGGTAGAACGTGGGGCGCGAAATCTTCGCGGCCACCAGCAACTGTTCGACGGAACTGCGATGAAAGCCATGCTCGGCGTAGACACTTCTCGCCGCATCGATTACCAGTTCACGCAGTTCCTGCCCTGAAGGCTCACTTGCGGACGGACGTCCTGGCCTGCGTGCTTTGGGTTCAGCCTTTTTCGTTGTCCTGGCGCGGCGCACCGCATCGGGTGGAGAAGTCGACATCGGGGTCATCGCCTCAGCAAACAAATACACGGCGCAAATCATAACATCCGCGTTATGTTATCTGGCATATCGCCAGGCATCTCAGTGTCTTCCCCTAGGCAACTGCAAAATTCTTGTTCAATCGAAACACCACTGTTACGATTGCCGTCAATAATAACAAGGCTGTTACGTTAAAACGCACGAAAAGACCGCACCAGGGCGCGGTTGCGTGGCGCCGAAGCACATCTCGGGACACGAGATATCTGAGAGGAGCATCCTTGGAATACGATTTCATCGTCGTCGGTGGCGGCTCGGGCGGCTGCGCAGTCGCAGGACGCCTGGCGCGCCTGCGTCCGCAAGCGCGCATTGCGCTGCTCGAAGCGGGGCCCGACGACAACAGCTTTCTGATTCGTGTTCCGACGGCTGTTGCGCTCGTCGGACCACGCCGCAATGCTCGCAATTACGCCTATGAGACCGTGCCGCAACCGGGCCTGAATGGCCGTCGCGGCTACCAGCCGCGTGGCCGCGTCATCGGCGGCTCGAGCTCCATCAATGCGATGGTGTACATCCGCGGTCAGCACGACGACTACGACGACTGGGCCCGGCAAGGCTGCGCCGGCTGGAGCTGGAACGAGGTTCTGCCCTACTTCAAACGCGCCGAAGACAACACGCGCGGCGACGATGAGTGGCACGGCAGCGGCGGTCCGCTGCATGTCAGCGATACGCCCGACCCCAATCCGTTTTCGCTCGCGTTCATCGAAGCGGCACGCGAAGCCGGTCTGCCGCACAACGTCGATTTCAACGGCGCTGACCAGGAAGGCGCTGGCATGTACCAGCGCACGATCAAGAACGGCGAACGCTGGAACGCCGCACGCGCGTATCTGTACAGCGCGTCGTTGCCGAACCTGGAAGTACTGACTCACACGCAGGCAATGCGGCTCCTCTTCGAAGGAAAGCGTTGTGTCGGGGTCGAGGTAGAACAGAACGGCGCGCGCCGCAGTTTGCGTGCGCGTGCCGAAGTCGTACTCGCGAGCGGCGCCTTTGGCACGCCGCAACTGCTGATGTGCTCCGGTGTCGGCCCCGGCGAACATCTCGCGGCACACGGTATTCCGGTCCTGCACGATGCCGCGCAGGTGGGCGCCAATCTGCACGATCACCTCGATGTGGTGACCTGTCATCGTGTGCGCAACCCGGAGCTACTCGGTGTGTGCGCAAGCGAACCGTTGCGCACGATGAAGGAAATTCGCCGTTATCGCCGCGAGCATCGCGGGATGATCGCCAGCAATATTGCCGAAGCCGGCGGTTTCTTCAAAAGCGATCCGTCGCTGTCGCGCCCGGACGTTCAGATGCATTTCCTCATCGCGATCGTCGACGATCATGCGCGCAAGTTGCATCTGGGTACCGGCATCACGGGGCACGTCTGTCAGTTGCGGCCTAAAAGCCGCGGCAGCGTCAAGCTTGCGAGCGCCGATATTCATGCCGCACCGTTGATCGATCCGGGTTTCCTGTCGAATCCGGACGATCTCGAGACGATGGTGAGAGGCGCGCGCCTGATGAGCAGGATCATGCAGGCTCCAACACTCGCCGCGTTTAAGCCGAAGGACCTCTATCCGGCCGCGCGCAGCGATGAAGAATTGCGCGCACAGATTCGCGAGCGTGCGGATACCGTTTATCACCCCGTCGGCAGTTGCCGCATGGGGAACGACGCGGCCAGCGTGGTTGATCCGCAGTTGCGCGTACGTGGTCTCGAAGCGCTGCGTATTGCCGATGCTTCGATCATGCCGCAGATTGTCAGTGGCAACACCAATGCGCCGACCATCATGATTGGCGAGCGTGCAGCGGAATGGCTGGCCGAAGAGCATCGCTAGGACGTGTGTGCCTCATCGCCCACCTGCGTGGTCCGGCGACAGGCTCATGAAGCAAGGAAACCGAACATGAAGGACGTCGCACCCTCGCAGCACAGCCATACCGGCGAGACGCAATGGCCACCCGCGAATCTGCCTGTCAGTACGTACGAGATGATCCAGCGCGGCGCGGCAATCGATCCGGCTGCCCCTGCGCTGTCGTTTTTCCTGCGCGCCGACATGCACGAAGATCCGGAAACGTGGGACTACGCTGCCCTGCTGCGCCGGATCACGCAGGCGGCCAACAGCTTCCATGCGCTCGGTGTGCGCAAGGACGATGTCGTCTGTTTCCTGCTGCCCAATCTCCCGGAAACACACTTCACGATCTGGGGTGCTGAAACAACCGGAATCGCGGCTGCGATCAATCCGCTACTGGAACCGGCTTCGATCCTCTCGCTGCTGACGGCCATGCGGGCGACGGTACTGGTCACGCTCGCGCCGACACTCGGCAGCGATTTGTGGCCAAAACTGAAGCCTGCGCTGGCCGGGATCGATTCGCTGCGCCATGTGATGCTGGTCGATCTCGCCGATCGCGTGCCCGCTGCAAAGCAGCCGTTCGATTACGCCGAACTGCGCAAAGGCCTGGCCGCGCATGTGGACGTACACGATTTCAACGCGACGCTCGATCAGCAACCTGCCGATCGTCTGCTCAGCGAACGCATCATCGAAGCTAGCGACGTCGCGTCGCTGTTCTGTACCGGCGGCACCACCGGTCTGCCTAAAATCGCGAAGCGTCGGCACGGCAACGAGATCGCGAATACGTGGATGCTCATGCAGACGCTGCCCGGACTCAAACCTGGCAAAAGCATCTTCTGCGGCTTGCCGCTGTTTCATGTGAACGCAGGGAGTTGTACCGGCCTGTTCCCGTTCTCGGTCGGCGCGCAGGTGATCCTCGGCACGCCGCAAGGCTATCGCGGCGAAGGCGTGATCCCCCGCTTCTGGGAGATCGTCGAGCGACATCGCGTGAATTTCTTCATGGCCGTACCGACCGTTTACGCGGCGCTCCTGCAGGTGCCCACCGGCAAGCACGATCTGGGTTCGCTTGAGTACGGCATCTGCGGCGCGGCGTCGATGCCGACTGAAGTGTTTCGCCGTTTTGAAACCGCGTCGGGCATCAAGATTCTCGAAGGCTACGGACTGACCGAAACCTCGGCTGTGAGCAGCCTGAATCCGGCAGATGGCGAACGCCGCATTGGCTCGATCGGCCTGTGCTTGCCGGCGCAGTCGATGAAGGCCGTCGTACTCGATGCCGACGGTCATTACCTGCGCGATTGCGCCGTCGACGAAACCGGTGTGCTCGCAGTCTCGGGGCCGAACGTATTTGCCGGCTATCTCGCCGACGAACACAACCGCGACATCTGGCTCGATCTCGGCGACGGGCGTCGCTGGCTCAATACCGGCGATCTGGGTCGACAAGATGCCGACGGTTATTTCTGGCTCGCCGGACGCAAGAAAGAACTGATTATCCGCGGTGGCCATAACATCGATCCGGCTGTGATCGAAGGTCCGCTGCTACGCCATTCCGATGTGCAATTCGCCGCCGCGGTAGCACGCCCGGACGCTTATGCCGGCGAGCTGCCGGTGGTCTACGTGCAACTCAAACCGGGCGCGACAGTAACAGAAACCGAACTCGCCGAATTCGCCGCCGGCCAGATCGGCGAACGTGCGGCACTACCGAAGCAGGTCCGCATCATCGACATCATGCCGTTGACCGTGGTCGGCAAGATCTTCAAACCGGCGCTCAAGCGGCGCGAAATCGCGGAAACGCTGGCGGCGGCCCTGCGTCAAGCCGGCATCCCATTCGAACTCACCATGCTCGAAAACAGAACCCGTGGCGACGTGCTCCGGGCAATGTTGTTCAACGCATCCGATGAAGCTGCTGCACGCGACATCCTCGGACAGTTCACCGTGCCGTTCGAAATTGCAGTTACACCAACCCTCGCTAGAGGCGATTGAACGCGACAGCGTTTCTGAAGGGAGAAAACAATGAACATGAATGAACGCGATATGCCTGGCATAGCGATTCCGGTCGAATTCGAACAATGCTTCGCGCGACAACGTGCCGCCTATCTGGCCGAGCCCAATCCGCCATATGCGCAACGCGTGGCCGATCTGAAATCGCTTGCGCGCATGCTCAAAGAAAATCGCGCTGCGTTTATCGAAGCGATCAATCTCGACTACGGCAACCGCTCCGAATTCGAGACCCTGTTCAGCGAATTCTTCGTCGTGCTCGAAGGCATCCGCGATGCGATCAAACACCTGAAGCGCTGGATGAAACCGTCGAAGCGCCGGTTGGATGCGACGCTGTATCCGCTCGCGAAAAACCGCGTGATTCCGCAGCCGCTGGGCGTGATCGGCGTCATCGTGCCGTGGAATTTCCCGCTCAATCTGTCGTTTGCACCGCTCACGTCGATCTTCGCCGCCGGCAACCGCGCGATGGTCAAGATGTCGGAAAACTCCGCGCATCTTGCGCATTTGCTGGCCACCACCAGCCCGAAATACTTTTCGCCCGACAAGCTGACGTTCTTCGAAGATGCCGGCGGACGCGGACCGGCATTCAGTTCGTTGCCGTTCGATCACCTGCTGTTCACCGGCTCCGGACAGACCGGCCGTTCGGTGATGGCGAACGCCGCGCGCAATCTGACGCCGGTCACGCTCGAACTCGGCGGGAAATCGCCGGCAATCGTCGCGGCGGACTACCCGATCGAAACCGCGGCGAAACGCGTGATGTGGCTCAAGCTGCTCAATGCCGGCCAGATCTGTACGAACATCGATTATCTGTTTCTGCCGGAAACGCAGGTCGACGCCTTCGTCGCCGCGGCAAAGCAGTTGTTGAGCGAGCGCTATCCCGACATCAATGGCGGCGACTACACGTCGATCATCGACGAGCGTTCTTTCCAGCGCCTCAACGACACGCTCGACGACGCCAAAGCGAAGGGCGCGACGCTCATCAATCTCGCTGCGGGCCAGACGCCCAATCAAAAACTGCGAAAGTTTCCCCCGCACATCGTGCTGAACCCCACCGACGACATGGTGCTGATGCAGCGCGAAATCTTCGGCCCGATCCTGCCGATCAAGACGTATCGCGATCACGAAGAAGTGATCCGCTACATCACGGGACGCGACCGGCCGCTGGCCATTTATCCGTTCTCGCACGACAAGCAGGTTCAGGATCTGTACATCGATCGGGTGATGTCCGGCGGCGTGTCGGTCAATGAAGGCATTCTGCATGTGGCCCAGCACGACATGCCTTTCGGCGGTGTGGGCGCGAGCGGGATGGGGCATTACCACGGCCACGAGGGGTTCATCACGTTCTCGAAGTTGCGGCCCGTGTTTTACCAGGCGCGATTCTCGTCGGTTCAGATGATGTTCCAGCCGCCTTATACTGCGCGTACGATGAAGCTGATGAATCTGCTGGTCAAGTTGAAGGGATAAGTGGGACGTGTTGCGGCAGCGCGAAGCCGCACACTTTTTCTGGAGAAACGCATGGCGAAATTCAATAGCTTCCGCGAGTTCTATCCGTTCTATCTGAGCGAACATCAAAACCTGACCTGCCGACGCCTTCATTTCGTCGGCAGCACGCTTGTGTTGTGTATCGCCGCGTTCGCGATCATCACCGGACAATTCCGCTGGCTCTGGCTGATTCCCGTGGTCGGCTATGGGTTCGCGTGGGTCGGCCATTTCTTCTTCGAGAAGAACCGGCCTGCCACCTTCAATCATCCTTTCTACAGTCTGCTTGGCGACTGGGTGATGTACAAGGACATCCTGCTCGGCCGACCGCTTACGCGTCCCGCAACCGGGCGTTGATTCGCTGAATCCCCCGCCGGATAAGGGCTCGCGAGCTTCTCGGGGGCACCCCGCGCGCCCTCGCGTTTGCACGATCATCTTTCATCGTGCTAACATTCGCATCGTTCCAACAGCAATTCACCTTCATTCGCGTTCAAATCACCGCACCCGCTTACTCGTGAGGTAACCCTCCGGTAGCGCAGCCTGCAGCAGATTGAACTGTTTTCATACAAGAAGGCTTACGGCCTTTTTCGTTTCCAGCCTTACGGCGACGCAAGCAGGTTCTGCCCGCGTCTTCATGCATCTGCCCCCCTTCCACGGCCACGCAGATGCAACCCTGTCAGCACCTCAGACGAGTGCACTTTCGCGACGACCTGCGCGATGCGAAGGCGTCGGCGTTTTCCGTCGACGTCGTGTGGCTTACGTAGCTTCCCGCCGTCGTCTGCTCGCGAAACTGCACTCCCCCAGCAACCGTGGCCCGGCGCACGCGTCGGTCCACTGCCATTGGAAAGGGAGTTTCAATCTTGACCGCATCCAGCAACGGCTTCTGGCGCCATCACAAGCAAGACGAGCGCCTCACGCTCGATGACATCACCATCGTCGATCAATCGCTGCTTAAGCGCGCAGTCGGCGCAATGGCGCTCGGCAATGCGATGGAATGGTTCGACTTTGGCGTGTACAGCTATATCGCCGTGACGCTCGGCCAGGTCTTCTTCCCGTCCAGCAGCCCATCCGCACAGCTGATCGCAACCTTCGGCACGTTCGCCGCCGCCTTCCTCGTGCGACCGCTCGGCGGCATGGTGTTCGGGCCGCTCGGCGACCGCATCGGCCGGCAGCGCGTACTCGCGATGACGATGATCATGATGGCGTGCGGCACGTTCGCGATCGGTCTGATTCCGTCGTATGCATCGATCGGGATTCTCGCGCCGGTGCTGCTGCTCGTCGCGCGGCTCGTGCAGGGTTTCTCGACCGGCGGCGAGTATGGCGGTGCCGCCACGTTCATCGCCGAGTTCTCGACCGATAAGCGGCGCGGCTTCATGGGCAGCTTCCTCGAGTTCGGCACGTTGATCGGCTATGTGCTCGGCGCAGGCACGGTCGCGCTGCTCACGGCGACGCTCTCGCATGAAGCGCTATTGTCGTGGGGCTGGCGGGTGCCGTTCATGATCGCGGGTCCGCTCGGTCTGGTCGGTTTGTACATCCGCCTGAAGCTCGAAGAAACTCCTGCCTTCAAAAAGCAGGCAGAGGAAAACGAGGAGCACACACGGCCGCAACAAACGCTGCGTCAGTTGCTCGCACAACAATGGAAGCCGCTGCTGCTATGCGTCGGTCTCGTGCTGATCTTCAACGTGACCGACTACATGGCGTTGTCGTATCTGCCGAGCTATCTGTCGGCGACGTTGCACTTCGACGAAACGCGCGGCCTCTTTCTTGTGCTGCTCGTCATGGTGCTGATGATGCCGATGACGCTCTACGCCGGGCACCTGTCCGACCGCTTCGGCCGCAAGCCTGTTCTGCTGTCCGGCTGCGTCGGCCTGCTCATACTGTCGATCCCCGCCCTGCTGCTGATCCGCACCGGCGACACGTTGTCCGTATTCGGCGGTCTGCTGATGCTCGGCACACTGCTGTCGTGCTTCACCGGCGTGATGCCGTCCGCACTACCGGCCCTGTTCCCGACCAGAATCCGCTACGGCGCACTCGCTATCGGTTTCAATCTGTCGGTGTCGTTGTTCGGCGGTACGACACCGCTCGTTGCCGCGTGGCTTGTCGACTCGACCGGCAACCTGATGATGCCCGCGTACTACCTGATGGGCGCATCGTTGATCGGCATCGTGTCGGTACTTGCGTTGCGCGAGACCGCGCGCAAACCGCTGCCAGGTTCCGGCCCGTGCGTCGCGACGAACGCCGAAGCGCATGCGGTGTTGCGCGGTCATCGCGAGGCGGAGGAAATGGATGAGGCGTATGCGACGGCGGCGACTGCGCGGGCCTGATGCGCGGCGCGCAGTCTGCTGAAAAGGGATCGGCGCGGGTTCACGAATTGCGAGCGGCGGCCGCACGCACCGCTCGCGTGTCGCTTTCGTATCGCTTAGGTGCCGTCAACATCAAACCACCAGCGTATGCAGCGTCGCGTTCACATGCGCGCCGTCGATCTCGAGTATCGCCACCGACACCGGCAAACGAAAACGCCGCGGCCCTGCGCTACCCGGGTTGACGAACAGCACCCCGTCGTCGCGCAGATCGACCAGCGGTTTGTGCGAATGCCCGGTGACGACAACGCCAATGCCGTCACTATGCAGATCATCGGGTACATCGGCGATATCGTGGACGACGAGAATCTTCGTCTGCTGTACGGTCAGCGTTGCGTGCGTCGGCAATGCACGCGCCCACGCGCCCGTGTCGTTGTTACCACGCACGACAGTAAGTGGCGCAAGCACGGCGAGCGCATCGAGTACGGCCGCTTCGCAGATATCGCCGGCATGCACGATGGCCTCGCATCCGGCGAGGCACTGCAGCGCTTCGGGACGCACGAGGTTGTGTGTGTCGGAAATCAGACCGATGCGGGAGGGTGACGGGCGGGTGGGCATGATGGTGTGAATGGGCGCGAGCGGTGCCTCACTCAAGACTCCAGCACGCGCGCAATGCGTCGGTCCGGAATCAGCCACAGCGCGGCAGCGGCCGTATAAAGCACGGCGGAAATCCACGGCGCGACGAACGCGAGCACCACTCCCGCCAGATAGATCACCGCCGACACCTTACCCTTGATGTCACGCCCTATCGCCTTCGCGAGCGTCGAGTCGCGGCCCTCGCTGCGTATCAACGCCTGAATCAGGATGAAATACGCGACCGCGGCCATAAACAGCACGAATCCGTACAGCGCAGTGGGCCACGCGGCCAGGTGACTCTCGCCGATCCAGTCCGTGATGACCGGAAACAGCGACAGCCAGAACAGCAGATGCAGGTTCGCCCACAGCACGCCGCCGCTCACCTTCTGCACCGCGTGGAAAGTGTGGTGATGATTGTTCCAGTAGATGCCCACGTAGATGAAGCTCAGGACATAGGCGAGGAACACGGGAATCAACGGCTGCAGTGCGGCGAGATCAATGCCGTGGGGCACCTTCAGTTCAAGCACCATGATCGTGATGATGATGGCGATCACGCCATCGCTGAAGGCTTCGAGTCGTCCTTTGCCCATCTGCGGGATCCCTGTCGGTTGATATAACGATGTACGGCGCGGCGCATACGCGACACGAACGCGCAGCCGATTATCGGCGATGCGCGGTTGCCTTGTCGATGGCGGCTGCCTCTCAAACCAGCGGCTTCAACCCATCGAGCAACGTCGGTATCAGTTCGCAGATCGTCGGGTGAATATGCATCGCGTACTGCAACGTCGTGTACGGTGCACCGGCGGTCATGATGTCGATGAACGTATGAATCGCCTCGTCGCCCTCGATGCCGAAAATCGTCGCGCCGAGAATGCGTTTCGTCTGCGCATCGACGAGCGCTTTCATGAAGCCGTCGGTTTCGCCGCGCTCACGCGCGCGACCGACACGCGACATCGGCATCGTCGCGATCAGCGCGGGCCGACCGCTCGCGCGCACTTCACTTTCCGACATGCCAACGCGCGCGAGCGGCGGATCGACGTACAACGCGTAAGCCATGATGCGATCGTCGACACTACGCGAACCGCCATCGAGCAGATTCGCCGCGACGATCTGGAAATCGTCGTAGGACGTATGCGTAAATGCGCCGCGTCCGTTGATATCGCCGATCGCCCACACGCCCGGCACGTTCGTGCGTAGTTGTCCGTCGACGGGAATCCTGCCGTGCCGGTCGGTGGTGACGCCTGCAACATCGAGGCCGAGGTCGTCGGTGTTCGGCCTGCGGCCTGTGGCGAACAGCACGTGTGTGGCATCGAGCGAAGCGGCGTCTTTGCCGAACTTTACGCGCACACCGCTGCCGTCCGCCTGCAATGGCTCAACGCTCGCCAGATCGACGCCGTAGCGAAATTCGATGCCCTCGCGCGCAAGCACGGTTTGCACAGCCAGCGCAAAGTCCTCGTCCTCGCGAGTCAAGATCCGCTCTTCGCGCACAAGCACGGTGACACGGCTACCGAAGCGGCGAAACACCTGGGCGAATTCAAGCGCGATATAGCTGCCGCCGACGATCGCCAGATGTTCCGGCACCTCGCTCAACTCGAGCAGCGTGGAATTCGTGTAATGGCGAATGCGTTCGATACCGTCGACCGGCGGCACGACTGCGCGCGTGCCAGTATTGATGAAGATCTGGTCGGCGCTGAGCTGTTCGACGATCTGGCCGTCGCGATCGGCGATCTGAACCGTATGCGGACCGGTGAAGCGAGCGTGTCCGTTGAACACCGTCACGTTCTCCGCGCCTCGCAACCATTGTTCGAGGCCATCTCGCGACTGTGCGACGACCTTGTCCTTGCGCACTTTCACTTGCGCAAGATTCACCGAAACGGAGCCGCCCACCTGCACGCCGAGTTCGGCCGCGTGACACGCGACATGCGCCGCCCGCGCACTCGCAACGTAGCTCTTGGTTGGTGTGCAACCGACATTGACGCAGGTGCCACCAAACGCGGCTCGCTCGATCACCGCGGTTTTTCGACCGCTTTCCCCAAGGCGCACAGCAAGCGGCGGACCGCCCTGCCCGGTGCCAATCACGATTGCGTCGAAGTGTTGCGGCATGGCGGAACTCCCGAAGCAGGTGTGGGGATGCGTGCCATCTTACGCCTCGACGGTGGTTGAATTAGTGTCTTCGGCCTCGCTGGTCGGGGGATGTGCCGCAGCCGCCTGTCAGGCCGTGCAATGACCGTGGCAGAACAGCGATCGCGCGCTATGCAACGCCGCCTGCGCACCGCGCGTCACCGCCATCACGCCGACCTGCGCGAGATTGAAATCCTGCGACACCATCAATTGCATGAGCGCGACCATCGGCAGCACCAGTGCCGGGTGATACAGCTGACGTACGATCAGGTCTCTCATGACTGCTCCCATCGGGCGGTGCCGCTTCGGCGCCGTGCCGCAATTGACGTTTCGATGGAAGCATTGTAGGAAGGCGCGACCCGCGGATAAATGGGCCGAATGCGAAGTCACTTGTCGCCGGATGCGAACAATCGGCGGCGGGCCGCGCAGGCCCTACCGGCGGGGCCTCCGCGGCAGGCCGTCGCCTATTCGAGCGGTGTCGCGATGAACTCGGGCAGCGCTTCAGCACGTGCCGAGAACGCCGCCAGCGCCGGATATTGCGCCGGATCGACCGTGCCGGGCAGGATGAACTGCGTGAACCGCCATGCAACCGCCGTGGTGATATCGGGCTGCATCAAACGGTCGCCGAACAGCCAGCCATCATGGCCGGCCACCAGCGTTTCAAGCTGCGCAAACGCGTGGTGCATCTGTGTCTGCACGCGCTCCACCCACGGCTCGTGCTGGCGTTCCGCCGGTCGCAGGTTACGTTCGTAGACGTTCTGCACGGTCTTCTCGGCGGCGGCGAGCGCAAAACCCGTCACCTGCTGCGCGCGTTGGCGCGCGGCCGGATCTTCAGGCATCAAGCGACGCTCGGGCGCGAACTTGCGGTCGAGATGATCGAGGATCAGCGACGAATCGATCAGCACCGTGCCGTCGTCCTCGACCAGCGTCGGCGCTTTCACGACCGGATTGATCTTCGCAAACTCATCGTAGTGACGAAACACCGACAGACTGCGATGTTCGAACGGCAGGCCGAGCACGGCCAGCGAGATCGCGACGCGACGCACATAGGGGGAATCCAGCATGCCGATCAACTGCATCTTGTCACTCCAGGTTCGTGGAAAAGGACCTGCGCGTTCCCGAAACTTCAACGCTGCTGCAGTGCCACTCGCAAGCCCAGCGAAAGGAAGATCGTGCCGATGATCTTGCCCTGCCAGCGGACGAGCCACGTCAGCCTTTTGACCAGCCGGCCGAGCGGACGGATCGTGAGCGCGAGCACGGTGGTGTAAAGCACGCTCAACACGACGAACACGCCGCCGAGCACGGCGAACTGCGCAAACGACGAACCCTGCCCCGGATGCACGAACTGCGGCAGGAAAGCGAGAAAGAACAGTGCGGTCTTGGGGTTCAGCACTTCGGCGGGAATCGCCTGCCAGAATGCTTGCGCCGGTGTCACGGCGGGGATTTTCGGCAGTGTCGGATCGGACGGTTTCTCGAGCAGCGCGCGCACGCCGAGATAAACCAGATACGCGGCACCGATCAGCTTGACGGCGTTGAACGCGAGCGACGACGTCATCAGCAGCGCCGACAGGCCGGCCGCCGCGCACAGCGTGTGGATGAAATCGCCGGTGGCGATGCCGAGCCCGGTCAGGATGCCGGTTTTACGACCGCCCTGTACGGTGCGGGTCAGGACCAGCAGAACGGCCGGCCCGGGGATCAGCATCAGCCCCAGCACGACAGCAACGAAAGTGCCTAGCGTGGAAAGCGAAAACATTACAGTGCCTCCTTGTACGATGCGAACGGTGTGAACCGCGAGTGTCGCATTTCCGGCGGCGTCGATTCAAGACACAACTGATGGGGCCACCCAATTATCCGAGCTGCTGCTCAATCGTTCGCGTGAGCGGCGTGTCGACGTCGCCCGTGTGACGCGTCGTCACCGCCTCGATCAGCACGATCCAGCACTCGTCGTGTGCGACCGGATTGTGCAGCACGCCCTTTGGCACGACGTGCACGCCCCCCTCGCCAAGCTCGACGACGCGGCCGCCTTCGTATTCCATCCGCAGCCGGCCACGCACTATGTAGAACAGTTCGTCCTCATCGCGATGGCTGTGCCACGCCAGTTCGCCCTTCACCTTCGCGATCTTCATGTACTGATCGTTGACCTGCGCCACGACTTTCGGCGACCAGTATTCGGTCACCGCGTCGAACGCGGACATCAGGTCGAACGATTCCGCAAACGCTGTTGCAACCATTGCTATCTCCACATTGGAACAATCGATACCGCCAGCAACACGCCGAGTAGCGTATTGACAATGCGCCATTGCCGCTGGGTGCGCACCAGTCGCGCGAGCAGCACGCCGGCTGCGCACCACAGCGACAGCGACACCGCCGCCGACACCCCGAACGCGCCGCCAAGCAGCAACGCGAGATGCAGCGGTCCGTTCGCGAGCATCGCGAACGACGCCGCCGCGCCGAGCGCCATGGCCCAACCCTTCGGATTGAGCCAGAGCAGACACGCCCCGCCGAGCAAGGTGGTGGGCGCCGCCGTCGAGCGGTCGAGATCGGGCGCCCCGCTGCGCGCGACCCGCCACGCCAGCCACAGCAGATATGCGCTGCCGATCGCCTTCATGCCGGTCTGCAGCACGGGCGCGGCCAGCAGCACGCCAGCGAGACCGGCGGCGGCAGCGGCGGCCAGCGACGCAAGCCCCAGCGCGATGCCCGCCATCAATGGAATCGAGCGGCGAAAGCCGAACTGCGAGCCCGACGCAGTGGCAAGCGCCGTCGCGCCACCCGGTGTCACGGTGGCGACGGCGGCAAACAGGATCAACGGTGCGATCGAGCCGGTCGAGGTGGCGACGAAGGACATGGCAGCGTTCCGGAGCAAAACGTCACTGTAGTCATCTCGTTCACATTAGAAAATCGAAAGTTTATGATGATTCACATTAGACAATATAATGCGACGATGAACCGAAATCTCGACCTCGCACTGGTACGCACTTTCGTTGTGGTTGCCGACCACAGCAGCATGACCGTTGCCGCCAACCGCCTGCACCTGACTCAGGGCGCGGTGAGCCAGCAGATCAAGCGCCTCGAGGAGGCTTTGGGTTGCGACCTGTTCGACCGCGTCGGACGCCAGCTCGAACTGACTCAGGTCGGCGAACGCTTTCTCGGCAAGGCGAAACGCCTGCTCGGCATGAACGATGAAATCTGGGCGGATATGGCGGCCCGTCCGATACTCGGCCAGGTGCGTCTGGGTGTGCCCTACGATCTGGTCGGTGCCTGCTTCGCGCCGATCTTCAAGGCGTTTACCGAAGCATGGCCGAACGTGGAGATGGCGATTGTCTGCGGTTCATCGCCGGAGCTCGCGGAGGCACTCGCGCGCGGTTCGCTCGATGTCGCAGTGATCGAAGAACCTGCAACCGAAGCAAGTGGCGAATGTCTGCGTGTCGAACGCCTGGTGTGGGTCGGCGCGCGCGGCGGCAGCGCGCATCTGAAGCGACCGCTGCCGGTCTCGATGGTGAGCGATACCTGCGCATTCCGGCAGACCGTGCTCGGTGCGCTGGGCAGCAGTGGCATCGAGTGGCGCACGGTCTTCGAGAGCGGCAACATCGAAGCGACCACCGCGACGGTGCGCAGCGGGCTCGCTGTGACCGCGTGGCTGACGTCGACCGTGCCCGCCGATCTCGACATTCTCAGCGCGGATGCTCAACTGCCCGAACTTCCGCCGTTCGCGATCAGCCTGCGATTTCCTGCGCAGGGCGCCAACCCGGCCGGACGCGAACTCGCGCAGTTCATTCGCGATGGACTGCTGCGGCAACATCGGCCCGCGCCGATGTGAAGCAGCAACGCGCAGCAGGATTTCGCCGGTGTCGCGCTCGCTCGACTTCTCGACTTCAACCGTTCACAGCCCGGCCGGCAACACGTTGCGCGAGCTCTGCTGTGCACGCTCGACGAGCGCACCGAACAGCAACCCGATCGTCGTCCACATGATCGCCTGCATGCCAAGCGCCGCGAGGCGGAATTTCCACAACAGCGCAGCAGGGAACGCGGCGGGCACTTCGTTGATCGACGGCAGGCCGAGTTGCACGGCCGCGATGATGACGATAAACACCGCACCGGCGACGATCGCTCCATTCCACGCGCCAAATCGTGCAGCCGCATGACGCCGCAGCTTCAACGAGAACACCGTCGCCGCCAGCGAGATCGCGATCATCAGGAAGAACAGGCCCGTGCGATAGCCGATCGTCTCGGGGTCGCCGATCGATGGCGGATTGGCCGGATACTTGAGATTCGGCACGATCACGATCGCGACGAATGCTGCGAGCGCGAGCAACGCCGACAACGCACGTGCACCGAGCCGGCCCGAGCGGCCGTATGCATACGCGAACACGAGCGAGAACAAGCCGCCCACCGCCGCGCCATACACGACCACACCGGTCAACAAACCGAGCCCCGCCTGCGTGTGACGGCTGACAATTTCTGGCTCGGGCGCTTCGCCCTTCGCGGCATCGGCTTTCTCTTCGAACGAGATCGCCTGATCGACCTGCGGTTCGCCGGCGATCTTCGCAAAAGTGAACGTGAGCAATCCCGCGACGATGCCCGTGAGCATCCCGCGCATCAACAATCTACCGACCATGTCGACTCCCGGTTAGTGGCAAGGAAAGCCGAGCAGATGGCGGCCGTCGTGCACGAACTCGTGCACGTACATGCCGGGGATCAACGACGTCGCGCCTTCTTCGGCGCCGACGAAATAGATCGCCAGTAACAGCAGCAGGCCGCCGAAGATAATCCACGGCAGCAATTCACGCAGAGGGATCGGCACCGGCTGGACAGCCGGTTTGAAAACAGCATCGGTCATGACGGACTTCTCCTGGGGTTACGCGCCCCGATAGTCGTGGTGGTCGTGAGAAAAAGATGACGTGAAGCGAGGGTCTGGCTTCCGGTTCTTCATTGAACCGATTACAGTGGCGCGACCGCACCGGACTTGCACCGGCTTCCTTGCTTCAGCGGCGTTATTCTACGCGCTAAACTTCGCGGCACACGCTTCATGGGAGAGCAGCGCAATGCACACACGGTTATGGCTAGTAAGCCATGCAGCGACCGCCGCGATGCGCAGCGGCCGCTTCCCCGCCGACGATCCACTCGATGCACGCGGTCGTGACGACGCGCATGCGTATCGCGCACAACTCGATGTGCCTCGCGATGCGCTCGTATTCAGCAGCCCTGCCCCATGTGCTCGCGAAACGGCCGCAGCGTTGAATCTCACCGCCGACATCGCACCTGCGCTTGCCGACATGAGTTACGGCCGCTGGCATGGCCAGCGCGTCGCGGACATCGCAACAGACGAGCTGCCGATGCTCTCCGCCTGGAGCACCGATCCCCATGCCGCGCCGCCCGATGGCGAATCGTTCGCCGCGGTGTCGACGCGGGTCGCGCAGTGGCTCGAACAACTTCCAGAAGTACCTGCCGTCGTCGCAGTCACGCATGCTGTCGTGATACGCGCCGCGCTACTGCATGCGCTACGTGCACCGCTCGCTGCTTACACGCGAATCGAAGTCGGCCCGCTCTCGCGCATCGAATTGCAACGTTCGACACGCGGCTGGGTCTGGTGGCCCGCTGCATAGATAGTGGGATCGATCTGCGCGTCGCTCATCTCCTGCATGCGCTCCGCATGAGGCTCGACTTTCATTTGCATGTCCGTTGCGCACGCACATGGTGCGCAGTCCTTCATCGCACTCACGCAATCTAACGCGCGTGTAAGGCTTGCAAACATCGTCGCATGCAACGCGCGTCGATATTCTCGTGCAATTGTCATCGCAACATCACCCATGTTCGCGATTCGCGAACTATATTGGGAGGTCAGGGAAAAACAATACTGCTGAGAGGATTCACCGATGATCAAGCATCGCATCTATTCCGCGTTTCTTTCCGCCGTGCTGATCGCTACGATCGCGCCGGTATGTCAGGCGCAGCAGTACACCACCGACTGGATCGCCAACACCTTCGGCACCGACGCCACGCATGTGGGCAGTACCGCGCGCTCGATGTGGGTCGCGCCCGAAGGCGTCATCTACACCGCGTCGTTCTGGGATGAAAACGAAGGTGGCGTCGCGCTCTATCAGAGCGGCAAGGGCATCGGCTCGTTTGGCCTGCACAACGAGTTCCAGGGCAGCGCCATTACCGGCAACGCCACATCGATCTTCGCCGCCTTGCAATTCAACAACGTGTACGGCAGCGGCGCAGTGGGACGCTACAACCGCACCACGCAAACGCGCGATGTGCTCATCAACGTCAGTGCGGACACAACCGAAACCCATGCCGATGTCGTGACCGGGCTCGCCACCTCGGGCTCGCTGCTGTATGCGAGCGACCTTCCTGGCAATCGGGTCCGCGTCTACACCACAGACGGTGTCTGGCAGCAAGACATCAACGTGACGTCGCCTGGCGCGCTTGCCATCGACAGCTCCGGCAATCTCTGGGTCGCCCAGAAGAGCGCGGGCACGATCGCCGAATTCAGTTCCACCGGCACGGCGATGAACACTATCCAGATGCCCACTGGTGCGAAACCTTCGGCGCTGTTTTTCGACACGGCGAAACAACTGCTCGTTGTCGGCGACGAAGGGCCGGACATGAACATCAAGATCTATAACACCTGGCTCATTCCATTTCAGGTCGGTACGTTTGGGATCAAAGGCGGATATCTCGACAACACGACGGGTATCAAAGGCCAGGTCGGCGACAAGCGCTTCACGCGCGTCACCGGTATCGGCAAGGACTCCGCCGGCAACTTCTATGTGCTGAACAACCCATGGGGCGGAGGCTGGGATCTCGGCCGCGACGGCGGCACCGATATTCACGCCTACAACAAAGGCGTCCTGCAATGGACACTGCAATCGCTGAACTTCGAGGGCGTCGCCGCGCCTGATCCCGGTACGGACGGGGCGTACTTCTATAGCGGCACCAACATCTACACGGGTACCGCCGGAGGAACCTTCGTTGCGAACACGGTCGATCCGATCACCTATCCGTCCGATCCGCGCCTCAACATCAACGACACGCAGCGCGACGAACATTTCGGGCAGATCGTCTCGGTAGGCGGCAACCGCATTCTGGTCGCGTCAGGACAGAACCCGGCGATCTTCTATCTGTTCCACTTCAACGCTGCGAACGGCTATGTCGCGATACCGGATGCGTCGATTCCGGGTACGGCGTTCAATACGACGGCACCGATCACGGGTGGATTTTCTATCGATAGCAAGGGTGACATCTGGGCCGGTCTCGACAGGACGAACCACATCTATCACTATCCATTGATTGGCTTCGATGCCAGCGGCAAGCCGTCGTGGGGACCGGGCATCGCGCTCTACATTCCGCTTAGCGTCAGACCGATGACGCGCATCATCTACCTCGCGGAGAGCGACACGATGATCCTCGCGCAAGGCATTATCGGCAGCATCGACTGGACGTCGATCGGCACGCGGATCGAGGTGTATCACGGCTGGGCCGCGGGCAACATGACCAAGCCTAACCCTGTGCTCACCGTCGCCAACCCGAAGTCGATTACGGCGGCCGGCAACTATCTGTTCGCCGGATACGTGCACACCGTGCCTAACATCGATGTGTTCAATCTCACCACCGGCAACCTCGACACGACGTTGATCAATGCGAGCCCGAGCACCGTGAGTGTCGGTAACGACGTCGATTCGATGTATGGGCTCAGAGCGTATCTGCAGTCGACCGGGCAGTACGTGATCACCAAAGACAACTACAACGACTCAAGCATCATCGTGCATCGCTGGACGCCGTAACGCTGTAGGTGGCGACACCGCTACGCCGGGATATCGCTCTCGCGATGTCCCGGCTCGTAGAACATCGCGAACAGTTCCGACTGCGAGCCGATGCCGAGCTTCGCGTAGATGTGTTTCTTGTGCGCGCGCACGGTCTCGAACGAGATCGCGAGTTTCTCCGCAATCGCGCGCGTTGAAAACCCGCTCAACGACAGCATCGCCACTTCGATCTCGCGCGCGGTCAGCACACCGCGGCCGTTCCTGCCGGACAATGCGCCGATGCGCGCGGGTAGATCGGTGGCATCGGTGGCGCCGGCTTCACTCACAAGCACAGTCTCGCCGGTCGGACCAAAATTCTCATAGCGCAGCCGCTGCTGCATGAGCGCAAGCACCCACGGCGCGAACAACGTAAGCAATGCAATCTCGCGTTCGTGATAACGCCGCCTGCTGCCGAGCGAAAACGCCATCGTGTGATCGGCGTCGATCACGACATTGAAATGCACTTCGTCGCCGACGACATTCTTGCAAAAATACCGCTGGTAGTACTCGGTCATGCGGAAGTTGTCGGGCGCCACGTCAGCGAGCGTGAAGAAGCCCGACGCGCGCGTTTCGAGCGCGGCGAGATAGAACGGATCGAGTTGATAGAGCGCCACGAGATAGTCCTGAAACATCAGGTCGGGCTTGCCGTCCGGCAACGCCTGCTCGGCGCACACAAACGGCGGAGCCGCGCGCGTGAAGCGCAACGCCACCCAGCTGTCGAACTTGATGTGCCGCTCCAGCACGCGCGTGAGACGGGCCCAGAAGTGCGGGCTGTCGAGAGCGTCGATGGCTGAGCCAATCTCCCGATGAAACGCGAGATCGCGCCATTCGAACTCCATATCTGCTCCGGTGAGGTAACCCACGTGGGTAATTTCCGGACAAAAATAACACACTGATAATGCGCCGGACGGAATCATGCGGCAGCGCTGCCCGGGCGACTGCAAGGTATCTGGAAGGAGACACACGATGCAGGTGGAACTCGCGCAACTCGCGCTCGTCGACAGCAACGTCGAACACAATACCCGTAAGGTAATCGAAACCATCGGCCGCGCCGACGTGGCAGGCGGTACGCAACTGATCGTCTTCCCCGAAACCTCGCTGTCGGGTTTTCCGACCCGCGAGAATGTCGGCGACGTCGCCCAGGCGGTCGACGGTCCCGCGCTCAGCGCCGTGCGCAATGCCGCACGCGAGGCCGGTGTCGCCGCCGCCGTAGGTTTCGCCGAACGCGACGGCAGCCGCTTCTACAACACGACCGTGCTGATCGACAAGACCGGCGCGATCCTGCTGCGCTACCGCAAGGTGCACCTGTGGGCGTCCGATGTCGGCGTCTTCACGCCTGGCGACCGCTTCGAAGTCTGCCAGTGGAACGGCCTCACGGTCGGCCTGCAGATCTGCTACGACATCGAGTTTCCGGAAGGCGTGCGCGCACTCGCCGCGCTCGACGCCGATCTGCTGATCGTCACCAACGGCAATATGGACCAGTTCGGCCCGGTGCATCGCCGCGCGATGACCGCGCGCGCCATGGAGAACCAGATGTTCGCCGTAATGGTGAACCGCTGCGGCGCGGGCGACGACAACCTGACCTTCCCCGGCGAATCGACGCTCTTCGAGCCGTCAGGGGACGTGGCCGCCGAAGCCGGTGCCGAAGAGACCGTGCTGCGCGCGCGCATCGATCTCACACGGCTCGAAACGAGCCGCGAGCATTACCGCTATCTGCACGATGCGCGCGTGCCGCTCGGTCTTACGCACGTCGATCATGAAGACGGCTCGCGCTCGCTGGTGATCGAAGCACGTCGTCGTCACGACTGAGCGGCGAAGTTCTCAAGCGAATTTCTCAAGCGCTTTTAGTCATCGCTTTTCAGTCGTTGCCCTACCGCGTTTCAGTTGTTCTTTTACGCGTTTTGCGGACCGCGCTGTTTCAGGCGGCCCATTTCAGCCAACGCCATACCATGCCCGCGCAAAGCTCACGCTCCGGACGCGGTCGTTCAAGCCTGCACAGGGCCTCGGAGACATCATGCAAGACACGGAAGCTCAACCGCATCTGAAACGCACGCTCGGGCTGCCGTCCGTGCTGCTGTTCGGCCTCGCCTATATGGCGCCGCTGATCGTGTACGGCACCTACGGCGTGCTTGCCAAGGCCAGCGACGACACCGCCGCCCTCGCCTATCTGCTCGCACTGATCGCGATCGCGTTCACCGCGCTTAGCTACGGCAAGCTCGCGCGGCTCTATCCGGTGGCGGGTTCCGCGTACACCTACACACGCAAGACCTTCAATGCGCATCTGGGCTTCATGATCGGCTGGGCGACGTTGCTCGATTATTTCTTCCTGCCGATGGTGATCTGGCTGATCGGCGCCGCGTATCTGAACGCCGCGTTTCCGACTGTGCCCTCGTGGATCTGGATCGTCGCGTTCATCGTGCTGACCAGTGCGTTGAATATTGTCGGCATTGAACTGGCCGCGCGTTTCAACATCGTGCTGATGGTCGTGCAGCTCGCGATCGTCGCGCTGTTTGTCGCGCTGTGCTGGCACTACGCCGCCGCAGCGGCGGGACCTGGCGGCATCGCCATGGCCGAGCCGTTCTTCAAGGCGCACGTGCCGCTCTCGTCGACGATGGCGGGCGCGGCCATCGCGGCGTATTCGTATCTCGGCTTCGACGCGGTCTCGACGCTGACCGAAGAAACCATCGATCCGAAGAAGAACATGCCGCGTGCGATTCTGCTGATCGCATTGATCGGCGGCGCGATTTTCGTGGTCGCGTCGTACACGATGCAGCTCGCGCATCCGGGCGTCGACTTCAAGGACACCGACTCTGCGGCGTTCGAAGTCGCGAAGACGATCGGTGGCGATCTGTTCGTGAGCGTCTTTCTTGCAGGGCTGATTCTCGCGCAGTTCGCTTCGGGTATTTCCGCGCAGGCGAGCGTCGGGCGTCTGCTGTATGCGATGGGCCGCGACGAAATCCTGCCGAAGCGCATCTTCGGCTTCATCCATCCGCGCTTCAAGACACCGGCGATCAACATCGCGATTGCGGGCATCGTCGGTCTGATTGCGTTGAAGCTCGACGTCGCGACGTCCACGTCGTTCATCAACTTCGGCGCGTTCCTCGCGTTCACCGCCGTCAACGTGTGTGTGATCCGCATCTACCTGTCGGGCAATCATGGCGATCGACGCATGGGTGTGATCGGCGGATTTGTGTTTCCGCTCATCGGTGCGATTGCCGATCTGTGGCTGCTCGTCAGCCTCGAGAAGACCGCGCTCGTGCTTGGCGCGATCTGGTTTGCGCTCGGTCTCGTGTACCTGTGCTGGATCACGCGTCTGTTCCGTCAGCCGCCACCGGAAGTGGTGATCTGACGGACATCGTCTGAGACGCGAACTTACGCGCGCGCCTGGCTCCAGCGTCGATAGCGACGCGTGAGCCGACGCGTGCGCATCTGGTCGACCACCAGGGTAAATGCCGCCGAGTACGATTGCGGTGACAGCCGCCCCGCCCCGAGCGCCCGTAGGCGGCGCTTGACGAGCGCCATGCTGGCCAGCGCCGCCAACACCTTATCTTTCCAGCCGACCTGCTGATTCACCGTGGTGTGATCGCCGCCGGCCTGCCAGCGTGCCGGCAGATCGGGCGCCAGTGCCAGCGCGGTCGCCATACCCGCGACGGCGACGCCGTTCGCGATCACGTCTTCGGCAACTGCGCGCCGACGGATGCCGCCGGTCGTCATCACCGGCATCTTGGCCACGGCCGCCAGTTCCTTCGCGAACGTGAGGAAGTACGCTTCGCGCGCGAGCGTGCGGCCGTCTGCGGTGCGTCCCTGCATCGCGGGGCTTTCATAGCTGCCACCGGACAACTCGACGAGATCGACCTGCATTTCGTTCAGCCACAGGATGACCTGCTTCGCGTCGTCCTCGGAAAAACCGCCGCGCTGGAAATCGGCGGAATTCAGTTTCACGCTCACGCAGAATGTCGGCGACACGCGCTCGCGCACCGCCCGCACGACTTCCAGCAACAGACGCGCGCGATTGGCGAGACTGCCGCCCCACGCATCGGTGCGCTGGTTGGTGAGCGGCGACAGAAACTGCGAGATCAGATAGCCGTGGGCCGCGTGAATTTCGACGCCGGTGAATCCCGCCCGTTCGGCCGCCACAGATGTCGCCGTGAAGCGCTCGATGATCTCCTGGATCTGCGCTTCGTTCATCGCCTGCGGTTGCGCAAAGCGCTTGCTGTACTTGCCGAGATCGAGCGCGACAGCCGACGGCGCCCATGCGGTTCCACCCATATCGGCATTGACCTGACGGCCCGGATGATTGATCTGCATCCACACATGGCCGCCTTTGCGGCGCGCGACGCGCGCCCATTCCTCGAACGGCGCGAGCGGCGTGTTCGCTTCGAGCACGATGCCGCCGGGGCCGGTCAGCGCGCGCCCATCGATCATCACGTTGCCCGTAATGATCAACCCGGAGCCGCCGTCGGCCCATGCGCCGTACAGCCGGTACAGCGCCGAGCCGGGAAGCTGCCCGACAGCGGCCATGTTTTCCTCCATCGCGGCCTTGGCGATGCGGTTGGGTAAGGTGGCCCCGTTCGGTAAACGGAGCGGCGTGAACAAAGATGTAGTCATGTCAGCACACAAACAAAAGATGAGATGCCGCTATACTAAGATTCAAGTCAACTTGAAGGTCAAGTGCCATGAAAATCGGTGAACTGGCGGCAAAAACGGGGCTGGCAGCGTCCGCGATTCGCTATTACGAGCAAAGCGGGCTGCTGCCGGAGCCGGAGCGCGGCGCCAATGGCTATCGCGACTACGGGGATACGGCGCTCGAGCGCCTGCGGTTGATCCAGATCGCGCAGAGTCTCGGTTTTTCGCTTGAGCGGCTGCGTTGTGCGTTTGCCAATCAGCAGGATCTGTCGAAAGAGGATCTGCTGCACGGGGTCGACATGCGGCTCGGGGAGATCGGGGAGTTGATGGCTACGTTGCGTGCGCAGCGCGACGAATTGCGCAAACTGCGCAAAACGCTGACTGATACCTGGGAAGCGGGCAAGTGCGTCGATGCGGGCCAGCTTGCGGATGATGTGGCGGGAGGGCCGGCTAGTCTGCAGGGCAAGAAGCCATCGAAGCAGCGCAAGCAACCAGCGCAGCGGCCTTTGCAACCGTTGGTCCATCGACAGTAAATCTATTCGCAGGACGTCGCACTACTCCGCCGCGTTGCTGCCCGTGCGGACGTCATCCTGAGACGTATGGGCCTGCGCGTCATCGGGCTGGTTTCGCGGCTCCTGAGCCAGCACCGAGGTGGAGAAAAAGCTGCCGATAACCGCGAAAAGGATGATGAAGGCCGACGTCGCATCGGCCAGCAGGTTGAAATACTTGAACAACACCATGCAGACGGAAAGGATCAGCAGGTTGAGCGACAGGCCGAGAAGCGCAGACGCCTTCGGCACCGTGTTGATGAATACCGCGATCCGCGAGTCGGAGTGCGGCACGTACCAGACGAACAGCAGGCCAAACGCGACGATAAAGCCGATTTCCGCCCATTGAAGCCAGATTGGCCTGCGCAGGAGCCGGCCTTCGTAGATCGTTTCGATACCCTGTGCCTGGATTTCGATGCCGGGCACCAGTTCGCCCAGCGCTGTGGTGCGCGTGTCGGTCAGGCCAGTGCCTGTCAGCCCGACCAGCACCAGCTTGTTGCGAAAGCGCGTCGCACTGACCCTGCCTTGCAGGACGTCGCTTGCCGACACATAGCGTTGCTGCGTCGCCTGGATCGATGCGAAATATAGCCAGATGTCGCCGTCGGGCTGCGTGGGAACCCGCAGGTCCCCGGCACCCACCGCCTGCACGCCTGACTCGTCCGCGTACACGTCCACGGCGGGAGCGCCGATAGCGACCCGCAGCATCTCGATCGGCAGGCCGGGAACCATCTTGTCACCGAGGCCCATGATGAGCGGAATCCGCCGCACTGTGCCCTGTTCCTGGGCCACGTTCAGCATCGCCTGGCCGTGCGCCGCGCCCTGCAGCTCTGAAAGGCTCGCCAGCACGTACTGAAAGTGCTGCATCTTGCCCAGCGGGTCCGGGCCATGCACGAGGATCGGCGTGCTCAGCAGGTCCGTACTGGTCGTGGATGTGGCGTGATCGAAAGCAGCCGCGCCGAGTATGGACGGCGCCGCGCGCAACGACGTGGCAAGAATGCGCTCGTGACTCGGTAGTGTCCGCAACTGGGTCGCGATGTCCGCCGCCGAGGGCGGCAGATTGTCGGCCACCGTGGCCGGTGAGGTTTGATCGAGTTCCGGCATGTAGATGTCGAGACCGATCGCCAGCGGTTTCTGTGCGGCAATCGCGTCGACGAGGGTAGCCAGCCGGTTGCGCGGCCACGGCCATTGACCGACAGCTTCCAGCGTCTTGTCGTCGATTTCGACAACGATTACCGGCTGCGTCGTCGGCACGCGCGGAAAACGGCGCTGATAGTGGTCGAACAGCAGTTGCCGCGCCGAACCGAAGGCGTCCGGAAGCACGCCGTTGAACGTATTGAGAAAGGCCGGACGCGACACATTGGTCGGCCACTCGCCGCATAGATCGAGCAGGACCAGGGTGAACAGCACGACGAGCGCCCAGGGCCGCCCTTTACGCGCTCTGAGCATGCTTCTAATGAAGATGAGCCCGGTGTTGAGATAGCGCTTCATGTCGACGGCGGAAAAGAGGCGACGATCACGCGAGGCGGTGCGCCATGGTCCGGCTCACTGAATCGTGATCACAACACGGCGGTTCATCTGGCTCGGCACGCCGTCTGCCGTGTGCACGATCGGCTCGCGCTTGCCGCGTCCGGCGGTTTCGATTTGCTGCGCGGGTATGCCGGCCTTGGTGAGGAATGCGGCGACAGTCTGGGCGCGGCGTATCGAGAGCCTGTCGTTGAATTCGACGGAACCTGGTGAATCGGTATGACCGACCACCGTGAGATGGGGAGCGGGCCACGTTGCCAGCGCAGTCTTCAGCTTCGTGACAGTGGCCGCCGAATCCGGAGCCATCTGGGTAGCGGAGTCGAACAGAAAATTGATGGTGAACGTCATGGGACGCGGGGGGCGTGCGGCCAGCAGATCGCCATAGCGCCCCTGCACGTCGGACGGGTTCCCCTCGGTCACTTCGATCGCGCCGTTCCTCGCAACACTGGCCTGCGCATAGGCGGTGTCGATCACCTGCGTTGTGTTAACGCTCTTGACGACGACGGCGCCGACGCTCCCGCCCGGATCCGGCAACAAGGTGATCTTGTCCGGCGTCGAGCTGCACGCGCAAAGGCAGGTTGTGACGATTAACGCCGCCGGTCTCAACCGGTCGCTCCGGATGGATACTTTCAACGCCCGCTCCCGCTTTCGCCGCCGACTTCGATAATGAATTCGGTGCCGCGCACGCCGAGCGTGGTGGTCGGCGTGCTGTAGCGCACCGATTCCGGATTCGCCTTTGCGAGCTCGCCATCCACGACGGCGAGCGACCCGCGCCGGATGGTGGCGTCGAGCGTCCCCTGGTAGGTGGTGGTGTTGAAGGCGAACTTGTTGAGTTCGAGTACGGAGTTGGAGCCTTCGGATAGCAGCGTGTTGTCGCGCAACGTGATGCCGACGGAGGAAGCGGGACCCGTCACGACGCGGTCGCTGCCGAACACATCGCTGCCAATCGCAGCATCCATGTTCTGCCCGGTGCGCTCGATATGTACCGCCCCTTTGACGGTCTTGACCGTGCCGATCGATTCGGCGGCGTAAGTGTTCGCCACAAGCGGGCACCCGCACACGAGAAGCAAGACACATTTGATGGCTTGGCTATGCATGGGCGACCACCGTAGTGATGAGTTACTCGTCAGTTCCGCCGTGCCGCGTTGCAGCCCGGCCCTTGAAGCGTGCGTCGCGAGAGGGCTCTTCTCAGAGTGCCTAAGGCGAGGTTGTGTTGAATGACGTTGTCGAAAGCCGGTGCATAAGCGCCGGCGGCAACCCGAAACCTGTAACAGAATAGTATTTGACTGAATAGAACGCCAGCACAAGCATTTCGGCAGACCTGGCGCTTTTTTACCGTCGCCGGTTCTATCAATGGCCGCAGACCGATACCGGCCTACTGCACTGTTTGTGCCAGTTCCGCAAACTGCACCGCCCGCGAATTCGCATCCCCCCGCCGATGCGCGATATACAGCGTAGCGGTCGTATCGCTATCGCTCAGTTCGCGAAACACAACACCGGGCACCGAGATCGCGCGTAGCGACGCCGGCACGAGCGCCACACCGAGCCCCGTTGCCGTCAAACCAATCAATGTCGACGCCTGCTGCGCCTCCTGCACGATATCGGGCGTGAAGCCGCGCTTCTCGCACAGCGCGAGCGTCTGCGAAAACAGCGCGACACCGGCCTGGCGCGGGTACGCAATAAACGGCTCGCCGCGCAGATCGGCGATACACACCGTGCGCTTCTTAGCGAGCCGATGACCCGCATGCACCGCGAGCAGCAACGGTTCTTCGAGCAGCGGCGCAAGCACGAGATCCTGCGCAGGAGCCGGCGTTTCCGGCGGCAATCGCAACAACCCGACATCGAGCTCACGCGTATCGAGCGCTTCGATCTGCTGTAGCGATGACAGCTCGCGCAGCACGATCTGCACGCCAGGGCGACTCGTCCGGTACGCGTGAATCAGCCGCGGAAAAAACGGCGACAGCGACGACGCATTCGTAAACCCCACCCGCAAGCGGCCCACCTGCCCGCTCACCGTCTGCCAGACATTTTCTTTCGCCATCTCGAGGCGCGCGAGCACGCCGCGCACATCGTCGAACAACGAGAGCCCCGCTTCGGTCAGCGAAACCGTACGACGCGTGCGATGAAACAGCCGCGCGCCGAGTTCGGTCTCCAGCGACTGGATCGCGAGACTCAGCGGCGCCTGGGTGATACCGAGCCGTTCCGCGCTGCGCCTGAAGTGCAGTTCTTCGGCGAGAACCGCGAAATACTCGAGATGCCGGAGATTCATTGATTTTTTCTCCAAATCAATAAACTAGTTTTAGAGAATAAATCAAATCTGTTTTCAGGGCGATACTGGTTCGCACCGATAACACGAAACACGATGGAGACACGATGAACGGCATCGAACTGACCGAACGGCTGCGCGCGGGCGAACCGGTCTATGCACTCGGCATTCGTGCCTCGCGCACGACCGACGTGATTCGCTGGGCCAAGGTCGCGGGCTATCACACGGTCTGGATCGACATGGAACACAGCACGCTGCCCGTCGACACCGTCGCGCAGATGTGCGGATGCGCGCTCGACATCGGTCTGTCGCCGTGGGTACGCGTGCCGGAACGCGATTACGGCACGATCAATCGCGTGCTCGACGGCGGCGCGCTCGGCATCATCGTGCCGCGCGTCGAAACGGCAACTCAGGCACTGGATGCAGTCACCGCGACGCGTTTCCCGCCGTTCGGCCAGCGCTCGCAACTCGCAACCCTTCCCTACGTCCACTTCGAAAAACTGCACGCTCGCGAACTGAACCAGCGCCTGAACGATGCCACCGCGGTCCAGGTGCTGATCGAAAGCCGCGCCGGTGTCGACGCCGCCGATGCGATCGCTGCAGTCCCCGGCGTCGACGTGATCGGCGTGGGCTGCAACGACCTCAGCGCCGATCTCGGTCATGCCGGCGAATCGACGCATCCCGAGGTGGTCGACGCGTGCCGTCGCGTGATCGCCGCCGCGCATCGGCACGGCAAGGTCGCGCTGGTCGGCGGCATGCCCGATGGCGAAGCGCTCACCACACTGCGCCGCGAAGGCGCGGTGCGCTACATCTTCGCCGGCATCGACACCGATCTGTTTCTCGGCGCGTTGCGGCAACGCATCGACAGCAGCCGCGCCGCGCTTTCCTGATGCAGCACACACGACGACATCGTTCTTCAATCGAACCAATCGATCTACCTATTTATCGACCCGTCATGGCAGAAACCCCGTTGATCTCCACACCGATGCGCGACCCCGCTACGCTGTCGCGCCCCGCCTTCGCAATGCCCGCTCACGCCTGCGATGCGCACATGCACGTCTTCGGACCGCTCGACCAGTATCCATGCGTTGCGCATCCGCATTACACGTTGCCCGACGGCGCGCTCGCGCATTACCTGAAGCTGATGGACGTACTCGCGCTCGAGCGCTTCGTGATCGTGCAACCGAGCTTCTACGGCACCGACAACCGCTGTCTGCTCGACACGCTGCAGGTTGCCGGCCCAGGCGCACGCGGTGTCGTGATGATCGAAGAAGACACCGACGATGCCACGCTGGCCCGCTTTCACGAAGCCGGCGTGCGCGCCGTGCGTCTCGATCTGTTCGCGCGCTCCGATCAACCCACCGCGGAAATCCAGCACTACATCTCGCGGATGGCGCAGCGCTGCGCGGGCCTCGGCTGGCATCTGCAGTTCTATGCGCCGGGATGGGTCGTGCGCAACCTGATTCCGTTTCTCGGCGATGTCGAAACCGACTTCGTCATCGATCACATGGGCTACATGCTCGAAGAAGACGGCCTCACGCCCGCCGACTTCGAACGCCTGCTCGCGTTGCTGAAAACCGGCAGTTGCTGGCTAAAACTGAGCGCGCCCTATCGCATTGCGAAGCACCGCGGTTACGATGCGGTAGCGCCGATGGCGCGCGGCATTATCGAGGCTGCACCGCACAAGGTCATCTGGGGTTCCGACTGGCCGCACATTCCCGATTCGACGCGCGACAGCGGCGAGTTGCTGAACCTGCTCGGCGCATGGACCACCGATCCGGCCGTACACAAGATGATCCTCGCCGACAATCCGGCGCGGCTCTTCGACTACTGAACGATTACTGGGCAACACCTCTCCACTTACTCCAGGGACCGGGCAAACAGCGATGACTTATCAACCGAATGCGGCGTTTGCGGGCCTGTTCCGTGCATTCACGTCGGACCCGGCCAGCATCGGCAACCAGCTCACGCAGCAGATGAACGAGCGGGACGCCGACGCACCGCTGATCGTATCGACCGGTTCGGACATCGCGCTGTTTCCTGGCGCGGGTCGCGCGCCGCTAATCGAGAGTTTTCGCAAGTCGACGCGCGGTTTTATCGAGCTGACCGCGGTATCGCATCTGCCGCTCGCGCTCGCCTATCTCGCACGCATGCGCGAACTCGCTGAGCCCGCCACGCGCGACGCCGCCGACAGCAGTTGGCGTCAAGCCGCCACGCAACTCGCCGTGCATGCGGCGCGTGTGCGCGAGGCGAATTCGGTCGCGCTCTGGCGCGATGACATCGCGGTGCACAGCCTCGCAGGACAGGAAACCAAGCTCACCGCGCTGGTCGACTACACGTGCGCCGTATCGCTGGAAATGCTGGAGCGCGCGCAACACGAACCCGACCTGCTGACCTTCGACGCACTGCGCGACCGCTACTTCGCGCCGCTCGACGAACACGCTCTGCCGGTGCCGATGAACGACGTGATGTTCGCGACCTTCGGGCTCGCGTTCGTCGACATCGTCTACCGGATCGGCAACTGGTTGCGCGCTCAATCACTCGACTGGAGCCGCACGATGGTGCTAGTCAGCGGTCGTTCCGGGCGGCCGACCGCGGGCGCCACGTGGGCGTCGAACAACATGTGTCATCTGATCTGGCGCGCATCGGGCCGCGCGCTGCCGCCCGAGCGGCTGTTCATCGCGCCGCACGCGCCGTCGTTTTCGGTGGCCGAGTTGCCGGACGCGGCCGGCCTCGCCGCGCTCGAACAGACGTATCGCACGCTATGGCAGAACACGCGCGCGAGCATCGACGTGGCGCGCGAACTGTTCCCCGACAACGAGGGCTACCGGTTCGAGCCGAGCGCCGCCGAAGGCATGCCGCCCTTCGCCGCCCCCGACGACCGCCACGCGATAAGCGCGCGTCTGCGCCGCATCATGGAAGACCCGTCACAGCTGTTGTCGAACTGCGTCGCGGACCTGATCATCGACCAGTTGCACGACAACGGCAACCGGCCCGCCGACGTGACGATTCCCGGCTTCACGCACGTTCGCTATCCGGAGATTGCGCCGCACTGACGCACGCGATCGCACACGATCCCGCACATACCGGCGCGCAGGGCAACGCAGCCGGCCGACATAGAAAGCCCGCCACGGAGACGCATCACCATGACTCATTTCGACGCAGCATCGCTGAACCCGCGCAGCACAGCACCGGTCCTGCCGACCGCAACCGTCGTGCGGATCACGCTGGTCTGCTTCGCGGTATCGATGATCGACGGATTCGACACGTTGATGCTGTCGTTCGTCGCCCCGCTGCTCGCGCATTCACTGCACATCGATCACGCGGCGCTCGGCCGGGTGTTCGGTGCGGGCTTTGTCGGTACCGTGCTAGGTTCGTTGATTGCCGGTCCGCTCGCCGATCGTTTCGGACGTCGCCCGATGCTGCTGCTGGCGCTCGCTGTCACCGGTGTGTTTACGCTGGCGTGTGCGTTCGCCGGTTCGGCGACGTCGCTTGCGACGCTGCGTTTTCTCGGCGGGCTCGGGATGGGCGGCGCGATTCCGGCGGTGGCGGCCATCACTGCCGAGAGCAGTACGACACAGCGCCGCTCGTCGCTGGTCATCCTGATGTTTATCGGCTTTCCGCTTGGCGCTGTAGTGGGCGGTGCGATCACCGCTGCATTGATGATGCGTTTCGGCTGGCCCTTCGTGTTTCTGATGGGTGGCATTTGCGCGCTCGTCGCAATCGTGCCGGTGTTGCTGGTAATTCCGTCGACGAGCGCCGCACGCACCGAGGTCGTCGCGCCATCCACGCACCGTAGTCTCGCCGGTCGAGCATTCGGTTCGTTCGTCGGCGACCTGCTCGCGGGCGGCCGACTCGCATCGACACTCGCGCTCTGGTTCGGCGTGCTATCGAGCATGATCCTGTCGGGCTTTCTCGTCAGCTTCATGCCGACCATTCTCAATCTCAACGGCATCGCACCCGATCGCGCAGCACTTGGTGCAGTCATCCTGAACCTCGGTGCGATCGTCGGTGCACTGCTGATTTCAGCGGTCGTCGGACGCATCGGACCGTTCGTGCCGGTGGCCATTTCGTTCGCGTGCGGCGCAGTGCTGGTGTTCGCGCTCGGCCGCGTGATCGGCACGGGCAACGCGGCGTTCGGCATGTTGTTCATCACTGGCGCATGCCTCGTCGGCGGCCAACTGACGATTCCCGCGATCGCGAGCCGGCTGTTTCCGACGCCCGTCCGCGCGGCAGGCATCGGCTGGACGATGGCGATCGGGCGAATGGGATCGATCATCGGGCCGCTGGTGGGCGGCATCCTGCTCGCACAGAAACTGCCGCTCGAACAGATCTTCGTCATCGCCGCGCTGCTCGCCGTGTGCGGCTCGCTCGGCATCGCACTCGTCGCCGCATGGCGGCCACGCGAGGACGTCGATGCGCGCGCACCAACCTCTCCGTTCACCATCACCCACGCAGAGTCAGGCAATGGAAAGTCTTGAGTCAATGACAACGGCAACGGTATCGCCCGCAGTGACGATGGGCGGCCTGCTCACTCCCGTACAAACGCTCGCGACGAGCGGTGCGCGGGCCGTCGAAACCTTCACGATAGACGGCACACTGCACCTCGCGATACCGCAGCTCGCGCTCGACATTCCCGGCCAGCCAGCCGCGATGAACGGCGGCGACAGCGACACCGACGCGTTGCTCTATCGCTGGGAAGCCGGACGCTTTGTCGAAGCCGCAACGCTGCCGTTGCCCGGCGGCGAAGATATCGAATTCTTCACGCTCGGTGCCCGCCGTTTTCTTGCGACCTGTGGCGTGCGTTCCGGCCGCGGTCCGTATTCGCTCGACACCGAAGCCGTGCTGTACGAATACGATGGCACGCAGTGGCAGTCGTTTCAGCGCTTTGCCGTTTTCGCGGCGAAGCAGTGGCGCTTCTTCACACTCGGCGAGCGGCACTTCCTCGCGCTGGCGCAGGGTGTGACGCTCGACGGTATCGAGCCCCGCCATCCGCGCGAATCGTATCTGTTCGAGTGGGATGGCGAACGCTTCGTGCCATTCCAGAAGTTCGATGGACGCTGGGGGTACAACTGGGCCTTCGCTAGCATCGGTGCGCAGCATCTGCTTGCGTATGCGGACCACGTCGACGGTTCGCTGATCTATCGCTGGGCGGGCGAGCGCTTCGAGCCGCTGCAACGCTTCGATCAAACCGGAGGTCGCGCGTTCTGCTTCTTCGAGGACGCGGGCACGCTGTGGATGGTCTACGCGAATCTGAGCGGCACGACCCGTCTGTACCGGTTCGACGGCACGCAGTTCGAGCCGGTGCAGACGCTCGGCGAAGCCGGTGGGCGCGAGCTGAAACTGATCGACGGCGTGCATGGCCGCTATCTCGTGCGTGTGTGTTTCATCACCGGCACGCCGCATGATCCACAGACGTCGCTGACGTCGCAGATCTATCGCTGGAACGGCAACGGCTTCGATCTCGCGGACACGTTTCCGACCACGGGCGGCACCGATGCCGCGACCTTCGTCGCCGACGCTCAGCGTTATCTGCTTGTCAGCAACAGCCTGAGCGCGGACGTACGTTTCCGCGCGGATACCGTGCTGTACCGGTTCGACGGTTGACCCAAAGGCGCGTGCTTTAGCGCGCCCGTTTCACGCAGTTTCTCGACGCCCTCCCAAAGTCCCTCGCCGAAGGGACAGGGCGTTGCTTTGCCCGAAAAAAGCTAAACCAATGGAGACGACACGATGAAGAAGATGCTTGTTTGCAGTGCGTTGTTCGCCGCGTGCGCCGCTCAGACGGCGCACGCGCAGAGCAGCGTGACGATGTACGGGATCATCGACGCGGGGCTCACGTATTTCAGCAACCTGAACGGTCACTCGGCGTTCGTCGCGAACGACGGCTCGATCCAGTCGAACCGCTGGGGCCTGACAGGCACCGAAGATCTCGGCGGCGGAACGCGAGCGATCTTCACACTCGAAAACGGCTTCAATCTGTACAGCGGCACGATGGTGCAGTCGGGCGTGCTGTTTAGCCGCCAGGCCTGGCTCGGTCTCGCCGACAACCGGCGCGGTACGTTGACGTTCGGCAAACAGTACGACTTCTTCTGGGACAACCTCACGCAGTTCGCGATGGGTCAGTATGCGGGCCAGTACTCGTGGCACCCCGGCGACTTCGATCACCTCGCGGGCACGCTGCACATCAACAACGCGGTGAAGTATCGCTCGCCGAGCTTCTATGGCTTCACGGTGGGCGCGCTGTATGCGTTTCCGTCGCAGTCGGTATCGGCGGGTACCGGGCGCGTGATGGCGTTCGGTGCCCGCTACGACAACGGTCCGTTGCATATCGGTCTCGCGTACACCAATACCCACGACATGGGGTTGAACGCTCCAACCCAGGCCGGCACGACCTTGTTTGCGGACCTGCCCGCCGGACCGACCCTCGTGACGAACATGAGCACGTTCGGTGCGGGCGCGAGTTATACCTACGGCATCTCGCTCACGCGCATTCTGTTCACCGACACCCACTTCCGGGTTCGCGACGACAACGGCTCGATGCCGACTTACGAAATCAACGAAGTGCTGCAGCTCACGCCTACCACTACGGTTCTTGCAGGCTACTGGTACAGCAAGCTCGAGGACCAGCGCTGGCAGAACGCTACGCTGCTGCTCGACTACGCGCTGTCGAAGCGCACCGATATCTATACGAGCGCGACCTATCTGCGCGCGTCGGGCGGCGCGGCGCCGGTGTTTCTCGGTGGTGGGGCCGCGCCGGTGTTCGTCAATGGCACGTATGTGGGAACCGGCAATTCATCGACCGCGGTGCGCGTCGGAGTTCGCACGCGGTTTTGAGCGTAGCGTAGCGGAGGGTCTTGCTGGCGAGATGATCGCAGCGCACGGGGTCGTCGTGCGCTGCGATAATTACTTCATGTGACTTTGAGCAGACGCAGCAGGTGGGCTCTTGCGGGTTCGGCCCTTGTGGTTCGCCTAGTGCGCCTACCTCACCTACTCCGCTTATTCGTCGCTGCCTTGCAGGACTTCGGTTGCTGCCGCAGCTGTGCGCAGAACCGGTCTCGCACCCGCTTCATGCTGGGTTGACGTGACGACCTCGATCGGAATGCGCCGATGGTATGGTCCGGTCGGCGCAGCAGCGCGTTCCGCTGCACCGCTTTCGCGCAGTAGCGAACGTAGTTCGTTAATCACCGGAAAGACTTCGTGATTCCAGTCTGCGCCCTGGCGATCGTGCGCTTCCTGCTCGCGCTCGACGATCCAGCGGTCTTCCTTGAAGATGCGTTCGGTGAACCACACCAGCAACGGCCACGCGATATCGAGCAACACGCCGACACCCGGCCGGCGTATCGACAGCAACCCGAACGTGCGATTCGTGCGCTGTTCGGCATCGAGCGGCACATAGACGATCCACAGATCCATCACCACCGTCTTCGACGAATTGACGATGCGCAGCGTCTGGTACGGATACTCGGTGCGAATCGTCATCACGTCCTTGTCGTTGCCCGACGCACCCTGCCGGCTCTGACCGAAGATGATCGCCTCGCCGACCGGCTGCTGGCCTTCCATCCGCGCGAACGTGTAATCGACTTCGACCCAGCCTTCGCCGCGGCGCCGCCCGAGCGAGCGCGCGCGCATCTGCCCCATCTGCTTGCGATGCAGGAACTGATGGTTCATGTCCATCAGGTTCTCGTGCATGAACGAGTAGTGGCACGCGACTTCGCGGCCGAAGCGTCGTGTCTTGTACTTGGGGTCGCTTGCGGCGTTCATTACGGGAAGCGCAACGGTGTCGGCGAGCGCGGCGTTGCCGGGAAAGACAAAGATCAGGCCTTCCACTTCGCGGCACGGATACGAGCGCACGCCGTTCGGCAGACGCTCGCGCCCGAGGTAGGGGACGTCGATACAGCGGCCGGTGCAGTCATAGGTCCAGCCGTGATAGCAGCAGCGAATCGATTCACCGTCGACCACGCCGCCGTGCAGCGGCACCTGGCGGTGCGCGCAGCGGTCTTCGAGTGCAAACACGGCGCCGGATTCAGTGCGCACGAGCACGATCGGTTCACCCGCGAAGCGCACGCCATGCGCCTTGCCGCGCTTGACCTCACGCGACCAGGCGAGCGGATACCAGAAATCGGGGTGGATATCGACCCGGCGCAGATCGCGCTCGAGGGCTTCCGGCGCTTCGGGGACTTCAGGGGCAGAACCGACTGCACTGCCTTCCAGCGGGGGAACTGCATGCACGGGTAATGCCTCCTTGCACGACGGGGAGTTGGGTTGGCCGAAGCCACAAACGGAACGTCGACATCGCCGCACAGTTTACTCGAACCTTGCGGCGCCATGGGCCTGGTGTCTACACCGGGTTTCGGCCGGCATTTAACGCAATATGGGCAACGGTTGCGACGCGAGCGTTGCCACAGGCGGCATTGCGACGCATCATGGTCGGCAACGTGCCAGCAATTTCTGGACCTGCAACGGCCGATTTGCATTCCTGCCCTCGCGTATCGCAGCGCAAGCGTGTGGATATCCTGCGCGGTCGATGTCGCCCTGCGCACGAACGCAATCGATAGCTCCGAACCCGCTCATGGAAAGACAAACCGCCCGGCTGCGCCTCACAAAACCGTCGCCCGACGACGCCGCCACCGTACTCGCGATCTTCGGCGACCCCGCCACCAGCCGCTTCAATCCGGCCGGGCCGATGCGCGATGTCGGCGCGGCGCGGGCGCGTCTCGAAGCATGGATTGCGCACTGGGACGAGTATGGATTCGGCTACTGGGCCATTCATGAAACCGACGTGCCCGACACGGTGATCGGGTTTGGCGGTTTGCTCTGGCGCCCGTTGCGCGGTTACACGGGGCGGCTGCAACTCGGTTATCGCTTCGCCACGGCCGCCTGGGGTCGCGGCCTCGCCACCGAGTTCGCGCAGGACGCAATCGACTTCGCCCATCGCAAGGTATCCGCCGATGTGCTGGCCGTCGTCTCGCCGGGCAACGCCGCATCGATCCGCGTGCTCGAAAAAGCCGGCATGCGCCGGATCGGCGAGATAGACGACATCAGCGGACAGCCGCCGAGCCTCGTCTTCAAGGCGGCCCGCGTGGCTGCGTCACGATAGGCGACACAGCCACACAGCGATTTCACCCCGCTTGCCGCTCGCGCACCACCGGTTCGACTTCCTTGCGCCGATTGGCCACACGCACCGCGTCGAAATACGCCGGGTTCGGCGGACGCTTCAGATAGCGGCCCGCACCGCGCTGCGCACGCAGATCGCCATCGGCCCACGCGAGTTCGCCGCGCGTTACGGTGTGTGTCGCGAGCCCCTGTACCTGCATCCCTTCGAACACGTTGAAGTCGACGTTCTGGTGATGCGTCTTGACCGAGATCGTCTTCGTCGCCTGCGGGTCCCACACGACGATGTCCGCGTCCGAGCCCTCCTCGATCGCGCCTTTGCGCGGATACAGGTTGAAGATCTGCGCGGCGTTCGTCGACGTCACGCGGACGAACTCATTCGGTGTCAGGCGACCTGCATTGACGCCGTGATGCCAGAGCACCGACATGCGGTCTTCGACGCCGCCGCAGCCGTTCGGAATCCGCGTGAAATCGTCGCGCCCCATCGCCTTCTGCGACGCGCAGAACACGCAGTGATCGGTGGCCGTGGTGTGCAGGTGGCCGGCCTGCAAGCCGTGCCACAACGCATCGCGATGCTCCTTCGAGCGAAACGGCGGGCTCATCACGTGGGCTGCCGCGCGGGTCCAGTCTGGATCGCGATACACCGCTTCGTCGATCACCAGATGGCCGGCGAGCACTTCGCCGAACACGCGATGCCCTTCGCTGCGCGCGCGCACGATCGCATCGAGTGCATCCTTCGCCGACACGTGCACGATATAGACCGGCACGCCAAGCACCTGCGCAATGCGAATTGCACGGTTCGCCGCTTCGCCTTCCACTTCCGGCGGCCGCGACAACGGATGCGCCTCCGGCCCGGTAAAACCACGCGCAAGCAGTTCGTTCTGCAAGCGGAAGACAAGCTCGCCGTTTTCCGCGTGAACGGTCGGCAGCGCACCGAGTTCGAGCGCACGCGCGAAACTGTTCACGAGGATGCCGTCGTCGGCCATGATCGCGTTCTTGTACGCCATGAAGTGCTTGAAGCTCGACACGCCATGTTCGTGCACGAGCGTGCCCATGTCGCGATGCACTGACTCGTCCCACCACGTCACCGCAACGTGAAAGCCGTAGTCCGCCGCGGCCTTCTCGGCCCAGCCGCGCCACTCGTTGAAGGCAGCCATCAACGGCTGACGCGGCGACGGAATCACGAAATCGATGATGCTCGTCGTGCCGCCCGAGAGGCCCGCAGCCGTGCCGGTATAGAAGTCGTCGCTGGCCTTCGTGCCCATGAACGGCAACTCCATGTGCGTGTGCGGATCGATACCGCCCGGCATCACGTACTGGCCGCCCGCATCGATCACCGTGGCACCCGCGGGTGCCGCGAGGTCGGGACCGATCTGCGCGATCGTGCCGCCTGCCGCACTGCCGTGACACAGGACGTCTGCGCGCCACGTGCGGTTGGCGTCCACCACGGTGCCGCCGCGAATGAGGATTGCCATGTTGCTGTCTCCTGGTTCCTGTTTCATTTACGCACGCGCAATACGCGTGCTGCCGCTGCCCGCGAATTTCATCCAGAAACCGTACACGAGCGCCGCGAGCGCAAGCCCGACAAACCATGCATACGTATAGACGCTTTTGAACGCATCGGGCACATTCGGAAACGCGGCGGGAAACGCGGTGTTCAGAAAGCCCGGCAAGTTCGGCAGCACGCCGATCAAGAGCGCAACTACCGCTGCGATGTTCCAGCCGCCCACATACGCATACTCGCCGTGCTCGTCGAACAGTTCGCGATGATCGAGCCGCGTACCGCGAATCAGGAAGTAATCGACCATCATGATGCCCGCCACCGGTCCGAGCAGCGCGGAGTAACCGACCAGCCACGTGAAAATGTAGCCCTGCGTAGTGGCGAGAATCTTCCACGGCATCATCACGATCGCGATAGTCGCGGTGATCATCCCGCCCGTGCGATACGAAATGCCCTTCGGCCACAGGCTCGAAAAATCGTAGGCCGGGCCGACCAGGTTGGCCGCGAGATTGCAGCACATCGTATCGAGCGTCAGGATGATCAGCGCGAGGCCGACACCGATACCGGTCATGCGGCTCGTCAGGTCGATCGGGTCCCAGATCGCCTTGCCGTAGATCACCACGGTCGCCGACGTGACCACCACCGAGATCACCGACAGCAGCGCCATCGGCAGCGGCAAGCCGATCGCCTGGCCGACCATCTGGTCGCGCTGTGTTTTGGCGAAGCGCGTGAAGTCGGGAATGTTCAGCGCGAGCGTCGCCCAGAACCCGACCATCGCTGTGAGGCTCGGCCAGAACGTGACCCAGAACATCCCGGCCTTCTTGCCGCCGGCGACGAACTGCGACGGTGTCGACAGCATCGAGCCGACGCCGCCCGCCTTCGAGGTCGCCCACCACACGAGCGCGATACACATCACGACCTTGATCGGCGCGGACCAGCTTTCGAGCCAGCGGATCGAGTCAGTACCGTTGACGATGAAATAGATCTGCAGCGCCCAGAACGCGAGAAAGCACGCGGCCTGCCCGATCGAGATGTCGATCAAAGGGAGTGCTGCGCCCTGCAATGCGTTGCCGGTCAGAATGTTGAGCAGCGTATAGATCGCGCTACCGCCGAGCCACGTCTGGATACCGTACCAGCCACACGCGACGATCGCCCGCAACAACGCCGGTAGTTTTGCTCCCTGCGTGCCGAACGACGAACGCACCAGCACCGCGTAGGGAATGCCGTGCTTCGCGCCCGCATGACCGATCAGCAGCATCGGCACGAGCACGATCAGGTTACCGAGCAGCACCGTTGCCACCGCCTGCCACGGCGACATGCCCTGCTCGGTCAAGCCCGAGGCCAGCATGTACGACGCGATGTTCATCACCATGCCGACCCACAGCGCCGCGAAGTGATACCAGCGCCACGTGCGTTGCGCGCTGCCGGTCGGCGCGAGGTCGTCGTTGTAGAGCGAACTGCTGTGAACGTCTGCCTGCAGCGGCGAAGCGCCGGTTCCCGCGGACTGATTCATTGAAAGTTCTCCAATCGTCGAAAGGCTGGCGCCTCGTCGTCGCGATGCGTCCAGAGTGCACGTGCTGCATTTTCATTGCCGGTCTGGGTGCCGGTTCTTTTGTTGTCTCTGCGGCCTGGTGCTGCTTGTCCGTCGCTCGCTTTAAAGCACGATCGAAGCTTGCGACACGCAGTCAGGCCGCGTGCGCTGCGACCGTCTGTCCGTCGGCGGTGACGCGCGCCGGGTTATTCGGATGCGTGGTCCAGTTCGACGACGCGCCCGAGTCGACGCGCTCCATCGTGATGCAACCATCGACCGGGCACACATGCATGCATAAATTGCACCCGACGCAGTGTTCGTCGACGACTTCGAAGTGCCGCACGCCATCCTTCTCGGCCAGGATCGCCTGGTGGGCCGTGTCTTCGCAGGCGATATGGCACAGCCCGCACTGGATGCAACGGTCCTGATCGATGCGTGCCTTGATGTCGTACTGCAGGTTCAGGTATTTCCAGTCGGTGACATTCGGTACCGCGCGGCCACGGATGTCATCGAGTGTCGCGTAGCCTTTTTCGTCCATCCAGTTCGCAAGGCCGTCGACGAGATCGGACACGATGCGAAAGCCGTAATGCATCGCCGCCGTGCAAACCTGCACGCTACCGGCGCCGAGTACGATGAATTCCGCGGCATCGCGCCACGTCGTAATTCCGCCGATGCCGGAAATGGGCAGGTTAGGTGTCTCCGCATCGCGGGCGATTTCAGCGACCATGTTCAGCGCAATCGGCTTGACCGCCGGGCCGCAGTAGCCACCGTGCGTGCCCTTGCCGTCGACGGTCGGCATCGGTGCCATCTGGTCGAGATCGACGGCGACGATCGAATTGATCGTGTTGATCAACGACACACCATCCGCGCCGCCCTTGAAAGCAGCCCGCGAACCGAGCCGGATGTCGCTGATATTCGGCGTGAGCTTCACGAGGCACGGCAGCCGCGTGCCCTCCTTCACCCAGCGCGTCACCATCTCCACGTACTCGGGCACCTGACCCACCGCGGCGCCCATGCCGCGCTCGCTCATCCCGTGTGGACAGCCGAAGTTCAGCTCCACCGCATCGGCGCCCGTGTCCTCGACGAGCGGCAGAATCCATTTCCAGTCGCGCTCGTTGCACGGCACCATCAGCGAGACGATCATCGCGCGGTCCGGCCAGTCGCGTTTCACCTGGGCGATCTCGCGCAGGTTCACGTCGAGCGGGCGGTCGGTGATCAGTTCGATGTTGTTCAACCCGGCGATGCGCTGGCCGTTCCACTGCACCGCGCCGTAGCGCGAACTCACGTTGACGACGTGCGGGTCAAGACCGAGCGTCTTCCATACCACGCCGCCCCAGCCCGCTTCGAAGGCGCGGTTGACGTTGTAGGCCTTGTCGGTGGGCGGCGCGGAGGCGAGCCAGAAAGGATTCGGCGAGGTGATGCCGGCTATCGTGCAGCGAAGATCGGCCATATTCGGCTCCGTGGGGAAAGCTTTTTATGTCGGCAACCGGTGCATGCCGCGATGTCTGGCGATCCGTTGCACCGTCCTGCTCTAGAGCTACCTTAAGCGGCTCGAGCCGCCGTGCGCGCAAACATCCGGTCGATCGACGCGGCCGCGAGCTTGCCGTCCTGCACTGCCTGCACGGTCAGGTCGAGCCCGGTGGCCGCGCAGTCGCCGCCCGCCCATACGTCCGGCAACGAGGTTCTGCGCTCCTGGTCCACCGAAATACGCGTACCGTCGAGCGTCAGAATGTCTGCGGAGAGTTCCGACACGATGAGCGTCTGGCCAATCGCCTTCAGCACCATGTCGGCGGCGACGATGAAGCGTTCGCCTGTGCCTGTTCCCGTGGGCGCGCCTGCGTCGCTGCCGGTCAGTTCGAACTCGACTGCTGTCACACCTGCACCGTTGCCGAGCACACGCACCGGCCGGGCGTTGACGATCAATGCGACGCCCTGGGTCTGCGCGAATTCGCGTTCGGCCCACGTCGCGCTCATCGTGTCGACGCCGCGCCGGTACACCATCGTCACGCTCTGCGCGCCGAGCTTGCGGCTCTGCACCGCGGCATCGACGGCTGTGTTGCCGCCGCCGATCACGACGACGCGACGGCCTACCGGCAACATCGCAAGATCGTCGGCCTGGCGCAGCCGCGCGATGAAATCGACCGCGTCGTACACGCCGGCAAAACGCTCGCCTTCGATCTGCAGCGCCCTCACCCCGGCGAGACCGATTGCGATAAACACCGCGTCGTATTGCTTGCGCAACTCCGCCAGATGCAGCTCGCGACCGAGCGCATGACCGTCGCGCCATTCGATGCCACCGATCGACAGCAGCCACGCCACCTCGCGCTGCGCGAAATCGTCCACGGTCTTGTACGCAGCGATGCCGTATTCGTTCAGGCCACCCGCTTTCTCATGCGCATCGAACAGCGTCACGCTGTGTCCGGCCAGCGCCAGACGATGCGCGCAGGCAAGCCCGGCCGGACCGGCACCGACCACCGCAACGCGGCGACCGGTCTGCGCCGCGCGGTGGAACAGCGATACGCCGCTTGCCATGGCCCAGTCGGTGGCATGGCGTTGCAGCGCACCGATCGCAACCGGATCGCCGTCTTGATGATTACGCACACAGGCTCCTTCGCACAGGATCTCGGTCGGGCACACGCGCGCGCACATGCCACCGAGTGGATTTGCAGAGAGAATGTCGCTCGCGGCGCCCTTCAGGTTGCCGTTGCCGATCTTGCGGATGAAACTGGGAATGTCGATCTGCGTCGGGCAAGCCTGGACGCACGGCGCGTCATAGCAGTAGTGACAGCGACTGGCCGCGACGGCAGCCGCCTGTGCATCGAGCAGCGGTGCGACGTCGCTGAACTGGCAGGCCAACTGGTCGGCGGGCAGACGGCCGGCGGCGATGTCGCCGGTTTCCTTGATAGCCATGCACACTCCGTTTCGTAAAAGAGAGGCGAATGAAAATCGCCGGCCTTGCAGTACGAGGACCGGTTTGTCCGACAAGGGTTGCTCACAATCTTTTATTTCTCACGCGGCGCAATGGGACCCACCTCGCGACCGCGCGCTCACCACACCATCACTACGCGGGCTCGCGTGCGCGTTCCAGCATCGCGTGCAGCAGCACGTTCGCGCCGGCCTCGATCCATTCGAGCGTCGCGTCTTCGATTTCGTTGTGACTGATGCCATCGACACACGGCACGAACACCATCGATGTGGGCGCAACCTTCGACAGGTAGCACGCGTCGTGGCCCGCACCCGACACGATGTCGCGATTCGGATAGCCAAAGCGCTCCGCTGCGTTGCGCACGGATTTCACGCAGGCGGCATCGAAGGCGATCGGCGCGTAATAGAAGATCTGTTCGAGCTGTGTTTCGAGGCCGATGGCGCCCGCAATCTTCGCGACACCTTCGCGCAGTTCCGCATCCATCTGCGCGAGCACGGTGTCTTCCGGATGACGGAAGTCGACGGTGAAAAATACCCGGCCCGGAATTACGTTGCGCGAATTCGGATGGACCTGCATCATGCCGACCGTCGCGCAGGCGAGCGGCGCGTGGTTCAGACCGATCCGGTTCACCAGATCCACTACGCGCGCCGCACCGAGCAGCGCATCGCGGCGGCGCGGCATCGGCGTCGGGCCCGCATGCGCTTCCTGTCCAGTCAGCACGATCTCGTACCAGCGCTGGCCTTGCGCGTCAGTCACGACGCCAATGGTCTTGTGTTCGGCTTCGAGTATCGGCCCCTGCTCGATATGCAGTTCGAACGCGGCGTGGATCGGACGGCCGCCGCACGGCACGGCGCCCGCATAACCGATGCGCTGCAGTTCCTCGCCGATCGTCTTGCCGTCGACGTCCTTGCGCGAGAGCCCGTAGTCGAGCGTGAATACTCCGGCGAATACCCCCGAGGCAACCATGGCCGGCGCGAAGCGCGAGCCTTCTTCGTTGGTCCAGATCACGACTTCTACGGGACGTTCGGTTTCGATGCCGCGATCGTTCAGGCTGCGGATCACTTCGAGCCCGCCAAGCACGCCGTAGATACCGTCGAAGCGCCCACCTGTGGGCTGCGAGTCCGCATGCGAACCGGTGATCACCGGCGTTGCGTTAGCGTCGCGCCCCGCGCGGCGCATGAACACATTGCCCATCTGATCGACTGTGACCGTGCAGCCCGCCTCTTTGGCCCAGCTCACGATCAGGTCGCGCCCTTCGCGGTCGAGATCGGTCAGCGCCAGGCGGCACACACCGCCTTTGGGCGTAGCACCGATCTTCGCCACCGTCATCAGGCTGTCCCACAGACGCTGGCCGTTCACATTGATCGACACGTCCAGCGCGGCTTCGGTTACTGCGTTCATCGCATGCACTCCTCATCCGGATCGGGCGATCCGTATTGAAGGCCGCCGTGCGTCGCACGACGGGTGGGGATGACGGACGCTTCTACAGCGTCTTCCTTGTTCCATGATTCGACCTGTGCGCAAGTGCGCGCAACCAGTGCATCCGTGACGGGTTTTGGCGCTGCGCGCCCGTAGCCGGTGCAACGATGCAAACCCTGCTTTCGCTTCTCTGCTGTTGCTGCTCTAATCCTGTCCGAATGGACAGGTTTTATACGATTAACGCCTATATTTCAATGACTTCTTTGTGAGCGAAAAGTATGCCATTGCGATATAGCAGAAACCCTGGGTAGTGTGCGCGGTCATCGCGCGAGGCAAACGTGCAGCGCGGCAATGTGGCTACAATGAGGCGCTACCGAGGCGCGATCAGGCGACCCGCCGAACGAGAACCGACAATGAAAAGCGACGACACGCCCGCCGTGGCGGCCGAACCCGAAGCCAGCACGCCGCCGAGGCGACGCAAGGCACACATCCGTCACAGCAACGAAGCGCATCTGCTCGCGTGTGCGGAAGCGGTTTTCGCGGAACGCGGTCTCGACGGCGCGAGCACTGCGATGATCGCGGAGCGCGCAGGGCTGCCCAAAGCCAACCTGCACTACTACTTCCCGACCAAGCTCGACCTGTACCGGCGCGTGCTCGAAGATGTGTTCGAAGAATGGCATCGTGCGGCCGATACGTTCGAGAGCAGCGACGATCCCGCCGACGCGATTGCCGGCTACGTCCGCGCGAAGATGGCGCTGTCGCGCCGGCGGCCGCTTGGTTCGAAGGTGTGGGCGAACGAGATCATCCATGGTGCGACGCACATGCAGGACATCCTGACGGATCGCGTGAAGCCGTGGATGGAAACCCGCATCACGATGATCGACGACTGGATCGAACGTGGCCTGCTTGCGCGCGTCGATGCACGCACGTTTCTGTTTACGATCTGGGCGCTGACGCAGCACTTCGCCGATTTCGACGCACAGATCCAGGCACTGGCGGGCAAGCGCGCGCTGTCGAAGAAAGCGTTCGAGGCGACGACGGAAGAAGTCGTCGCGCTCGTGCTGCGGGCGTGCGGGGCGAGTCCACGGGATGCGGCGGGTGCGGCGGCAGATTCAGGCACGCGCCGCGACTAACGCAACAACTCACCGACAATCGACGCTAACCGCGCGCATGCCGCGCGGCCACCTCCTGCAAGTCCAGATCGTGTTCGAGCGTATGCAGCATTTCATCGTGCACGATGCCCGCTCGATGCATACGCAACAGTTCCGCGCGACCGGCGGCAACCGCCGCCAGCACCACATCGTAGTGCGCACTGCGCGCCTCGGAGGGATACGCCTCTTCGTCCCGGTGCTCGGCGGTAATGCGCGCGCGATAGCTGTACTGCTCGAGCAACCGTGGGTGAATCACGGTGCCGTCCGGTGCGTGCACGAGCGGCAGGATCGCAGCGAGCTGCGCGGCTTCGAGCCGCGCCCATGCCCCTGTTTCCGTCAGATGATGCGCGGCTCGCGCGTCGCCGCCTGTGAGACCGACGAGGCGAATCAACGGACCGATCGTCGTGCCCTGCAACAACACGGTCACGAGAATGACCGCGAATGCGGCCACCAGAATCAGGTCGCGGCCCGGCATCGCTTCCGGCAGCGACAACGCAATGGCGAGTGTCACGACCCCGCGCATGCCGGCCCAGCTCACGACCGTCGCCGCACGCCATTCGAAGGCACGCGGGACGCGCCGTACGATGCGTGGCAACAGCGCGCGCAGCGCATCGACGCCGAACACCCAGACGAAGCGCGACAGGACGACTGCGCCGAGTACCGCGCCGACCGCGGGCGCAAAGGCGGCCATCACGTCGCCGATCCCGCCCAGGCGCACCATCACGCCGCGCAGCGACAGCCCGATCAACACGAACACCAGCGCTTCGAGCAGAAACACGATGACCTGCCAGAATGCGGTGCCACGCGTGCGCACTGCCGCCGAGAACACTTCGTGCTGATGCCAGCCGAGCACCATCCCGCAGGTCACGGTGGCGATGACACCGGATACCCCGGCCAGGTCGCCCGCGATATAGCTGCACCATCCCGCCATCACCGATGCAATGATGATGAGGTAATCGTCGTCGAGTACGCGCACGAGTAGCACGACCAGCATCCCGACGATCCATCCGACCGCGACGCCGCCCACCGCGAGCGTCGCAAAACTCAGCGTCGCGTGCTCGATGCTGAACGCGCCGGTCAGCGCTGCGGCGACCGCGAAACGAAACAGCACGAGCCCGGCCGCGTCGTTGAGCAGACTCTCGCCTTCGAGCAGCACCATCAACTGGCGCGGCAACGCGACCCGTTCGAGCACGGCCTTGGCGGCGACCGCATCGGGCGGCGAAACGATCGCCCCGAGCGCAAAGCATGCCGCCCACGGCAAGCCAGGTGCGGCCCAGTGCGCGACGACGCCGACCGCGAACGTCGTAAACGCCACGGCACCGACTGCGAGCAGCAGGATGCCGCTCAGGTTGCGCTTGAAATCGTCCCATACGGAGAAGTACGCGCCGTCCATCAGCAGCGGCGGCAGGAACACGATCAGGACGAGATCCGGATCGAGGTTCACCGGCGGCAGGCCGGGTATAAACGCCATCGCAGCGCCGCCGACCAGTAGCGCGGCGGCGGGCGGCAGGCGCAGGCGCTTCGCGACGAGTTCGAGGACGATGATCGCAATCAGCGACAGCAACACCAGCTTGAATGCCAGTACAGAAGACATGGAAGCGCCTGTTAGAAAAGAAAGATCGTATGCGGTCGCGTTACGCCGTATTCGTCATTAGAGCGTGGTGGCCATGCACGATGCCCGTTCAACGCCCAATCTCCGCCATGCCCACCAGATAGCCGCGCACCGCGATCCACACGCGCTCGCGCAGCGACTGCGCATCGGTTTCCATGCGCTCGCCGGCGACATCGTTGATGCCGTGTGCAAGCGCGAGCACGTCCTGCGCCGCGGTTTCGCGATCCGTAATGGCGGGCGCATCGGGTCGACCGAGCGCTTCGACGATCACCCGATGCAGTTGCTGCGCCACATGCAGGTTGCGGTCGCCGAGCGGCAAACGACGTTCCTCGAAATCGATCACGCGAGCGAGCGCCGGTCGGCGCATCTGATGCGCAATCGCCGCGTCGATCAGGGCGCCGAGGACTGCCGCGCAGGTCGGCTCGGCAGCCGCACTGCGGGCCTGTTCGAGCAACGTGCCGGTTTCGCGCTCGATCAACGCCGCGGTCAACGCCTCGCGATTCGGGAAGTACTGATACAGCGAACCGATGCTGACGCCCGCGCGCTCCGCCACCGCGTTGGTCGTGTAGCCGCTGGGGCCTTGCGTCTCCAGAATGCGGGCGGCGGCTTCGATGATCGCGTCGACGGTTGCCGCGGCGCGGCGCTGCAGAGGCGCCTTGCGGGGTGAGAGCGGGTTTTCCAGAGGCTTTGGTGTCATGGTCGGATGCGGGGTTTGAATATACGGCAGGCACGTAACGATCCTGTACATCACACGATCGACGCGCCCCGCTCCGCAAGCATCTGGCGAAGAACGCCGCGATGGCAGTGATCTTCGTGCTCGCAGTAACAACCGATCGAGAAATGTGCGGTGTGCGAGAGTACCGCGAGCAGGTCCAGTACCTTGCCGGCGTCGCCTTCCATCTCTGCGCGGAATTTTCGCGTGAAGACCTTCCAGGCGGCGGCGTCCTCCGCCGCTTTCGCGTCGGCCACCAATGACGGGCTGGGTGAGAGGATCGGCAGCCAGACGTCGTAGTAGTTCCGCGAACCGAACTCGCTTTTCGGCACGCCGCGCGGCGGCCGCCGCACGGTGCCGATGCGTACGCCTTCTGCCGGGGCGCGTGGCGAACCTAACCGGACGATGCTGATGCTCATACGCTGGTTTCCTTGTGATCGGGAGGCGATCCCTCGCCGCCGGGCGATGGCCTATCGTGCGACAGTAGCCGGCTTTATGCGCGATCGCAATCCGCACACGTGCGCCGCATAGACGAGCATGTTCACGGATCTGTCAGAAAACCCTCTAAAGAGAAGGCTCTAAAGCGCACATTGACCATCCGCACATCGGCGCACTATCATGCCGATACGGCTAAAGGACAGACCTGCAGCCGCCAATCTCTTGAGGGAGCCTCATGAGCACGTTGTCCAGGCGCTTCGATGCGCTCGTTTTCATCGGTCGGTTTCAACCCTTGCATCGCGGTCACGTCGAAGTACTGCGGCGCGCGTTGAGTCTCGCGACGCGGGTCTGCGTCCTGATCGGTTCGACCGATCGGCCGCGCACGATCAAAGATCCCTTTTCCTTCGACGAACGCCGTCAGATGATCACCTCCGTGCTCACGGACAGCGAACGCGAGTGCGTCATCATTTCGCCGGTGCAGGATTCGACCTACAACGATAGCGACTGGGTCCGCTGGGTACAGGATGCCGTCGCTACCGAACTCGGCGACGCGAGCAGCGCGAAGATCGGGCTGATCGGTCACGAGAAAGACGGCTCGTCGTACTACCTGCGGATGTTCCCGCAGTGGGAACTGGTCGAAGTCGACGCATCCGAAGACATCTCGGCAACGGAAGTGCGCGAACAGTTGCTTGCGGAGCGCAGCAACAGTTTTGTTTCGTGGGCCGTGCCCGCACCGGTGTTCGAGTGGCTCGAACAGTTCCGCACCCAGCCAGAATTCGCGCAGCTGAAAGCGGAAGCGGAGTTCATCGCCGCATATCGCAAGGCATGGGCCGCAGCGCCCTACCCGGTCACCTTCGTCACCGTCGATGCGCTCGTCGTGCACTCGGGCCACATCCTGCTCGTGCGCCGGCGCAGCGAACCGGGACGCGGGTTGTGGGCATTGCCCGGCGGCTTCGTCAATCAAGACGAGCGGCTCGAAACCGCGTGCGTTCGCGAGCTACGGGAAGAAACCGGCCTCAAGCTGCCGGAGCCCGTGATTCGCGGCTCGCTCAAAGACCGTCAGGTATTCGATCATCCGCAGCGCTCGTTGCGCGGCCGCACGATCACACATGCGTTCCTGTTCAGTTTTCCGGTCGGCGACCTGCCGCGCGTGAAGGGCGGCGACGATGCGGACAAGGCGCGCTGGGTACCGCTCAACGTGTTCGCGCGCATGCGCAACGTCATGTTCGAAGATCACTTCGACATCGCGTATCACTTTCTCGGGAAACTCTGATTCATTCACCCGTCGGGATAGACCCGGCGGTACATCAACGGCCTAGAGGAGCTCTAGCCATGCAAGCCACTACCGGCAGTCTCGCGTCGATCCTGTTCAATCCGATCCTCAACACGGATTCGTACAAGGCGTCCCACTTTCTTCAATACCCGCCCGAAGCGTCCGCGATGTTTTCGTACATCGAATCGCGCGGCGGACGGTATGAGCGCACGCTGTTTTTCGGCCTGCAAATGCTGCTGAAAGAATATCTGTGCCGTCCGATCACGAACGAGATGATCGACGAAGCGAAGACCTTCTTCGCCGCGCACGGTGAACCGTTTAACGAAGCAGGCTGGCGCCACATCGTGAAGCAATACGATGGCTATCTGCCGGTGCGGATTCGGGCGGTCGCCGAAGGATCGGTGGTGCCGACGCATAACGTGCTCGTTACCGTCGAATGCGACGATCCGGCCGTGTTCTGGCTCGCGTCGTATCTCGAGACGATGCTGCTGCGCGTCTGGTATCCCATTACCGTAGCGACGCAGAGCTGGCATCTGCGGCAAACGATTCGCGGTTTCCTCGCTAAAACCAGCGACGATCTTTCGCAACTGCCGTTCAAGCTGCATGACTTCGGCGCGCGTGGTGTGTCGAGTGCGGAGTCGGCGGCGATCGGCGGGGCGGCGCATCTGGTTAGCTTCATGGGTTCGGATACGGTGCTCGGTGTGGTCGCCGCGAATCGCTACTACAACGAACCAATGGCCGCGTTCTCGGTGCCCGCCGCCGAGCACAGCACGATCACATCCTGGGGCCGGTCGCGCGAGGTAGATGCGTATCGCAACATGCTGCGGCAGTTCGGCCGCGAAGGCACGATCGTCTCGGTCGTGTCCGACTCGTACGATCTGTTCGCCGCACTCGACATGTGGGGCACGCAGCTCAAGCAGGATGTCATCGAATCGGGCGCCACGCTCGTCATCCGCCCCGACTCCGGCGATCCGCTCACGATCGTGCTCGCCACCGTCCGCGCGCTCGATGCCACGTTCGGCTCGACGCTAAACAGCAAGGCGCGGCGCGTGCTCAATCACGTTCGTGTGATCCAGGGCGACGGCGTCAACGCTACATCGATCGAAGCGATTCTCAGCGCGCTCGACGATGCCGGCTATGCCGCCGACAACCTCGTCTTCGGCATGGGCGGCGCGCTGTTGCAGCAAGTCGATCGCGACACACAGCGCTTCGCGATGAAATGCTCCGCCGTCCGACTCGGCGATACGTGGCACGGCGTCTGCAAGGACCCCGTGACCGATGCGAGCAAGCGCTCGAAGAAGGGTCGGCTGACGCTATTGCGCCACCGCCGCACCGGCGAGTACCGGAGCGTTGAATTGCCGCTCGCGTGGGACGACAGGCGGATGGAGGACGACTGGGAAGACGCGCTTGTCACGGTGTTCGAAGCGGGCCGGTTGCTCGTCGATGCGAAGTTTGCCGAGGTGCGTGCTCGCGCGCATGCGGACGAAGGCTGAGATCGCCTCAATTGCAATCCGTGCGGACTCCCCCTATAGTGGCAAGCAACTTAACGGTTCCGGTCCAGCTTGAGAGGTTGTCGGCATGATTCATGTTAGACACCTCTGCTTTTGTCGAAGGACTGCTGCTTGGCGCCGGCCTGTTCACCTCGGTGGGTCCGAAAGACGCGTTCGTCATCAGACGTTCGCTGGCGGGCCGGCATCTACTGCTTATCGTGGCGGTCTGTGCGGGCAGTGATGCACTGCTGATCGCACTCGGTGCCGGCGGTTTCTCCGCACTGCTCACCCGCCATCCGCTCCTGCTATCTGTCGCCCTGTGGAGCGGCATCGGCTATCTCGTCTGCCATGGGTTGCTTGCGCTGCGCGCGGCTATTGCCGGCCAACATCATGCCGGCGGCGACGTTACGCTGCCACGCAATGCATTTCTGCAAACGCTAATCGCCACGTCCGCTGTCTCGCTGCTCAATCCTTATGCGTGGGTCGATACCGTGCTCGTGGTCGGCTCGATTGCGGCGAGCAAGCCGGGGGACGCTCGCTGGCCGTTCATGCTCGGTGCGATCGTCGCGTCGTTTGTCTGGTTCTGCGGTTTGACGAGTTTTTCGCACGCTTTTCGCCGGCTATTTTCTAGTGCTATCGCGTGGCGGGCACTCGATGCGTTTGTCGCTGTGATGATGTTCGGCATGGCCGTGCATCTGGCTACGGCGCGCTTGCAGTAGCCCCGCGGTCAGTGCGTGCTCGTTGCACGGTCTAGTCGTCCAGTTCGCCCGCGCGCTGTTGCACGCTGCGCCGATACGATCGCCGCTGCCAGATCGTCCAGAGCATGAGCCCGCCAAAGACGACATAGCGGATCAGCGCCGACGCGATCGCCGCGCGCTGCGGGTCGGTCCATGTCAATGCGACCCAGCTTCTCATAACGTTTTCGACGATCAGTCCAACGCCCCAGACGATCGTCATGTGTCGGATCATTCCTGCAAGTTCGGGTCGCTCGCGCCAGCGCCGCTCGAAGCGGATCGCCCCGTTTGCACTTTCGCGCGCAAACGTCGAGCGTGCCAGGTAGTACACCATCGGCCGGGGTAGCAGCAGAGAAACCAGAAACGCCACGCCGATCATGCCGGACACCATCGGGTCGCCCGCGGCATGCATGGCCGGCCAGTCGACGAAAGCCATCGCCAGCAGAGACAGCGCGATGCCCGCCAGCACGACCGCACTCAACGCATCGAAATGCCGCAGGCGCACCAGATCCCACGTGATCCACGCGAGTAGCGGCACCGCCGACGCGACCAGCGCGCCGACGTATCCCCAATGCGGAAACGCGAGGTGGTACGCAAGCCACGGCAAGACCAGGTTGACGCCCAGCGCGGACAGATAACGCAATGGGTTCTTCATAAGTCCCGTGTGCTGCTCTGGAAGACAACGTTAGCGCCGTGCCCGAAAGCCGTGCGGCACGTGTCGCTGCGAGTTCAACAACGCCGTTGCGTCAGATGCTTGCAGCACCGCGCCGGATCGGCGCAGTTTCGTTTGCCATCATCCCCGCTCCTATGCAGATCGCAGTCGTGACGAGCAAATACCCGGTCGGCGCCATCGGATTGCCGGTGGCCCCGATCAGCCACGTAATAATGCTTTGCGCCGTACCGCCGAACAGCGACACCGCAACGGCATAGACAATCGAAAAACCGGTCGAGCGAACTCGCGTCGGAAAACTCTCGGCGATCAGAATGATCAGTGCAGCGCCGCTCATGCCATGCAGCGCGGAAAGCACCGCAAGCGTGATCAGAAATACCGCGGGTGTCGGTTGGGACACGATCAGATGCAGTGCCGGAAAAATCAGCAGAAGCAGCAGCACGCGCGGCCAGATCAACACCGGTTTGCGTCCGATCGAATCGGAAAGACGCCCTCCCACGAGACACCCTGCTGCAAGCGTAGCGCCCGTCGTTAACGTCGCGAGCATCGCGATGCTGCCCGGCAAATGCAGTTCGGTCAGCGCAAACGTCGTCATGTAGTTGAGGAAGTACTGCGTAATCGTGCTGCCGAGCAGAATCAAAAGACCGATGACGATCGGGCGGCGATGCTGCGTATTCAGTTCGCGCAGGATCTCGCGTGTCGAGGCAGGGGCACCGTGTGCGTCGATGGTGTCCGACAGGCGGCGACGAATATAGATGCCAATAGGCAGCACCAGCAATCCGAACACGAAAGGCACACGCCACCCCCACGAATACAGTTGCGATTCCGACAGCAGCATCGTCAGCACAAATCCCGTGAGCCCGGCCGCGACCGCCGCGAACCCTTGAGTCGCAACCTGCCAGCAAGCGTACGTGCCGCGCCGCTCGACGGGTGCGGCCTCGAGCAGATAGGTGGTGGCGGGCCCCGCCTCACCGCCCCACGCGAGACCTTGCACGAGCCGCGTACACACGAGCAGGATCGGCGCCGCCATACCAATCGATTCGTAACCAGGCAGCACGGCGATTGCGCCGGTGCCGACGGTCATCATCAGCAGCGTCAGCATCATGGCCGGCTTGCGACCCGCGCGATCCGCATAGGCGCCGATCAGTACCGCACCGAGCGGTCGCACGATAAAGCCGAGCCCGAACACCGAGACCGACAACAACAGGCTCATGAACGCGCTCTTGGTCGGGAAGAACGCGTGTCCGATCATCACGGCGAAAGTCGCGTAAGTGCCAAAGTCGAAGAATTCGACCGCGTTACCGAGCGCAACCGCTACCACGCTGCGACGCGCATCCGTGCGGGACACCACGCTACCGGTTTCGGTCATCGCGGGTCGAAGCGTGTTTTCCATGGGCATCCTTCATCGGGAAACAACGACGCGGAGCTTCGCTACACATCGACGACGCGCTCAAGCGGGTGGCACGGGCCAGCGCGGCATTGCTCCGCGCCAGTTTTCGTATGCCTTGCCGATCTGCAGCACCAACCGGTCTGCGAAACGTGGGCCGACGATCTGCAGGCCGATGGGCATGTCGTTCGACGCGTACCCGCAGTTGATCGAGAGCGCCGGTTGTTCGCCCATGTTCCAGGGCAAGGTAAAGCCGATGTGCTCGAACGGACGTAGCGGATCGTTGACTGGGCTGGCCCATTCCGCGGGGAAACTGCTTATCGGGTTGACCGGTGACAAGATAGCGTCCACGTCGTGGAACGGCCGGGCCGCGGCGGCGCGAATCTCGAAGGTTCGATTGAAGCTGCGGATTGCCTCGACACCGGAAACGGCCGCGCCCTGTCCCGCCCATTCGAGTATGTACGGCAGTATTCGCGCGCGCCGATCTTCCGGCAGTTTTTCCAGATCGCCGAGCAACCGGGCCTGAAAAAAGCGGTCGATTCCGTCGAGCATCTCGCGATTGAGCACCGGCGCAACCGGAACGATCACGGCACCGTGTTGAGCAAACAACTCGGCGGCGGCTTGTACTGCCGCCACCACCTCGGCTTCGGGCGCGAGCCCGCAACCTGCCACCAGCATCAGCCCGATGCGCATGCCACGAACGTCCGCCGCGTCGATTTTCCAGTCGATCGCTTCGTACGGCAGGCTGGTCGCATCGCGCGAGTCCGGGAGGGACAGGAATTGCATCAGCAGCGCGCAGTCGTCGATGGTCCGGGTCATCGGACCCGCGCAGCGCCCGATGTAGTACGGGTCGATCGGGACGCGGCCATGCGATGGCTTCAATCCGACGAGACCGCACAATCCGGCCGGCAACCTGATCGAGCCGCCGATGTCGGTGCCGACGTGGAATGGTCCATAGCTCGCCGCTGCCGCAGCAGCGGCACCGCTGCTCGAGCCGCCCGGGTTCATGGTCAGTCGCCACGGGTTCCGTGTGAGTCCGTGCATGCTCGACATTCCCGACGTCAGCATGCCGTAATCCGGGTTGGTCGTTTTGCCGATCAAGACCGCGCCGGCTTCGCGCAAACGCATCGCGATCGGCGCGTCTACCGTAGCAGGCGTTAACACCGTTGCAGCCGAGCCTTGCGGTACCGGATCGCCTTCAGTGGCAATCAATTCCTTGATCGTTACCGGAATCCCATCTATTGGGCTAAGCGGTCTGCCTGCTGCCCAGCGTTGCGTAGCAGCCGCCGCCTGAGTACGAACACGTTGCGGATCGAAGCGGTACAGCGCATTGATATGCGGCTCCCAACGCGCGATATGGCCAAGTAGCGCCTCGGCGTAATCGGCCGGTGTCAGGCTGCGCTCGCTAAAGCGCTGGGCAAGCGCGACGGCCGTTAGATCGTATAACTCTGGCATGTTCTCGAACTCCGATCGGCATTTCTCCAGAAGTCTGCGCGATGTCTCTTTTCGTAGCAAGGCTCTCTTTTTTATCGCGGTTATTCAATGCGAAGCCCCGTTTTTTAGTGCGCGGTATGGCGCGTTAATTACACCTGTAATCGTTCACTCCGAATTCCCGCTGCATCTGCAGATAGCAACTGGTAGAGTCGACAGCACGGTTGCCTCTACCCGTGTATCCCTGCGCGCATCTATCCGTTATCCGGCAAGCATAGATCGGGAATCTCACGCATGACCCTGCAACCATCGACATGGATCGATCTGTTCGCGAGGCTGGATGCTGCGGACAATAAAGATCAGGTCATCAAAATGCTCGACGAGATTGCCGTCAAACTCGGCTTTCGTTATTGGGCCTACGGCGTTAAAACAAGAAATTTGCCGGGCAGCCGCAGTGTCGAAGTGCTCGATAGTTATCCGTCTGGCTGGATGTCGCATTACCTGGCCGAGGAATACATCGAAATAGATTCATCGGTCTCGCTCGCCATGAAACGATCGACCACGATCTCATGGGCCGAGGCACGACCTGCTGGTGGCGACCGGCTATGGGACGATGCTGCGGATTTTGGCTTGAAACATGGACTCGCCCACCCTTCGTGGGACAGGCTCGCCATGTTTGGTTTGCTCACCGTTGCACGGGAATCGGATCCCGTTAGCGCTGCCGAATTCGCCTCGGTCTCGCCCTATCTGGCGTGGGTCAGCAGTCTCATTCGTGCGCGACTAAACAGGCCCGGACGCCGGCACGCCCCGATCGACACCAGGCTCTCCTCGCGCGAACTGGAAGTGCTCAAGTGGACCGCGCTCGGCAAGACAGCCGCCGAAGTCGCGTTGATCATCGGCGTGGGCACCCGGACGGTGAACTTTCACATCGGCAATATCCTCGCAAAACTCGATGTGACGAATAAAGTCCAGGCAGTGATTCGGGCCACGGTCTTAGGCATTCTTTGACTGGCGACGGGATCGTGCCAGCTTAAGAACCGTTATGGGAACCATCTCCTGTTCCGGGCTGGTAGCTGGTGATCGAGTAACGGTCGACGAGATTCGTCGCCGGTGTGAAGCCAAACACCGACGCTTCCGAACCGCTCGTACTGTTGCCCCAGATGTTCATACCGGCACCGCTCTGGCTCAATGAACCGCCAGGGTTCATGACGTCTACGGCGTCGCCTTTGGCATTCACGATGAGATTGTTCGAGACTGTGTCGTTCGAGCCGTTCATGGTCCTGCTATTCGAATCGGTGCCGACCACGATACCCATCCATTGAGAGCCGTCCGTGACTGAGTTCTCGATCGTATCGCCAGTCGGACCCATCAGGGCGAATCCGCGCCCGTAGGCATTCGCCAGCGCGAAGTCGTGGCTGAATACGTTGCCGGAATCCTGCCTGCTATCGAAGGTATATGAATCGTCCGAGAACGAATCGTCGCCGGCCTGATAGACCTCGTTACTCGCGACGAAGTTGTTCAAGGAGCCGTTCATCAACGCAATACCGTCCGCATTGGTTCCTTCGACGAGATTGCTGCTGATCGTCGCCCCTGTCGCGCCGTCGAGGCGAATGCCATTCGACGCTGCGCCGAGTGTCGTGACGTAGCTGACGCCATCGTTCGATCCGGTTACGTCGATCGCGGCAGCGTCGGGCTGCGAGCTACGATCGAGCGCCCGCGTGGAAGTCTCGATGTTCGCTAACGTCGAATTGCTGCCGAGCTTGATCGCTTCCTCGTCGGGATTGGTCGCGCGCAATACCGTCTGGCTCCCCGCGCCCGTTACGTTCACACCGTTTAGCGACAACGTCCCGCTGTGGTTATACGTGCCGGCAGGAATGTAGACCGACTGATGCGATGACGCCGCTGCATTGAAGGCGTTCTGCAACGCACCCGTATTGTCGGTGTTCCCATCGCCCACTGCGCCATAGCTCGCGACGTTGATCGAACCTGAAGGCTGTGAGATCGGCGTGCCGGTTTGCGCACCGGGTGTGCTGCTCGAAGCACTCGACGCGGCTTTCTGCATCGCGACATCAGAAGACGCATTAGCCGCGGACAGCGCAGTCGATCTGCTCGACGAACCAGGCCCGTCACCACTGCAACCCACACATGCCCACAGCATAAATGCCGTCGATACGACACGCATCAGTTCGATTCTCATATCACGCCTCCTCGACGATGCTCAGAAGCTTAGGAACCCGACATTAAGAAAAGCACATTCGCGTCATAGGTCAATCGATTTCGTCATGGACCTGACAACCATGCCAGTTCACCGCTCGACCGGAATTCCCGATCATGGCTCGTCGTTCATCGCACACCGAAAATCAAAAAAATGGAGGGACGCCATGCATATTTCATAGCACCGATATCCATTTCACATACCGTCGGATACGAGTCAGCCTTCATTGATCGTAGAGATCGTAGAGCTTCAGTCACTCCCCTCAAGACGAGAAAAGGATAGATACATGATGACGAAGAGACTTTCTGCAACCGTGCTGCGTGCCGCATTCGGCGCCGCAGCAGCATCGCTGTTGTTCGGAATGTCGTCGGGCCAGGCATTCGCGGTCAGCGCATGGGCGCCCGATACGTACTACACGGCTGGGACGATCGTGAGTTACAACGGCAACGATTACCAGGCACTCGTCAATCAGACGGACTACTCCAGCACCGGATGGAATCCGACGACGGCTTCCCTGTGGACGCTCGTCGGTCCCGATTCCGGTTCGGGCGGCGGCACCGGCTCTACAGGTTCGGGCGGCACCGGTGGCACGACTACCGGAACCGCAGCGGGATTCATCTACAGTCCCTACAAGGACACGTCGATCTCGATGAACTGGAACACCAACACGATCTCGACAAACGTAACCGGCACCCTGAGCCCCGTGCTGTCCATATTGCCGACCAGCGTACGGGCACTCACGCTTGCCTTCGCAACCGGCGAGTGCGGCAGCGAGACCTGGGCGGGTCTCGGTGGCAGTACCCTCGCCTCGTCGAACGTGTCGCTCTTCACCGCGAAAAACGTCAACTATGTGATTTCGACAGGCGGCGCGTCGGGGGTATTTACGTGCGGCACCGATGCGGGCATGACGACGTTCATCAATCGCTATGCGTCCAATAACCTCGTCGGAATCGATTTCGACATTGAAGGCGGACAGACCCAGGCGATCATCAACAACCTCGTGCAGCGCGTCGTAGCTGCCCAGAAAACCTATCCGAATCTGCGCTTCAGCTTTACGCTTGCTACCGTCGCGCCTGCTCCGTCGGGTGCGAGCCAGGCCACCTCGTGGGGCTCCAGTGCTCCGGACAGCTTCAACACCTACGGCGACTGGGTGATGCAGGCCATCCAGACCTATGGGCTGAAGAACTACACGATCAATCTGATGACGATGGACTACGGCTCGGCACTGCCGGGTAATTGCGTGCTTTCAGGGGGGGCCTGCCAGATGGGGCAATCGACTGTCCAGGCTGCGTTGAACCTGCACGATCACTGGGGCGTGCCGTATAGCCAGATCGAAGTGACGCCGATGATCGGCGGCAACGACTCTGCCGGTGAAACGTTCACGCCGTCCGATGTGGATACCGTGTCGAACTTCGTGAAGCAGAACGGACTGGCCGGCCTGCATTTCTGGTCGTTCGATCGCGATGCCGACTGTGCGCCGGGTGCCGCATCGCCGACGTGCAATACGATCGGAGGGGTGGGCACGCTGGGCTATACGAACCACTTTGCCAGCGATCTAGGCCAGTAACGCTTGAGGCCGAAGGTAGCCAGCTACAACTACAGCCGGATGCCTTCGGAATAACCGCTCGTACAGGCTGGGAGTGACCCAGGTCCTCCCGGCCTGCTACGTGCTCAAAGCATGCAGTCACGCATGCACGCCGGCATACTGGCTCACGATTTCCACGTCCGACAGATGCTCGCGCGGAATCTCTCCGCCTATCTGCCCGCGTCGAATGACGAGCACACGTTGCGATACTGCCGCAATGAAATCGAGGTTCTGTTCGACCAGCACGATGGTCAGGCCGCTGCGCTCGCGCAACTTGACGAGTGTCTCCGCGATCTCATCGATGATCGATGGTTGGATGCCTTCGGTTGGCTCGTCGAGCAACAGCAAGTCTGGCTTGCCCGCCAATGCACGCGCAAGTGCCAGCAACTGCTGCTCGCCCCCTGAGAGCGAACCGCCGGCCCGATCGAGCAACGGCTTCAGACGCGGAAAGTCTTCGAGCAGGCCGTCGATCACCGCATCGGGCTTTCGCCCGGTCTTGATCAGACCGAGACGCAGATTGTCGTAGGTGCTCAACGCCGCAAAAATCTCACGCCCCGGCGGCACGTAAGCCATACCGCGGCGCGACCTCGCGTGAGGTGCGAGCCGCGTCACATCGGCACCGTCGAGAAGGATCGTGCCCGACGTCGCCGGCAATGCGCCGATCAGCGTGCGCAGCAGCGTCGTTTTGCCCATGCCGTTGTGCCCCAGGATGCCGATCGATTCGCCGCGCGCGATCGACAGCGACACGTCGTAGAGCACCGGAATCGAGCCATAGCCCGAACACAAACCGGTAATGTCGAGCATTGCGCCATCTGCACTCATTGCGGTTTCTTGCCCAGATAGATCTGCTGGATCAACGGGTCGCTCATGATGCGATCCGGCGTGTCTTCGCGAATGATCGCGCCTTGATGCAGCACCGTCACCGTCTTCGCGATGCGGCGAATGAAGCTCATATCGTGCTCGACCACCACGAGTGCGTGCCGACGGTTGATGTCGAGAATCAGATCCGCCGTGCGTGCGACTTCGGCATCGCTCATACCGGCTGCCGGCTCGTCGAGCAGGATCAGCGGTGGATCCGCGGCGATCACGACCGCCAGTTCGACCCATTGTCTCTGGCCGTGTGCGAGCAGACCGACGCTCGCCTCACGATAAGCCGACATACCGACCCGTTCGAGGACCTCGCGTGTCACGCGCTCCGTTTGTGCGGGCGTGTGCACGCGACGGGCCGCAAGCCAGACGTTGTCCCATACCGAGAGCCCATTGAAAAGACTCGGCACCTGGGTCTTGATCCCGATGCCGAGGCGGCCAGGCTCATGCGGTCGCATGTTGGAGACGTCCTTGCCGCGAAACAGGATCTGTCCTGAAGTCGGCTTGACCTGGCCGGTTAGCAGCTTGAAAAAGGTACTTTTACCGGCACCGTTTGGGCCGATCACGCAGCGCAATTCGGCTTCAGCTAGCGTGAAATTGACATCGCGCGTGGCGTGCACGCCGCCGAAGCGCACGTTCAGATCGCGCGTTTCGAGTAACGGTATCGTCATCGTGCCGCCTCCCGATGCGGATCGGCGGGTGCGGTTTCAGCGGCACTGCCCTGCTCGGTGCGTTGCGTACGATCCCGCGCGGCCGACGCACGCCGCTGTTCCGCAGTCGTCGCTGCGACGGTACCACCGCGCAACTTCCGAACGAGCATGGCACCCAACGAACCGATCGCGGGCACGATACCGCGTGGAAGCATCAACACGAAGCCGACGAGAATCGCTCCGAGCACGAGGTTCGAATTGACGGTCTGCTGTGTGCCGATCTGCGTCGTCAGCCATTGAATGGCGACGCAGCCCACTATTGGCCCAACCAGCGTACCCAGACCACCGACAATCACCCAGATGATGATCTGCGCCGATTGCGCAAGGCCAAAGATCGTCGGGCTCGTAAAGGCGCCCCAGTTGGCAAAGAGACATCCGGCTAGTCCGGCAATCGCCGCGCCCAGCACGAACGTAAAGAGTTTGTACGCACGCGTGTCATAGCCGAGCAGCAACAGCCGCTGTTCATTTTCCTTGCCCGCGACGATGACACGACCGACCTTGAGCGCCAGCAACGCACGCAGCAGCACATACACAAGAAGCAATGCACCGAGTGACAGCTCGAACAACCCGCGCGGCCCGATCACATCGTCGATATTGCCGGGCACGTTGAGCGGCGCGATGCCTGGAATGCCATTGAAGCCGCCGAGCGGCGCATTGCCGATCTTCCACTCCGGCCCTGCCGTCGAATTGATCAGATTGAAGAGAATCAGCGTGACGGTCAGCGTGATGACGCCCATGTAGACATCGGAAAGGCGACCGTAAAAGATCAGATAGCCCAGCACGGCCGCAAACGCGGCGGGCAAGACAATCGCGAGTAGAAACGGCACCGTACTGTCGCCGAGGTTCGTGACGGCAATCGCATACGTGTAGGCGCCCAATCCGAAGAACGCCGATTGTCCAAAGCACAAGATGCCACCAAAACCCCAGATAAAACCGAGGCTCACGGCAAGGATCGACATCACCACGTAGATGGTGGCCTGCACCAGTGCGAAGTCGTCGAGCATGTGCGGTAACGCGACGAGCAGCACCACGCCGACTGCAAGCGTCAATGCCGCGCTTTTCCACGAACGGGAGAAACGCTCTAGCGCATTCGGTCCCGGTATGACAGGGGCATCCGGCGTCGACGTGCTCACAGCGTCCCCTTGAAGAAGCGCCCCGTGATGCCCTGTGGAAGCAGTCTTAGCATAATGATTGCGCCAATCAGTAGCGCGACTTCGCCCATGACAGGTGTCGTAGCGAACGTGGCGATCTGGTTGATCGCACCAAACAGCGTCGATGCACTGACAAGCCCGATCACGATGGCAGGTCCGCCACCGATAACGGTAATAAACGCTTTGGCGACGAACGCACCGCCCATCGTCGGCACCACACCGGTCATCGGCGCGAGCAAGGCGCCGGCGAGACCGGACAGTGCCGCACCGATCGCAAACGTCGTCGAGTAGACGACACCCGGATTGATACCGAGCGCATCGGCCATCTGCGGGTTCTGCATCGTGCCGCGCGCGATCAGTCCAAGCGACGTATGCAGCAGCACCCATCGCAAGGCAAATGCGAGCACGAGCGCAACCGCGATGATGACCAGCGTATAGGTACTGACCGAATACGCACCGATAGAAAAGTTGCCCAGCGGAGCGGAGATACCGGCCGTCGTATTGCCTGCAATCGAAGTGACGATGCCGATCAGCAGCAGCGAAAGTCCCCATGTGGCGAGCATCGTGTCGACCATGCGGCCATACAGGCGGCGAATGAAGAGGCGCTCCAGCACGATACCGATCGCGCCGACCACGATGGGCGCCACGACCAGAATCGCGACCCACAGATTGACGCCGAACCGGATCGATTCGATTGCCGCATAGGCGCCCAGCATCATGAACTCGCCGTGCGCGAGGTTGATGACCTTCATCATGCCGAAGATGACCGCCAGTCCCGCCGAGACAACGACGAGGCTTGCGATTGCGTACAGCACCTGAATGACCACAATGGCGGCGAGATCCATCGCACCTCCTTCACATCGCGTATTGCCGGTTACCTGACGAGGCGAGCCTTACAGCTTGATCACGTATTGCTGGTTGTCGCGCGGGTTCTTGATCAGGTTGCACACGGCACTCGTATCGCTCGGTGGCTGCGCCTGGAATGTCTCGACGATATCGAGCTTGTGATTGCGCACCTGCGCAATACTGACGTTGAGAACGCAGTGGTGCGTGGCCGGATCGATCGATACCTTGCCGCTCGGTGCATCGATGCTGATGCCGGACTCGAGTGCCTCGATTACCTTGGTTCGTTCTAGCGTGCCGGCTTTCTTCACGCCCTGCGCCCACAGATTGAAGCCCTGATAGGTGCCCATCGCGAGTTCGGTGATGTTCGGATAATTGCTGCCGAAACGTTTGTGGAAGCGGTCCTTGAATGCCTTGTTGACCGGATTGTCGAGATTTTCGAAGTAGTTGTACGACACCAGAAACCCGTCGCACTCTTCGGGCGAGAGCACGATCTGTTCATTGCCGCCCGCAAAGGTTGTCGACGCAAGCGGGATCTTCTTGTGCAAACCGGCTGCCGCCCACTGCCGGTAGAACGACATATGCGCGCCGCCTACCAGCGCGGACACCACCATGTCCGGTTTAGCCGCTTCGATTTTCGAAATGGTCGAACCGAAATTCGTCACGTCGAGCGGAAAGAAGTCGATCGACGCGACCGACCCGCCGTTATCCTGCACAAACTTCTTGACCCACTGTGAGGTGATCTGGCCGTAGTTGTAGTCGGCCGCAACGACGTAGACTTTTTTGCCCCACTTCTTCATCGCGTACGGCACGAGCTTCGCAACGGTCTGCCCCGGTGTCACGCCGGTGCAAAACGTATTGCGGTCGCACACACCGCCTTCGTATTGCGTGTTGTAGAAATAGAGCGTGCGATAGCGATCGAGCACCGGCCGCATCACTTCGCGCGAGGCCGACGTGATACCGCCCTGCACGACCGCGACCTTGTCCTTGAGCGCCGCCTGCTGCGCGAACTGCGTATAGAGCTGCATGCTCGACTGCGGATCGTAGGTCAACAGCTTGATCTGCTTGCCCAGCAAACCGCCTTGCGCGTTCCATTCTTCAACTGCGATCGTCAGGCAATCGGCCATCGGTTTGCCGTAGATGTCGAGACCACCCGACAGGTCCGTAATACCGCCAACCAGAATCTCATCCGCAGCTGACGCTGCAAATGGCACCGCACCGGCCACGCCGGCGGCAAGGGAAAGAGCGGACGACTTGATGAACGAACGACGATCCATGGAAGGGCCCAGAATAAGATGCGGCGGTTAAACAGCGTATGCGTCTCTTCACGCGCTCAAGAGGAATGGCTCGTACGATGCAACTTAAAGCGTGGTCCAGTCGGCGGATTGCTCGAACGCCCAAGCCGCCCGATAGATCGTCGCTTCGTCCCAATGCCTGCCGATCAACATCATGCCCACCGGCAATCCTTCGATCATGCCGCACGGAACGTTCATTGCCGGATGTCCGGTCACATCGAACGGACAGGTATTCGGCAGCATTTCGAAAGCGCGCGTAATCACCTCTTCCAGTGGCGCGCCCGCTTCGGGAAGCGGCGTGGCGGTTAGCGGCAACGTCGGCATCAGCAGCAAATCATAGTCGGACAATGCCGTATCGTAAGCAAGTTTCAGTTGCCGCGACAGGTTCTGCGCCTTGGCGTAGAAGTGCCCGCGATAGTGCTTGATGAAGTACTCGCCCAACACCATCGTGATCTTGAGCGTCTCCGACAGTTCGTCGGCACGCTCGCGCCAGCCGGCATGAAAGTCGATCATGCCCGTCACGTAGAGACCCTTCCAGTTGAAGCCGTGACCGTTGTCTTTCATCATCTGTTGGGTCGCGCCTTCTGCCGCAATCGGCAACCAGATGGCGGGTCCAAGCTTATGCATGGGAATCGACACCTCGCTGACTTTTGCACCGAGATCGGTGAGGCGATTGGCGGCCTCGCGCACCTTGTCATCGGATGCGGCCTGCGATTGCGGCCAGCCAAAGCCTTCGCGCACGACACCGATTTTCAGTCCGCGCGCGCCTTCTTTCATCAGATCGGCGTAGGGCTTCGAGGTTTGCTCCGCGTACTGGCGAGGATCGAGACCATCGGGGCCCGCGAGGACTTCCAGCATCAGCGCGTTGTCGGCGACCGTCGCGGACATCGGCCCCGTGTGATCGATAGTCAGTTCGATCGGCATGACACCGGTATAGGGAACGAGCCCGTGCGTAGGCTTCATGCCGTACACACCGCAATACGACGCCGGCATACGGATCGATCCGCCCTGATCGCCGCCGATCGCAAGATCGACCTCCCCTGCTGCAACGAGCGCCGCGCTGCCAGACGACGAGCCGCCCGCGGAATAACCGGCGCGTCGTGGGTTATGAACCGGCGCTGGCGAGCTCGTATGCGAGCCGCCCGAAAAACAGAAGTATTCGCAGGTGGCCTTGCCAACTATCGTCGCGCCCGCGTCGAGCAGGCGCGTCACGATCGTCGCGTCCACGTCGGGCACGTAGCCTTCGAGTGTCGAGGCACCGTTCATCATCGGCACGCCGGCTAAGCAAACATTGTCCTTGAGCGCCACCGTCTTGCCTGCCAGCTTGCCGGTCGGCGCGCCCTTCACCTCGGTCTTGACATACCAGGCGCCATAGCGGTTTTCTTCGGCGGACGGCCGGTAACCTGGCGTTCTCGGGTACGTCACGCGGGGCACATAGTCAGGTAGCGCATCGATGACATCGTAGGCATCGAAATTGGCCTGCAACAGCTGGTTGTAGCTGGCAAGCTGGGACTCCGACAGATGAATACCGAGACTCAATGCGACCTCGTCAAGCTGACCAGGCGTAGGACGTTTGACTGCCATGACGACTCCTCACTCGATGGGAACCGGGACAGGCCGGCCTCTTCATCAGGCCTGCGTGCCTTGACGGTCAGCCGTATCCTGGACGCGGCACACCTGACCTGCGAGCAATGGTAGGAAGGACTATTTTCCAAGTCAACGATTTATTTTCCGTGGAAAATAAATCGTTGCTGCGCAGCATGGAGATCAGATTGGCGTGATCACCTCGAACTGGTGACCTGCTGCGCGAGCGAGGTAGATTGGTACACGATTGACCCGGCCACCGGCATAGGCCGCGCCGCGCGCACTGCGATACGCGAGCGGAGCGGTGCCGAGCCGGGCGAGTCCACCTTCGTCGGCGGGATTGCGTCGGCGGGCATCGTCGAGCAAGGCAGCTAGAAAGTGAACGCCCTCGTACGTGGACTGGCCGAAGGTATCGAGCGTCGGCGCACGGGCACCGAAGTGACTGTGGTAGCGCTCCTTGAACGACAGATTGGCGTCGGTATTCAGGCTGGCGAAATATCCCGATGCGACGTAGAGATCGTCGGTATGTTGCGCGCCGATGCCGAGCAGTTCGTTCTCACCGAGCGCACACGACAGACGCACCACACGTCCCGCAAGACCCGCGGCGCCAAACGCGCGATTGAAGTCGATCGCGTCCTGACCGATCAGCGACAGCAATACTGCATCGGCCTTCTGCGCACGGATCTGGTCGAGCACGTAGCCATAATCGCCGCCGCCGAACGGCAGATACATTTCGCGCACGACGCTCGCGCCGGATTCGCCGACGAAACGATGCGCGAGCCGATGCGTCGCGTGCGGCCATACATAGTCGTTACCGACAAACATCCAGCGGCGCGGATGGCGATGCTCGCCAAGCCAATGAATCGCGAGACGCAACTGGTTGACGGTGGTTTCCCCAATCGCGAACACACCGGGCGTGCGTTCACCGCCTTCGTAGAGTGGCGTATAGACGAACGGAATGCTTCCGCCTATTGCGTTGAGCAGATCATGGCGCACGGCGCTCGTATGCATGCCGACGAGTGCGTCGACCTCTTCGGCTTCGACCAGCTCGATCAGGCTTGCCTCGATTTCGTGGGCGTCGTCGCCGGCATTGATCGTGACCAGCCGGCAAAACCGGCCCGCAATGCCCGACGATGCATTGAGCTCCGCCACGGCAAGGCGTGCCGACGCGAGCGCGGCCGGCCCCCAAAGGCCCGCCGCGCCGCCTAGCGGCACGCACAGGGCAATCGTCAGTTCTTTCGCATGGCGCCGCGAAGGGGAACGTCGCTTCATCGTCGCTCGGGCACTACGTTGACGGTCGAACAGGCGGGCAAGGCAGTCTCCTGGTTCTGGCAAGAAGCACGGCACTCCATACTCTACGCTCGCGCGCGCACCATCAACGGGCGCACAGAGGCCCGCGTCGCACCGCCACGGTGTATTTTCGCACCGATACTTTCCTGGGAAAGTTTACTTGCGTAAGATCGATGGCATTCAACCCACGATATGCATCTACCATGCCGGAACAAGCACTCTCAGACTATCTCGCCTATTTGCTGGCGTCAGCGAATCGTCAGATGAAGCTCGGCGTGACCCAGTCGATCGCCGACGAACAGGTGACCGAAGAACACTGGCGCATTCTTCAGGCGGTGTCCGACGAACAAGGTCATGCAATGGGCGAACTGGCCGAGACGGTGCTGCTCAATCATCCCGCACTGACGAAGAACATCGACAAGCTCGTCAGTCGCGGTCTCGTGCAACGCGCGCAGGATGAAAACGACAGCCGCAAGGTGCTCGTGTATATCAGCGATCGGGGTCTGGAACTGGTTGCGCGTCTAAGGCGTAGCGTCGACGCGCATCATGATGCGATCGAAGAAGCACTCGGCCTGCGCAACACGAAAGAACTGAAGCGCCTGCTTGGGAAATTGATCCGCGAATCGCAGGCGGACTGAAGCCGCTTAAAGATCGCTATTCAAAGTCGATTTGCGGAATCTGAAACGCGCCTTTAAGCGATTTCAGTTCTGCACGATGCAACTCGGCAAGCTTCACGAGCACTCGCTCGCCGGCTTTTTCAAGGTGTACTTCCACCTGACGGCGGTCGACCTCACTCACCTGGCGTCGAACCAGGCTAAGCGCCTCGCAACGCGACACCAGCGCAACTACCCCATGATGCTGCGCCTGAAGCCGCTCGGCCAGTTCGCCGATCGTCGCCCAGTCGCGCTCCGGATAACCTTTTATGTGCAGCAGCAACAGGTACTGCAACGGCGTGATGCCTTCGTCTTGCGCAGCCTGTTCGGAGAAGCGCTCGAAGCGTCGCATCTGGTAGCGGAATTCCGACAACTGCTCGAAGTTGGCCTTGGTTAGCGCACGAATCTGTTCTTTCATCGGAATCCCATCTATGCAGTGAGCGGAAACTATATCGCAGAATGATATGCGTTAGCGCTGACGAAGAAGTCAGCGCGTTCGGACATGCCCATCCTGCAGCGTCTCCTTTGCCACCAGCTCGTCGACTTCGAGCCTCATCGAAGAGAAAACGTCGAAGCCGCTCATCCAGCAGTTGGTGTCGAGAATAGACAGTAGATGCGTTTCGGCCTGCAGTTGTCGCGCGAGCATCGCACCGCAGCGCACACCGCCCTTCCGGCGTCGCGTCGTAGCACAGAAGAATGCGTTTGAACGGAGTCAGCACAGGTCGGTACTCCCAAAGCCGCGTGACCATGGCCCAATTATACATCATGTTGTGATGTATAATGCCGTGCAGCATGTGCCTGAAACTGGCTCTTACATCCGACTATCTGGATTCGACGTACACGTGAACACCTCCAAAGGCGATTTCGCCACCGATACCCGGCTGCTCAGAATCACATTCATCGCGGCGACGCTAGGCGTAGTGAGTACCCTCGCGGCCGGCTTCCTGCTCCACCTGATTCGCTTCTTTACCAATCTGTTCTTCTTTCAGACGGTATCGATCGAGAACCACTCGCCCTCCACTAACACGCTAGGCTGGTGGGTGCTCGTCGTGCCGGTGATCGGCGGTCTGGTTGTCGGATTGATCGCGCGATTCGGCTCCGAACAGATCCGCGGACACGGCATTCCAGAAGCGATCGAAGCCATCCTGTTCGGCAAGAGCAAGATGTCGCCGAAGGTCGCCGTGCTCAAGCCGCTTGCGTCTGCTATTGCTATCGGCAGCGGCGGTCCGTTTGGCGCGGAAGGTCCAATCATCATGACGGGTGGCGCGATCGGCTCGCTCATCGCGCAGTACTTTCATCTGTCGAGCGGCGAGCGTAAAACGCTGCTGGTTGCGGGCGCCGTGGCCGGTATGACTGCTGTGTTCGGCACACCGGTCGCCGCGGTATTGCTCGCCGTCGAATTGCTGCTGTTCGAACTGCGTCCACGCAGTTTGTTGCCGGTTGCGGTGGCCTGCGCGGTGGCTGGGTTTACACGACCTCTGCTGATGGGCGCTGGCCCGCTGTTTCCTCTGCAAACTTTGCCACTTGGTCCGATTGGCCTCGCTTCGTGTGCGGTCGCGGGACTCATGACCGGTGCGCTTTCGTGGGCGCTGTCGAGCTGGCTTTACAAGGTGGAAGATCTGTTTGCGCGCCTGCCGATCCACTGGATGTGGTGGCCTGCGTTGGGCGGTATTGCGGTGGGCATCGGCGGTTACTTTCAGCCTCGTGCGCTTGGGGTCGGTTATGACGTGATCGGCGACCTGCTGCTGAATCACCTGACGGTGAGCGTGGTATTGGCAATCGTGCTCGTCAAGGCGGTGATCTGGGTCATTGCGCTAGGGTCCGGAACGTCGGGAGGCGTACTCGCCCCGCTGCTGATGATGGGTGCGGGCGTAGGCGCTGTGTTCGGCCCGATGATGCCGGGTGGCGACCCCGCCGTCTGGCCGCTGGTTTTCATGGCAGCGGCGCTCGGCGGGATGATGCGCGCGCCGATCATGGCGGTGGTGTTCGCATTTGAACTGACGCACGATGCGAATGCGTTGCTACCGTTGCTGACCTCCGCGGCCGTGTCGTACGGATTCACGGTACTGTTCATGCGCCGCTCGATATTGACCGAGAAAATCGCGCGTCGTGGGTACCACATCTACCGCGAATACGGGATCGATCCGCTCGAGCGGCATCATGTCGACGAAGTCATGACGCGTACTGTAAAAACCATCGATGCGGATGCTAGCGTAACCGATGCGCTTGAGCAGTACTTCGATTCGCAGCAACTGCACCGGGCGTATCCCGTCGTGCGCGCTGGAGTGCTGGTCGGGATGGTGGATCGGCAGATGTTGATTGCGGTAGCGCAGGACGATGCCAGAACAACTAGCGTCGGCGATCTGTGCGTGGGTCAGCATCCCGATGTTGCGTTGCCCGACGAAACATGCCGGCTTGTCGCGGCGCGTCTTGCCTCGCGCTCGCTCGATCGTGTGCCGGTGGTGGCGGATGAAACGGGCCGTTTGTTAGTGGGTATCGTGTCGCGACACGATCTGGTTAAGCCGTCGCTGTCGATCTTTAACGAAGAGCGTCAGCGCGAACAATTCCGCAGTGTTTCGTTGACGCGTGGGAAGCGGTCGGTGGATGTTGGTGAACGTGCGTCGCAGCGTTAGCGCGAAGCGTCGTGTCGTGTCTCGTCTCGAAGACCGTGTTCGTTGGAATTCTCCCGCGAAGTCTACTGCCCGAGTTCTTCCGCGAGCCCGATGAGAATTCCCTCGGGACTGCGGATGTAGCAGAGCCGATAGGCGTTTTCATACTGGACCACTTCGCCGACCAGCTTCGCACCGAGTTTGGCAAGGCGCGCGAGCGTATCGTCGATGTCCTCGACGGCAAACATGACGCGTAGATAGCCGAGTGCGTTCACTGGAGCCATGCGGTGATCGGCGGCCACGGGTGGTGCGAGGAAGCGGGAGAACTCGATCCGGCTATGACCGTCCGGTGTGCGCATCATGGCAATCTCGACGCGCATGCCGCGCAGTCCGGTGACCCCATCCGCCCAGTCCCCTTCAATTACTGGGGCACGCCCTTCGAGATCGAGACCGAGTTCGATGAAGAACTCAATGGTGGCATCCATGTCTGCGACCACAATGCCAACGTTGTGCATACTCTTGACGGTCATGATGTCTCCTTGGCGTCCAGCCTGGTTGCAGGGTGATTGCCAACCGCTCCCATGGCACTGAGGGACTCGTGCGTCCGATTCTGCACCTAGGTTATATTCACCGAATGATCGAGACCGAACGCCTTATCTTACGCCCCCACCGCCTTGCCGATTTTGAGGCGTGGTACGCCATGTTTACCGATCGTGAGCTGTTTCAGTTCATCGCTGCGCCTACGCTGTCGCGCGAGGATGGGTGGAACCGGCTGCTGCGATATGCAGGGCACTGGTCGCTGCTAGGCTTCGGCCTCTTTGCTGTTTTTCGAAAGTCCGACGGACAGTTCATTGGTGAGACCGGACTGGCGGATTTTCATCGTGCCCTCGGTGAAGACTTCGATGGATATCCGGAAGCAGCCTGGATCATTTCCCGATCCATGCAAGGGCAAGGCGTTGCGCTCGAAGCTGCAGCTGCGGCGCATCGGTGGATCGATGAGACGCTATCGCCGAAGCGGACCGTGTGTCTGATTGGGAAGGAGAATCTGCCGTCCTTTCGGATCGCGAGTCGTCTGGGATATAAGCCCTTTGCTGAGCGCAGCTATAAAGGCTCGCTTCATGTGGTGCTGGAGCGTGTGAAGTGAGTAGTCTTTTCTAAGTGCTGACGCTTGTGGGTGCGGGCCGTCGAGAGCGTGCGAAGGTATGACCTCGTTTTAATTTTCGGCAGAGAGATTTCAAAGCTCATGGACTGTTTTTCCCCCGCCGGCCGCTAGAAAAATTAGCCGCGCCTAATCGCGAATGAAGTCGGGAGCGTCATCGTCATCCTCCTGCTCAACCCGATTCTGATAATCGAGCGCCTCAGGAAATCCGGATGGCAAGTAGGTACCATTCTTCAAATCATAATATGGCGATCGATAAGGATATTTATTTATTATATTTTCAATATCTCGATTCAAACTTTGTCGCTTAAACCACATCGAGCCACATTCCCCGCAACCCCAGAACGGCTTCTCCACATCCGCAGATTTATCCACGTAGGCTACCCAACCCGAACAGCGGGACACAGGACAACGAAGAGATTCTTTCTCACGATCCTCCTCTGGTTCATCGTTACGCATTTTCAGGTCGTAGCCAAAGCTCATCCAACATTTGGGGCATTTGAGCATTACGAAAGACATGCCCTTCGCAGTTGCCTTATCAATCAGATTTTGCTGCTCAGGAGACGCATCAAAAGCCTGTTTACACGCTCTACATTGGATCATGATTTTCTTTCGCACTATATGTTAGTCACAACCAGACGGGCATCATGTCGACGGCTACCTTTGCGGGTAAACGGTCACGCTAGGCATGCGTCAAACGTAATCACTCACTATGTAACCGCTGAACAGATTTTGCGCAGTAGCATCTCCACCTCTCACCAGATCGATCGCCACTTGCACATCGCCGCACGTCAAATCGAGGACCCACAGTTCACTGTTCACTGCTTCCGCGGCTTCGATATAGCAGCAGGCTGTCGCATGTGTTTCCACATACCGCGCAAGTCCATGCGACCTCGGGATCATAACGCTGAAGTGCGAGCCGTCCGGGTAGCCAGTCGAGTATCAATCACGCACCGTGATCATCCCGCACAGTACCGGACTGATCTCGCTTCGATCACGATTTTTCTCGTAACGTAAGGGATTCGGCGTCACGTACATCATGCAAGCGGCAACTGCACACTGAAGATGACCAAGTTGTCCTTCTCACCAAATTTTGCAAACAGGCAATGCGTCGCGAAGTCCCAACGGATCTGCCGCAAAGCGAGATTGTCTCGAGCGGGTGCGCCGATATGATCAATCAACGTTTGCTTGGAAGCGCCGAAAGTCACGTGCAACGGCAATTCGCCTGTATAGGGAGTGAAATCATCAGTTTTAACTCCATACAAGCGAACATTTGCTAGCACGAGCGCACCGTCTGGATACTCCCTCGCCTTCACGTCAAGCGCCTCGGAATCGCGGAAGGTCACCTCTACCCCCAATTCGGCGCTAGAAACGATAGCCGTACTGTCCCCACGCTTCAGCTTCGGGGTCGTAGTAATGTCAAGGTCCGCCAAGAATGCAGCGATTTCGGGTTCACCGAAATATCGACCGAGTAGAGTCGTCAGACTATCCATACCACTCATAAACACCTCACTTCACTTTATCCAGAATTTTAGTCAATGCCTCATCGAATGCCTTGTTGTCCATTCGCATAATTTTGGCAGCGGCCTTTTGGTAGGCTTTCTTGCACCCTCCGCTGGTGATCTGCATTAGGAAATCCGGACCAGCACGAGAGTGAGTTTTTCGGCAAACTTGACCCTGAGCAAGGAGGTGGTTTGCCATGAAACGGAAACGCTTTTCGATCGAACAGATCGTCGCGGTACTGAAGCAGGCGGAGCTGGGTATGCCGGTAGCGGATCTGATCCGCCAGGTTGGTATCTCGGAGCAGACGTACTACCGGTGGAAGAAGCAGTACGCCGGGATGCAGTCCGATCAGGTACGCGAACTCAAGCAGTTGCAGGATGAGAACGC